>NZ_JBEZWO010000002.1:0-294556 GCF_040637515.1 Streptomyces sp. NPDC029041 | reverse complement strand
GATCGGCTCTCCGCCGTGGGTGGCAGCGAGGGGGACGGGTGAGCGGCTCTCCGTCGGGGGCGGCAGCGAGGGGGACGGGTGATCGGCTCTCCGCCGGGGGTGGGGGTGACGAAGTCGGGTGATCGGCTCTCCGCCGGGGGTGAGGCCGAGGGGGCGGGGCATCGGCTCCCTGCCGTGGGGCCGGGGAGGCGGTGAAGCGGCTCCCCGGCCCCACGGCGCGACCGCAGGAGGGCGCGGGTGCTCCCGTGACGTGGGCAGCACCGTCCGTAGCGTGGACCGCCGCCGCATCCGGCCCGGGCGTCCCGTAGATTTCCTGGTGAGGGAGCGAATCGACGCGAGGGGACGGACGGCGACGTGGCAGGGGCAAGGCAGGCCGTGGGCGAGGCCCGCAGGATCGTCGTCAAAGTCGGGTCCTCCTCGCTGACCACCGCCTCGGGCGGCCTGGACGCGGACCGCGTGGACGCGCTGGTCGACGTCCTCGCCAAGGTCCGCAGCGGCGGCGAGCGCGAGATCGTCCTGGTCTCCTCGGGTGCCATCGCCGCCGGCCTCGCCCCGCTCGGCCTGCGCCGCCGCCCCAAGGACCTGGCCCGTCAGCAGGCCGCCGCCAGCGTCGGCCAGGGCCTGCTGGTCGCCCGCTACACCGCCTCCTTCGCCCGCTACGGCGTCCGCGTCGGGCAGGTCCTGCTGACCTCCGACGACATGAGCCGCCGCTCGCACCACCGCAACGCCTCGCGCACCCTCGACAAGCTCCTCGCGATGGGCGCCTTCCCGATCGTCAACGAGAACGACACGGTCGCCACCGACGAGATCCGCTTCGGCGACAACGACCGACTCGCCGCCCTGGTCGCCCACCTCGTCCACGCCGACCTGCTGGTCCTGCTGTCCGACGTGGACGGCGTCTACGACGGTGACCCCGCCAGGCCCGGCACCTCCCGCATCGGCGAGGTGCGCGACCCCTCCGACCTCGCTCACGTCGAGATCGGCAGCGCGGGCAAGGCCGGCGTCGGCACCGGAGGCATGGTCACCAAGGTCGAGGCCGCCCGGATCGCGGCCGCCGCCGGTGTCCCCGTCGTCCTGACCAGCGCCATCCACGCCGCCGACGCCCTGAGCGGCCAGGACACCGGCACCTTCTTCCATCCCACCGGCAAGCGCTCCGCCGACCGGCTGCTGTGGCTCCAGCACGCCTCCACCCCGCAGGGCGCGCTGACGCTGGACGACGGCGCCGTGCAGGCCGTCGTGGAGCGCCGCAAGTCGCTGCTGCCGGCCGGTATCGCCTCCGTCGAGGGCGAGTTCAGCGCCGGCGACCCGGTCGAGCTGCGGGACGGCACGGGGCACGCGGTCGCCCGGGGTCTCGTCAACTTCGACGCCAAGGAGATCCCCCGGCTGATCGGCCGTTCCACCCGGGAGCTGGCCCGCGACCTCGGACCCGCGTACGAACGCGAGGTCGTACACAGGGACGACCTGGTGGTCCTGCACCCCTAATATGCCGAAAGGTCCGCCCCCGGTGGTGGACGTTCCGCAAAACCGCCACACGATCCCTTGCGGCCTGCTCAACTTTGTCTCGGGGAACTGTTCCGCAGCAGCGCCACTGTGCAAAGGAGGCCGTCGTGAGACGAGTGCGCCCGGGGACTCAGGCGTCCCGCGGTGGTGCAGGCTCCCGCGCGGCCGGCGAGGAGCGCGCCCTGACCAGCGTCGCGGCCGGGGACCGGTTCGAGGGCGAGGAACCCGTGGACATCCCACGCCTGTGGCACGTCACCCTCAGCGTCTCCGGCAAGGAGGCCCCGCTCCCGGAGGTCCGGCGCGCCCTGGAGCAGCTCGCCCACGACCACCCCTTCTTCCTGACCAGCCGGTACGCGGTCGACCACGCGGAGATCCGCTACTGGGAGGAGGCGCGCGACCTGCACGACGCGGCCGCCGTCGCCCTGCGCCTGTGGGGCGAGCACCGGCAGACCGCCGGGCTGCCGCCCTGGGAGATCGTCGGCCTGGAGGTCATCGACCGCGCCACCTACCACCAGCGCGTCGCCGAGGGGTACGGGCCGCCGCCGGCGTCCCCGGTCGGCGTCCACCCGTTTTGACCCGTTCCACGAAGTGTCTCGCGCTGTGGAACGAACGATGAACCGAGCCGCCCGGCGCACTACCCTTCCCTCATGACCACGCTCTCTCCGTACGACTCCATGTCCCCGGTCACCGAGGCCGCCTACCGCGCCAAGGCCGCCGCCGCGAGCCTCGCGCCGCTGCCCCGGGCCGAGAAGGACGACGCGCTGCTCGCCATCGCCGACGCGCTGGAGGTCCGTGCGAGCGAGATCGTCGAGGCCAACGCCGAGGACGTCGCCAGGGCCCGCGAGGCCGGCATCAGCGAGGGCATGATCGACCGGCTCACGCTCACCCCGGAGCGGATCCGCGCCATCGCCTCCGACGTGCGCGACGTGGCCGCGCTGCCCGACCCCGTCGGCGAGGTCGTGCGCGGCTCCACGCTGCCCAACGGCATCGACCTGCGCCAGGTCCGCGTACCGCTCGGCGTCGTCGGGATCATCTACGAGGGCCGGCCGAACGTCACCGTCGACGCCGCCGCCCTCTGCCTGAAGTCGGGCAATGCCGTCCTGCTGCGCGGCTCCTCCTCGGCGTACCGGTCCAACACCGCCCTCGTGCGCGTCCTGCGCGACGCCGTCGGCGGCGCCGGACTGCCCGCCGACGCCGTCCAGCTCGTCCCCGGCGAGAGCCGTGACAGCGTGCGCGAGCTGATGCGCGCCCGCGGCCTGGTCGACGTCCTCATCCCGCGCGGCGGCGCCTCGTTGATCAACACGGTCGTGAAGGAGTCCGTCGTCCCGGTCATCGAGACCGGCACCGGCAACTGCCACGTCTACGTCGACGCCCAGGCCGACCTCGACATGGCCGTCGAGATCCTGATCAACTCCAAGGCCCACCGGGTCGGCGTCTGCAACGCCGCCGAGACCCTCCTGGTCCACCAGGACATCGCCGCGGAATTCCTGCCCCGCGCCCTGGACGCCCTCGCGGAGGCCGGGGTCACCGTGCACGCCGACGAGCGCGTCCAGGCCCACGCCAAGGACTCCAAGGCCACCGTCGTCGAGGCGACCGCCGAGGACTGGGAGACCGAGTACCTGTCGTACGACATCGCCGCCGCCGTCGTGGACTCGCTGGACAAGGCCGTCGAGCACATCCGGCTGTGGACCTCCGGCCACACCGAGGCCATCGTCACCACCTCCCAGCAGGCCGCCCGCCGCTTCACCCAGCTGGTCGACTCCACCACCGTCGCCGTGAACGCCTCCACCCGTTTCACCGACGGCGGCCAGTTCGGCTTCGGCGCCGAGATCGGCATCTCCACCCAGAAGCTGCACTCCCGGGGCCCCATGGGCCTGCCGGAGCTGACCAGCACGAAGTACATCGTCACCGGGGACGGGCACGTACGGCGCTGAGCCGTGCCCGCGCGGAGCGCGGAGTATGCGCGGGGGCGCATGCCCGTGCGCCCTCACCCGAATGGCGCAGATGCGCACGGGAGGTGTGTCCGGCGGGGCGTGCGCCGTCCGGCGCCCCGTGGAAGCGTCTCGACCAGTGGATGAATTTCCATACCGTCTGCCCAAATTGACCCCCCAGGTCTACTCTGGATCCGTGCCGGAGGACGTGGGGGGCACGCCGTTTCCGGACGGCCGGGAGCCCGACGACGACCACGACCGCGGGGTGTCGGACGAAGAGTTCGCCTCCGTGGTCTTCGACGAGGCCTTCGTACGCGCGGCCGTGGTGCACGAGCCGACCGCGGTGGAGCGCCTCCTGGCCGCCGCACAGGCCAGAGCCGAGGCCTCCGAGGCCGAGGCGCGCCGCGCCCACACCAGAGGCGAGCGCTACGACGACGGGTACGGCCCGAACCGGCGGGGCGTCTTCGGTCCTGACCCCGGCCTCGACGACCTGGACGACCCCGACGTCCTCGAGGACCACTACGGCGACACCGGACCGTACTCCAGACAGGTGCGCTGGCACCGCCCCGTCGCCTGGCTGCTCGCCCTCGTGATGGGTGTCGGCATGGTCGCCCTGGCCTTCACGGCGGTCTACCGGGGTGCCTCCTCCGAGCGTGAGGAGCCGGCGCCGCCGCCCGCCTCGACCGGGCTGGAACAGGGCAGCGCGGTCGCCCCCTCGGCGTCCGCCGAACACTCCCCGCCGGCCATCTCGGTGATCCCCCGCAGCCCCTGACCGGAACCCGCCCATCTTGGTGAGAACCTGTCAGAACTTGTGGAGCAGCCGGGCGTTTACCCGAGCTTCCGGCGACCTACCCTGAAGATATGGGCGGGCCTGGAAACCCACCTGAGGGGACTCCGGAGGGCGCCCCCGGAGGTGGAGAGGACGAGTACCGATCCGTCGTGTTCGACGAGTCGTTCGTCCGTGCTGCGCGCCTTCAGGAGTTCTCCGCGCAGGAGCGCATCGCCGACCACGCCCCCGCGGTCCGGCGCCGCCCGCCGCTGCGCCGGGGCCTGTCCCGGCAGGCCCTGGTCCTGGTCCTGCTGATCGCGGTCGCCTTCGGCACGGCGATCTACATGGGCGTACGGCACCCCTACCAGACCCCGGCCGCCCGGGAGCCCGTCGAGCCCCTGCGGATGACCGTCATCCCGCTCGCCCCCGAGGGCAAGGTGCCCGGTGCGGCCGACCCCGCCCACCTGTACGAGCACAGCCCCGCCGCACAGTTCCGGACCGGAGCGGAGGGGGTGCCCCTGCCCGCCTCGCGGCGCACCGCGCACTTCTCGGACAGCCAGGTCGTGAGCGCCCTGACCACCGCCAAGGACTACATCGTCCGCTCGGCCCTGGACCCCGAGGTCCTCACGGGCGGTGAGGTGCGTGCCGTCCGCGTGCTGCTCGACCCCGACCAGCTTGACCAGTTCGACCAGAGCTTCGCCCGCCCCACCGCCGACGGACGCCACGCACCCACCGGCTGGCTGGTGCGCTTCGACCCCGCACGCGCCGAGCTCGCCGACCGGAAGGTGCGGGTCCAGGGCACGCTGCAGGCCGCCGAGGCCGACGCGTCGACGCTGGAGGTCACCGCCGACCACACGTTCGTGTACGCGCTGCGGGCGGCCGGGGGCGGCGACAAGGACGAGGTGGCCCTGTTCACACTCCGGCGTGAGCTGCACTTCCGCTTCGACCGCGACGACCTGCGGCTGCACCAGGCCCAGCTCCTGGTCTCCTACGTCCAGGCCGGCCCGCTGTCCTGCGCCGAGGACTCCACGAACCACCTCCGGCCCCTCCTGGCCGGCCAGACGGCCAAGGAGGGCGGCCCCGCGGGCACCGACCCCTACGCCACGGGCGGCGCGACGGCCCTGTGCGGCACCCTGGCGACGAGCGCGCAGCCGAAGGTGTGAGCGCGCAGCAGAGAGTGGGAGAGGGACCCGGGCGCCCCGGACGCGTCGCCCGTGCCTTGCGGTCGAGAGGCGTCATCGCCCTGCGGTTGCTCCCCGCGGCGTGCGGCGCCTAGCGGTCGTCTCGCGGAGCCTCGTCGCCCCCCGGGGAGTCCGATGGGCCCGGCGGGTCCGTGCGGGGCCCCTGGGGCGGCTTCGGGGGCGTGGCCGTGAAGCCGTTGAAGCCGCGGCGGACCCGGTCGCCCAGGTCGCCGGCGCCGCCCGCGAGGTCCGTGACCAGCTTCATCAGCGGGTCCTTGGAGTTCTTCACGTGGGAGCTGTAGTGGTTCGCCGAATCCCGCCAGGAGTCCCGGACCGAGGTGTCCTTGTCCTCGTCGCGCCGAGCGTAGTGGCCGTCCATGATCCGCTGGAAGTCCCGCGACTCCGCCCACTTCTTCAGTTCGGCGGCCCGCACGGTGGTGAAGGGATGGGAGCGGGGCAGCACGTTCAGGATCTTCAGCACGGAGTCGCGCAGGTCGCCCCCGGCCTCGTACTCCTCGGCCTGGGCGAGGAACGCGTCCACGTTCATCTCGTGCAGGTGGTTGCCGCCCGCGATCTTCATCAGACCCCTCATCGAGGCCTGCAGGTCCTGCCCGACCAGCAGCCCCGCGCGGTCCGCGCTCAGCTCCGACTTGCGGAACCACTCCCGCAGCCCGGTCACGATCGCCATGATCGCCAGATTGCCCAGCGGGATCCAGGCGACCCGGACGGCGAGGCTCGTCAGGAACAGCAGGATCGTCCGGTAGACGGAGTGGCCGGACAGCGCGTGACCCACCTCGTGCCCGACGACCGCCCGCATCTCCTCCTCGTCGAGCAGCTCGACGAGACCGGTCGTGACGACGATGATCGGCTCGTCGAGGCCGATGCACATCGCGTTGGGCTGCGGGTCCTGGTTCACGTACATCGGCGGGACCTTCTCCAGGTCCAGGATGTAGCAGGCGTCCCGCAGCATCACGTTCAGGTGGGCGAACTGCTGGTCCGAGACGCGCACCGAGTCGGACAGGAACAGCAGCCGCAGACTGCGCTCGGGCAGCAGACCGCTGAGCGCCTTGAACACCGTGTCGAACCCGCTCAGCCTGCGCAGAGCCACCAGGGCGGAACGGTCGGCCGGGTGCTCGTACGTACGCGAGGAGATCCCTGGGAAGCGCCTGCGCTGCCTGCTCGGCACGCGCTCGTGCCCGTGGTGCTCGTGGCCGTCGGACATGTCTTCCCCCATGCGTCTGGTGTGACCTTTGCGGCCCCTTGTGCGGCCTTTTGCTTCCCCGAGGCAGGGCCCAGCCTAGGCGGAGTTACGGTGGTCGGGCAGTACAGCGAAGGAGACCACCGCCATGCAGCACCACCCCGCCACCGCCTGGCTCGCCGAGGCCGCGAGCGCCGCCGAGGGGCAAGGGGGGCCGGGGATGCTGCGGTACGTATTGCTCGTGATGATCGTGGGCTGTGTGCTGACCGCGTGGTTCCTGCTGCGTGGCTACAGACGCAAGGACGACTGAGACCACGCGAAGGTTCCCCGCCGGGCCACGGGACCGGGCCCGGCGACGGCGCGTGTGACCCCCGCGGCACGAACAGGCGGAGTCGGGGTGATCGCGCGACGGGCGCCCGCTTACGATGAGCCGACGTCTTTAACCCGCCCTCACGCGATAGGTCCTGCCGAAGATGAGCTTCCACAGCACCGCTGCCCAGTTGGTCACCCTCGCCGCCGAGGGCGAGGAGCACGGCGGAAACCACGAGAGCCTCAGCCCCTACCTCACCGGCGGCGCCGCGCTCTTCATCCTGCTGCTCCTGCTGTGGATCACCACCCGCTTCAACCGCGACCGCTGAGACCGGCGGGGCATCCCGCCGAGGATGCCCGGGGGACCACGGGGGCGGCCGGAGCCCTCAGGCAGGGCCGGTAGGGTCTGCACGCATGGGAGAGCAGGACATGCCTACCGGTCCGGCGAACGAGACGCCGCACGACCCGGCACAGGAGACGGCGAGCGGCACCGAGCGGCACTCGGAGCCCCGCCGTGCCTCCGCGACGGCCCCCCGCACCGGCGCCACCGCAGAAGGCGCTGCACCGAGGGGCAAGCGCCGGCTCGGCGTCATGGGCGGCACCTTCGACCCGATCCATCACGGGCACCTGGTGGCGGCCAGCGAGGTCGCCGCCGCGTTCCACCTCGACGAGGTGGTCTTCGTCCCGACCGGCCAGCCCTGGCAGAAGAGCCACCGCAGCGTCTCCCCGGCCGAGGACCGCTACCTGATGACGGTCATCGCGACCGCCGAGAACCCGCAGTTCTCCGTGAGCCGCATCGACATCGACCGCGGCGGCCCCACGTACACCGTGGACACCCTGCGCGACCTGCGCGCACTCAACCCCGACACGGACCTGTTCTTCATCACCGGCGCCGACGCCCTCGCCCAGATCCTCACCTGGCGGGACAGCGAGGAGCTGTTCTCCCTGGCGCACTTCATCGGGGCGACCCGGCCGGGCCACCACCTGGACGACTCCGGACTCCCCGAGGGCGGTGTCTCGCTGGTGGAGGTTCCCGCCCTGGCCATCTCCTCCACCGACTGCCGCGCGAGAGTCGCCAAGGGCGATCCGATCTGGTACCTGGTGCCGGACGGCGTCGTGCGCTATATCGACAAGCGCGAGCTGTACCGCGGCGAGTGAGCCGAGAGGGGCACCGGTGAACGACCGATACGACGCGGGGGCCGCGGACCACGGCGCCGACCAGTACGAGCTCGTCGGCTACGACGGGTACGGCCGGCCGGTCTACCGGCAGGTCCAGGGCGGGCAGCAGACGTACGACCCGTACGCCCAGCAGCACCAGCAGCACCAGCAGGGCTACGGCTACGACCCGTACGCGCAGACGGCGCAGCAGCCTCCGTCCGCGTACGGCTACGGCACGGGCGCACAGCCCGCCACCGACTACGGCACCTACGACCCGTACGGCACCGCCCCGCAGCAGGGCGCCCCCGCACCGGGCGCCCCGCACGACCCCTATGGCCAAGCGAGCGCCGCCGGTGCCACCGGCCGGCAGCCCCGCGTCGCGGAACAGGCGGCCCAGCAGACCGCCCACATCCCGCAGCAGGCCGGTCCGGCCGACGACCGGGAGACTCCCGACGAGCCGCAACGGGAGTACCACACCGAGCAGTTCGCCTTCGTCGAGGAACCGGACGCCAACTCGGAAGACGTCATCGACTGGCTCAAGTTCACCGAGAACCGCACCGAACGCCGCGAGGAGGCCCGGCGGCGGGCCCGCAGCCGGATCGTCGCCCTGGCGGTCGTCCTCGCGCTCGTCGCGGCCGGCGGCGTCGGCTGGCTCTGGTACGCGGGCAAGCTGCCCGGACTGTCCTCCGAGGACTCCAAGGCGGGCTCGGCGACGGCGGCGGGCGCCCAGAAGCGCGACGTGATCGTCGTCCACCTGCACGACACCAAGGGCGGCGGCACCTCCACGGCCCTGCTCGTCGACAACACCACCACCGAGCGGGGCACGACCGTCCTGCTGCCCAACTCCCTCGCCCTGACCAGCGACGACGGCACCACGACGACGCTCGCCAAGTCGGTCGAGGACGACGGCTCCGACGGCACCCGCGACGCGCTCGACACGGTCCTCGGCACCGACATCGAGGGCACCTGGCGCCTGGACACGCCCTACCTGCAGAACCTCGTCGACCTCGTCGGCAACATCGACGTCGACACCGACACCGACGTCCCCGACCCGGCCGCCAAGAAGAAGGGCCAGGCCCCCCTGGTCAGCAAGGGCCGGGACCAGACCCTCAGCGGCAAGATGGCGGTCGCCTACGCCACCTACCGTGCTCCCGGGGAGGCCCAGAACGCCCAGCTGGAGCGTTTCGGGCAGGTCATGCAGGGCGTCCTGCGCAAGATGTCCTCCGATCCGCAGGCCGCCACGACCACCATCCAGACCCTGGCGCAGATCCTGGACCCGTCCCTCACCGACAAGGACCTCGGCACCTTCCTCGCCGGGCTCTCCGACCTCGCCAAGGGCGGTGACGTCAAGACCGACCTGCTGCCCGTCCAAAACGACGGCACGCTCAGCGCCCAGGCGAGCGCGGACGTCGTCAGGAACGTCCTCGGCGGCACCGCCAAGAGCCCCGACAAGGACGCCGCCGTCAGCGTCTCCGTGCAGAACGCCACCGGTGTCAAGGACAACACCGAGAAGGCCCGCGTCGTGCTCCTCAACGGCGGCTTCACCTTCCTGGAGGGCGGCACCGGCACCGCCCGGGCCACCTCCCGGGTCGTGTACGCCGACGCCGCCGACAAGGCGAACGCCGCCGAGGTCGCCAAGACCCTGGGCCTGCCCGCGGGATCGGTCACCAAGGGCAGGATCGCCGCGAGCGCCGACGTCTCCGTGGTCCTCGGCCAGGACTACAAGCCGTCCGCCGGCTAGGTCCTGGGAGCGCGCTCCCCACGTGATCGCCGTTTATCGCGTGGGGGCCCGCGGCGGTCCGTGAGACCCTTGGTGTCAAGTGTCCGCCGACCGAAAGCCTTGCAGTGACCGTGACCGACCGCTCTCACGAGCTGATCAACACCGCCGCCCAGGCGGCCGCCGACAAGCTGGCCCACGACATCGTCGCCTACGACGTCAGCGACGTGCTGTCCATCACGGACGCCTTCCTGCTGGCCTCCGCGCCCAACGACCGCCAGGTCAAGGCGATCGTCGACGCGATCGAGGAGCGTCTCTCGAAGGAACTCGACGCCAAGCCGGTGCGCCGGGAGGGTGACCGCGAGGCCCGCTGGGTGCTGCTCGACTACGTCGACATCGTCGTCCATGTCCAGCACAGCGAGGAGCGCGTCTTCTACGCCCTGGAGCGGCTGTGGAAGGACTGCCCCGAGCTCGACCTGCCCGAGGAGGCCAAGGCCACCCGTGGCAAGGCCGAGGAGCACGCCAAGCTGAGGGCGGCCGAGGAGGAGGCGGAACTGGACGGTGACTGGCGGTGACCTCCTCGCCTGAGGCGTCCGCCAGGAAGGGCCGTGGCCGTCGCATCATCCTCTGGCGGCACGGCCAGACCTCCTGGAACGTGGAGCGCCGTTTCCAGGGCAGCACGGACGTCGAGCTGACCGAGACCGGCGTCGCCCAGGCCCGCCGCGCCGCCCGGCTGCTCGTCTCCCTGAAGCCGGACGCCGTGGTCGCCTCCGACCTGCGTCGCGCAGCCGCCACGGCCGCCGAGCTCGCCGCGCTCACCGGTCTCGACGTCACCCACGACGAGGGGCTGCGGGAGACCTACGCGGGCGTCTGGCAGGGCCTGACGCACGAGGAGATCATCGCCCGGTACGGCGAGGAGTACGCCGCGTGGAAGCGCGGCGAGCCGGTGCGCCGTGGTGGCGGCGAACTGGAGACCGAGGTCGCCGACCGCGCGGCCCCGGTGGTGCTCCGGCACGCCGAGAAGCTCCCCGAGGACGGCACGCTCGTCGTGGTCAGCCACGGCGGCACGATCCGCACCACCATCGGCCGCCTGCTGGGTCTCGACCCCCGTAACTGGGAGAGCCTCGGCGGACTCTCCAACTGCTGCTGGTCCGTGCTCGGCGAAGGCGCCCGCGGCTGGCGCCTGATGGAGCACAACGCCGGCACCCTGCCCGAACCGGTGCTCGGCGACGACGACTGACCCCGGATTTCACTTTCCGGCAGGTCGCAGGCTAAAGTTCTTCTTGTTCGCCCCGCCAGCGGGGAAGGACAGAGGGGCTATAGCTCAGTTGGTAGAGCGCCTGCATGGCATGCAGGAGGTCAGGAGTTCAATTCTCCTTAGCTCCACGACAAGATCCCGTTCCCGGTGTGGGGGCGGGATTTTTCGTGTTCCGGCTTGAGTCACTCGGGCACACTGAGGCGTATACCTCTACGGCCCCGCCGGGTGGCGTGTCCGGACTGGTACTGAGGCGTCGCTGACCGTATTGGCCCGGCCGTGGCAGAATCAAACGGCCGGAAGGGGGCGCGGCCCGACGGGAGGAGTAGCGATGCCTGCGAGCATCCTCGAGGAGGTCGACCACCTCCTCGAAGCAGCGTTCACACGGGACATGTCCACCCGACTCAGCTGCCCTTCCTGCGGTTCCGCGCACGTGGCCCAGATGCTCGGCGACAACGGCGGGATCTCCTACGTGTGCACGGCCTGCGGCCACAGCTGGAGCTGATCGATGGGTGCACACAGGCGGAAGTGCGACTGGTGCGGCAGCGGGACTCCGATCGTCCGCGACATGGAACCGCTCAATCCCGACTACCAGTACTGGTGCGAGGAATGCGCGCGGGCGCTGATCATAAAAGGCGACCCGATCGAGACGTACCGCGAGTTGGAGGGCGAGCCGATCTACGGCCGGCTCCTGGAGGAGCACTGCACGCTCAAGCGGTTCTATTCGTTCGTCACGGCCTGACGCCCGACGCCTCGGAACCGACATAACGGCCATATCGGGCAAGGTGAAACCGATTTGGTGTTGGGCCCTCAGGACCAGTAATGTTGGCGTCGCCGCCGGGGAAACCGGGCGGAACGCAGCGAGGGGCTATAGCTCAGTTGGTAGAGCGCCTGCATGGCATGCAGGAGGTCAGGAGTTCAATTCTCCTTAGCTCCACAGCAGATGAGAAGGCGGGCCATCCGATCGGATGGCCCGCCTTCTTGTCGTGCGCGCCGTGCCCGTCGTGCGTATGCGAACGGCGGGCCCCCCTGAAGGGAAGCCCGCCGTTGCGTCCGCTCAGCGGCCGAGAGCGCGGCGGCCGCGGCCCTGGGAGAGGACCGGGAGATTGCGCGACGGCGCGCCCGCTCCGCCCGACTCCTCGATGCGCAGGGCCAGTGCCGGGCAGCGGCGCACCGCGCGTAGAGCCTTGGCCTCGGCGTACCGCGGTACCTGAGCCTGCGCCACGGTCGGGAAGCCGTCCGCGCCCAGCTGGAACACCTCCGGGAGGATGTCCGCGCACAGGCCGTGGCCCCGGCACAGCGTCCAGTCGACGTAGATCTTCTGACGGCTCGGTCCGTTCTCCTCGGACTCGCCGCCGCCCGGGATGCCCGTAGGGGCCCTGCCGCCCTCGAAGAGCGGCAGAACGCCCTCCACGGGCCGTCCGCAGCCGTTGCCGAGGACATGGGCGGCGAGGTCGTCCGTGAAGGCCTTGATGGTCGACTCGATGAACATCGCGGAGCCGTCCGGGTGCGAGCACGCGCCGCGCCGCTTCACGTTCTTGGCGACCTGCTTGAGCGCCTCCAGGGCGGCGGGGCCACCGCCGTTGAGGATGTCCTCCAGGCCGCGCGCGGCGGCCGGCAGACCGAGGTAGCAGGGCCCGCACTGGCCCGCGCTCTCCTCGGCCAGCCACTGCGCCACCCGCAGCGACTCGCCCAGCGGGCAGGTGTCCTGAGTGATCGGCAGAATCGCGCCGGCGCCGAGCGCGCCGCCCACCGCGTCCAGCGAGTTGCGGGAGACGATCGCCTCGTTGACCGTCGCCGCGTCGATCCACTTGCCGTGGTAGCCGCCGGTGAGCACGCCCTGCGGCACCGGCGGCGCGCCGGCGAGCTGCAGGACGTAGCGCAGCGGCACGCCCGTCGGGACCTCGATCACCATGGGGCGGGCGACCGCGCCGGAGACCGTGAGCATGACGGTGCCCGGCTCGTCGTACAGGCCGGTGTTGCCGTAGCGCTCGGGGCCGATGCGGGCGGCGATCGCCAGCTGGGCGAAGGTCTCGGCGTTGGAGAGCAGGGTGGGTGCGCCGCCGACGCCGTTCTGCGAAGCGCTGACCTTGCGGCCGGGCGGAATGGCCGGGCCGCCGTCGATCGAACGGATCAGCGACGCGGCGGCACCGGTGACCATGCGGACCGGATTGCGCTGGACCCGCGCGCGCAGCGCCGACCGGCGGCCGTTGCTGAGGCCGCGTTCGGCGAGCGCGGCCTCCATGGAGCGCTGGGTCGACTCACGGGTGACCCCCACCACGAGCGTGCGGGCACCCAGGGCCTCGGCGCACAGCAGGGCGCCGTCCAGGATGAGGTGCGGGGCACGGTTGATCAGCACCGTGTCCTTGCGGCAGGCCGGCTCGTCCTCGCTGCCGTTCACGACGACGACCGGCCGGACGCCGCGCTTGATCGCCGCTTCGGCGACCGAGCGCAGCTTCTTGTGGAAGGGGAAGCCCGCGCCGCCGCGGCCCTTGAGGTTGATGCGTTCGGCGAGCTGCGCGAGCTGCTCACCGCCCATCGGCTCGAGCGGCCCGTGCACCTTGAGGTGCATGGGCAGATCGAGCCGGTCGACAAGGTCGAAACCCGACGTGAGCTGGGGAAGACCGACTACGCGGACTTCGGGTACGTCGGGCAGGGCCTCGTTCACTTAAAGCCTCCGGAAGGCGTGTTCCAAGGTTCGCCCGATCCCGGTGCGTCGAAGTCGTAGGACGCACCGGGACGTGTGTCAGTGGCGGGACCGCTGTTGTACGTGTCGTTCGGGTAGTACGTGTCGAAGGCGGCGTTCGTCTCACCCGTGTCGTACACGTCACTCGATCCGTAACCGGCGGTGCCTGGATTGCCATAGGCCGGGATGCTTTGTCCGGTGTCCTGCAGGGGGTCGTAGGGCGGGATGTTGAAGCCCGTGTCCTGGAGCGGGTCGTAGGCGGACGGCGGCGCCTCGCCGACCGGCGGCGGAGAGGGGATCGGCCAGTTGCCCGAGGTGCTGGAGGGGCCGTCCACGGTCGGGATGGTCTCGGTGGGCTGCAGGTCCAGCGGCAGCTGCATGCTGGTGGTCGGCCCGGGCGCGAAGGCCTGGCCCTGCGGAGGGCCCGAGACGGCCCGGTAGGCGGCGGCGAAGCCGTTCGCGGGCTCCTTGGCCGCTGGGCGTTCCGCCTTCTCGTACAGCGGCCCCGACGGGGACGCCGCGGCGCGCGCGGAAGCTCCCCGGCCCTCCTGGTCGCCGAACCCGAAGCCGCCGGCTGCCCGGGCCCGGCTCTCCTCCAGGTCCCTGCGGCCCAGACCCTCGCCGGGTCCGATCATCGAAGCGATCTTGTCGGCGACCCGGCGCTTGACCTGGCGCGGAGCAGCGCGCAGGGCGAGCGCTCCGGCCACGCCGGCCAGGGTCAGGCAGTAGAGGATGAGGAAGACCGGCTTGGCCGCGCGACCCGCGTAGAGCCCGTGGACCAGGGCGGCGCACCAGGCCGGGTAGGCCAGCATGTGCATGGCCCGCCAGCGGGCCGCGACGGGCGCGGGGGAGGCGAAGCGGTTGCGCAGCACGCCGGTGATGCCCACGAAGATCATCAGCATGCCGGCCAGGGTGCCCAGGCCGATCAGGAAGGACCTGCCCGCGACCAGTTCGTCGTCGGTGAACAGCAGCCCGAAGGGGATCACCGCGGCGACCCACGAGGTGTGCGAGAGGGCCAGCTTCACCCCGATGTGCACCAGCAGGAAGGCGATCGAGGCGACGGCCGTGGTCCGGTGCACGGCCTGCGCCAGGATGCGGCGGCGGGCGTCGAGGAGCACTCGGTCCTGGGCGATCAGCCCCCAGATCACCGAGCACGTCAGGGACACGAGGGACAGCACGCCCGCACCGAAGTTGAGGAACTCGGCGAACGAGTCGTCTGCCGTGGAGTCGTAGGGGTTCACGACAAGCCTCCCCACGTCCCGGCGGCCGGGTGTAGGGAGGTGTTACTGCGATGAGGGTTCATGGGGGCAACTCCGAGCGGTTCGGGAAAGCAGCGGTCCCGCTGCCGAACTCTAAGCGGAGTCATACCGATCAGTACGAGGTTTGAGTTATTGCGTTGTTATCAAAGGACAATATGGCTGTGGCGATGTCCCTTAGCAGCTGTTACGCGAAGTAACTATTGACCATGGTTCAGCTTCTCAGGCACCGGACCGCCCCCCCAAAGCGCGTCGCGGCGCGCTGAGAGCCTGCGGTACCCTAGCGCCATGCGTGCCGTACGCCTTCTGCTTAGCGGGCCGCGCTGATCAGTCCCGGCCACCGGAGAAGTCGAGTGGCCGGCATCGGCGCGGCGTCCCCTCCTGTGTGAGGGGATTTTTCGTTTCTCGAACCAGACAGCCGCAGGCAGAGACGATCGATGGAGCTTTGAGGATCATGAGCGAGACGAACCCCGCCGCCGCCTCCGAGGTGGCGGCGCCGCACCGCTACACGGCCGCCATGGCTGCCGACATCGAGGCACGCTGGCAGGACTTCTGGGACGCCGACGGCACCTACGCCGCGCCCAACCCCACGGGCGACCTGGCCGGTGACACGGAGACCGCCGCCCGCCCCAAGAAGTTCATCATGGACATGTTCCCGTACCCCTCCGGTGCGGGCCTGCACGTCGGCCACCCCCTGGGCTACATCGCCACGGACGTCTTCGCGCGCTTCCAGCGGATGACCGGCCACAACGTCCTGCACACCCTGGGCTTCGACGCCTTCGGCCTGCCCGCCGAGCAGTACGCGGTGCAGACCGGCACGCACCCGCGCGTGTCCACCGAGGCCAACATGGAGAACATGAAGTCCCAGCTGCGCCGGCTGGGCCTGGGCCACGACAAGCGCCGCTCGTTCGCGACGATCGACCCGGACTACTACAAGTGGACCCAGTGGATCTTCCTGCAGATCTTCAACTCCTGGTACGACCACGACGCCCGCCGGGCCCGCCCGATCGCCGAGCTGGTCGCCGCGTTCGAGTCCGGTGAGCGGCCCGTACCCGGGCACACGCGCGCGTGGAGCGAGCTGAGCGCCTCCGAGAAGGCCGACGTCCTGGGCGAGTTCCGCCTGGCCTACGCCTCCGACGCGCCGGTCAACTGGTGCCCCGGGCTGGGCACCGTGCTGGCCAACGAGGAGGTCACCGCCGAAGGCCGCTCCGAGCGCGGCAACTTCCCGGTCTTCAAGGCCAAGCTGCGCCAGTGGAACATGCGCATCACGGCCTACGCCGACCGGCTGCTGGAGGACCTGGACGCGCTGGACTGGCCCGAGGCCATCAAGCTGCAGCAGCGCAACTGGATCGGCCGCTCCGAGGGCGCCCGCGTCGACTTCCCCATCGACGGCGAGCGCATCACCGTCTTCACCACCCGCCCCGACACCCTGTTCGGCGCCACCTACATGGTGCTGGCGCCCGAGCACCCGCTGGTCGAGAAGTTCACCCCGGCCGCCTGGCCGGAGGGCACCCACGAGGTGTGGACCGGTGGCCACGCCACCCCCGCCGAGGCCGTCGCCGCCTACCGCGCCCAGGCCGCGTCCAAGTCCGACGTGGAGCGCCAGGCCGAGGCCAAGGACAAGACGGGCGTCTTCATCGGCGCGTACGCGACCAACCCGGTCAACGGCGAGCAGGTCCCGGTCTTCATCGCCGACTACGTGCTGATGGGGTACGGCACCGGCGCGATCATGGCCGTGCCGGCTCACGACCCGCGCGACTTCGCGTTCGCCCGCGCCTTCGAGCTGCCGATCCGCTGCGTGGTCGAGCCGACCGACGAGCGCGGCACCGACCCGGCCACGTGGGACGACGCCTTCGCCTCCTACGACGCGAAGATCGTGAACTCCTCCGGCACCGGTGTCTCCCTGGACGGCCTGGGCGTGGTCGAGGCCAAGACCCGCATCACCGAGTGGCTGGAAGCCGAGGGCGTCGGCGAGGGCACCGTCAACTTCCGGCTGCGCGACTGGCTGTTCAGCCGCCAGCGCTACTGGGGCGAGCCCTTCCCGATCGTCTACGACGAGGACGGCATCGCCCACGCGCTGCCCGAGTCGATGCTGCCCCTGGAGCTGCCCGAGGTCGAGGACTACAGCCCCCGCACCTTCGACCCGGACGACGCCGACACCCAGCCCGAGACGCCGCTGTCGCGCAACGAGGACTGGGTGAACGTCACGCTGGACCTGGGTGACGGACGTGGCCCGCGCCCGTACCGGCGCGAGACCAACACCATGCCCAACTGGGCCGGTTCCTGCTGGTACGAGCTGCGCTACCTGGACCCGCACAACTCCGACAAGCTGGTCGACCCCGAGATCGAGCAGTACTGGATGGGCCCGCGCGAGGGCATGCCGCACGGCGGTGTCGACCTGTACGTCGGCGGCGCCGAGCACGCCGTGCTGCACCTGCTGTACGCGCGCTTCTGGTCCAAGGTCCTGTACGACCTGGGACACGTCTCCTCCGCCGAGCCGTTCCACAAGCTGTTCAACCAGGGCATGATCCAGGCCTACGTCTACCGCGACAGCCGCGGCATCGCCGTGCCGGCCGCCGAGGTCGAGGAGCGCGACGGCGCCTACTGGTACCAGGGCGAGCAGGTCTCCCGGCTGCTGGGCAAGATGGGCAAGTCCCTGAAGAACGCGGTCACTCCGGACGAGATCTGCGCCGAGTACGGAGCCGACACGCTGCGCCTGTACGAGATGGCCATGGGCCCGCTGGACGTCTCCCGTCCCTGGGACACGCGCGCGGTGGTCGGCCAGTTCCGGCTGCTGCAGCGGCTGTGGCGCAACATCGTCGACGAGGCGACCGGCGAGGTCACCGTCGTCGACGCCGAGCCCGACGAGGAGACGCTGCGCGCCCTGCACAAGGCGATCGACGGGGTCCGCGGAGACCTGGAGGGCATGCGGTTCAACACCGCCATCGCCAAGGTCACCGAGCTGAACAACCACCTGACCAAGGCGGGCGGCGCCGTGCCGCGCTCGGTCGCCGAGCCGCTGGTGCTGATGGTCGCGCCGCTGGCCCCGCACATCGCCGAGGAACTGTGGCGCAGGCTGGGGCACACGGACTCGGTGGTGCACCGGGACTTCCCGGTGGCCGACCCGGCCTACGTGGTCGACGAGACCGTGACCTGCGTCGTGCAGATCAAGGGCAAGGTCAAGGCGCGGCTGGAGGTCGCGCCGTCGATCTCCGACGAGGAGCTGGAGAAGGCCGCGCTGGCCGACGAGAAGGTCGTCGCAGCGCTGGGCGGCGCCGGGATCCGGAAGGTGATCGTGCGCGCGCCGAAGCTGGTGAACATCGTTCCGGCGTAGCCGGCAGGGCGTGAGGGTCCCTCTCGGGGTGGCCCCCTACGGGCAGGTTCGGGGTTTTTCTGGAACTCCGGACCTGCCCGTTGCGTTTACCGTGGAAGAGCGACGCGAGGCGCCGTGACGTCCTGAGGAGGAGCCCTTGTGGAAGCAGTGATCGCAGTCTTCGCCCTGCTCTTCGTGCTCTTTCTGGGCCTCGGGGCGTACGCCACCGTGAAGGCGGTCGGCGCCGCCAAGCGCGGCGTGGACCGCGGCATCACGCAGGCCCGCCGCACGGTCGAGGACCACACACTGCGTGCCAAGTCCTTCGCCCAGCCCGGAGCCGCGGGCGAACTGGCCCAGCTCCGGCTGAAGCTGCGCACCTCGCTGCGCGCCACCCAGGAGGCCTTGCACGCGGCCGTCGCCGAGGACGCGTCCCTGAAGGAGTCCGTCGGCCTCTTCGAACGGCTCAGCGCGCACGGACACGAGCTGGACGACGAGCTCAAGCGCCTGGAGTCCGAGCCGGACCGTGCCGCGCTCACCGAGCGGCTGCCCGGGCTGCGCGAGCGCACCGAACGCATCACGCACTCGGCGGACTCCCTGCGCTGGGCGGCCCGCGACCGGGCCCGCCGCTTCGCCGAGGACGACCTGGACACGCTCAGCGCCCAGATCGACCTGGAGTCCGGCGCGCTGCGGCACTGGACGGGGCCGGAGCCGCAGTCCGGGTCCGCACAGCAGTCCGCGTCCGCGCGGCAGCCCGGCTCGCCGCCGTGGCCCGAGGCACCCCCCGCCGATGCCGGGACGGCCGGGCAGACCTGGCCGGACAGTGCGCAGCCGGGCCCGGCGCGGGAACCGGCACGGCCCGCCATCACGCCGCCGGGACCGCGCCTGACGCACCCCTGGCAGAAGAAGCCCCGTCCCGAGAGCACCACTTGAACCGGCCACTCGCACCGCAGGGCGCAGGGCCCGGGCTGCCACACGAGCGCTACGGCAGGTAACCTCCAGCTCATGTCCCGCCATGTCGCGATCGTCACCGATTCAACGGCCTACCTGCCGACCCGGACGATGGAGCGTCACGGCATCACAGCGGTACCGCTGACCGTGGTCCTCGGTGACCGGGCGCTGGAGGAGGGCACCGAGATCTCGACCCGGGCCCTCGCCCAGGCTTTGCAGAAGCGGCGCTCCGTGACGACCTCGCGGCCCGCTCCCGCGGTCTTCGAGGAGACCTATCGCAAGGTCGCCGAGTCCGGCGCCACCGGCATCGTCTCCCTCCACCTCTCCGCCGAGCTGTCCGGCACGTACGACGCGGCCGTCGTGGCCGCTCGGCAGGCGCCGGTGCCGGTGCGGGTGGTGGACACCGGCATGATCGCGATGGCGCTCGGCTTCTGCGCTCTCTCCGCTGCGCAGGCCGCCGAGTCGGGCGGGACGGTCGACGAGGCCGTCGCAGCAGCGGAGAAGAGGGCCGCGGGCAGCTCCGCCTACTTCTACGTCGACACCCTCGACTACCTGCGGCGCGGCGGCCGTATCGGTGCCGCTCAGGCGCTGCTGGGTTCGGCGCTCGCGGTGAAGCCGCTGCTGCAACTGGCCGACGGCCGTATCGAACCGCTGGAGAAGGTGCGGACCGCGTCCAAGGCGATCGCCCGCCTCGAGGAGATCGCCGCCGACCGAGCGGGCAGCGCCCCGGTGGATGTCGCCGTCCACCATCTCGCCGCCCCCGACCGGGCCTCGGCCCTCGCCGACCGGTTGCGGACACGGGTGTCCGGGCTGGCCGATCTGCATGTCAGCGAGGTCGGGGCGGTGATCGGGGCGCATACGGGGCCCGGGCTGCTGGGAGTCGTGGTTTCGCCCCGGTGAACGTTGCTGTGGGACTCCGGTCGCCCGTGTGAGTGACGGAGTTGTCCACAACCGGGGCTCTGTCCCCGGGAATCGACCATGATCATCGCGGGTGGGGCGAGGTGGCCGATCCTCGTCGCATGGCACTTCGATCACGTTCACGCACGGCGACCGCGACCAGTGGGCCCGGCCGTGGGCCGGGGTCCGACGGGCGCGTCCGTCCTCACCGACGCCCGCCGGCCGCGCGCGGGCGGGCCGGACAGCGTCATGCCTCGGCGGAGGAACTCCGGCGGCGCGCGGGGATGCTGTTCGGTGACCGCACCGGGCCGGTGGGGCATCCGGGGCGGGCCGAGCCGGCCGAACGGCCCCCGGGGCACCGGGAGTCGGGGCAGGGGCCACCGGGCCCGGCCGATGAGGATCAGAACGGGCGGTGGCCCGGGGGTCAGGAGACCCTCAGGCAGTCCGAGGGCGTCCCCCTCTCGCCGGCCGGTGGGCACGGCGGCGCCGTGGAGGGAGCCTGGCGGGAGCGGGCCGGCCTGGCGCTGCGCGAGCGCATGCCGCTGTGGGTGCAGTCCAGGTGCGGTCTGGAGCGGCGGAGCGTGCTGGCCCTGACCGTGGTGCTCGTCGTCGCGGCGGCATTCGCCGCGCAGCACTTCTGGACGGGACGGACGCAGTCCGTGCGGGCGCCGGAGGTGGTGCGGGCGGCGGTGCCGTTCGGCGAGCGGCAGGAGAGCGGGCCGGGCGGACACGAGCGGGGCCCTGATGCCGTCGGAGCCTCCTCCGGTGCGTCCTCCGAGGCTCCGTCCGGGTCGCTGAAGGCGGGGGCGGGCGAGATCGTCGTGGACGTCGGCGGAAAGGTCCGCGAGCCGGGGATCCACCGGCTGCCGCCCGGCTCCCGGGTGGCGGACGCGCTGCAGGCGGCGGGTGGGGTGAAGCCGGGCACCAACACCGACGGGCTCAACCGCGCCCGGTTCCTCGTGGACGGCGAACAGGTGATCGTCGGGGGACCGGCTCCCGCGGGCGGAGCGGGGGTGAGCGGTGCGGCTCCGGGCGGTCCGGCCGGGGTGGTGACGGGTGGGGCGGCGGGACCCGCGGCCCCGGTCTCCCTCAACACGGCCACCGTGGACCAGCTCGACACTCTGCCGGGTGTCGGCCCGGTGCTGGCACAGCACATCATCGACTACCGCACGCAGCACGGTGGTTTCCGTTCCGTGGACGAGCTGCGCGAGGTGAACGGCATCGGCGACCGCCGCTTCGCCGACCTGCGCGACCTCGTACGGCCATGAGGAGCCTCCCCGGCCCCCCGGCACGGCAGGACGAGGCCGCGCCCGGGCTCCGCCCCGCCCGGTCGTCCGTGCACGCGGCCTCCGGCACGCGTCTCGGCACGGCCCGTCCACGCCAGGAGGGGCCGACGGACCTGCGGCTCGTGCCGCCCGCCCTCGCGGCCTGGGGCACGACGGCGCTGGTGCTGCACGCCTCGCCCCGCTGGGCGCTCGGCATCGTGCTCGGATGCCTGGCGGCCGCCGGCCTGATGTCACTGGCCCGGGGACCTCGGGCCGCGTCATGGCCGCGCGCCACGCTCGCCGCCCTGCTGCTGTGTGTCGCCGGGGCTGCCGCCTCGGCCGGGCTGCACGGGGCGGATCTGCGCCGGGGACCCGTGCCCGGCCTGGCGCGGGAGTACGCGACGGCGACCGCCGAGGTCGAGCTCACGTCCGACCCCCGGCTCACCCGGCCCCGGGTGAGCGGCGATCACGTGGCTCCGACGGCCGTGCTGATCGACGCCGACGTGCTGCGCGTCCACGAGGCGGGCGGCGCGGCGGTGACCACACGGACACCAGTGCTGATGATCGTGGACGGGGGTGCACGGGACCGGGCGGCCGGAGGGAGGGGGCGGTCGCCATGGCTCGGGCTGCTGCCGTCGACGCGGCTGCGGGTCGATGCGCGGCTGGCGCCCGCGATGACGGGCGGCGACCGGGTCGCGGCAGTGCTGCGCGTGCGGGACCAGGGCGCACCGGACGTGGTGGGAGGGCCCTCGGGGCCGCAGCGGCTCGCCGGGCGGTTGCGTGCCGGGCTGCGGGAGGCGACCGACGGGCTGCCCGCGGACGCCCGGGCGCTGCTGCCCGGCCTGGTGGTCGGGGATACCTCGCGCATCACACCCGAGCTGGAGGAGGCGTTCAAGGAGACCGACCTCACGCACACCCTGGCCGTCAGCGGAGCCAACTTCACGATTCTCCTCGCGCTGCTGCTCGGTCCGCCCGGCCTGGCGCAGCACGCCGAGCGGCGGGGGCTCGCGCCCCGGCTCGGTGTCTCGCTGCGCGGCACGGCCGTACTCGGCGGTGTGCTCTCGCTCGGGTTCGTCGTGGTGTGCAGACCGGATCCGAGCGTGGTGCGGGCGGCGGCCTGCGGAGCCGTGGCCCTGCTCGCCCTGGCGACCGGTCGCCGGAGGTCGATGATCCCGGCGCTGGCGACGGCGGTCCTGCTGCTGGTGCTGTACGACCCGTGGCTGGCGCGGAGTTACGGGTTCCTGCTGTCCGTCGTCGCGACCGGTGCCCTGCTCACGCTCGCGCCGCGCTGGAGTGCCGGGCTGCGGCGGCGCGGGGTGCCACCGAGGTGGGCCGAGGCCCTGGGCGCCGCCGCAGCCGCGCAGGCCCTGTGCGCGCCCGTCGTCGCCGTGCTGTCGGCGCGGGTGAGTGTGGTGGCGGTGCCGTGCAATCTGCTCGCGGAGTTCGCGATCGCACCGGCTACCGTGCTGGGGTTCGCGGCACTGGCGACGGCGCCGGTGGCGATGCCGGTGGCCAAGGCCCTGGCCTGGTGCGCGCACTGGCCCGCCGAGTGGATCGCGGGGATCGCCCGGACCGGGGCGGCGCTGCCGGGCGGGGGAGTGGACTGGCCGGGCAGTTGGGCGGGCGCGGCGCTGCTGCTGGCCGTGACCCTCGCCCTGGTGTTCGTCGGACGGCGGCTGCTCGGGCATCCCTGGTGGTGCGGGGTCTGCGGAGTGCTGCTGCTCCTGGTGGTGGTGCAGCCGCCACCGCTGACCCGGGTGGTGACGGGCTGGCCGCCGCCCGGCTGGCGGCTGGTGATGTGTGACGTGGGGCAGGGCGACGCCCTGGTGCTCGCGGCGGGCGAGGGTGCCGGAGTGGTGGTGGACGCGGGGCCCGACCCGCGGCTCGTCGACCAGTGTCTGCGCTCACTGGGGATCAGCCGGATCCCGCTGGTCGTGCTCACCCACTTCCACGCCGATCACGTGGCGGGCCTTCCCGGGGTGCTGCGTGGACGGGCGGTGGGCGCGATCGAGACGACGGGGCTGGAGGAGCCCGCGGACCAGGCCGCGTTGGTGCGGAGGCTGGCGGCGGCGCGGCGGATTCCCGTGACACGGGCGGCGGTCGGGGAGCGGCGGCGCACGGGGGAGTTGTCCTGGCAGGTGGTCTGGCCACCCCCGAGCCCACCGCCGGACAGCCCACCGCCGGGCGCGCAGCCAGGGGTGCTTGCGGGGGTGCGTCCGGCCCACCCGGTGCCGGAGGGGCCGAACGACGCCAGCGTCGCCCTGCTGGTCCGCTCGGCCGGACTGCGCCTGCTCCTCCTCGGGGATCTGGAGCCCCCGGCACAGAGGGCTCTGGCGCGCTCGCCGGCGGCCGAGGCGCTGGAGGGTGTGGACGTGCTGAAGGTCGCCCACCACGGCTCGGCCTACCAGGACCCGGGCCTCATACGCCGGGCGGCCCCGCGCCTGGCCCTCATCTCCTGCGGTGAGGACAACTCGTACGGGCATCCGGCACCGGGCACGGTGGCGGCGCTGAGCGCCGGGGGTGCGACGGTGCTGCGGACGGACCGGGACGGCGCGCTCGCGGTCACGGGAGAGGGCGGCGGCGAGCTGGCGGTGGCGCGAGACTGAAGGCATGAACTCAAGCCAGGTTGATGCGTATCTCCGCCGACTGGGAGTCGGACACCCGGCGTGGCCCACCGTCGACGCGCTGCGCGAACTGCACCTGCGGCACCTGCAGGCCGTGCCGTTCGAGAACCTCTCGATCCATCGGGGCGAGGAGATCGTGCTGGAGGAGAAGCGGTTGCTGGACAAGGTGGTGGGCGCGCGGCGGGGCGGGTTCTGCTACGAACTCAACGGCTGCTTCGGGGCGTTGCTCACGGCACTGGGGTACGACGTGGCGCTGCTGGCGGCGCGGGTGTACGGAGACGAGGGGCGGCTCGGGATCCCGTACGACCATCTCGCGCTGAGAGTACGGACGGTGGACGGGGGTGACTGGCTGGCCGATGTCGGGTTCGGGGCGCACAGTCACCTTCCGCTGGCGTTCGGGGACCGGGGGGAGCAGCAGGATCCGGCCGGCACGTTCCGGATCGTCGAGGCGGGGCCGGACGCGGCCGGAGTGCGCGGGGGGCACGGCACGGTGGAGGCGGCGGACCTGGACGTGTTCCGCGACGGCAGGGCGCAGTACCGCCTGGAGGTGCGGCCGCGGGCGCTCGGCGACTTCGTGGCCGGGGCGTGGTGGCACAGCACGTCGCCGGTGTCGCACTTCACGCGGTCGCTGGTGTGTTCGCGGGTGACGGAGGACGGAGGACGGATCACGCTCAGCGGGCGCCGGTTCACGGTGACGGCGGCCGACGGCTCGCGGGAGGAGAGGGAGCTGGGGACGGACGAGGAGGTGCTCGGGGTGTACCGGGAGCGGTTCGGGATCGAGCTCGACAGGGTGCCGGTGTCGCGAAATCCCGCTTAGGGAGTCAATTGCGGCCCCAGGGGGCTACTCAGGCGTAGTACCAGCACATCTGCTGGATTCCCGTGATGTGGTCCCGTGTTGCCTCGAAAGCCTCATGGGTGGTCGAATGCGTCTTCGGCACGTGTGATCAACAGTGATCAACAGGCGATTTCGAGTCACTCAGAGGAGCCGTGGATGATCGGCCGCTGGCGGGCAAGCCGCACCGACCGGGTGCACCGGACGAGTCCCCTGGCGGCGGTGCCGACACCGCCGAGCGCGGGGGTGCTGGCCTGCCGGGTGCTGGACCCGGTGAACGAACCGGTCCGGCACGCGGAGTTCGCGGTGACGGACGCCGTGGGGCGGCCGGTCGTCAGCGGCGGAGCGGATCCGTACGGATCGTTCGTGACGACGGTGCCGGCGGGGGAGTACCGGCTCGCGGTGTCGGCGGAGGGGTACACGCCCTACCGGGCGACGACGCAGGTCGCCGAGAACGCGCTCGCGTCACTCGGGGACGTGACGCTCCAGGTGGCCCGGCCGCCGGAGCTCCCCGACACCGGTGACTGGGAGGTCGAGTCGGCGCACTCCTCGATCGGCTTCACCGCGCGGCACATCGGACTGGCCCGCATCCACGGACGGTTCAAGTCGTTCGCGGGGGTGATACGGGTCGCCGATCCGGTGGAGCGGTCGGCGATGCACGTGGTGATCGACGCGGCCTCCATCGACACCAACATGAGGATGCGGGACGACCACCTGCGCTCGGCGGACTTCCTGGACGTCGAGAGGTTCCCGACGCTGGAGTTCTACAGCGACCGGTTCGTGCACAAGGGCGGGAACCGGTGGGCCGTGACCGGGGCGCTGTCGCTGCACGGCGTGACGCGGACGGTCACGCTGGACACGGAGTACCTGGGGCTTGGCAACGGCATGGAGGGCGAGGTGCGGGCGGCCTGCCGGGCCACGACCGAACTGCACCGGGACGATTTCACGGTGAGCTGGCAGACGATGCTGGCGCGCGGCATCGCGGTGGTGGGGCCGAGCATCAGGGTCGACCTCGATGTGCAGATCGTCCGCAAGGGCTGAGTGACCCGGCCTCGTGGCGGTGTCGGACAATGTCCGGCGTGAGTGATGTGCGACATGTGCTGGTGCTGCCCGACCGTGATGCCGCGGAAGAGGTGGTGGAGGCGCTGCGGGAGCGGTTCGGGGTCGTGGAGGAGCCGCAACTGGTGCGGGACGCCCTGGCCGGGGAGGACGACGCCGAGGACGCGCAGTGGCTGGTCGTCCTGCGGGACGAGGACGAGCGGCTGGATCCCGGGGAGCTGGACCGGCTGGCCGGCGAGTGGGAGGGCTGGCGGGAGGAACCGTAGGCGGTCCTCCGAGGGCGCACGGCCCGGTCCGTCGGGGTCCGCTGTCAGTGGCGCGTGGGATGCTTGGGGCGATGGCCAGGAAGACTGCGAATGACGACCCCCTCGCCCCGGTGACGCTCGCCGTGGGCCAGGAAGAGCTGCTCCTCGACCGTGCCGTCCAGGAAGTGGTGGCCGCGGCGAAGGCAGCCGACGCCGACACGGACGTACGGGACCTGACCCCGGACCAGCTGCAGCCCGGCACGCTCGCCGAGCTGACGAGCCCGTCGCTCTTCGCGGAGCGCAAGGTCGTGGCCGTACGCAGCGCGCAGGATCTGTCGGCCGACACGATCAAGGACGTGAAGGCGTACCTCGGGGCACCGGCCGAGGAGATCACCCTCGTGCTGCTGCATGCCGGCGGGGCGAAGGGCAAGGGGCTGCTCGACGCGGCGCGCAAGGCGGGGGCCCGCGAGGTGGCCTGCCCGAAGATGACGAAGCCGGCGGACCGGCTGGCGTTCGTGCGGGGCGAGTTCAGGACGGCGGGGAGGTCCGCCACACCGGAGGCGTGCCAGGCGCTCGTCGACGCGATCGGCAGCGATCTGCGGGAGCTGGCCTCGGCGGTGTCGCAGCTGGTCGCGGACGTCGAGGGGACGATCGACGAGGCGGTCGTCGGGCGGTACTACACCGGGCGGGCCGAGGCGTCGAGCTTCACGGTCGCCGACCGGGCGGTCGAGGGGCGGGCCGCTGAGGCCCTGGAGGCGTTGCGCTGGTCGCTGGCGACGGGGGTCGCGCCCGTGCTCATCACGAGCGCGCTCGCGCAGGGCGTCCGGGCGATCGGCAAGCTGTCCTCCGCGCGCGGGGGGCGGCCGGCGGATCTCGCACGGGAGCTGGGCATGCCGCCGTGGAAGATCGACCGGGTGCGGCAGCAGATGCGGGGCTGGACTCCGGACGGGGTGTCGGTCGCGCTGCGGGCCGTGGCCGAGGCGGACGCGGGGGTGAAGGGCGGGGGCGACGACCCCGAGTACGCCCTGGAGAAGGCCGTCGTCACCATCGCCCGCGCGGCCCGCTCCAGGGGGCGGGCATAGGGCCTGCCGCGCGTCGCGTCGCTCAGAACACCGGTTCCCCCATCCCCAGCAGATTGCCCTCGCTGTCGTGGAACCAGGCGCCGCGTTCGCCCCGTGCTCCCTTGCTCGGGTAGTTGCCCTCGATCTCGGCGATGCCGTCCCGCGTGCGGAAGCCGGGGGTGTCGACCTCCTCGAAGACCACCCCGCGGCGTTTCAGCACCGCGACCGCCGCATCGAGGTCCTGGACCTCCAGCGCCATCTGAGTGAAGGTGCCGGGAGAGGCCCCCGTCGAGCGGAACAGGACGAACTCCGCGCCGCCGCACCGGTAGAGCAGCCCGCCGGGGCGTTCGTCCACGGGATCCAGGCCCAGTTTCTCCGCGTAGAAGTGCCGCGCCCGCTCCAGGTCCTGGGCGGGGAGCCTGGTCGCCGCGCGGACCAGGACCGGTGCCTCGGTGTCGTGTGCGTCCATCTCTCCACTGTGCCGTGATCGAGTCGCCCTCTTCCTGCCGAAGAGGAGAATCGGGGGTATCAGCCGTACGTCGCCGAGTGACGGAGAGGTGGCGAGAGTCATGGCTGAACACCCGCACGCAGCGCTGGTCCGCAAGGGATTCGAGGCGTTCTCACGCGGTGACATGGACACTCTGCGCGGATTGATCGCCGGGGACGCCACCCACCACGTGCCCGGAGATCACCCGTTGTCGGGTGACTTCAAGGGGGTGGACTCGATCATCGACATGTACGAACGGCTCGGCGCTGAGACGAACGGGACCATGCGCGCCGAACTGATCGGCATCGCCGTCGACGGCCGCGGTCACGCGGTCGGCATGACCCGCTTCACGGCCGAGCGCAACGGAAAGAGCCTCGACGACACCGGCTGCATCGTCTTCCGGATCGTCGGCGACAAGGTCACCGACTTCGACGAATGCGTCGAGGACATCGACAAGAACAACGAATTCTGGTCCTGAACAGGCCGAAGGCCCCGCCGGCCGCCCTGGGGAAGGGCGGAAGGCGGGGCCTTCGGTACGAGCTGCTGGATCCGCGCCCGCGTGGCGAACGCAGGCCGCGCGCGGATCCGGGGTGCCGGACGGGAGCGGATGAGAGAGGGCCCGCTCGGTTCCCTCCGGCGTCACATCAGATGTCAGCCCTTGAGCGCGTCGACCTTCGAAGCAAGCGCCGACTTCTTGTTGGCGGCCTGGTTCTTGTGGATGACGCCCTTCGAGACGGCCTTGTCGAGCTGACGCGCGGCGACGCGCTGGTACTCGGTGGCCTTCTCGACGTCACCCGCGGCAGCAGCCTCACGGGCCTTGCGGATCGCGGTCTTGAGGGAGGACTTGACGGCCTTGTTGCGCAGCCGCGCCTTCTCGTTGGTCTTGATCCGCTTGATCTGGGACTTGATGTTCGCCACGAATGAGCCTTCTCAGGTTCTGGCACGAGGCCGCACGGACACCGCACGATCCCGTACCGGGTGATTTCTTGGGTCGTGCCTCCTGCGAGAGGGCATGAGGCACAGCCACCCAGGCTACCAGCGGCCCCTTCCACGGCCCAAACCCGTCCGTGGTCCCCACCCGTGGGACCATGGAGGCTACGTATCGATCCGACCCGAGACCGCAGACACTGCGGACGCCTCAAGAATCAGGACCCTGCGTGCCCGCGATCCCCAGCCACGTGCCCGAGCCGAGCCGTACCGACCCGGCTCTGATCCGCAACTTCTGCATCATCGCGCACATCGACCACGGCAAGTCCACGCTCGCCGACCGGATGCTCCAGCTCACCGGAGTGGTCGAGCAGCGGCAGATGCGCGCCCAGTACCTCGACCGCATGGACATCGAGCGCGAGCGTGGCATCACGATCAAGTCACAGGCGGTGCGTCTGCCGTGGGCTCCCACCCACGACAAGAACGACACGCACATCCTCAACATGATCGACACCCCCGGGCACGTCGACTTCACCTACGAGGTCTCCCGGTCGCTCGCCGCGTGCGAGGGGACCATCCTCCTGGTCGACGCCGCCCAGGGCATCGAGGCGCAGACCCTCGCCAACCTGTACCTGGCGATGGAGAACGACCTCACGATCATCCCGGTGCTGAACAAGATCGACCTGCCGGCCGCGCAGCCCGAGAAGTTCTCCGAGGAGCTCGCCAACCTGGTCGGGTGTGACCCGGAGGACGTCCTCAAGGTGTCCGCCAAGACGGGTCTGGGCGTCGAGGCGCTGCTCGACAAGGTCGTCGCGGAGATCCCCCCGCCGGTCGGCGTCGCGGACGCCCCCGCCCGCGCGATGATCTTCGACTCGGTCTACGACTCCTACCGCGGTGTCGTGACGTACGTCCGTGTCATCGACGGTCAGCTCAACAAGCGCGAGCGGATCCGGATGATGTCCACCAACGCCACGCACGAGCTGCTGGAGATCGGCACGAACTCGCCGGAGATGCTGTCGGCCGACGGCCTCGGCGTGGGCGAGGTGGGCTACCTCATCACCGGTGTGAAGGACGTCCGCCAGTCCAAGGTCGGTGACACCGTCACCAGCCAGCAGAAGGGGGCCACGGAGGCGCTCGGGGGCTACAAGGACCCCAAGCCCATGGTCTTCTCCGGGCTGTATCCGCTGGACGGCTCGGACTACCCCGAGCTGCGCGAGGCACTGGACAAGCTCCAGCTCAACGACGCCGCGCTGGTCTACGAGCCGGAGACCTCCGCCGCCCTCGGCTTCGGTTTCCGCGTCGGTTTCCTCGGCCTGCTGCACCTGGACGTGATCCGGGAGCGGCTGGAGCGCGAGTTCGGCCTCGACCTGATCGCCACCGCGCCGAACGTGGTCTACCGCGTCCTCATGGAGGACGGCACCGAGCACACCGTGACCAACCCCAGCGAGTTCCCCGAGGGTAAGATCTCGGAGGTCTACGAGCCGGTCGTCCGGGCCACCATCCTCGCGCCCAGCGAGTTCATCGGCTCGATCATGGAGCTGTGCCAGACCCGGCGCGGCACCCTGCTCGGCATGGACTACCTCTCCGAGGACCGGGTCGAGATCCGCTACACGCTGCCGCTCGCGGAGATCGTCTTCGACTTCTTCGACCAGCTGAAGTCCAAGACCCGCGGTTACGCCTCGCTCGACTACGAGCCCACCGGCGAGCAGACCTCCAGCCTGGTCAAGGTCGACATCCTGCTGCACGGCGACAAGGTCGACGCCTTCTCGGCGATCACCCACAAGGACGCGGCGTACGCGTACGGTGTGCGGCTCGTCGCCAAGCTGCGCGAGCTCATCCCGCGGCAGGCCTTCGAGGTGCCCATCCAGGCGGCCATCGGCTCCCGGGTCATCGCCCGCGAGACCATCCGCGCCATCCGCAAGGACGTCCTCGCCAAGTGCTACGGCGGTGACATCTCCCGCAAGCGGAAGCTGCTGGAGAAGCAGAAGGAGGGCAAGAAGCGGATGAAGATGGTGGGTAGCGTGGAGGTTCCGCAGGAGGCCTTCATCGCCGTCCTGTCGAGTGATGACAGCGCGGGGTCGGGCAAGGGCAAGAAGTAATCACGGATTACCGCGGGTTACACCGCAATCCGGGTTGAACAGGGGCTCGCCGTGCGAAAGTGCGGCGGGCCCTGTGCGTTCGCGGGGTAGCCCTCTGTACGAAGTGACAGGCCGCGGACCCTTACGCGGGGGCCGGTCGCCCTTTACTCTGATCCCTGCTCGATAGTTACTCGCGAGTTAAACAAGGGCTCGCGAGCGAACCCAGCCGCACCTGAGCCAGCCGCACGTCGCGGGCCCGGAGGATGTCGTGAGCGACACACAGACCCTGATCGAGAACCGTCCGCCGTCCGTGGCGGGCCTCTTCCTGGAGCGCGTGGCGGCCACGCCGGACGCCGAGGCCTATCGGTATCCGGTCCCGTCCGCGGGCCAGGGACCGGACGACTGGAAGTCACTGACCTGGGCGCAGTCCGCCGAGCGGGTCTACGCCATCGCGGCGGGCCTCATCGAGCTGGGCGTGCAGCCCGAGCAGCGGGTGGCCCTCGCCGCCGGCACCCGGATCGAGTGGATCCTCGCCGACCTCGGCATCATGTGCGCCGGAGCGGCCACGACCACGGTGTACCCGCAGACCAACGCCGACGAGTCCGCGTACATCCTGTCGGACTCCGAGAGCCGGGTGCTCATCGCGGAGAACGCCGAGCAGCTGGCCAAGGCGCAGGAGAAGCGCGCCGAGCTGCCCGAGCTGACCCATGTCGTGGTCATCGACGGGGCCGGTGTCGAGACCGCCGACTGGATCCTCACCCTGGACGAGCTGGAGAAGCGCGGCGCGGCCCGGCTGGAGAAGGACCCCGACCTGATCAAGGAGCGGGTCGGCGCGATCACCAAGGACCAGCTGGCCACCCTCATCTACACCTCCGGCACCACCGGACGCCCCAAGGGTGTGCGTCTGCCGCACGACAACTGGTCGTACATGGCCAAGGCGATCGCCGCGACCGGGCTGGTCAGCGGCGAGGACGTGCAGTACCTGTGGCTGCCCCTCGCGCACGTCTTCGGCAAGGTGCTGACCTCCGGGCAGATCGAGGTCGGGCACGTCACCGCCGTGGACGGCCGGGTCGACAAGATCATCGAGAACCTGCCGGTGGTGCAGCCGACGTACATGGCGGCCGTGCCGCGCATCTTCGAGAAGGTCTACAACGGCGTGGCCGCGAAGGCCCGCGCGGGCGGCGGCGCCAAGTACAAGATCTTCCAGTGGGCGGCCGAGGTGGCCCGCGAGTACGCCAAGGTGGCCCAGGACAACTTCCGGCGGACCGGCACCGCGTCCGTGCCGTTCGGGCTGGGCGCGAAGCACAAGGTCGCCGACGCGCTGGTGTTCGCCAAGATCCGCGAGGCCTTCGGCGGGAACCTGCGGGCCTGCGTCTCGGGTTCCGCCGCCCTCGCGCCGGAGATCGGCTACTTCTTCTCGGGCGCCGGCATCCACATCCTGGAGGGCTACGGTCTGACCGAGTCCTCGGCGGCGTCCTTCGTGAACCCGGGCGAGGCCTACCGCACCGGCACGGTCGGCAAGCCGCTGCCCGGCACGGAGGTGCGGATCGCCGACGACGGGGAGATCCTGCTGCGCGGTCCGGGCATCATGGAGGGCTACCACAAGCTGCCCGAGAAGACCGCCGAGGTGCTGGAGCCGGACGGCTGGTTCCACACCGGCGACATCGGGGAGCTGTCGGCCGACGGGTACCTGCGGATCACCGACCGCAAGAAGGACCTCATCAAAACCTCGGGCGGCAAGTACATCGCCCCGGCGGAGGTCGAGGGGCAGTTCAAGGCGGTGTGCCCGTACGTGTCCAACATCCTGGTGCACGGGGCCGACCGGAACTTCTGCACGGCGCTCATCGCGCTCGACGAGGTCGCCATCACCGACTGGGCCAAGGACAACGGCCTGGAGGGGAAGTCGTACGCGGAGATCGTCGCCGCGCCGGTGACCGTCGAGATGGTCGACGGGTATGTGAAGCAGCTCAACGAGGGGCTGCAGCGGTGGCAGACCATCAAGAAGTTCCGGCTGCTGCCGCGGGATCTCGATGTCGAGCACGGTGAGATCACGCCGAGTCTGAAGCTGAAGCGGCCCGTGGTGGAGCGGGAGTACAAGCATCTGATCGAGGAGATGTACGACGGGTCTCGCGAGGCGTAGGGGGTGGTGGGGGCTGTGGGGCGGCCTCGGGTTCGTCGGGGTTGTCCGCGCCCACGCGGCGGAGCCGCACATCGACACAGCCCCGCGCCCCTAGGTGACTTCCCCCACGCGGCGTTTCAAGTCCTGGATCTCCGTCTTGAGGCGTTCCACCTCTCTTCCCTTGCGGTAGAGGTCCAGGAAGACGCTGACCTTGGCCCTGAGGACCCACGGGTCGAAGGGCTTGGTCACGTAGTCGGCGGCGCCGGTCGCGTAGCCGCGGAAGGCGTAGCCCGCGTCGTCGTCCGCGCCGGTGAGGAAGATGATCGGGACGTCCCGGGTCTGGTCGAGGCGTTTGATGTGGGCGGCCGTCTCGAAGCCGTCCATGCCGGGCATGCGGATGTCGAGCAGGACCAGGGCGATCGGCTGCCGCAGCAGGGCCTTCATCGCCTCCTCACCGGAACGGGCGCGTACCAGCGGCTCGTTGAGGGAGGCGAGGACGGCCTCCAGGGCGGTCAGGTTGTCCTCCATGTCGTCGACGAGGAGGATTGCCGCGCGGTCGGGGTGGGTGGCCGTGCCGCTCATGCTTCTTCTTCCGTGCCCTCGGGGTCCAGGAGTGCGCACACGACCGTCAGCAGGCCGTCGATGTCCACCGGCTTGGGGACGTAGTCGTTGGCGCCGCGGGCGATGGACTTCTCCCGGTCGCCGGGCATCGCCTTGGCGGTCAGGGCCACGATCGGCAGGCCCGACCAGCGGGGTGTGCGGCGGATGGCGGAGATGGTCTCGTAGCCGTCCATCTCCGGCATCATGATGTCCATCAGCACCAGTTCGACGTCGGCGCTGCGCTCCAGCGTCTCGATGCCCTCGCGGCCGTTCTCCGCGTAGAGCACGGTCATGCCGACCCGGCCCAGGACATGGGTGAGGGCGAAGACGTTGCGGATGTCGTCGTCGACGATCAGCACCCGCCGTCCGGCGAGGATCCGGCCCGGCCGGCCGGACGTCCACGCCTCCAGCTTCGTCGGCGACGGCCAGGCGTCGTCCGTGTCGTGCGCGACCGGGACGGTCCCGGCGGCGGGCTTGAGGGGGAGCGGAGGGTCGGCGCGGTCCTCCGGAACGGGTGCGGGCGCGGTGTGACCGGGGCTGACGACCGGCACGTACAGGGTGAACGTGGAGCCCTTTCCGGGTTCGCTCTCGGCGACGATCCGGCCGCCGAGCAGGCCCGCGATCTCCCGGCTGATGGACAGGCCGAGGCCGGTCCCGCCGTACTTGCGGTTGGTGGTGCCGTCGGCCTGCGCGAACGCCTCGAAGATCACCGGGAGTTTCTCGGGCGCGATCCCGATGCCGGTGTCGGACACCGAGAACGCGATGACGTCGTCCGTTTCCCGGACGTAGCGGTGCTCGGCGTCCTGCACCCGGTCCACCCGCAGCTCGACCTTGCCGGACGCGGTGAACTTGATCGCGTTGGAGAGGAGGTTGCGCAGGATCTGCTGCAGGCGCTGTTCGTCCGAGTACATCTCGCGCGGTACGTCCTCGCCGACCGCGACCTCGAAGGCGAGCCCCCGGTCGAGGGTGAGCGGCCGGAAAGTGGCGTGGACGTAGTCGAGCAGCTTGATGAGCGGGAGCCGCTTGGGGCGTACGTCCATGCGGCCGGCCTCGATCTTCGACAGGTCCAGGATGTCGTTGATCAGCTGCAGGAGGTCCGAGCCCGAGCGGTGGATGGTCGTGGCGAACTGCACCTCCTGGTCGGAGAGATGGCCGTCCGGGTTGTCGGAGAGCAGCCGGGCCAGGATGAGCAGCGAGTTCAGCGGGGTGCGCAGCTCGTGCGACATGTTGGCCAGGAACTCCGACTTGTACTGCGAGGACGTGGCCAGCAGGGCCGCCTTCTCCTCCAGTTCGGCGTTGGAGCGCTGGAGTTCGCCCTGCTGTTTCTGGAGTTCGTCCGAGCGCTCCTGGAGCTGCATGGCCAGGCGCTGGGACTCGCCGAGCAGCGACTCCGTGCGGGAGTTGGCGATGATCGTGTTGATGGCGACGCCGATGGTGTTGACGAACTGGTCGAAGAACGCCAGGTGGACGTCGGAGAAGCGGGAGAACGAGGCGAGCTCGATGACGCCGAGGAGCTTGTCCTCGAAGAGGATCGGGATGATGACGATGGTGGTCGGGGCCGCCTCGCCCAGACCACTGTTGATCTTGATGTAGTCGGGTGGGGCGCCCTCCACCAGGATGCGCTTCTTCTCCCGGGCCGCCTGCGCGACCAGGCCGTGCACCGGCAGGCCGCCGGTCTCGACGGTCGCGTCCTGGGCGGCGCCGTACCCGGCGATGAAGGCGAGCCCCTTGGTGGGGGTCGTGGCTCCGGCCTCTTCCGGGTCGGCCAGGTAGAACGCGCCGTACTGGGCGTTCACCAGCGGGGTCAGCTCGCGGAGTATCAGGTCGGCGACCTCCATCAGGTCCCGGTGGCCCTGCATCAGGGCGGCGAGCCGGGCCAGGTTGGACTCCAGCCAGTCCTTCGCGCGGGTCGTCTCGCGCAGGTTGGCCACCATCAGGTTGATGTTGTCCTTGAGCTCGGCGACCTCGCCCTGCGTCTCCACGGTGATCGAGCGGGACATGTCGCCCTGGGCCACCGCGGAGGCGACCTCGGCGATCGCGCGGACCTGGGTGGTGAGGTTGGAGGCGAGTTCGTTGACGTTCGTCGTCAGGCGCTTCCAGGTGCCGTAGACGCCTTCGACCCGGGCCTGGCCGCCGAGCCGTCCCTCCGAGCCCACCTCGCGGGCGACCCGCGTGACCTCCGAGGAGAAGGAGGACAGCGTGTCGACCATCGTGTTGATGGTGGTCTTCAGCTCCAGGATCTCGCCGCGCGCGTCCACGTCGATCTTCCGGGACAGGTCGCCCTGCGCCACGGCCGTCGCGACCTGGGCGATGTTGCGCACCTGGGAGGTGAGGTTGTCGGCCATGTAGTTGACGTTGTCCGTCAGGTCCCGCCAGACGCCGGAGACGCCCAGCACCTGGGCCCGTCCGCCGAGCCGTCCGTCGGTGCCGACCTCGCGGGCCACCCGTGTCACCTCGTCGGCGAAGGCGCGCAGTTGCTCCACCATCGTGTTGACGGTGTCCTTCAGCTCCAGGATCTCGCCGCGCGCGTCGACCGTGATCTTCTTCGACAGGTCGCCGTTGGCGACGGCTGTCGTCACCTGGGCGATGTTGCGGACCTGCGACGTCAGGTTCAGCGCCATGAAGTTGACGTTGTCGGTGAGGTCCTTCCAGACGCCGGAGACGCCCCGCACCTGGGCCTGGCCGCCGAGGTTGCCCTCCGTGCCGACCTCGCGGGCCACCCGGGTCACTTCGTCGGCGAAGGCGGAGAGCTGGTCGACCATCGTGTTGATCGTGGACTTCAGCTCCAGGATCTCGCCCTTGGCCTCCACCGTGATCTTCTTGCCGAGATCGCCCTGCGCGACGGCGGTGGAGACCAGGGCGATGTTGCGGACCTGCGAGGTGAGGTTGTCCGCCATGAAGTTGACGTTGTCGGTGAGGTCCTTCCAGACGCCGGACACGCCCCGCACCTGGGCCCGGCCGCCGAGGTTGCCCTCGGTGCCGACCTCGCGGGCGACGCGGGTGACCTCGTCGGCGAAGGCGGAGAGCTGGTCGACCATCGTGTTGATGGTCGACTTCAGCTCCAGGATCTCGCCCTGCGCGTCGACCGTGATCTTCTGGGACAGGTCGCCGTTGGCGACGGCCGTGGTCACCTGGGCGATGTTGCGGACCTGGGACGTCAGGTTCGACGCCATGAAGTTGACGTTGTCGGTGAGGTCCTTCCACACCCCGGACACGCCCCGCACCTGCGCCCGGCCGCCCAGCCGGCCCTCGGTGCCGACCTCGCGGGCGACGCGGGTGACCTCGTCGGCGAAGGCGGACAGCTGGTCGACCATCGTGTTGACGGTCAGCTTGAGCTCCAGCAGCTCGCCGGTCGCCTCCACGGTCACCGTGCGGGTCAGGTCGCCGCGGGCCACCGCGGTCGTCACCGCCGCGATGTCCCGGACCTGGGCCGTCAGCCGGGACGCCATCGTGTTGACGGCCTCCGTCACGTCCCGCCAGCTGCCCGACAGGCCCTGCACCTTGGCCCGCCCGCCGAGCCGCCCCTCGGTGCCCACCTCGCGGGCCACCCGTGTCACCTCGCCGGTGAACAGGGACAGCTGGTCCACCATCGTGTTCACGGCCCGGCCCAGGCGCCGCAGATCGCCGCGCAACTGCCGTGTCCCGTCGTGCAGATCGACCCGCTGGGTCAGATCGCCGCCGGCCACCGCGTCCAGCACGCGCGTGGCGTTCGCCGCCGGGGCGACCAGGGCGTCGAGCAACTGGTTCACGTCGTCGACCCGGGACGTCCACAGGCCCTGGCCCGGGCTGGCCGAGAGCCGCTCGTCGAGCCGTCCGTGCCGCACCAGTTCCCGTCGGACGCGCCGCACCTCGGAGGTGAAGTGGACGCTGCGGTCCATGATCTGGTTGTAGACGGCGGTCAGTTCGGCCACCATCCCGTGGCCCGATTCCGGCACCTTGCCGAAGTCGCCGTCGCGTGCCGCGGTCATGGCGGCGAGCAGCGGGCGCAGATCGGATGCACGAATCTGACCGTCTTCGTACCGGTCTTCGACCACAGGAGTAGCACGGTTCTCACTCATGGCGGCCCACTTCGGTAACTCGGCGCTTATGGGCGGGGCCAGTCTGTCACTCTGTCGGCATCGACTGTGGCGTATTCGTACGAACTGCCCGGGGAGCTGTCCATGGGGGCCATTCCGACGCAACGGGAGACCGCCTCCCGTGCCTCAGAAGCGCCTGTATCCGCTTGGGAGACGCCCGTGCCCGTCCAGGAAGGGCCCGTTCCCGCGGAGCCCGCGCCGGCCGCGGAGGTGAGGACACCGTCCGCCGGGACGCTCGCCTCCGGTACACGCGCGCCCGCCTGCACGGCGCCCGCGTCCGCCGCCGAGGCGCCCGTACCGGAGCGCGCGCGGGCGCACGCGACCCTGCCCGGCACGTCGCTCGCCCCGGGCGCCGCCCGCGCCCTCGTGCGCGAGGCTCTCGCCGAGTGGACCGGGCTCGGAGTGCCCGGCGCCGAGCACCTCACCGACCGTCTCGCCGACGACGCCACCCTCGTCGTCAGCGAACTCGTCACCAACGCCGTCGTGCACGCCGGCACCGGCGTCGAGACGGAGTTCCGGCTGGAAGGCGCCGTGGGCGGTGCCCCGGACACGACCGTGGTGGTCGTCGAGGTCTCCGACCACCACCCCTCCCGTGCCCCGCGCGGCGGCGAGCCGGAGACCCCGCACGACACCCCCGAGTACGGGCGCGGTCTGCGGCTCGTCGGCGCGCTCTGCGAGGCGTGGGGCGTCACGTACCGCACGGGCCGCAAGACCGTGTGGGCCCGGCTGCCCGCCGGTGGCTGCGCCGCGGGCGAGCAGACCGGGGCGTACGCCGGGGAGCAGGCGCCCGCGCGCGGCCTGGGCGTGGCGGAGATCCTGGCACCCGCACCACGCCCGGACGAGGAGGCGGAGGAGGCCCCGCGGCTCAGGGGCGGCGGAGACCTGTGGAACCACCCGCGTGCGGGCCGAGAGCCGTGGGGGCGCCCGAGGGGCGCCCGATACACATGGGACTCACGGGGCGACGGCGAAGAGTGGTGGGACGCGCGCCGGGACGGGCAGGGCCCGGACCCCGACGACGAGGCGCAGCCCCGGCCCGGCTCACGGGAGTCCCGCGACCTGCGCGACTGGAACGACCTGCGGGACTGGCGGGACCGGCACGAGAACCGCGACGGACTGCACGGCCCCGACGGCGCCTGGCTCGGCCGCGGCGCCCTGTCCTTCCTCGCCGAGGCCTCCGACCTTCTCGCCGGACAGCTCGACGAGGACCTCGTCGCGGCCCTCGCCGGACAGCTGATCGTGCCCCGGCTGGCCGACTGGTGCGCGGTGTGGCTGGAGGACGAGGCCACCGCCGGCGGCTGGAGCGGCGGAGCCGGCCTGGGCGGACCGCGCCTCGCCCGGGTCTGGCACGGCAGCGAGAACCGCATCGAGGAGCTGCGCCGCGTCCTGGAGAAGGACCCTCCGCAGCCGTTCGACCCGATGGGCGCGTCCCCGTTCGAGCGCGGCCGGGACCAGGGCGGGTCCGGGCCCGTCGACTGCCCCTGGCCCGGCGAGGCGCTCGGGGACGGCGAGCCCGGTTCGGCCCTCGCGTACCGTCTGGTCGCCGGGGGACGCCCGCTGGGCACCCTGGTCATCGGACGCTCCGGACCGGCCGGCTTCCCCGACGAGATCACCGGCCTCGTCGAGGACCTCAGCCGCCGGGTGGCCCTCGCCATCGGCGCCGCCCGCCAGTACGCCCGGCAGGCCACCATCAGCGCCGTGCTCCAGCGCGGGCTGCTGCCCGGCGCCGTCGCCGAGATCCCCGGCGTGCGCAGCGCCCTCGTCTACGAACCGTGCGACAAGGGCGGTCCCAGCGGCGACTTCTACGACCTGTTCCCGGCCGGCGACGGCCGCTGGTGCTTCGCCGTCGGCGACGTCCAGGGCAAGGGCCCCGAAGCGGCCGTCGTGATCGGGCTGGCCCGGCCCTGGCTGCGGCTGCTGGCCCGCGAGGGCTACCGGGTCGCCGACGTCCTGGACCGCCTCAACCAGCTCCTGCTCGACGACGCCACGGAGGCCGCCGACGCGGCCGCCCGGGCGCTGGTCGCCGCGGGCGCGCGGCCGACCCCGCCCGGCGACGGTCCCCAGACCCGCTTCCTGTCCCTGCTCTACGGCGAGCTCGTCCCCTTCGACGGTGGTGTCCGCTGCACCATCGCCTCCGCCGGGCACCCGCTGCCCCTGCTGCTGGGGGCGGGCGGTGAGGTGCACACGGTCGCGCAGCCCCAGACCCTCCTCGGCGTCGTCGAGGACGCCACCTACACCAGCGACACCTTCGAGCTGCGGTCCGGCGACACGCTGCTGTGCGTCACCGACGGGGTGACCGAGCGCCGCTCGGGCTCCCGCCAGTTCGACGACGGGGACGGGCTCGCGGCGGCGCTGGCCGGGTGCGCGGGCCTGGACGCGGAGCTGATAGCCGAGCGGATCAAACGGCTGGTGCACGAGTTCGGGGCCCGGCCCCCGGCGGACGATCTGGCGCTGCTGGTGCTCCAGGCGGACTGACCGCCCGGGTGCTGGACAATGGAAGGCATGCCTTCCGCACTCCCCGACGGCGAGCCCGTCCCCGACGACGGCACGCTGCCCGCGTCCGCCCTCGCCGGGGCCGCCGATCGTCCGCTCGGGTTCTACCTGCACGTCCCGTACTGCGCGACCCGCTGCGGCTACTGCGACTTCAACACGTACACCGCGACCGAGCTGCGCGGCACCGGCGGCGTGCTGGCGTCCCGCGACAACTACGACGAGACGCTGGCCGACGAGATCCGGCTGGCGCGCAAGGTGCTGGGGGACGATCCGCGGCCGGTGCGGACGGTGTTCGTGGGCGGCGGCACCCCCACGCTGCTGGACGCCGGTGACCTCGTACGGATGCTGAAGGCCGTGCGGGACGAGTTCGGGCTGGCGGAGGACGCCGAGGTCACGACCGAGGCGAACCCGGAGTCGGTCGATCCCGCGTACCTGGCCGCCCTGCGCGAGGGGGGCTTCAACCGGATCTCCTTCGGGATGCAGAGTGCGCGGCAGCACGTGCTGAAGGTGCTGGACCGCACGCACACCCCGGGGCGGCCCGAGGCCTGTGTGGCGGAGGCGCGGGCGGCCGGGTTCGAGCACGTCAACCTCGACCTGATCTACGGCACCCCCGGGGAGTCCGACGACGACTGGCGGGCCTCGCTGGACGCGGTGCTGGGCGCCGGGCCGGACCATGTCAGCGCGTACGCCCTGATCGTCGAGGAGGGCACGCAGCTGGCCCGCCGGATCCGCCGGGGCGAGGTGCCGATGACCGACGACGACGTCCACGCCGACCGGTACCTGATCGCGGACGAGGTGCTCTCCGGCGCGGGCTTCGAGTGGTACGAGGTGTCGAACTGGGCGACCTCGGAGGCCGGGCGGTGTCTGCACAACGAGCTGTACTGGCGGGGAGCCGACTGGTGGGGGGCCGGGCCCGGTGCGCACAGCCATGTGGGCGGGGTGAGGTGGTGGAACGTGAAGCACCCGGGGGCGTACGCGGCCGCGCTGGCTTCGGGGAGGTCGCCGGGGGCCGGGCGTGAGGTGCTGTCGGGGGAGGACCGGCGGGTCGAGCGGATTCTGCTGGAGCTGCGGCTGCGGGAGGGGGTGCCGTTGTCGCTGCTGCGGCAGGAGGGGCTTGCGGCGTCCCGGCGGGCCTTGTCCGAAGGGCTGCTCCAGGAAGAGCCGTATGCGGAGGGTCGGGCTGTGCTGACCTTGCGCGGGCGGTTGCTGGCGGACGGGGTTGTCCGGGACCTCGTGGACTGAGGTGCTCGGGTCGGCCCATCGCCCCTGGCGGCACGCATGCCCGCAGCTGGGGCGGTGCGCATGCCCGCAGCTGGGCGGTGCGCAGGACCGCAGCCAGGGCGGCGTGCAGGCCCGCTGTCAGGCGGTTGGGCCACTAGCCGCTACGCAGTGACGAAGTCGATCAGTTCTTCCACTCTGCCCAGCAGTTCCGGCTCCAGGTCCTTGTACGAGTGGACGCCCGACAGGATCCGCTGCCAAGCCGCGCCCGTGTTCTCCGGCCAGCCCAGGGCCCGGCACACACCCGTCTTCCAGTCCTGGCCGCGCGGGACCCGGGGCCAGGCGGTGATGCCCAGCGACGACGGCTTCACCGCCTCCCAGATGTCGATGTAGGGGTGGCCCACGACCAGCGCGTGCTCGCTCGTCACCGCCTGTGCGATGCGCCACTCCTTGCTGCCCGGAACCAGGTGGTCCACCAGGACGCCCAGCCGCGCGTCCGGCCCGGGGGCGAACCCGGAGACGATCGACGGCAGGTCGTCGACGCCCTCCAGGTACTCCACGACCACGCCCTCGATGCGCAGGTCGTCGCCCCACACCTTCTCGACCAGTTCGGCGTCGTGGCGGCCCTCGACGTAGATGCGGCCGGCGCGGGCCACGCGGGCGCGTGCGCCGGGCACGGCGACCGACCCCGAGGCCGTGCGGGCGGGACGCGCCGGGCCGCCGGGCGCGGGGCGGACGAGGGTCACCACCCTGCCCTCCAGCAGGAAGCCGCGCGGCTCCATCGGGAACACCCGGTGCTTGCCGAAGCGGTCCTCCAGCGTCACCGTGCCCGCCTCGCAGCGGATCACCGCGCCGCAGAAACCGGTCCCCGGCTCCTCCACCACCAGGCCCGGCTCCGCCGCCACCTCGGGCACCGGCTTCGGCTTCTTCCACGGCGGGGTCAGATCGGCGGAGTACTGGCGCATTCGAATGACGATAGGAGAAGGCCGACGGCGATCACCGCGACACGCCGAAACGCGCCGCCAGCGCGTCCCGTTGCGCCCGCACGAACGCCGCGTCCACCACCGCTCCGTGACCGGGCACGTACACCGCGTCCTCGCCGCCCAGGTCCAGCAGCCGGTCGAGGGCGGCAGGCCACTGCGCCGGCACCGCGTCCGGGCCCGCCTGCGGCTCGCCGGACTCCTCGACCAGGTCCCCGCAGAACACCACCTCAGGATCACCGGGCACCAGCACCGCCAGGTCGTGCGCGGTGTGCCCCGGGCCGACGTTCGCCAGCAGCACCTGCCGGTCGCCGCCCAGATCGAGCGTCCACTCGCCGGAGACCAGGTGGCCGGGCGCGACCAGCCGCTCCGCCGCCTCCTGGGCCGTGGTCGCCGCCAGGCCCTGGCGCACCCCGTCCTCGCGCAGTTCCTCCCGGTCCCGCACCCGTGTCAGCAGCGCGTCCACGCCCACCGCGCCGAACACCTCGGTGTCCGGGAGCGCCGCGGCGCCGAAGACATGGTCGAAGTGCGGGTGGGTCAGCGCGAGATGTGTCACACGGTGACCGGTGAGCGCCCGCGCCTGCGCGCCCAGTTTCGCTCCCTCGGCGAGGCTCGACCCCGCGTCGATCATGAGGACCGCCCCCTCGCCGGCGACCAGCCCGATCGTGCAGTCCCACACCGGCAGCCGGCACCGCCCCACACCGGCGGCCACCCGTTCCCATCCGAGGTCTTCCCAAGTCACCGTCATACGGCGACGCTAGCGGTGCGCCCCGCTCGGAGCACGGCGCCGCACGACCAGCCTTGCCGGGGGTGTACCCCACCGCCGTACACTGGGCCGGGGAATGCTGGCACTCGCACGCGCAGAGTGCCAGGCCGGACCGGCAGGGCAAGCAGGCGGAGACTTCTGGAGGTGTGCGCGATGCTCAGTGAACGCAGGCTTCAGGTGCTGCGCGCCATCGTCCAGGACTACGTCGGCACCGAGGAGCCGGTGGGCTCCAAGGCCCTCACCGAGCGGCACAGCCTCGGCGTCTCCCCGGCGACCGTCCGCAACGACATGGCGGCCCTCGAGGACGAGGGGTACATCGCCCAGCCGCACACCAGTGCCGGGCGCATCCCCACCGACAAGGGCTACCGGCTGTTCGTCGACAAGCTCGCCGGCGTCAAGCCGATGACCGCGCCCGAGCGGCGTGCGATCCAGAACTTCCTCGAGGGTGCCGTCGACCTCGACGACGTCGTGGCGCGTACGGTACGGCTGCTCGCGCAGCTCACGCGTCAGGTCGCCGTCGTGCAGTACCCCTCGCTGACCCGTTCGACCGTGCGGCACGTGGAGTTGCTCTCCCTGGCGCCCGCGCGCGTGATGCTCGTGCTGATCACGGACACCGGGCGGGTCGAGCAGCGGGTGGTCGACTGCCCGGCGCCCTTCGGCGACGCCTCGCTCGCGGATCTGCGCGCGCGGCTCAACAGCCGTGTGGCGAACCGGCGTTTCGCGGATGTGCCGAGTCTGGTGGAGGATCTCCCCGAGGCGTTCGAGCACGAGGACCGGGGTACGGTCTCTACGGTGCTCTCCACACTTCTGGAGACGCTCGTCGAGGAGAACGAGGAGCGGCTGATGATCGGCGGCACCGCCAATCTGACCCGCTTCGGGCATGACTTCCCTCTCACGATCCGGCCGGTGCTGGAGGCGCTGGAGGAGCAGGTCGTGCTCCTCAAGCTGCTCGGCGAGGCCAAGGATCCGGGCGTGACCGTACGGATCGGTCACGAGAACGCCCACGAAGGACTCAACTCCACGTCCGTCGTGTCGGTCGGCTACGGTTCGGGCGGCGAGGCAGTCGCCAAGCTCGGCGTGGTCGGACCGACCCGCATGGACTACCCGGGAACGATGGGAGCGGTACGCGCAGTGGCACGGTACGTCGGACAGATCCTGGCGGAGTCGTAGTGGCCACGGACTACTACGCCGTACTCGGCGTGCGCCGCGACGCGTCGCAGGAAGAGATCAAGAAGGCCTTCCGGCGGCTCGCCCGCGAGCTGCACCCGGACGTCAACCCCGATCCGAAGACCCAGGAGCGGTTCAAGGAGATCAACGCCGCTTACGAGGTGCTGTCGGACCCGCAGAAGAAGCAGGTCTACGACCTCGGCGGCGACCCGCTCTCGCAGGCCGGCGGCGGTGGTGCGGGCGGCTTCGGAGCCGGCGGCTTCGGGAACTTCTCGGACATCATGGACGCGTTCTTCGGCACGGCGTCGCAGCGCGGACCGCGCTCGCGCACCCGCCGCGGCCAGGACGCGATGATCCGTATCGAGGTCGAGCTGGACGAGGCGGCCTTCGGTACGACGAAGGACATCCAGGTCGACACGGCCGTCGTCTGCAACACGTGCAGCGGTGAGGGCGCGGCCCCGGGCACCTCCGCCCAGACGTGTGACATGTGCCGCGGCCGCGGCGAGGTCTCGCAGGTGACCCGGTCCTTCCTGGGCCAGGTCATGACGTCCCGCCCGTGCCCGCAGTGCCAGGGCTTCGGCACGGTCGTGCCGACCCCGTGCCCGGAGTGCGCCGGTGACGGCCGCGTCCGGTCCCGCCGTACGCTCACGGTCAAGATCCCGGCCGGTGTCGACAACGGCACGCGGATCCAGCTCGCCGGCGAGGGCGAGGTCGGCCCCGGCGGCGGTCCGGCCGGTGACCTCTACGTCGAGATCCACGAGCTGCCGCACAGCACGTTCCAGCGGCGCGGCGACGACCTGCACTGCACGGTGACGATCCCCATGACGGCGGCGGCCCTCGGCACGAAGGTGCCGCTGGAGACGCTCGACGGCATGGAGGAGGTCGACATCCGCCCGGGCACCCAGTCCGGCCAGTCGATCCCGCTGCACGGCCGGGGTGTCACGCACCTGCGCGGCGGCGGACGCGGCGACCTCATCGTCCACGTCGAGGTCCAGACCCCGACCAAGCTCGACCCCGAACAGGAACGCCTCCTGCGCGAGCTCTCCAAACTCCGCGGCGAGGAACGCCCCACGGGGCAGTTCCAGCCCGGGCAGCAGGGGTTGTTCTCGCGGTTGAAGGACGCGTTCAACGGGCGCTGACGCGAGCGGTCCGGCCGCTGCCGGGGGTCCGGGGGTCGTCCCCCGGGTGGGCACAGTCAGCCGGGGCAGCAGGGGTTGTTCTCGCGGTTGAAGGACGCGTTCAACGGGCGGTGACGCCGGGTGTGCTTCTGGTCTATGCCACTCGGCAGGCCGGTTTCGGAGTGGTGCGGGGGACGTGACAACATGCGGTCATGTCCTCCGCACTGACCGATCTCTTCCCCCACCCGATCGTGCAGGCCCCCATGGCGGGCGGCGTCTCCGTGCCGCAGCTCGCCGCCGCCGTGTGCGAGGCGGGCGGGCTCGGATTCCTCGCCGCCGGGTACAAGACCGCCGACGGGATGTACCAGGAGATCAAGCAGCTCCGGAGCCTCACCGGCAGGCCCTTCGGCGTCAACGTCTTCATGCCGCAGCCGGAGTACGCCGACCCCGCCGCCGTCGACGTCTACGCCCACCAGCTGGCCGGCGAGGCCACCTGGTACGAGGCCGAGCTCGGCGACCCGGACAGCGGACGCGACGACGGCTTCGAGGCCAAGCTCGTGGTGCTGCGCGACAACCCCGTGCCGGTGGTGTCCTTCCACTTCGGCGTCCCGGACCGCGAGATCGTCGACGCCCTGCACCGCGTCGGCACCTTCGTCCTGGCCGCCGCGACCACCCCCGACGAGGCCCGGGCCGTCGAACGGGCGGGCGCGGACGGGGTCATAGCCCAGGGCGTCGAGGCCGGCGGCCACCAGGGCACCCACCGGGACCTGCCTGAGACCGACCGTTCCGGCATCGGCCTGCTGTCACTGATCGCCCAGGTCCGCGAGGCCGTGAGCATCCCGATCATCGCCGCCGGCGGCATCATGCGCGGCGGCCAGATCGCCGGTGTCCTCGCCGCGGGCGCGAGCGCCGCCCAGCTGGGCACCGCCTTCCTGGCCACGCACGAGTCGGGGGCGAACGCCCTGCACAAGCAGGCGCTGACCAACCCCCTCTTCGTACGCACGGAGTTGACCCGGGCCTTCTCCGGCCGTCCGGCACGCGGCCTCGTCAACCGGTTCCTGCGCGAGCACGGCCCGTACGCGCCCGCCGCCTACCCCGAGATCCACCACCTCACCTCGCCGCTGCGCAAGGCCGCCGCCAAGGCCGGGGACGCACAGGGCATGGCGCTGTGGGCCGGGCAGGGGCACCGGATGGCGCGGGAGCTGCCCGCCGGCCAGCTGGTGGAGGTACTGGCCGGTGAACTGGCCGTCGCCCGCGCCTCGTTGACCGGTGGGGGCGTGCTGTGACCGCGCCGGTGTTCGTCGTCGAGCACGTCGAAGTGGGCGGTGGCGGCCGGTACGTCCTCGACGGGCCGGAGGGACGGCACGCCGTCTCCGTGAAACGGCTGCGCGCCGGTGAGGACGTCGTCCTCACGGACGGGGCCGGCCGCTGGGCGGACTGCGTCGTGCTCGGCAGCGAGGGCAAGGACCGGCTGATCCTCCAGCTGGACTCGGTGCACGAGGAGCCCGCGGAGCAGCCCCGGGTCACCGTCGTCCAGGCGTTGCCCAAGGGCGACCGGGGGGAGCTCGCCGTCGAGACGATGACCGAGACCGGCGTCGACGCGATCGTGCCCTGGGCGGCGTCGCGCTGCATCACGCAGTGGAAGGGCGAACGCGGGCAGAAGGCCCTGGGCAAGTGGCGGGCCACGGCCCGGGAGGCCGGCAAGCAGTCCCGCCGGGTGCGCTTCCCCGAGGTCGCGGAGGCGGCGACGACCAAGCAGGTCGCCTCCCTGCTGGCCGGAGCGGACTTCGCCGCCGTGCTGCACGAGAGCGGGGACACACCGCTGGCCACGGCCGATCTGCCGGCCACCGGCGAGATCGTCCTGGTCGTGGGGCCCGAGGGGGGCGTGGCGCCGGAGGAACTGGCGCTGTTCGAGGAGGCGGGGGCGCGGGCGTACCGCCTCGGGCGCAGTGTGCTGCGCACATCGACCGCCGGGACGGCCGCCGCGGCCGTACTCCTGACACGCACCGGACGCTGGTCCTGACCCCCGTGGAGGCACCGTGGAACTCGCACAGGTCCGTCTGCTCGTGACCGACTTCTCCGCCTGTCACCGCTTCTACGGCGAGGTCCTCGGCCTGAAACCGCAGTCGGGGGCGGTGGACGGGCCGTACGAGAAGTTCAGCCCCGCGGTCGGTTCCGCGGGGATCGCCCTGCAGGACCGGTCGATGATGGCCGAGGTGCTCGACGAGCTGGGGGACGCGGCCGAGGGCCACCGCTCCCTGGTCGTGCTGCGGGTGGACGGACTGGACGCGTACTGCGAGGAGATCACGATGCGCGGCGCCACGGTGCTGCACGGCCCGGCGCCCATGACGGACCGCATGCGGGTGGCTCATCTCAAGGACCCCGAGGGCAACTTGGTGGAGCTTCAGGAGTGGCTGCTGCTGCGCGGCTGACGCCTTTGCGCCCTACCGCGCGGCCCCCGACAGTGGCAGGCTCCCCTCCATGGGGGCTTTGAGGAGGATGCGGACGGGGCCGCGCGGCCGGCGCGTCGCGGTGGCGGCGGTGTTCGCCGTCGTGGCCGTGGGCGGCGCCGTCGCCTGCGAGCCCGGCAGCGTCAGCGCCGCGTCCGTCGCGTACACCACCGACCAGACGGTGACCAAAGAGCTCGAGCGGCAGAAGGCGGACGTGCGGTGGCTCACGTGCACCGCCTCCTACGGGGAGAACGGCGGGACGTCGTCACCCTCGGCGCGTGAGCGGACCGTCGCGACCGTCGACTGCGAGGGCGAGACCGACGACGGCAAGGACATCACCGTCGACGGCAAGGTCACCCACGCGGTGAACGGCGCCTGCGTACGCGGGAACATCACCGCCAAGGTGGACGGCAAGGTGTGGTTCGAGGTCGACGGCCTCGGCGACTGCGACTCCAGCAGCCCGCCGCCCGTCGGCGGCCCCCCGGACGGACAGCCCGGGCCGACGGTCACCGTGACCGTCACCCAGACCATCTGGTGCGAGCGGTACCCGGACTGCCGCCCTGTCGAGGGCAAGTGATCCGAACCCTGTCCGCGCGGCGTCGTCCCTGCATAGGGTGATCGGGTGACATCGCCTGCTTACCTCCGGTTCCCCCATGTGCACGGCGACCTGGTCGCCTTCACCGCCGAGGACGACGTGTGGCTCGCTCCGTTCGACGGCGGCCGGGCCTGGCGGGTCAGCGCCGACAACGTGCCGGTGACCCAGCCCCGGATCTCACCCGACGGCACCACCGTCGCCTGGACCTCCACCCGTGACGGCGCCCCCGAGGTCTTCATCGCCCCGGTCGACGGCGGTCCGGCCAAGCGGCTGACGTACTGGGGCAGTCTCAAGACGCAGGTGCGCGGCTGGACCCCGGACGGCGAGGTCCTGGCGATCAGCGCCCATGGGGAGGCGAGCCTGCGCCGCACCTGGGCGCGTGCCGTCCCGCTGGACGGCGGCCCGGCGACCACCCTGCCGTACGGGCCCGTCGGCGACGTCGCGCACGGCCCGCACACGGTGCTGCTGTCCGCGCCCATGGGGCGTGAGGCGGCCTGGTGGAAGCGGTACCGCGGCGGCACGGCGGGCAAGCTGTGGATCGACCCCGAGGACGACGGGGAGTTCGTGCGGCTGCACGAGGACCTCGACGGCAACATCGAGTACCCGCTGTGGGTGGGGGACCGGATCGCCTTCCTCTCCGACCACGAGGGCACCGGAGCGCTCTACTCCTCCCTCGCCGACGGCTCCGACCTGCGCCGGCACACACCGCTCGACGGCTTCTACGCCCGGCACGCGGCGAGCGACGGCACCCGGGTCGTCTACTCCAGCGCCGGTGAACTGTGGGTGCTGGACGACCTGGAGGGCACCGAGCCGCGGCGGCTGGACGTGCGGCTGGGCGGACAGCGCGCCGATCTCCAGCCGTTCCCGGTGAACGCCTCCCGGTGGTTCGGCTCGGCGTCCCCGGACCACACCGCACGCGGCAGCGCCGTCGCCGTACGCGGCTCCGTGCACTGGGTCACCCACCGCTCCGGCCCGGCCCGCGCGCTGGCCGCGACCCCGGGTGTACGGGCCCGGCTGCCGCGCTCGTTCCGCGCGGACGGCGAGCAGTGGGTGGTGTGGGTGACGGACGCGGAGGGCGACGACGCCCTGGAGTTCGCGCCCGCCACCGGACTCGCCCCGGGCGCGACACCCCGCCGGATCGCCGCCGGGCAGCTGGGCCGGGTGCTGGACCTCGCCATGGCGCCCGACGGCAGCCGTGCCGCCGTGTCCTGCCACGACGGGCGCCTGCTGCTGGTGGAGCGGGAGACGGGCGAGGTGCGGGAGGTCGACCGCAGCGAGGACGGTGACGTGTCGGGTCTGGTCTTCTCGCCCGACTCGTCGTGGCTCGCCTGGTCCCACCCCGGCCCCCGGCCGCTGTGCCAGCTGAAACTCGCCAACACCACCGATCTGTCGGTCACCGAGGCCACCCCGCTGCGCTTCCAGGACTACGCGCCCGCGTTCACGATGGACGGCAAGCACCTCGCGTTCCTGTCGACCCGCTCCTTCGACCCGGTCTACGACGAGCACGTCTTCGACCTGGCCTTCGTGGTGGGTGCCCGGCCGCACCTGATCACCCTCGCGGCCACCACGCCCTCCCCGTTCGGACCGCAGCGGCACGGCCGGTCCTTCGAGACGCCCGACCGGGAGGAGACTCCCGACAGCGAGGGCACCCCCACGACCCGCATCGACCTCGACGGCCTCGCCGACCGCATCGTGCCCTTCCCGGTCGAGGCGGCCCGCTACACCGATCTGCGGGCCGCCAAGGACGGCGTCCTGTGGCTGCGCCATCCGGTCGCCGGGGTGCTCGGCGCGTCCCGGGCCACCCCGGACGACCCCGACCCCAAGTCCGAGCTGGAGCGCTACGACCTCGCCCAGCAGCGCCTGGAACATCTCGCCGTGGACGCCGACCACTTCGCGGTCAGCGGCGACGGCAAGCGGGTGCTGCTGTGGACGGACGGACGGCTGAAGGTCGTCCCCAGCGACCGGCGCGCCTCCGGCGACGACGACAGCGACTCCAACATCACCGTCGACCTGGGCCGGGTGCGCCAGTTCGTCGACCCGGCGGCCGAGTGGCGCCAGATGTTCGACGAGAACGGCCGCATCATGCGGGACCACTTCTGGCGGCCGGACATGAGCGGCGTCGACTGGGACGGCGTCCTCGACCGCTACCGCCCGGTCGTGGAGCGGCTCGCCACCCACGACGACCTGGTCGACCTGCTGTGGGAGGTCCAGGGCGAGCTCGGCACCTCGCACGCCTATGTCACCCCGCGCGGCGGACACAGCGGACCCCGCCTCGGCCTGCTCGGTGCCGACATCTCCCGCCACGCGGACGGCAGTTGGCGGGTCGACCGCATCCTGCCCTCCGAGACCTCCGACCCGGACGCCCGCAGCCCGCTGGCCGCGCCGGGCGTCGCCGTACGCCCCGGGGACGCCGTCGTGGCGGTCGCGGGACAGCCGGTCGACCCCGTTCTCGGCCCCGGCCCGCTGCTGATCGGCACGGCGAACAAGCCGGTGGAGCTGACCATCTCCCCGTCGGGCGGCGGCGACCCCCGGCACGCCGTCGTCGTCCCGGTCGCCGACGAGGAACCCCTGCGCTACCACGCCTGGGTCGCCGACCGCCGCGCCTACGTCCACGAGAAGTCCGGCGGCCGCCTCGGCTATCTGCACGTCCCCGACATGCAGGCCCCCGGCTGGGCCCAGATCCACCGCGACCTGCGCGTCGAGGTCGCCCGTGAAGGCCTGGTCGTCGACGTCCGGGAGAACCGCGGCGGCCACACCTCCCAGCTGGTCGTCGAGAAGCTGGCCCGCCGCATCGTCGGCTGGGCCGTCCCGCGGGGCATGCGCCCCTACAGCTACCCCGAGGACGCCCCGCGCGGCCCGGTCGTGGCCGTCGCCAACGAGTTCTCCGGCTCCGACGGCGACATCGTCAACGCGGCGATCAAGGCCCTGGGCCTGGGCCCGGTCGTCGGCACCCGCACCTGGGGCGGCGTCATCGGCATCGACAGCCGCTACCGCCTGGTCGACGGCACCCTGGTCACCCAGCCCAAGTACGCGTTCTGGCTGGAGGGGTACGAGTGGGGGGTGGAGAACCACGGGGTCGACCCGGATGTGGAGGTCGTGCAGCGCCCCCAGGACTACGCGGCGGACCGAGACACCCAACTGGACGAGGCCATCCGACTGGCACTGGAGAGCCTGCAGACAGCACCTGCCAAAACGCCCCCAGGTCTGCCAACTTAAGGGGCGCGGGGCTGTGTCGATGTGCGGCTCCGCCGCGTGGGCGCGACCAGCCACGAACCACCCGCACCCGACGACGATACGATGCCGTCAGCACCGCCACGCCAGAACTTCGGAGGTAACCGAATGGCCGGGGAACCGCAGGAAGACTGCCTGTTCTGCAAGATCGTCGCAGGCACCATCCCCGCGACGATCGTCCGCCAGACGGAGACGACCATCGCGTTCCGTGACATCAACCCCCAGGCCCCCACCCACGTTCTGATCATCCCCAAGGCGCACCACGAGAACGCCGCCGCCCTCGCCGCCGCCGACCCGGCCCTCACCGCCGACGTGCTCCGCGAGGCCCAGGCCGTCGCCGACGAGGAGAAGCTCGACAGCTACCGCCTCGTCTTCAACACGGGCAGTGGCGCCGGCCAGACGGTCTGGCACGTGCACGGCCACGTACTCGGCGGCCGCGGCCTCGAATGGCCCCCCGGGTAGTCCGCCTTGTCCGTACGTGAACTCGTGGTCCTCGGCACCGCCAGCCAGGTCCCGACCCGGCACCGCAACCACAACGGCTATCTGCTGCGCTGGGACGGCGAGGGCATCCTGTTCGACCCCGGCGAGGGCACACAGCGTCAGATGCTGCGTGCCGGAGTCGCCGCGCACGACCTGAACCGGATCTGCGTCACGCACTTCCACGGCGACCACTCCCTCGGCCTCGCCGGTGTGATCCAGCGCATCAACCTCGACAAGGTCCCGCACGAGATCACCGCCCACTACCCCCGCTCCGGGCAGCGCTTCTTCGACCGGCTCCGGTACGCCACCGCCTACCGCGAGACCGTCGGCATCACCGAGGCCCCGGTCGCCGCGGACGGCACCCTCGCCCGCACGGGCGGCTACACGCTTCAGGCACGGAAGCTGTCGCACCCGGTGGAGTCCTACGGCTACCGGATCGTCGAGCCCGACGGCCGCCGCATGCTGCCCGAGCGGCTCGCCGCGCACGGCGTCAAGGGCCCGGACGTGGGCCGGATCCAGCGCGAGGGAGCGCTCGGCGGGGTCTCGCTGGAGGACGTCAGCGAGGTGCGGCGCGGGCAGCGGTTCGCGTTCGTCATGGACACCCGGCTGTGCGACGGCGTGCACGCGCTGGCCGAAGGCTGCGACATGCTCGTCATCGAGTCGACGTTCCTCGACGAGGACGAGGAACTCGCCGTCGAGCACGGTCACCTGACAGCGGGTCAGGCGGCGCGGGTGGCCCGGGAGGGCGGAGTGCGGCACCTCGTGCTGACCCACTTCAGCCAGCGCTATACGGATCCCGACGAGTTCGAGCGGCAGGCCCGGGCCGCCGGGTACGACGGTGAGCTGACCGTGGCCCACGACCTACTCAGAGTGCCGGTTCCGAAGCGTCGGTGAAACCGCCGTACGATGAGTTGATGTCCCTCCCCAAAGCCGAACTGCACCTTCACATCGAAGGCACCCTGGAACCGGAACTCGCCTTCGAGCTCGCCGCGCGCAACGGCGTCACGCTGCCCTACGCCGACACGGACGAGCTGCGCGAGGCCTACCGGTTCGAGGACCTGCAGTCCTTCCTGAACCTGTACTACGAGCTCATGGCCGTCCTGCGCACCGAGCGGGACTTCGAGGACCTGGCGAACGCCTATCTCGCCCGGGCCGCCGCGCAGGGCGTGCGGCACGCGGAGATCTTCTTCGACCCGCAGGCCCACACCAGCCGCGGGCTGGACATCGGCACGGTCGTCGAGGGGCTGTGGCGGGCGCTCGGGAACAGCGAGGCCCGCCACGGCGTCTCGACCCGGCTGATCCTGTGCTTCCTGCGCGACGAGTCCGCCGATTCGGCCCTGGCCACGCTGGACGCCGCCAAGCCCTACCTGGACCGGATCACCGGCGTCGGCCTCGACTCCGCCGAGGTCGGGCACCCGCCGGTGAAGTTCCGCGAGGTCTACGAGGCCGCCGCCGCGCTCGGACTGCGGCGGGTCGCGCACGCCGGTGAGGAGGGCCCGCCGGAGTACATCACCGAGGCGCTGGACATCCTCGGCGTGGAGCGTGTCGACCACGGGCTGCGCTGTGTGGAGGACCCGGCGCTGGTGGAGCGGCTGGTGCGCGACCGGGTGCCGCTGACGCTGTGCCCGCTGTCGAACGTCCGGCTGCGGACGGTCGACACCCTCGCCGACCACCCGCTGCCCGCCATGCTCGACGCCGGCCTCATGTGCACGGTCAACTCCGACGACCCGGCCTACTTCGGCGGCTACGCCGGTGACAACTTCGACGCCGTGCGCGCCACCCTCGGCCTCACCGAGGAGCGGCTGCGCGAGCTGGCCCGCAACTCCTTCCTCGCCTCCTTCCTGGAGGACGACGAGGAGCTGCGGGCGCGGTATCTCGCCGAGGTGGAGGCCTACACCTTCGGTTAGGCCCTGGCTCCGGGCGGGTCTCAGAAGACCTCCGAACCCGCCTTGTCGTAGGCACGCTGGGCGGGGACGGCCGGGGTCTCCACCTCGATCTCCACCACCGGCTGCTCCGGGGCGCCGATCTCCGGAACAGCGCCGGTGGGCGCACCCGGGGCGGCGGCGACCAGGGCGGCCGGGTGCCCGCCGCGGCGGCGGATCGCGCCGGGCAGCAGCGGACGTCCGCCGGTGTGCAGGGCGACGGCGGTCATCGGCAGGGCGATCACCAGCAGTCCCGCGCCCAGGACCGCGCCCATGACCGGGAACCCGGCCTGCGCCGACAGCACACTGCCGGTCAGCGGCCCGGCGGCGGTGCCCAGCGAGGACGCCGAGCCGACCAGCACAGCCCAGCGGCCGCGCGGATCGAGCGAGGCGGCGAGCCCGATCAGGTACGACAGCACCACCGGGTAGAGCGTGTTCCAGGCGATCTCGCCGGCCGCGAAGCTCCCCAGGTCGGTCGCGGAGGCGCTGAGCGCGATGCAGGCGGCGATGAGGACGGTGCCGCCGCCGATGGGTATCGCGCGGCCGAGACGGGCGCCGAGTGCGCCGGCTGCGAGGACCCCGGCCAGGCCGGCGCCGAGACCGAGCGCGAAGACGACGCCGACGGTGGCCTCGCCGAGGTGCACCTGCTCGAGGCCGATCCGGCCGCTGACTCCCCACAACGAGTTCTGGGCCAACGACCAGCACACCATCGCGGCGGCCAGCAGCAGCCCGGAACGGGCGTGCGGCAGCCGCGCGTTGTCGTGCCGGGTGGGCGCGACGGGCGTGCCGACGGGCAGCCGGCCGGTGAGCGGCCAGACCGCCAGGGCGGTGAGGGCGATCGCGGCCAGCGGCAGACCGTGGCCCGGTCCGAGGTGCGGCACCGTCAGATACACGGCGCCCGCGAGGGCGGAGACGCTGAGCAGCCCGGCCGTGGAGGCCCGGTGCGGATCGCGCTCACCGGCGATGAGGGTGGCCGCGACGGTGGTGGCCGTGCCGGAGCCGAACCCGCCGACGATCGCGCCGATGACGACGGCGGGGACCGCGGTGGTCAGGGCGGCGGTGCCGTAGCCGAACAGGGCCAGGGCGAGGCCGAGCCGGGCGAGGGTGCGGGCTCCGACCCGCTCGACCCGGGAGGCCAGGACGAATCCGGCGGCGGCCGAACTCAGCAGCAGGGCGCTGCCGACGGCACCGGCCTGGGTGGCGGAGAGCGGAAGGGACGAGTCGAGCCTGCCGACGGTGGTGGGGAGCAGATACGGAGCGAGGTACCCGGCCGTGAAAAGGGCGACGAGGGGCCACGGAGTGGTGCGGGGGGCGAACACGGGCGTTCCCAGGGCATGCGAAAGGAGCGGGAAAAAGGGGGGATTGGGCGACGACCGTCGACGGACAGGAACGCGCGAGCAATTTGTATCAAGCACATAGTCACCCACGGGAGCCCGGGGTGTGTGATCTGGAGCACGATGCGTTTGGGGTGGTGAAGCCCGGGTAAACGAGCGCCTTTTGTCAGGCGTCGAGCGTGCTTCAGTGACGCTCGTGGGCGCTTCGGCAGGCGCCGGTGCACGGCTTCGGCTGACGCCGGTGCATCGCTCCGGGACCCGCCGGAACGGTCTTCTCGGCCTTTCCTGCGCCAGGGGCTCCCACGGGCCGCCCGGGCGGTTGACGTCCTCCTGCGCGACTCGCATTCTCATACGTGGATGACATCTACATGAGGAGACGCCTCCGTGGACCTCACCATCACCGACGTACGGCTCACGCCGATCCTGGTCGCCGACCCGCCCCTGCTGAACACCCAGGGCGTGCACCAGCCGTACACGCCCCGGCTGATCGTCGAGGTCGTCACCGCCGACGGGATCACCGGCGTGGGGGAGACCTATGGCGACGCCACGTACCTGGAGCCGGCCCGGCCCTTCGCCGAGCGGCTGAAGGGACGCCAGGTCAGCGACCTGAACGGTCTGTTCACAGTCGTGGACCAAGTCACGGTGGACGCCTCCCGCGTCGACAACGCCGTCGACGTCGGCGGGCTGCGCGGGGTCCAGACCGCCGACAAGCTGCGGCTGTCCGTCGTCTCCGGCTTCGAGGTCGCCTGTCTGGACGCCCTCGGCAAGGCGCTCGGACTGCCCGTGCACGCGCTGCTCGGCGGCAAGGTGCGCGACTCCGTCGAGTACAGCGCCTACCTGTTCTACAAGTGGGGCGGTCACCCCGAGGGCGTGCCGGCCGAGAAGGACGACTGGGGTGCCGCCCTCGACCCGGCGGGCGTGGTCGAGCAGGCCCGGCGCTTCACGGAGCGCTACGGCTTCACCTCCTTCAAGCTCAAGGGCGGTGTCTTCCCGCCCGACGCGGAGATCGCAGCGATCAGGGCCCTCGCCGATGCCTTCCCCGGGCGTCCGCTGCGGCTCGACCCGAACGGCGCCTGGTCCGTCGAGACGTCCGTGAAGGTGGCCCGGGAGCTCGGGGACGTCCTGGAGTACCTGGAGGACCCGGCGCTCGGCACCCCTGCCATGGCCGAGGTCGCCGAGCGCACCGGGGTGCCGCTCGCCACCAACATGTGCGTGACGACGTTCGCCGAGATCGAGGAGGCCTTCACCCGGGGTGCCGTCCAGGTGGTCCTCTCCGACCACCACTACTGGGGCGGCCTGCGCAACACCCAGCAGCTCGCCGCCGTCTGCCGCACCTTCGGGGTCGGCGTGTCGATGCACTCCAACACCCACCTCGGCATCTCGCTCGCCGCGATGACCCATGTGGCGGCCACCGTCCCGAACCTGCACCACGCCTGCGACTCCCACTACCCCTGGCAGTCCGAGGACGTCCTCACCGAGCGGCTCGCCTTCGAGGGAGGCAGGGTCGCCGTGTCCGACGCCCCCGGCCTCGGCGTGGAGCTCGACCGGGAGCGGCTGACCGCACTGCACCAGCGGTGGCTGGACGACGACGGCGCCCTGCGGGACCGCGACGACGCGGCGGCGATGCGGATCGCCGACCCGGACTGGGTGACCCCCGCGATGCCCCGCTGGTAGGGCCCCTCTGGTGCCGTCGCGGGGGCGCGGGAGCGCCCGGCGCGAGCCTGCGGGACGGGTGGGTCCGGCGTGATCGGCGTCACGCCGTCGGTGATGTGGTGCAGACTGGCCTGATCCGCACCACGTCAGGGAGCGCATCGTGACCGCGTCCACCGCCCCGGCCGGAAAAGGCCCGGCCGGAAAGGCACCGCACCGCCAGAGCCAGGTCGACCCCCTCGCCCCCCTGCGCACACCGGACGATCCGTCCTGGGACGTCTACCTCACCGGCACCGTCTTCCTGGACATCATCTTCACCGGCCTCGACTCCGCCCCCGTGCGCGGGACGGAGTCCTGGGCGCGCGGGATGGGATCGAGCCCCGGCGGCGTCGCCAACATGGCGACGGCCCTGGCCCGCCTCGGTCTGCGCACGTCCCTCGCGGCGGCCTTCGGCGACGACCACTACGGCGACTACTGCTGGGACGCCCTGGAGCACGGCGAGGGCATCGACCTCTCCCCGTCGCGCAGGGTCCCCGGCTGGCACTCCCCGGTGACCGTCTCCATGGCCTACGAGGGGGAGCGCACGATGGTCTCGCACGGCCACGAGCCACCCCCCGAGGAGACCGCCCCCACGTGCCCGCCCCGCGCGCGTGCCGCCGTCGCCTCCCTCGCACCCGGCGTGAGCGCGCCCTGGATCGCTCAGGCCGCGAGCAACGGCACCCGGGTGTTCGGCGACGTCGGCTGGGACGACACCGGGGCGTGGGACCTGGCGGGCCTGCCGGACCTGCGGCACTGCGAGGCGTTCCTGCCGAACGCGGAGGAGGCGATGCGGTACACGGGTGCGGACTGCCCCCGGGACGCCGCCCACGCCCTGACCGAGTACGTGCCGCTCGTCGTGGTCACCCTCGGCGCCGACGGGGCGTACGCGGTGGACCGGCGCACGGGGGAGACGGCGGAGGTGCCGGCCATCGCGGTCGAGGCGCTCGATCCCACCGGTGCCGGAGACGTCTTCGTCGCCGGGTTCGTGGCCGGCACCCTGGCCGACTGGCCGCTCGCCGACCGGCTGGCCTTCGCCGGGCTGACGGCGGCACTGTCGGTGCAGGAGTTCGGAGGGTCGCTGTCGGCGCCGGGATGGTCGGAGATCGCGGCGTGGTGGCGGAGGGTGCAGTCGGTCGAGGAGCAGTCACCCGCGGCGCTGGAGAGGTACGGGTTCCTGGCGGGGCTGGTGTCGGAGGAACTGGTGCGGCCCTGGCCGTTGCGGCGTGCCGTCCCCACGATCGGTTTCCGGCGCTCGGCCTGACCCTCCCGGCAGAGAGCCGCCGTCGGCTGTGAAGCGGTCGGCCGAGAGCCGCCGTCGGCTTCCTTTCCGGCCTCGCCCCCAAAACCCCTACGGCGTTGTCACTCCCCCGTCGTACCCTGGGAATCGCGAGGCCGCCCTCAGCTGCGCGGCCGTGACGAGGAGGAACCGCAGGCCTTAAGCGCCGGCCCATGACTCAATCACCGACAGCTCACACCCCCGCGCAGGAGCAGGCGAGAGCACAGCTCGCCGTCCCCGCCCAGCACCCCATGGTGACCGTTCTGGGGTCCGGCGACTCCCTCCTGCGCGTGATCGAGAAGGCCTTCCCGGCGGCCGACATCCACGTCCGGGGCAACGAGATCAGCGCGGTCGGCGACCCGAAGGACGTCGCCCTCATTTCGCGCGTGTTCGACGAGATGATGCTGGTGCTCCGCACCGGGCAGCCGATGACGGAGGACGCAGTGGAACGCTCGATCGCCATGCTCAAGGCGAGCGACAACGGCGAGAGCGACGGCAAGGAGACCCCTGCCGAGGTGCTCACGCAGAACATCCTGTCCTCGCGTGGCCGCACGATCCGCCCCAAGACGCTCAACCAGAAGCGCTACGTCGACGCCATCGACAAGCACACGATCGTCTTCGGCATCGGCCCGGCGGGCACCGGCAAGACGTACCTGGCCATGGCCAAGGCCGTGCAGGCCCTGCAGTCCAAGCAGGTCAACCGCATCATCCTGACGCGCCCGGCGGTCGAGGCCGGCGAGCGGCTCGGCTTCCTCCCGGGCACGCTCTACGAGAAGATCGACCCGTACCTGCGCCCGCTCTACGACGCGCTGCACGACATGCTCGACCCGGACTCGATTCCTCGACTGATGGCCGCGGGGACTATTGAGGTGGCGCCGCTGGCTTACATGAGGGGGCGAAGCCAGCCGCTCTTCACGAAGGTCCTGACTCCGGACGGCTGGCGCCCCATCGGCGACCTCCAAGTCGGTGACCTGGTCATCGGCTCGAACGGTGAGCCGACCCCGGTCCTGGGCGTCTACCCACAGGGCGAGCGGGACATCTACCGTGTCACAGCCCAGGACGGCTCCTGGACGCTGTGCTGCGGCGAGCACCTGTGGACGGTTCGGACAGCCTCGGACAAGCGTCGCAACAAGCCGTGGCGGGTCCTGGAGACCCAGGAGATGATTGGCAACTTGCGGGCAGCGCACGCCCGCCGGTACGAGCTGCCGCTGCTCACGGCGCCGGTCCAGCTGCCGGAGCGAGACGTTCCCATGGACCCGTACGCGCTGGGACTGCTGCTCGGTGACGGCTGCCTCACCGGTTCCACTACCCCCTCCTTCGCGACCGAGGATCCGGAACTGGCCGAGGCTCTGGAGGCCTCGCTGCCCGGAGTCGCCGTGCGGCACAAGAGCGGACCGGACTACGTCCTCAACCGGATCAAGTCCCCGGGCGACGTGATCACCCTGGAGAACCCCGTCACGCGTGTCCTGCGTGAACTGGACCTGCTGCGTACTCGCTCGCACTCCAAGTTCGTCCCGGACGACTACCTGTACAACTCGGCTGAGGTACGGCTGGCGGTCCTCCAAGGCCTGCTGGACTCCGACGGCGGCCCGGTGACGCAGAAGGACCGCACCTGCCGGATCCAGTACACGACGACGTCGACCCTGCTCCGCGACGACGTCGTCGCCCTGGTGCAGTCGCTGGGCGGTGTGGCGTACACCCGCCGCAGGGCCGCCGAGGGACGCAGGCCCGGCCTCGCGAAGGGGCGGGAGGTCGGATACCGGTACGACGCTCATGTCCTCGACATCCGCCTCCCCGAAGGCATCGAACCCTTCCGCCTCCCCCGCAAGCGCGACAAGTACCTCGCTGCCGGAGGCGGCGGACGTCCGATGCGTTTCATCGACAGCATCGAGCCCGCGGGCAGTGAGGAGACTGTCTGCATCCAGGTGGCGGCCGAGGACTCGCTGTACGTCACGCAGGACCACCTGCTGACGCACAACACGCTCAACGACGCCTTCATCATCCTGGACGAGGCCCAGAACACGAGCCCCGAGCAGATGAAGATGTTCCTCACCCGCCTCGGCTTCGACTCGAAGATCGTGATCACGGGTGACGTGACGCAGGTCGACCTGCCGGACGGCACGAAGAGCGGACTGCGGCAGGTGCAGGACATCCTGGACGGTGTGGACGACGTCCACTTCTCCCGGCTGTCGTCGCAGGACGTGGTCCGGCACAAGCTGGTGGGCCGTATCGTCGACGCGTACGAGAAGTACGACACCACGCACGGCACCCAGAACGGCACGCACAAGAGCCGCGGCAAGTCCGGGCACAAGGGGAAGTAGACACACACAGCACCATGTCGATCGACGTCAACAACGAGTCCGGCACCGAGGTCGACGAGCAGGCGATCCTCGACATCGCCCGCTACGCGCTCGCTCGGATGCGCATCCACCCGCTCTCCGAGCTCTCGGTGATCGTCGTGGACGCCGACGCCATGGAGCAGCTCCACATCCAGTGGATGGACCTGCCCGGTCCGACGGATGTCATGTCCTTTCCCATGGACGAGCTGCGCCCGCCCTCCAAGGACGACGACGAGCCCCCGCAGGGGCTCCTCGGCGACATCGTGCTGTGTCCCGAGGTCGCGCTGAAGCAGGGCAAGGAAGCGGAGACGCAGCACTCCATGGACGAGGAGCTCCAACTGCTCACCGTGCACGGCGTGCTGCACCTGCTGGGCTACGACCACGAGGAGCCGGACGAGAAGGCCGAGATGTTCGGCCTCCAGGCGGCCATCGTGGACGGCTGGCGCGCGGAGCGGGGCCTGACCGGCCCGTCCCCGGCGCCGACGGTCTCGTAACGCCCGCCGATGAGTCCTCAACTCGCCCTGGGCGCCATCGCCCTGGTCGTCGTGGCCTGGCTCGCCGCCTGTGCGGAGGCGGGCCTCGCGCGCGTCTCCAGCTTCCGCGCCGAGGAGGCCGTGCGCTCCGGCCGCCGCGGCAGCGCCAAGCTCTCCCAGGTCGCCGCCGACCCGACCCGCTACCTCAACGTGGCCCTGCTGGTCCGCGTCGCCTGCGAGATGGCCGCCGCCGCGCTGATCACCTACGGCTGCCTGAAGGAGTTCGACGGCACGACCGAGGCGCTGCTGGTCGCCATCGCGGTCATGGTCCTCGTGTCGTACGTCGCCGTCGGGGTCTCCCCGCGCACCATCGGCCGCCAGCACCCGCTGAACACCGCGACGGTCTCCGCGTACGTCCTGGTGCCTTTGGCCAGGATCATGGGCCCGGTCCCGTCGCTGCTGATCCTCATCGGCAACGCGCTCACCCCCGGCAAGGGCTTCCGCCGCGGCCCCTTCGCCTCCGAGGCGGAGCTGCGCGCCCTGGTCGACCTCGCCGAGAAGGAGTCCCTCATCGAGGACGAGGAGCGCCGCATGGTGCACTCCGTCTTCGAGCTGGGCGACACCCTCGTCCGCGAGGTCATGGTCCCGCGCACGGACCTGGTGGTGATCGAGCGCTTCAAGACCATCCGCCAGGCCCTCACCCTCGCCCTGCGCTCCGGCTTCTCGCGCATCCCGGTCACCGGGGAGAGCGAGGACGACATCGTCGGCATCGTGTACCTCAAGGACCTGGTCCGCAAGACGCACATCAGCCGCGACGCCGAGTCCGAGCAGGTGTCCACGGCGATGCGCCCGGCGTTCTTCGTGCCCGACACCAAGAACGCCGGCGACCTGCTGCGCGAGATGCAGAAGGAACGCAACCACGTCGCGGTCGTCATCGACGAGTACGGCGGCACGGCCGGCATCGTCACGATCGAGGACATCCTCGAGGAGATCGTCGGCGAGATCACCGACGAGTACGACCGTGAACTGCCGCCCGTCGAGGAGCTCGGCGACGACCGCTTCCGCGTCACGGCCCGCCTCGACATCAGCGACCTGGGCGAGCTGTACGGCCTGGAGGAGTTCGACGACGAGGACGTCGAGACGGTCGGCGGGCTGCTGGCCAAGGCACTGGGCCGGGTGCCCATCGCGGGTGCCTCGTCCGTCGTCGACCTGCCCGACGGCCGGGAGCTGCGCCTGACCGCGGAGGCCGCGGCCGGGCGCCGGAACAAGATCGTGACGGTGCTGGCGGAGCCGCTGGGCCCGGCGGAACCGCCCGCGGAGGAGGAGAAGCCGGAATGACCCCGCAGGAGCTGCGCGCCTTCTGTCTCTCCTTCAACGCGGCGGTGGAGGACTTCCCGTTCAGCCCGGAGATCTCGGTCTTCAAGGTGCGGGGGAAGCTCTTCGCCCTGTCGTACCTGGACGCGCGGCCCCTGAAGGCCAATCTCAAGTGCGACCCGGAGGAAGCGGTCCGCCTCCGCGGCGAGTACGAGGGCCTCATCGTCCCCGGCTGGCACATGAACAAGCGCCACTGGAACACCGTCACGGTGGACGGCGGACTCCCGGACCAGCTGGTCCGGGAGCTCATCGAGGACTCGTACGACCTTGTCGTGGCCGGACTACCGCGCGCCGAGCGCCTCCGGCTCGACCGCTCCTGAGGCGGTCTCCGCAGCCGCCCTTCGGCCCCGCAGGCCGAGGGCGACGAGGACGGCCGCCGCCAGCACGATCGCCGTGTCCACCGCGAGGACCGTGTGGAGGCCCGTCAGCAGGTCCGGCGAGGTCGTGGCGAGGACGCCCAGCAACGGAATGCCGATGGTGATGCCGACCTGCTGGGTGGAGGTGACCAGACCGGTCGCCAGGCCCTGCTCCGCGTCGGGCACACCGGACGTGACCGTCAAACCGTAGGAGACGATCGCGCCGAGGTGGCACATGCTCGCCAGCGACACGGCGGCCGTGGCGAGCCACACCGACCAGACGTGGGTGCCCAGCCCCAGCATCGCGGCGGTCAGCACACCCTGCCCGGCGAGCGAGCCGACGAGCGTACGGCGGGCGCCGAAACGCCCGATGACCCTGGCGGCCAAGGTCCCGGCGACCGCCGACAGCACGCCCTGCACACCGAAGACCAGCCCGGTCTCGAACGCGGACAGGCGCAGGGTCTCCTGCAGGTACAGGGTCAGCACGAACACCACCGTCGACATCATCGAGAAGGTGACCAGGCCGCCCAGGTTGCCCCACGCCACGGTGCGCCGACGCAGCATCGGCAGGGAGACCAGAGGTGCCTCGGTACGGGACTCGACGAGCACGAACGCGATGAGCAGTGCCGAACCCGCGGCCAGGGTCGCGATGACGTCGGCATGGCCGAAACCGCGGTCGGCGGCCGTCGACAGGGCGTAGATCACGGCGAGCAGACCACCGGTGACGGTGACCGCACCGGGCACGTCCAGGCGACGGCGCTCAGGGGTGCGGGACTCCGGCAGCAGACCGGGGGCCAAGGGCAGGACGATCAGCGCGAAGAGGGCGAGCACGCCCATGGTGGAGCGCCAGCCCAGGACGTCGGTCAGGACACCGCCGGCCACCATGCCGACGGTGAAGCCGAGCGAGAGCAGCGTGCCCGAGATGCCGAGGGCGCGGTCGCGGGCCGGCCCCTCCGCGAACGTCGTGGTGAGCAGGGACATCCCCGTCGGCACGATGGCCGCCGCGCCGACCCCCTGCAGGGCCCGCCCGGTCAGGAACGACGCCGGGTCCCAGGCGAAGGTGGCCAGCAGCGAGGCCGCCCCGAACAGGGCGAGTCCGGTCAGGAACAGCCGTCGGCGGCCGTACAGGTCACCGACGCGGCCGAAGAGGAGCAGGAAGCCGCCGGACGGCAGCGCGAAGGCGGTGACCGCCCACTGCAACGCCGACTGGCTCATGCCGAGGTCGGCGCCGAGGACCGGCAGTGCCACGTTCAGCACGGAGAAGTCGAGGGCCACCATGAACTGGGCGGCGCACAGGACGAACAGGACGAGTCTGTCGCGCGTCGACAGCCGTGGACTGCCGAGCGGTGAGGATGCGGATGTGGTGTCGATCGCCATGGGCAAGAGCCTGCGGCCGGCGGAATAGCCCTGGGTAGCGGCAGGTTGTCCTGGTGGTCACACCACCAGACACGAGGGGGACCGGTCCGTGCCCGTGGACGCGCTCAAGGCCCGGCGGCGAAGTGAGCTGCGCGAGTTCCTGATGAGCCGGAGGGCCCGGGTCAGCCCGGCCGAAGCCGGACTCCCGGACGGTGGCGCCCGCCGCCGTACCCCGGGGCTGCGCCGCGAGGAGGTCGCGGTGCTCGCCGGCGTCGGCGCCTCCTGGTACCAGTGGCTGGAACAGGGCCGGGACATCTCGGTCTCCCCCCAGGTCCTCGACTCCGTCGCCCGGGTGCTGCGGCTGAACAACGCCGAGCGCCGCCACCTCTACGTCCTCGCCGGCATGAACCCGCCCGTGCCCGAGGTCGAGCCGGACAAGCAGCGGGACATGTGCGCAGGGCTGCGGCGGCTGATCGACGCGTGGATGCCGTACCCGGCGCACATCATGGACTCGTACTACAACTGCGTGCTGTACAACGACGCGGCCGCGGCCGTCCTCGGGATGCGGCCCGGCATCACGCAGAACTGCATCGTCGACTTCTTCACCGACCCGATGTACCGCTCCCGTGCGCTGAGTTGGGAGCGGAACGCGCGCACGGTCGTCGCGCAGTTCCGGGCCGCCTGCCTGGCCAGCCCGGACGACGAGGGGTTCCAGGCGGTGGTGGCCGAACTGAAGGCCGCGAGCGCGGATTTCGCCGAGCTGTGGGAGCGGCGGGACATCGAGGAGGCCGGGCAGATCCGCAAGGAGATGGACCACCCGGTGGTGGGGCTGCTGTGCTTCGAGTCCAGCGTGATGAAGCTGCCGGCGCGGCCCGACCTGGCGGTCGTGCTGCACACGCCGCTGGACGAGGCGGACACCGCGGCCAAGCTGGAGTGGCTGGCCTCGCCCGAGGGACGGCGCGGGACGATGTACCCCGTGGCGGGCTAGCGGCGGGCCTTGTTCGTATGCTCAGGGCATGACCGACACCAGCGCGCTCGACCCCGAGGACCGCAAGATCGTCACCCTGGCCCGTTCCGCGCGGGCCCGCAACGGTGTGCCCGAGGGGGCGGCCGTGCGGGACGAGACCGGACGGACCTATGTCGCGGGCACCGTGGCCCTCGACTCCCTGAAGCTCAGTGCCCTGCAGACGGCGGTGGCGATGGCGGTGGCCTCGGGCGCGACGTCCCTGGAGGCGGCGGCCGTGGTGACCGAGGCGGAGACCGCGACCGCGGAGGACCGGGCGGCGGTACGGGATCTGGGCAGTGACAGGACGCCGGTGCTGGTGGCCGGGCCCGACGGGACGGTCAGGGCCACCGTGACCGCTGGCTGACGTGTTGGCCGAAGTTCGCTGTAACCGCCGGTAATTAGGCCAGTTTTCAACCTTGCCGCGCCCTGCCCCACGCGCATCAATGGAACCGTAAGTTCCGACGGACCGTCAGGTTCGGCTCTCGCGCAGCGTGCCCGCACTCACCTGCCGAGCGGTCCCCCCACATGGAAAGGGAGCCGGAATCCCATGAGATGCAAGCGAATCGGAGCAGGTGCGGCACTGGCGGCCGGGGCCCTCGCGGTCACCGGGCTCGCCGTCGCCCCCACGGCCCTCGCCGTCACCCCCCAGACGGCGACGATCAGCGCGGACTGCGGTGCCTTCGGCAGTGGCGAGGCCACGCTCACGGCCACGCAGGACGGCACCGCCGCCACCCTGACGGTCAAGTCCTCCGCGATCACGGCGCCCATCGCGCTGGGAGAGGACTCGATCTCGTCCACCCTCACCCTGGTGAAGAGCGGCGGCGGGAGCGTCGACTTCACCGGCACGGAGAACCCGGCGATCGCGGCCGGGGCCCCGGTCGAGGTCGGTCCCCTCAGCGGAACCGTGGCCTCAGGCGACAGTCTGGAGGCCTTCGGCGGCTCACTGAAGATGACCGTCTTCGGTATCACCATCACCTGCACGGCGGCCGGGCCGCAGTCACCGGGCCCGTTCGTGTTCGACTGAGAACGAGGGCGGCGCGGCCCCGGTGTCAGAGCGCGTCGGGGCCGCGCTCGCCCGTCCGCACCCGCACGACGGTGTCGACGGGCAGCGCCCACACCTTGCCGTCGCCGATCTTGCCGGTGTGCGCGGCCTTCACGACCGCGTCGATGACCGCCTCGGCGTCCGCGTCCCCGACGACGACCTCGATCCGGACCTTGGGCACCAGGTCGACCTGGTACTCGGCACCGCGGTACACCTCGGTGTGGCCGCGCTGCCGGCCGTAGCCGCTGGCCTCGCTCACGGTCAGACCGTGCACGCCGAGTTCCTGCAGGGCGTTCTTGACCTCGTCGAGACGGTACGGCTTGACGATCGCGGTGATGAGCTTCATGCCTGGGGGGTGACCTTCTGGGCGGGGGAGACGACGGAGGAGGAGACCGGGGCGCCGTGGCCCAGGACCCCGTGATCGTAGGCCGTCTCGGCGTGCACCGTAAGGTCCAGGCCGGTCTGCTCCTGCTCCTCGCTCGCACGGAAGCCCATCGTGACGTCGATCAGCCGCCCGATGCCGTACGTCACGCCGAACGCGTACAGCGCCACCACGACCACGGCCACGAGCTGCTTGCCGAGCTGACCGAGCCCGCCGCCGTACAGCAGTCCCTCGGCGCCGCCGGTCATCGACTCCGCGGCGAAGACGCCGATCAGGAGCGTGCCGATGACACCGCCGACCAGGTGGACACCGACGACGTCCAGGGAGTCGTCGTAGTTCAGCTTGAACTTCCAGCTCACGGCGTACGAGCAGACGACACCGGCCGCGAGGCCCACGACCAGCGCGCCGAGCAGCGAGACGGACCCGCAGGACGGCGTGATGGCGACCAGGCCCGCGACCGCGCCGGAGGCCGCGCCCAGGGTCGTGGGACGGCCGTCGCGCTTCTGCTCCACGAAGAGCCAGCCGAGCAGGCCGGTGCAGCCCGCGGCGAGGGTGTTGAGGAACACGGCGGCCGCGAGCCCGTTGGCGCCGAGCGCGGAACCGGCGTTGAAGCCGAACCAGCCGAACCACAGCAGACCGGCACCCAGCACCACCATGGGCAGGTTGTGCGGGCGCATGGCCTCCTTCTTGAACCCCATGCGCGGACCCAGCACCAGGCACAGCGCCAGCCCCGAGGCACCGGAGACGATCTCCACGGGCAGGCCGCCCGCGAAGTCCAGGGCGCCGAGCCTCTCCAGGATCCAGCCGCCCGGGCCCCACACCCAGTGCGCGACCGGAACGTATACGAGCAGCGCCCACACGGGCACGAAGACCAGCCACGCGCCGAACTTCGCGCGGTCGGCCACGGCACCGCTGACCAGCGCGGCCGTGATGATCGCGAAGGTGAGCTGGAACGTGGCGAACAGGAGGGTGGGGACCGTGCCCTGGACGCTGTCCGGGCCCAGGCCGCTCATACCGGCGTGCTCCAGCCCGCCGATCAGACCGCCGGCGGCGTCCTCGCCGAAGGCGAGGGAGTAGCCGGCCGCCAGCCACACCACCGTCACCAGGGCGATCGACACGAAGCTCATCATCAGCATGTTGAGCACGCTCTTGGTGCGGACCATGCCGCCGTAGAAGAGGGCCAGACCCGGGGTCATCAGCAGGACGAGGGCGGTGGCGGCGAGCAGCCAGGCGGTGTCGCCGGTGTCGGCGCTTGCGGCGGCCAGAGGCACGGTGTCTCCAACGGGGTGGGGGCTCCGGGGGCTCGTCAGAGAGTCGACGCCGTGCGTTTCGGGTTGTGCACGGGTGTGTTTCCACGGTGTTTCATTGCGTGAGGGTTTCGGGAAGCTCACCGTGCCGGGGATGCGCGGACCGCTGTGCGAAGGGGCTTCCTGGATCAGGGAGAATGGGCGGCATGAGCGTTCGCATGCAGTCATCCGAAGAGTCGGGCGAGACCGTCCACCGCGCCGGCTTCGCCTGCTTCGTGGGCCGCCCCAACGCGGGCAAGTCCACCCTCACGAACGCTCTGGTCGGCCAGAAGGTGGCGATCACGGCGAACCAGCCGCAGACGACCCGGCACACGGTGCGGGGCATCGTGCACCGCCCGGACGCCCAGCTGATCCTGGTCGACACCCCCGGGCTGCACAAGCCGCGCACGCTGCTGGGGGAGCGGCTCAACGACGTGGTGCGCACGACGTGGGCCGAGGTCGACGTGATCGGCTTCTGCCTGCCGGCGAACGAGAAGCTCGGCCCGGGTGACCGTTTCATCGCGAAGGAACTGGCGTCCATCAAGAAGACGCCGAAGATCGCGATCGTCACGAAGACCGACCTGGTGGACGGCAAGACGCTCGCCGAGCAGCTCATCGCGATCGACCAGCTCGGCAAGGAACTGGGCTTCGAGTGGGCGGAGATCGTGCCCGTGTCGGCGGTCGGGGACAAGCAGGTGGGCCTGCTGGCCGACCTGATCGTCCCGTTGCTGCCGGAGGGTCCGGCGCTCTACCCCGACGGGGAGCTCACCGACGAGCCCGAGCAGGTCATGATCGCGGAGCTGATCCGCGAGGCCGCGCTGGAGGGCGTCCGCGACGAGCTGCCGCACTCCATCGCCGTCGTCGTCGAGGAGATGCTCCCCCGCGAGGACCGCCCCGCCGACAAGCCCCTCCTCGACATCCACGCCTTCGTCTACATCGAGCGCCCCAGCCAGAAGGGCATCATCATCGGCCCCAAGGGCAAGCGCCTGAAGGAGGTCGGCATCAAGTCCCGCAAACAGATCGAGGCCCTGCTCGGCACACCGGTCTTCCTGGACCTCCATGTGAAGGTCGCGAAGGACTGGCAGCGGGATCCGCGGCAGCTGCGCAAGCTGGGGTTCTGAGGCGCTCATCAGGCCTTCAAGCCGTGCGCGGCACGCGGAGGTCGCCCGGCTGCTGGGCGAGGATGAGCGAGCGGTAGTGCTCGCTGCTGTCGACGAGGTCCCGGTGGGTGCCGGTGGCCACGACCCGGCCGGCGTCCAGGACCACGATCAGGTCCGCGGCGCGAATGGTCGACATGCGGTGCGCGATCACGACGAGCGTGCACTCCTGCGCGGTTTCCCGCATCGACCGGCGCAGCGCCGCTTCGCTGACCGCGTCGAGATGGGCGGTCGGCTCGTCCAGCAGGAGCAGACGCGGCCGGGCCAGCAGCGCACGGGCGATCGCGATCCGCTGGCGCTCGCCACCGGAGAGAGCCATGCCGTGCTCCCCGGCGTCACTGTCGAGGCCCCGCGGCAGGCGGTCGATCAGGTCCGTGAGGTGCGCCAGCTCGACCACCCGGTCCAGTTCCTCCTGCCCCGCGTCGGGGACGGCGTAGGTCAGGTTCTCCCGCAGCGTGCCGTACAGCACCGGGGCGTGCTGTTCCACCAGGCCGACCCGGGCCCGGTGTTCGACCCTGCCGGTCACTCCTATGTCACGGCCGTCGAAGAGGATGTGGCCGTCATCGGGGTCGTAGAACCGCTCGATCAGCGCGAAGACGGTGGACTTGCCGACTCCCGAGCTGCCGATCAGGGCGACATGGGACCGCTCCGGCGCCTCGAAGGTCACGCCGCGAAGGACGGGGCGTCGCGGTTCGTAGCCGAACCAGACGTCGCGGAACTCCAGAACGGGTGCCCTCGACGGGCCGGCGCCGACCCTCGCGGGGCCGGGCGCCCGGGCTCCGGCCCCGGGCACGGCGTCCTGCTCCGTGGGCAGCTCCAGCACCTCCGTGACCCTGCGGTACGCGCCCACGCCCTGCTCCATGGTGCTCAGGGACTGGAACAGCATGCCGATCGGCTCCACCAGATAGATCATGTACAGCAGGAAGGCGGCGAGATCGGCGACCGACCCCTGCCGGTCGGCGACCCGCATGCCGCCGATGAGCAGCACGACGACGAAGGACCCCTTGACGGCCAGCTGGATCGCCGGTGCCACCACGGCGTCGAGCTTCGCCATCCGCACGCTTCCCGCATAGGCCGATCTGGCGCCCCCCGCGATGCGGTCGGTCTCGCGCTGCTCGGCGCGGCTGGCCCGGACCGTGCGGATGGCACCGAGCGCGCGCTCCAGATCAGCGGTCATCGCCCCCGTCGCCCGCTGTGTGGTCAGTGACGCCACCTCGATGCCGTGCAGCACCGAGACGACGATCACGGTGGCGATCGCCACCATGCCCAGCACGACGAGGAACATCAGCCAGTCGAGCCAGACCATCAGCACCACGATGCCGATCAGCCCGATGGCGCCGGTCACCGCTTCGGTGAAGCCTTCCGCCACGAGCAGCCGCAACGTCGTGCTGTCGGTACTGGTCCGCGAGATGAGATCGCCTATGCGGTGGCGGTCGTAGACGGCCATGGGAAGCCGCAGCACGTGCTTGATCAGACCGAGCCGGATCCCCAGGACGATCCCCTCGCCGGTCCGGGCCAGGACGAACTGGGCGAGGCCCTGCACCAGGGCCTGGGCGAGGAAGAGGACAACGAGCAGCGCGAGTACGGGCCCGATCGACGTGCCGGACGCGGTCGACTCGATCACCTGCTTGACCAGCAGCGGCTGGGCCAGGCTCAGAGCCGAGGCGCCCAGCGTCAGCAGGACGGCGAGGGCGACCCAGCGCCGGTGGCCGTACAGCAGGCGCAGGAAGTTCCGTAGGCCCGTCCGGCTGCGCTCGCCGGTCTCATTTGTCGCGTCGGGCTTCATGGATCACGGCCTCACGGCTGACGGAACCAGGAGCGCAGGGCACGGTGAACAGAGGGCGGAAGTAGTCCGGCGGGTGGTTCTCTCCCACCGGCACCCCCTCCGCCTCCACCCACGCGTGCGCACCGAAGGGCGGCAGGCGCCGCGCGCCGACGCACCAGGTGGGCCACTGGCCGTGCAGGCGGCACAGCAGGACCGTGGCGAGGGACCGGGGCAGGCACCCTTCCCGTCCCCCGCACGCCAGACTGACCGTGACCACGGAGTCCCGGGCGGCCCGGGTCTGCTCGAGGGTGGCCGGACGGGCGCCCCGGCGCAGCCACTCCAGTGCTGTCCGAATGCGCCGGGGGCGCCGACGGGCCAGGAGCCGTGCCGCGCCCACGGCGAGCCGGACCGGGATCCGGCGCCGCAGGGGCACCGAGCGCGGGTCGTGGAAGATCACCTCCGGTGAGGTCATGGCCGCTTCCTCCCCGCACGACGGCCGCGCAGATGCGGCCAACGGCCGTGCGTCCCGGGCCGCGCGGGCCCTCCCGAGGGGGGCGTCGACGCTCCGGTCCGCTCTTGCGGCCCGCCGGTCCCCTCCGCTCCCAGGCCCGCCGAGCGCAGTCCACCGACCAGATCCCGGACGTCCCGTCGCGCGGTGCCGAGGTCCACCGTGTACTCCTCGCTGAGCGCCTGCGCGGCGTCGGCTTCGGTGCCGCCCTCCAGCAACGTGCGCAAGGCGATCGCGGCGCTGGGATTGAGCGTCCAGTACTGGTCGTGGTCCTCGTCGAGGATCGCGATCCCGTAGTCGGTCTCGGCCGTGAACACACCCTCACGCAGCTTGAACGCCATCGGCCGTCTCCATTCAGCCCGGAACAGCGGTGGTGGCGGCTTCCAGCGAGCGCAGCCACATCTCGCACACCACGGTCTGGTACAGCGCGTCGAACGGCAGGGCCGGGGGCAGGGGCCCGCCACACGTCTCGCGCAGCACCTCCGCGTCGATCAGACCCAGCCGGGCCAAACGGGAGTCCTCGCACAGGGCCAGCAACTCGGCCCGGTGCTCCCGCATCCCTGCCTCCGCCTCGTAGGAACCCTCGTCCTTGGTGTGCCGGGTCAGGCTCTCCTCGGGGACGATGCCGCGCATCGCCTCCACGATGAGCGGCTTGTACCGCCAGGGGGTGACCCGGTCCTGCGGTCGCACGGCCAGGGCCGCTTCGACCACGCGGTCGTCGTAGTAGGGGGCGGTGAGGGTGATCCCGGTGCGGCCGGCCAGCCGGCTCACCTGCCGGACCATGCGGGAGTTGTTCCCCAGGGCGTCCAGCTCGACGTGCCGGCCGCGCCCTTCCGCCAGGGGTTCTGCGGTACGCGCAGCGCTGCGGATCAGCCCGCGTACGGCCGCGACGGCGTCCGGTGTCGCCCACTGGGGCAGCCTCGGTGGTGTCCCCCAGTCCAGCGCCGGAGTCTCCAGGGGGAGCGGTGCCGCGGTGAGCAGGTCGCCGGCCCGGGCGAGCCACGTCCGGTAGGAGCTGTTGTCCCACAACTGCCGCAGCGTTTCCCGGTACGGCCACGGTCCCTGGGCGGCGAAGCCGCGCAGGCGCTGCAGCGCCGTCCCGGGGTGGGTCCGGGCCAGCGTGTGCAGATGCGCCGGCGACCCGGAGAGCAACTCGTCCCCGCCGAAGCCCGTCAGGTGCGTGCGGGAGCCCTGCGCCGCGGCCAGCCGTGGGATGAGCAGACAGCGGCTGGGATGCATCATCGCCGGGCACGGTTCGTCGAAGTGCTCGTCCACGTCCCGGAGGCCCTCGTACACCATGGGCAACCGGTCTCCGGCGATGACGTGGTGACCGACGTCGCCCAGTCCCGCGACCGTGCGGCGAGCCCAGGTCACGTCGTCGCACAGCGGATCGAGACCGTCGGCGGTGTAGGCGACGACCTTCGCCGTGCCGCGGGCGGCCAGAGCGCACACCGACGTCGAGTCCAGGCCGCCCAGATCACAGCTCACCACGTTCCGGCCCCGGACCCGGACGTCCACCGCCGCCGACAGTGCCTCCCGCAACGCCGGCGCGCCCTCCGCCATCGGCACCACGGGCTCCGGGGGAGCCCACCACCCGACGGGGTGCCCCCGGCCGTCGGCGTCGAGGGCGAGATAGTGGCCGATTCCCAGGGCGCCCACGCCTCGCCAGACCGGTTCCGCGCCCAGCGGGTGGGGCGCGCACGGATTCAGCAGGCGGGTCGCCAGCCGCTGGGCGTCGACCTCCGCGTCGAGCAGGGCGGCCAGCACGTCGGCCCGGTCAGCGGCCACGGCGGCGTCCCCGATCCTGGCGTGGAACACCCGCCGAAAGCCGGTGACGCTTCCTTGGACACGCACCCGTCCGGCGACCGAGGCGAGCAGATGCGAACTCCCGGCCATGCCCCGGGCCGGCCCGTCCAGGCCGGCGATCGTCCCGATGCGGGCGGCCGCCGCGGTGAGCCGGTCGGCGGTGACGGCGTGTTCACCGACAACAGCGATCTTCGTCCGGCCCGCCTCACCGATGGTCAGAGCATCGGGAGACCAGTGGCCGAGCAGCCACGGCCGTCCCGACGGGTGGCTGACCTCCTGCACGTCGGGGGTGCGGAGCGCGGCGGACACCGGGGCCGCCGAAGCGCAGTCCGGAAGGACGACGAACCAGCCCGCCCCTTCGCCGGATCCAGGAAAAACCATGCGGTCCCTCCCTGTACGCCGAGCCCTGAGGTGATCAAGAGATGCGGGCGGCAGGACCGACGTCCCACCGCCCCTCGGAGATCCTGCGCCGGCTACCTGCCCGGCGGATCAGAAGAACCTCCTCCGGAAGAACCAGAACCTCTCCGGTCCTGCCCTGAAGCCCAGACCGGTCTTGCGGAAGGAGCCGACCGCAGTCAGCGTCGGACGCTCGTAGGTGCGCATGGCGTTGCACCTCCTGAACTGCGCGCGTCGCTATCGGTTATCTCTTCCACCATAGACACCAATGGGTGCTTTTTACCAAGGGGCCAGGTATGCCCGAAGCGCCCATTGTGTTACCGATTCAACCTTTAGGAATTATCAGGGGCATTGCCCTGTCGCCAGGCTCGCCCACACCGCGTTGCCGCCGGTGAGGGCCGAGCAGGTGATGCCCCAGCTGTCGGCCATCTCGCGTACGAGCAGCAGGCCGCGGCCGCCCTCGTCGTCGGGGCCGGGGCAGCGGTCGGGGAGGCCGCGGCCCGTGAGGTCGCCGTCGTGGACCTCCAGCCGGAAGCGCGCGTCCCTCATCATCTGGACGCCGCACAGGATCCGCTCGCTGAGCGTGTGCAGTACGGCGTTGGTCACCAGCTCGGACACGAGCAGCACGGCGTTCGCGCATACCTCGTCGGGCACCTGCCACGCGGCCAGCCGTGCGCGCAGGGCGTGGCGGGCGGCTCTGACGCTGGTCCGCTGCGGGGGCAGCTCCAGCCAGTCGGTGCGGTCCGGGCGCACTGCGTCCAGGAACCGGGGAGTGGATGTCGTGTGGGGGGACACGGCGATCGCCTTCCGTGGGGGGTGGGCGCAGTCAAGGAAGGGGCGAGCGGACAACGGACCGTCCGGCTGGGGGAGTTGCTGCTTCCGGAACCCTGGTCACAGAAGTAACTATGCGCGTGAAGCAGTTCACACTGCAACCATCTGCGTCGTCATCACACCGTGGGCCGCTGTGACCGCAGCAGCTCCCGGTACCAGGCGTACGAGGCCTTCGGGGTCCGCTCCAGGGTGTCGAAGTCGACGTGGACCAGGCCGAAGCGGCGTGCGTAGCCCTCCGCCCACTCGAAGTTGTCGAGCAGGGACCACACGAAGTAGCCGCGCACGTCGACGCCCGCCTCCACCGCCCGGTGCAGGGCGCGGACATGGCCGTCCAGGTAGGCGATGCGGTCCTGGTCGTCGACGCCCGGGTACGAGCAGCCGTTCTCGGTGATGACGACGGGCGGAAGCCGGTCGCCGTAGCGGTCGCGGAAGGTGGTGAGGACTTCGGTGAGCGCCTCGGGGGCGACCGGCCAGCCGAAGTCGGTGACCGGGTACCCCTCGATCTCCCGGACGGAGAAGGGCAGTTCGGCGGGCATGGTGATGCCGCCGAACTCGATCTCCGCGCCCTGCGGGGCACCGACCCGCGTCGGTGCGTAGTAGTTGATCCCGTACCAGTCGAGCGGCTCGGCGATCACCTTCAGGTCCGCCTCCACGTCACCCGGCATCAGGTCGCCGATGCCGTCCGGGTAGCGGCCGAGCAGCAGCGGGTCCGCGAACAGGCGGTTCAGCAGCAGGTCGTAGAAGTCCGCGGCCTCCACGTCCGCCGCTTCGGTCGACGCCGCCCAGGTCGGGCCGTGCGAGTTGGCGACGCCGATGTCGGTGGCACCCGAGGCGCGCAGGGCCCGTACGGCCAGGCCGTGGCCGAGCAGCTGGTGGTGGGCGGCCGGCAGCGCGTCGAACAACAACTGCTTCCCCGGCGCGTGCACGCCCAGGGCGTGGCCCAACAGGGTGTGCTCGGCGGGCTCGTTCAGGGTGATCCACTTCGTCACGCGGTCGCCGAGACGGCCCGCGACCTGCGCCACGTACTCGGCGAAGCGCTCGGCCGTGTCCCGTTCCAGCCAGTCCAGGTCCGCCGGCAGGTCCCAGTGGAACAGCGTCGGCACCGGGCGGACGCCGGCCGCGCACAGGTCGTCGACCAGCCGGTCGTAGAAGTCCAGGCCCTTCTCGGAGCGCACCCGCGGCCACGAGATAGAGAAGCGGTAGGCGTTCACGCCCAGCTCGGCCAGGAGGGCCACGTCCTCGGCGTGGCGGTGGACGTGGTCGCAGGCCACCGCCGCAGTCGAGCCGTCCTTCACCCGTCCCGGCCCGGCCGTGAAAGCGTCCCACACGGACGGCTCACGCTCGTCCGCGCCGCCCTCGATCTGGTGCGCGGAGGTGGACACACCCCAGAGGAAACCGTCCGGGAAGCGGGGGATCGGGTTGCCTGCGTCAGTCGCCATGCGCTGGATCATCCGTACCGGCGGTAACGGAAGTCAACGCCCGGGCGCGAAGGAGCTGTTACGCCCCTGCTGTCACGCCCCCCGTCGCGCCCCTCGTCACGCCCCCTCCTTCAGCACCCGTGAGATCAGCGTGCGCTGCTCGTCCGTCAGCCGGGGGTCCGCGCAGTACACGGTCTTCCCGTCCACCGTGAGCTGGTAGACGAACCCGTCCGGGACCCCGACCGGCGGTGTGCTCCGGCCGGCGGCCAGGGCCTGATCGGCCAGGGTGTGCCAGTCCGGGGCATCGGGCCGGTCCGAGGTGTCCACCTCGGCGTACCGCTCGATGCCCGCGAACCCGCCCGTACGCCTCACCTGAATCCGCATGGGACCTGTCTAGTACGGAACTACAGGGTCCGCACCCCGACCTGCTCCCAGCCCTTCGCGACGGCGTCCAGTTCCTCCCCGTCACCGAAGCGCTCCCGTGCGGCCTTGACGGTGAGCGTCGCGAAGTCGGTGAACATCGCGTCCTGCCGCAGTTCGCCGCCCGTGAGCACGTCGTACCAGACCTGCCCGGCCTGCTCCCAGGCGTGCCCGCCGAGGGCAGTGGCCGCGAGGTAGAAGGCGTGGTTCGGGATGCCCGAGTTGATGTGGACACCGCCATTGTCCCGGCCGGTGCGCACGAAGTCGTCCATCGTCGCAGGCTGCGGGTCCTTGCCGAGGACGTCGTCGTCGTACGCCGTGCCCGGCGCCTTCATGGAGCGCAGCGCCGTGCCCGTCACCCGCGGGGCGAGCAGGCCCGCGCCGATCAGCCAGTCGGCCTCGGCGGCGGTCTGGCCGAGCGTGTACTGCTTGATCAGGGCGCCGAAGACGTCCGACAGGGACTCGTTGAGCGCGCCGGGCTGGCCGAAGTAGGTGAGGTTGGCCGTGTACTGCGTGACGCCGTGCGCGAGTTCGTGGCCGATGACGTCGACCGGGATGGTGAAGTCGAGGAAGATCTCGCCGTCCCCGTCGCCGAAGACCATCTGCTCGCCGTTCCAGAACGCGTTGTTGTAGTCGCGGTCGTAGTGCACCGTCGCGTTCAGCGGGAGGCCGTTGCCGTCGATCGAGTCGCGCCGGTAGGCCTGGAGGAACAGTTCGAAGGTGGCGCCGAGACCGGCGTAGGCGCGGTTGACGGTGGCGTCCTTGCCGGGCTTGTCGCCCTCGCCGCGGACCTTGTGGCCGGGCAGGCCGGTGCCGTGCCGGGCGTCGTGGATCGTGCGCTGCGGGGTGCCGTCGGCGACCGCGGCGACGGCGCTCGCGCCGATGACCGTGGTGAGGCGGCGCTGGGTGCGCTCGAAGGCGTCGCGCTGCAGGGTGCGGCGGGCGGGTCCGGCGAGCGCGGGGTCCTCGGCCTGGGCGAGCCGGTCGAGGACATGGGGCGGAACGATGGTGCAGAAGACGGGCTCGAAGCCCCCGTGAGTCGTCATGCTCGGCACCCTTGCACTGAGTGACGAGACTGTCACTGGTCGCCACCATGATTGGTGAAATACCGGGACAACGGCCATCACGCTCCGTGATTGATGCTATGGAGAAGTGGCATGGCGCACTTTTTGTCCCGTTTGGGTGTCCGGTCCCGCATACTGATACGACCCCACGCGCCGGGGAGCGGCTCGGCTAGCATGCTGCGCATCATGCGTTTCGGGCTGCTTCTCCTTAGCTGCCGCGGCGAGGGCCTGTAGTCGAGGCCGACTCCCTCCCCGCGGAGCTTGGTGCTGCGTCGTCGGCCGTCCTTTCCGGACACCTCCTGAGGAGCCCCCGCATCATGGCGAACCGCCAGCAGCCCAGTTCCATGCCGATCCACAAGTACGGCCGCTACGAGCAGGTCGACATCCCGGACCGCACCTGGCCGGAAGCGCGCATCACCACCGCCCCCCGCTGGCTCTCCACCGACCTGCGTGACGGCAACCAGGCCCTGATCGACCCCATGTCGCCCGCCCGCAAGCGCGCCATGTTCGACCTGCTGGTCAAGATGGGCTACAAGGAGATCGAGGTCGGCTTCCCGGCCTCCGGCCAGACCGACTTCGACTTCGTGCGCTCCATCGTCGAGGAGCCCGGGGCCATCCCCGACGACGTCACCATCTCCGTACTGACCCAGGCCCGCGAGGACCTGATCGAGCGCACGGTGGAGTCCCTGAAGGGCGCCAAGCGCGCCACCGTCCACCTGTACAACGCCACCGCCCCGGTCTTCCGCCGCGTGGTCTTCCGCGGCTCCAAGGACGACATCAAGCAGATCGCCGTCGACGGCACCCGCCTGGTCATGGAGTACGCCGAGAAGCTGCTGGGCCCGGAGACCGAGTTCGGCTACCAGTACAGCCCCGAGATCTTCACCGACACCGAGCTGGACTTCGCGCTGGAGGTCTGCGAGGCGGTCATGGACGTCTGGCAGCCCGGCCCGGGCCGCGAGATCATCCTGAACCTGCCCGCCACCGTGGAGCGCTCCACTCCCTCCACGCACGCCGACCGCTTCGAGTGGATGGGCCGCAACCTCTCCCGCCGCGAGCACGTCTGCCTGTCGATCCACCCCCACAACGACCGCGGCACCGCCGTCGCCGCCGCCGAGCTGGCCCTGATGGCCGGCGCCGACCGCGTCGAGGGCTGCCTGTTCGGCCAGGGCGAGCGCACCGGCAACGTCGACCTGGTCACCCTCGGCATGAACCTGTTCTCGCAGGGCGTCGACCCGCAGATCGACTTCTCCGACATCGACGAGATCCGTCGCACGTGGGAGTACTGCAACCAGATGGAGGTCCACCCGCGCCACCCGTACGTGGGCGACCTGGTCTACACGTCCTTCTCCGGCTCCCACCAGGACGCCATCAAGAAGGGCTTCGACGCCATGGAGGCCGACGCGGCCGCCAAGGGCGTCACGGTCGACGACATCGAGTGGGCCGTCCCCTACCTGCCGATCGACCCCAAGGACGTCGGCCGCTCCTACGAGGCGGTCATCCGCGTCAACTCGCAGTCCGGCAAGGGCGGTATCGCCTACGTCCTGAAGAACGACCACAGCCTGGACCTGCCGCGCCGCATGCAGGTCGAGTTCTCCAAGGTCATCCAGGCCAAGACGGACGCCGAGGGCGGCGAGGTCACGCCGAAGGACATCTGGGCGGTCTTCCAGGACGAGTACCTGCCCAACCCCGAGAACCCCTGGGGCCGCATCCAGGTCAAGAACAACCAGTCGACGACCGACACCGACGGCGTGGACACGCTGACGGTGGAGGCCACGGTCGACGGCCAGGACACCGTCCTGACCGGTACGGGCAACGGTCCGATCTCGGCCTTCTTCGACGCCCTGCAGTCCGTCGGCATCGACGTACGCCTGCTGGACTACCAGGAGCACACGATGAGCGAGGGTGCCTCCGCGCAGGCCGCCTCCTACATCGAGTGCGCGATCGACGGCAAGGTCCTGTGGGGCATCGGGATCGACGCCAACACGACGCGGGCCTCGCTGAAGGCCGTCGTCTCGGCCGTCAACCGCGCGGCTCGCTGACCAGCCGTACGGGTCTGCGGCACCAGGCCGCTCAGGAGACCGCAGGGGCCCCGTCCGCCGACACCCGGCGGGCGGGGCCCCGTCGCATACCGGCCAATTGCTGTGGAGGTCACGGAAAGGTCTCCTCCGGGGTGCTGACTCCTCGTCTCTGATGTGGCTAACATCACGCAAGCGCGGCGACGTTGCCGTGCGGCGTGACGGAGGTGCGACGTGCTGCCAGGACGGGGACGAAACGGCCATGCCGCCAGGCTTTCGCGCATCCTGGGCACCCGGACCGCGTGGACGGCCGCCGGTGACGGAGAGTTCTTCTGCCCCGGATGCGGCGGCGACCGCAACTACCAGCGGCTGACCGGACAACGCCGCTTCACCCTGCTCGGTCTGCCCGTGCTGCCGCGCGGCGAGACCGGCCCCGTCGTCGAGTGCGCGGCCTGCCGCCGCCACTTCGGCACCGACGTCCTCGACCATCCGACCACCACCCGCTTCTCCGCGATGCTCCGCGACGCCGTGCACACCGTCGCCCTCGCGGTGCTGGCCGCGGGCGGCGCCGGGTCGCGTACGGCACTGGAGGCCGCCGTCCTCGCCGTGCGCGCCGCCGGTTTCGACGACTGCACGGAGGAACAGCTGGCCGCCCTCGTCGAGGCGCTGGAGGCCGACACCGGCCGCATCGCCGGCGAGCCCTGCGGCGCCGGGCTGGCCATAGAGCTCCACGAGGCGCTGGACCCGCTCACTCCGCACCTCGCCGCCGTCGGCCGCGAATCGATCCTGCTGCAGGGCGCCCGCATCGCCCTGGCGGACGGCCCGTACACCACGGCCGAACGGGACGTGCTGGCGACGGTGGGGGCGGCGCTCACCATCTGCTCCGACGACGTGACCCGCCTCCTCGCGGCGGCGCGCACGCCTTCCTAGAGCACACCTCCCGTTACTCCCCGGGGAGTAACGCCCCGCCGGGACCGCCCCCGGCAGTACGTCCCAACTCGCCCCCACGCCCGACGAACCGGCCCCCGCCCGGCGGGAGTCTGGAAACCGATCCAGACACCCGACCGGAGGGAGCCGGACCCATGGGGGCCGTAAGGACGCGCAGCGGGCGGAAACGGGCCGTCCCCTGGCTGGTGGTGGGGCTGTGGCTCGCCGCGCTCGTACTGGTAGGGCCGCTCGCGGGCAAGTTCTCCGACATCCAGCAGAACCGCGCGGTCGACTACCTGCCCGACAGCGCCGACTCGACCCAGGTGGCGAGAATCCAGGACGAGCTGCCGGGCGGTGAGGCGACCGACCTGGTGCTCGTCTACCACCGGGACGGCGGACTGACCGACGCCGACCGGCGCACCGCCGACGAGCAGATCACCGAGGTGAGCGGCGCCTACGACCTGGCGGCGGAACCGAAGGGCATGGGGTCGAAGGACGGCTCCACCCTGATGTACCCGGTCTCCAGCACCCAGCCCGGCCAGGACGAAGAGGCCCGGGACGCCTTCGTCGGCGGGGTGCGGGACATCGCCGAGGGCGGCGGCGGACTGAGCGTCGAGGTCGGCGGGCCCGGCGCGCTGAACACCGACATGAACGAGGTGTTCGGCACGCTCGACGCCACGCTGCTGCTCGCCACGCTCGGCGTCGTCACCGTGCTGCTCGTCCTCATCTACCGCAGCCCGTTCCTGTGGCTGGTGCCGCTCGCCGTGGCCGGGGTCGCCGCCGCGGCGGCGATGGCCGCCGGGTACGGACTGCACGAACTGTTCGACGTCACCGTCACCGGCCAGAGCGGCGGCGTGATGACCGTGCTGGTCCTCGGCGCCGGCACCGACTACGCGCTGCTGATCGTCTCCCGCTACCGCGAGGAACTGCGGCGCCACGAGCGGCCGTACGACGCCATGCGCAGCGCCCTGCGCGGCTGCGGACCGGCCGTGCTGGCCTCCTCGGGGACCGTCGCGGCCGGGCTGCTGTGCCTGCTCGCCGCCGACCTCAACAGCAGCCGCGGCATGGGGCCGGTCGGCATGATCGGGGTGCTCGCCGCGCTGGTCGCCATGACGACCCTGCTGCCTGCCGTCCTGGTGCTGCTGGGACGGCGCGTCTTCTGGCCGCTGGTCCCCGCGTTCGGCAGCGAGCCGAAAGCCCGGCGGTCGCTGTTCGCCGCGATGGGCTCCTCGGCGACACGGCGCCCCGCCACCGTGCTCGTCGGCGGGGCCGTGCTGCTCGGCGCGCTCGCGCTCGGCACCCTCAACCTGTCCGGCGGCCTCAGGCAGGAGGACTCCTTCACCGAACGGCCCGAGTCCATCACGGCGATGCGGACCCTCGCGCAGGAGTATCCCGAGCGCAGCAGCCGGCCCGTGACGGTCATCGCACCGGAGGAGCGGGCCGGGGCGGCCGCGGACCGGGCCCGCACGACCGAGGGCGTCGCCGAGGTGGCTCCCGGCCGCAGCGGCTCGGGGTGGACCGAGATCGCCGTCTTCACCACCGCCGCCCCCGAAACCCCGGCCGAGACCCGGACCATCGAGGCGCTGCGGGCCGGGCTCGACCCGATGGGCGCCTACGTCGGCGGGCCCAGCGCCCAGCAGATCGACCTGGCCGACAGCGAGTCGCGGGACCGGAAGGTGATCGTGCCGCTGGTGCTGGCCGCCGTGTTCGTCATCCTGGTGGGGCTGTTGCGCAGCCTCGTCGCGCCCCTGTTGCTGCTGGCGGCGGTGGTCGCGGTCTGGGGCGCCGCGCTCGGCATCGGCGGGCTGGTGTTCGAGCCGGTGTTCGGGTTCGCCGGGACCGATCCGGGGCTCGGGCTGCTGTCCTTCGTGTTCCTGGTCGCCCTCGGCGTCGACTACGGCATCTTCCTGATGCACCGGATGCGGGAGGAGTCCGTGCGGGGGGCCGAGCCGGAGGCGGCGGCGCTCACCGCGCTGCGGACGACCGGTGGGGTGATCGCTTCGGCGGGGGTGGTGCTGGCGGCGACGTTCGCCGTGCTGACGACGCTGCCGATGGTCGGGCTGGTGGAGCTCGGGTTCGTCATCGCGGTGGGGGTTCTGCTCGACACGTTCCTGGTGCGTACGTACCTGGTGACCACGGCGAGTGTGCTGCTCAAGCGGCGGATGTGGTGGCCGGGCAGGCTCTCCCGTGCGCCGGAGCGGACGGGAGAGCCGCCGGAGCGCGAGCCCGTGGCCGCGAACGCCCCCTGACCGACCGAAGGCGTCCCTCCCCTCCCGGAGGGACGCCTTCCTCGCCGAGGATGACCCCTGTGCAGGCACCCACCACCACGACGGCGGCCTGGTCGCGTCCCGCGGAGCGGATCATGGTCGCGATCAACCGCGATCCGCTGACCGCCCCGAACGCCCTCCGCAACGACGCGGTCCTCGCCATCCTCGTCGCCGGCTTCTCCGCCGTCCTCGCGCTCACGGTCGACGACGGCCGCAGCCCCGACGCGCTCGGCTGGACCCTGCTGCTCGTCTCCCACGTACCGCTGGTGTGGCGCCGCCGCCGTCCGGTGCTCGTCCTGCTCGGCGTGATCGCCTGTGTCTGCCCCTACCACTTCCTCGAGTACACGCACACGGCGGCCACCCAGAGCGCCTACGTCGCCCTCTACACCGTCGCCGTCACCGGCCGTCCGCTGCGCACCGTCCTGGTCGGCATCGGTGTCATCGCCTTGTCGGTGAGCGTGATGCTCACCATCAGCGCCCACGAGGCACTGGGATTGCTGAAGGCGTCCGGCTGGGTCGTCGCCGTGCTGTTCTGCGGAGTCGACGTGCGTTTCTACCGCCAGTACGTCGCCTCCATCGTGGAACGCGCCGAACGCGCCGAACGCACCCGCGAGGAGGAGGCCCGGCGGCGGGTCGCCGAGGAGCGGCTGCGCATCGCCCGGGACCTGCACGACCTGCTCGCCCACAGCATCACCCTGATCGGCGTGCAGACCTCCGTCGCCGCCCACGTGCTGTCCGCCGACCCGGAGCGGCTCGACCGGGAGACGGTGGCCAAGGCCCTCGACGACATCGCCGAGACCTGCCGCAGTGCCCGCGGCGAACTCCGTACGACCCTGGAGGTGCTGCGCGAGCACGGCCCCCAGGACGCCCGAGGCCCGCTGCCCGGCCTCGACGGTCTGCCCGACCTGGCGGAGGCGGCGCGGCTGGCCGGAGCCCGCGTCGAGCAGACCGTACGCGTTCGGCGGGCACCGCCCGCCGTGGGCGCCGCCGCCTACCGCATCGTGCAGGAGGCACTCACCAACGCCGTACGGCACGCGGGACCCGAACCGGCCGTCCACGTCGAACTGGACGAACGGCAGGGCGCCCTGCACCTGTCGGTCCGCGACGACGGCACCGGACCGTCCCCCGGCGGCACCCCGGGCTTCGGCCTCGTCGGCATGCGGGAGCGGGCCCGCAGCGTCGGTGGCACACTCGACGCCGGACCGGGCACCGGGGGCGGATTCGAGGTGCGGGCGGTCCTGCCGCTGACCACGACGGGGGAGAGAGCCGGATGACCATACGGGTGCTGCTCGCGGACGACCAGACCCTGGTGCGGGAGGCGTTCGCGATGCTCGTGGAGTCGGCGCGGGACATGGAGGTCGTCGGCCGGGCCGCCACCGGCCGGCAGGCCGTCGAACTGGCCCGCGGCGCACGCCCCGACCTCGTGGTGATGGACATCCGGATGCCCGACCTGGACGGCATCGAGGCGACCCGGCTCATCGCGGCCGACGAGGACCTCGCGGACGTACGGGTGCTCGTCCTCACCACGTACGACACCGACGAGAACATCGTCGAGGCGCTGCGGGCCGGTGCCTCGGGGTTCCTGGTCAAGGACACCAGGCCGGCCGAACTCCTGGACGCCGTCCGCACGGTCGCCGCCGGCGAGGCCCTGCTGTCGCCCGGACCGACGGCACGGCTGATCGAGCGGTTCCTGCGCAGCCCGTCCGCACCGGCGACCGGAGGGCCCGAGTGCCTGTCCGGCCGGGAGCGGGAGGTGCTCGCGCTGGTCGCCCGCGGCCTGAACAACACGGAGATCGGCGACGCGCTGGGTTTGAGCCCGCTCACCGCGAAGACCCATGTCAGCCGCATCATGGGCAAGCTGGCGGCGCGGGACCGGGCCCAACTGGTCATCGTCGCCTACGAGTCGGGCATGGTGACACCGGGCAGCGTCTGACGGGCGGCGGAGCGCTACAGCAGCCCCGCCGCCGCCAGGTATGTGCCGACCTGCTCCACCTCGTCCGGGGACAGCGGGATCTGCGGCTGTGCCGTCGCCGGGCAGGCGATGACCCCGCGCAGGTGCAGCGCCGCCTTGAAGGCGCCGATCGCCGAGGAGTTGGGGCCCATCCGGGCCGGGTCGCCGACGCCCACCATGCCGAACAGCGCGCACAAACGCTCCTGTTCGGCACGGGCCCCGTCCCAGTCACCGGCGCGGCACAGGCCGTCCAGGCGGACGTAGCCCTGCGGGTCGACGTTGCCGAGGCCCGGCACCGTGCCGTCCGCGCCGATCGCGAGCGCCGCGTCGACGATCAGCTCGGACCCCGTCAGCACGCTGAAGCCGGTGATGGCCCCGCGTTCCCGGGCGCCGGTCACCACCTGGCGGAAGGCGGCCAGGTCACCGCTGGAGTCCTTGAGCCCCGCCACCACCCCGTCGGCGGCGAGTTCCAGCACCACGTCGGCCGGCAGCTTCGTGTGGACGGCGACGGGAAGGTCGTAGGCGATGACCGGCACCGGGCTCGCGGCGGCGACCGCCCGGAAGTGGCGGGCGATCTCCGCGGGGTGGGTGCGGGTGTAGAACGGGGCGGTGACGACGACCCCGTCCGCGCCCGCCGCCGTCACCGACGCGACGTGGTCCAGGACCCGGGGCGTCGTCATGTCGATCGCCCCGGTCAGCACCGGGAGTTGCCCGCCCACATGACCGGCGACCGACTCGACGACCAGCCTGCGCTGCCGGTCGGGAAGGAACGCCGCCTCCGAGGTCGAGCCGAGTACGAACAGTCCGTGCACCCCGCCCGCCACCAGATGGTCGACGAGCGAGAGCAGCGAGGGGACGTCCACCTCGCCGTCAGGTGTCAGCGGCGTGCAGACGGGCGGGATGACACCGGTCAGCGGGGCGAGGGCCATGGAGTCTCCATCGGGGTGCGCCTGGACGAGGCCGCGGGTCGGCTCGTCCTCCCGGACAGGATGGTGGCAGCGGAAGCGGTGCGCGGGCGCCGACGCGGCCGAGAGGCCCGGCCTCTGCTCCGCGCGGGCCCCGTCCGTCCTCCGGCAGCGCGTGCGGAGCGGGCGGCCGCTCGGCGGGCGGGTCGCCGACGGCACCGGCCCGAACCGCGGGACCGGGCCGATCGGGAGGAGCATGCCGTGCGGGACGAACACCGGGGCCGGGGCCGGGCGTTCCGTGAGGCCGAGCAGTAGGCCGAGGACCCGGCTCAGGAACGACCCGTCCAGGGCGGGAGCGGACCATGATGGGGTCATGACCGAGCTGTGGAGCGAGAGTGACGCCGGTGTCCTGAGGCTGCCGTCGGGCCGGCTGGTGCGGGGCCGGGGCCTTCGCCACCCCCTGGATCCCGGCGAGCCCCTTCCCGCCTACGGTGTGTACCTGCTCGGCCGGCGGCCGCCCGAGGTCTCCTGGGAGTCGGACTGGATCCGCTGGCCCGACTTCCGTCTCCCCGTGGACCGGGCGGCAGCCCGAGCGGTACTGGCCGAGGTGTGGGAACGGGCCGCCGGGGAGCGGGTGGAGCTCGCCTGCGGAGGCGGCCGCGGCCGCACCGGCACGGCCCTGGCCTGCCTGGCCGTGCTGGACGGGGTGCCGGGGGAGGAGGCGGTGGAATACGTCCGGCGGCACTACGACCGGCATGCCGTGGAGACGCCCTGGCAGCGACGGTACGTGCGCGGCTTCGGCACGGGGTGAGCCTTCCTCCGGCCCGGCACCTCATACCTCGGTCGCCCTTCCGGTGAGCGCGGGTGCCGCCCGGGGAGATGCATCGGGGCCATGGACCTGCGTCGTGTCCGCGAAGAACACGGCCTGGGGTGTGCTGTGGACACCGCGCAGCGCAGCACGAGGTCTGATTCTCGCCAGCGCCGCCCCGTCGTGGTGATCACGCTGAAAGCATGACGACACCGGTTCCAGCGGACTCCGCACGCCTCCTCGCCGGCATGTACGCCGCAGAAGCGCAGTACTTCGCCGCCGGGGGCCCGGGCGAGGCCTCTTTCGGGCTGCTCGCCCCCATCTTCTTTCCCGTCCTGCAGACGATCACGGTCAAGGACGGGCGGATCACCGAGGTCCGCCCGTTCTACTGGGACTCCTCGGTCATCGCCGCGGCCTGCGCCGAGCCCGGGTCTGTGAGCTGAGTCGCAGGGTGTCGCAGCATGAAGACGTCGATCGGGTTCTGGGTCTCCACCGTGAAGCCGTGGCGTTCGTAGAGGTGGCGGGCCGGGCTGCCCTGGAGGACGTTCAGGCGGACGAGGTCGCCGGAGACGTCCGTGGTGCTCAGCAGGGTGCGCAGGACCGCTGAGCCCAGGCCCCGGCCCTGGAGCGCCGGGATGAGATAGAAGTGCTCCAGCCAGTGGCCGTTCTCGGACGGACGCAGGCAGACGCTGCCCGCGAAGGCGCCCGCCGACGTGATGACCCACGTGTGCCGGGGGGAGAAGCCGTCCCGCAGGCGCTGCCTGACCCGGTGTTCGTCGTAGCGGCCCAACCGCTCCAGGTCCGGGCGCATCACCACGGCCCGTAGTTCCGCTATCGCCTCGACGTCCGCCGGCCGCGCGGGGCGCATGCTCCACTCCGGCTCCGGGTGTCCTTCCGTCGTTCTCATGACTGGATTCTTTCGAAAAGACCCCCGTTTTGCAGCGCCTTGTGCCGAACCCCTCTGCGTTGAACGGCAGTTGTAGAACACAGACCCCTCCGGAGTGTAGTCGCCGAGCGTCACCTGAAAGACGCGAAGAGTGAAAACCCGCAGGGGAGGGGAGCACGGTGGAGGCACGACACTCGGCGCTCTGCGCCGAAGAAGCGGAGGACGCGGTGAAAGAATTGCGGGCAGAACTCGCCAAGGCCGGAATTATCCGGCCCTCACTGGGACTTGACCCGGCGGGTCTCGCGCGCAAAGCGCCCTGCCCGCTCGCCGTACCGGGCCGGACGTCCCCGGACGGCGCCCTGCGGCTCGCGGCGGTGCGGCGATGAAGCCCCCCGTCGGCGCGTATGTCGTGGACACCCGCAGCGGCCGCATCGGCATCGTGATGGGGCATGAGGGGCCCTACGTGCAGCTGAGGCCGTACGGAGGCGGCAGGGAGTGGGACGCCGACCCCGGAGCCGTCCGGCACGCCACCCCGGCCGAGCGGCTGCGCGCGGCGACCGCGTACGCCAACGCCCGCAGCAGGGGCGAGGTCCCTTGACGTGACGGCCCTGCCAGAATGGCTCCATGAGTCTGTTCCGCGACGACGGCATCGTGCTGCGCACCCAGAAGCTGGGTGAGGCGGACCGGATCATCACGCTGCTCACGCGCGGTCACGGACGGGTACGCGCGGTGGCCCGGGGCGTGCGCCGGACGAAGTCGAAGTTCGGTGCGCGTCTCGAACCGTTCTCCCACGTCGACGTGCAGTTCTTCGCCAAGGGGAGCGAGCTGGTCGGACGCGGGCTGCCCCTGTGCACCCAGAGCGAGACCATCGCGCCGTACGGCGGCGGCATCGTCAGCGACTACGCCCGGTACACGGCCGGAACGGTCATGCTGGAGACCGCCGAGCGGTTCACCGACCACGAGGGAGAACCGGCCGTGCAGCAGTACCTGCTGCTGGTCGGCGGGCTGCGGACCCTCGCCCGGGGAGAGCACGCACCCCATCTCGTGCTCGACGCCTTCCTGCTCCGCTCCCTCGCCGTCAACGGGTACGCCCCGAGCTTCACCGACTGCGCCAAGTGCGGGATGCCCGGACCCAACCGGTTCTTCTCGGTCGCCTCGGGCGGTTCCGTCTGCGTGGACTGCCGTGTCCCCGGCAGCGTCGTACCCTCGCCCCAGGCCCTGGAACTCCTCGGCGCCCTGCTGACGGGAGACTGGGAGACCGCGGACGCGTGCGAGGCCCGCTACGTCCGCGAGGGCAGCGGGCTGGTGTCCGCCTACCTGCACTGGCACATGGAGCGCGGGCTGCGCTCCCTGCGCTACGTCGAGAAGTAGCGCGAGCAGCGCACCACCGAGCAGCCGCACCACCGAGCAGCACACAAGCAAGCGAGCACGAGGAGACGAGAAACACATGGCCGTACGCGGGATCCTGGGGCGTCAGCGCCGGGAGTACAGGACGCCGGAGCCGCACCCGTCCGGCGCGCGGCCCCCGAAGATCCCCGGGGAGTTCGTACCGCAGCATGTGGCGATCGTCATGGACGGCAACGGCCGCTGGGCCAAGGACCGGGGGCTGCCCCGGACCGAGGGTCACAAGGTCGGCGCCGAGCGCGTGCTGGACGTGCTCCAGGGCGCCATCGAGATGGGCGTGGGCGCCATCTCGCTCTACGCCTTCTCCACCGAGAACTGGAAGCGCTCGCCGGACGAGGTGCGCTTCCTGATGAACTTCAACCGGGACTTCATCCGCAAGACCCGGGACCAGCTCGACGAGCTGGGCATCCGCGTGCGCTGGGTCGGACGGATGCCGAAGCTGTGGCGGTCCGTCGCCAAGGAGCTCCAGGTCGCCCAGGAGCAGACCAAGGACAACGACAAGCTCACGCTGTACTTCTGCATGAACTACGGCGGACGGGCCGAGATCGCCGACGCGGCGCAGGCACTGGCGGAGGACGTGAAGAGCGGCAAGCTCGACCCGTCCAAGGTCAACGAGAAGACCTTCGCGAAGTACATGTACTACCCGGACATGCCGGACGTGGACCTGTTCCTGCGGCCCAGCGGCGAGCAGCGCACCTCCAACTACCTGATCTGGCAGAGCGCCTACGCAGAGATGGTCTTCCAGGACGTCCTGTGGCCGGACTTCGACCGGCGTGACCTGTGGCGGGCCTGCCTGGAGTTCGCCTCCCGGGACCGCCGCTTCGGCGGGGCGATCCCGAACGAGGAGTTGCTGGCCATGGAGGGCGAGCAGCCGTAGCGGCGCACGGGTCCGGCGGCCCTTCCCGCGGCCGTCGGACCGCGCCGACTCAGGGGCGCGGGGAACTGCGCGATCGGCCTCGAACCAGGCCGCAGCCGGATGACCGCGTCACCCCACGGCGATACCGCTCAACCGCCGGAGGCAGCCGCGCACTCCGCACAGGTCCCGAAAATCTCCACCGTATGAGCCACGTTCACATACCCGTGCTCCGCGGCGATGGACTCGGCCCACTTCTCCACCGCCGGCCCCTCCACCTCGACGGCCTTGCCGCAGCCACGGCACACGAGGTGGTGGTGATGGTCGTCGGTGGAGCAACGCCGGTACACCGACTCGCCGTCGGCCGTACGCAAGACGTCGACCTCACCGGCGTCGGCGAGGGACTGCAGGGTGCGGTAGACCGTGGTGAGCCCGACCGAGTCGCCCTTGTGCTTGAGCATGTCGTGCAGTTCCTGCGCGCTGCGGAACTCGTCGACCTCCTGCAGGGCCGCCGCCACAGCGGCCCGCTGCTTGGTGGCGCGGCCCTTCACGGACGGTCCAGCGGTCGTCACCGTTGCCTCCTCACGTCTGCCTTGCCCGGGCCATTGTGCCAGTCCGGGGTGGGGGCGGTCAGACGCCGACCTCGTCGGCCGCCTGGCGGCTGCCCGGGATCGTGCAGTCCCCGGGATCGGCCGAGCCGTCCGCGGCCGCCCGGGCCCGGGCGCGGCGGCGGGCCAGCGGGGCCGCGAGCGCCGTCAGGGCGATGAACGCGCCGATGGTCAGCAGCACGATCGTCGCGCCGGGCGGCACGTCCTGGTAGTACGAGGTGACGGTGCCGCCGATGGTCACGCTCACGCCGATGGCCACGGCGATCACGAAGGTCGCGGCGAAGCTGCGGGTGATCTGCTGGGCGGCCGCGACGGGCACCACCATCAGCGCACTGACCAGGAGCAGCCCGACCACCCGCATCGCCACCGTCACGGTGACGGCCGCGGTGACCGCCGTCAGCAGGTTCAGCACGCGCACCGGCAGCCCGGTCACCCGGGCGAACTCCTCGTCCTGGCTGACCGCGAACAGCTGCCGCCGCAGGCCGAGGGTGACCAGGACGACGAACGCGGCCAGGACGCAGATCGCCGTGACGTCCGACTGGGACACCGTCGACAGGGAGCCGAACAGGTACGACGTCAGGTTGGCGTTGGAGCCCGTCGGCGCGAGGTTGATGAACATCACACCGCCGGCCATGCCGCCGTAGAACAGCATCGCGAGGGCGATGTCGCCGCGGGTCTTTCCGTACCAGCGGATCAGCTCCATGAGGACCGCGCCGAGGACGGAGACCAGGGTGGCCATCCACACCGGGGACCAGGTCAGAAGGAAGCCGAGGCCGACGCCGGTCATCGCCACGTGGCCGATGCCGTCGCCCATCAGGGCCTGGCGGCGCTGGACCAGGTAGATGCCGACCGCGGGGGCGGTGATGCCGACCAGGACGGCGGCGAGCAGGGCCCGCTGCATGAAGGCGTAGTCGAGGAAGTCCATCAGCTCAGCAGTCCCGTGCGGATCGGTTCGGCGCCCGCGGGTGCGTGCGGGTGTACGTGGTCGTGGCCGGGCAGGGCGTGCTGGCCGACGGCCTTCGGGGGCGGCCCGTCATGGACGACGCAGCCGTCGCGCAGCACGACCGCCCGGTCGATCAGGGGCTCCAGGGGGCCCAGTTCGTGCAGCACGAGCAGCACGGTCGCGCCCTGGGACACCTGCTCGGTGAGGGTGTGCGCGAGGACCTCCTGGCTGGCCAGGTCGACGCCGGCCATCGGCTCGTCCATGATCAGCAGTTCGGGTTCGGAGGCGAGCGCGCGGGCGATCAGCACGCGCTGGTGCTGGCCGCCGGAGAGGGCGTCGACCGAGTCCTTGGCTCGGTCGGCCATGCCGACGAGGTCCAGGGCCCGTCGTACGGCCGCGTGGTCGGCCTTGCGCAGTACGCCGAAGCGGGCCCGGGACAGGCGGCCCGAGGAGACCACCTCGGTCACCGTGGCGGGCACGCCGCCGGCGGCCGTGGTGCGCTGCGGGACGTAACCCACGCGGTGCCAGTCGCGGAACCGCCTGCGGTCCGTGCCGAACAGCTCGATCTCACCGGCACCGGTCTGCACCTGCCCGATGACACTGCGCACGGCCGTCGACTTGCCCGAGCCGTTCGCGCCGAGCAGCGCGACGACCTCGCCGCGGTGCACGGTGAGGTCGATGCCGCGCAGCACGGGGCGCGAGCCCAGGTCCGCGCGGACACCGCGCAGGGATACGACGGGCTCGGTCATGCCGTCCTCCGATGGGTCGATCACTTGGCTCCCAGGGCCTTTTGCAGGGCCTTGAGGTTGGATTCCATGACCTGGAAGTAGTCGTCGCCGCGGGACGTGTCCGTGATGCCCTCGAGCGGGTCGAGGACGTCGGTCTTCAGGTTCGCGTCGCGGGCGAGGGTCTTGGCGGTCTTGTCGGAGACCAGTGTCTCGTAGAAGACGGTGGTGACGCCGTCGGCCTTCGCCTCCTGCTGGAGCTCCCGGACCCGGGCGCCGCTGGGCTCGCTCTCCGGGTCGATGCCGGAGATGGCCTCCTGGGTGAGGCCGTAGCGCTCGGCGAGGTAGCCGAAGGCGGCGTGGTTGGTGAAGAAGACCTTGGTCTTCGTGTCCTTCAGGCCGTTCTCGAAGTCGCTGTTCAGCCCGTTCAGCTTCGTGACCAGGGACGCGGTGTTCTTCTTGTAGTCGGCCGCGTGGTCCGGGTCGGCCTTCTCGAAGGCCTTGCCGACGCCCTGGGCGATCTCGGCGTACTTCACCGGGTCGAGCCAGACGTGCGGGTCGCGGGCGTGCTCCTCCTCCTCGGAGTGGCCTTCCTCGGAGTGGCCTTCCTCGCCCTCGTGGCTGTGGCCGCCGGTGCCGTGGTCCTCGAGGTGGGTCAGCGTGGCCGCGTCGATCTTGGTCTTGATGCCGGTCTGGCCGACGGCCTCGTCGACGGCGGGCTGGAGGCCCTTGAGATAGAGCGCCGCGTCGGCCTCCTCCAGCTGCGCGCGCTGCTTGGTGCTGATCTCCAGGTCGTGCGGCTCCTGGCCGGGCTCGGTGAGACTGGTGACGTTCGCGTGGTCGCCGCCGATCTGCTGGGCGAGGAACGCCATGGGATAGAACGACGCGACGACGTCGAACTTGTCCGTGTTGCCCGAGGCCGCGCTGTCGCTGGAGCAGGCGGTCAGGGCGCCGAGGCCGAGAGAGGCGGCCGCGGCGGCGGGTATGAGGCGTCGTCGTACGTTCATGACACTCATTTTCAACAAATATGGAAACCGTTGTCAACAAACCGCCCGAGCAGGGCCTTGAGGTCCCCGGAGGGGGAGCGATTTGATTGAGGGGGCGTCCCCGCCGGTAACCTGAGACATTCGCTGGAAGCAACTCGCTCCGCCCGCCCGTCTCCCGACCACCACCCCTCATCGAGGCGCTTCCGCGCCGCCCCCATCAGTTTTCGTCGTCGTAATGAAGAGAGCACCGTGGCCGCCGACAAGATCGACACCATCGTCAGCCTGAGCAAGCGCCGTGGCTTCGTATTCCCCTGCAGTGAGATCTACGGCGGTCAGCGCGCCGCCTGGGACTACGGCCCCCTGGGTGTCGAGCTCAAGGAGAACCTCAAGCGCCAGTGGTGGCGCTACATGGTGACGTCGCGCGAGGACGTCGTGGGCATCGACTCGTCCGTGATCCTGGCCCCCGAGGTCTGGGTCGCATCCGGTCACGTCGCCACCTTCACGGACCCGCTGACCGAATGCACCTCCTGCCACAAGCGGTTCCGCGCGGACCACCTGGAGGAGGCCTACGAGGAGAAGAAGGGCCGCGCCCCGGAGAACGGCCTCCTCGACGTCAACTGCCCCAACTGCGGCAACAAGGGCCAGTTCACCGAGCCCAAGCAGTTCTCGGGCCTGCTGTCCACCCACCTCGGCCCGACGCAGGACTCCGGCTCCGTCGCCTACCTGCGTCCCGAGACCGCACAGGGCATCTTCACCAACTTCTCGCAGGTGCAGACCACCTCGCGCCGCAAGCCGCCGTTCGGCATCGCCCAGATGGGCAAGTCCTTCCGCAACGAGATCACGCCCGGCAACTTCATCTTCCGCACCCGCGAGTTCGAGCAGATGGAGATGGAGTTCTTCGTCAAGCCGGGCGAGGACGAGAAGTGGCAGGAGTACTGGATGGAGCAGCGCTGGAACTGGTACACCGGTCTCGGCCTGCGCGAGGAGAACATGCGGTGGTACGAGCACCCGAAGGAGAAGCTCTCCCACTACTCCAAGCGCACCGCCGACATCGAGTACCGGTTCTCCTTCGGCGGCAGTGAGTGGGGCGAGCTCGAAGGCGTCGCCAACCGCACCGACTACGACCTCGGCGCCCACTCCAAGGCCTCCGGCCAGGACCTCACCTACTTCGACCAGGAGGCCGGCGAGCGCTGGACTCCCTACGTCATCGAGCCCGCGGCCGGTGTCGGCCGCGCGATGCTGGCGTTCCTCCTGGACGCCTACATCGAGGACGAGGCGCCCAACGCCAAGGGCAAGATGGAGAAGCGCACCGTGCTGCGCCTCGACCCGCGTCTGGCCCCGGTGAAGGTCGCGGTGCTGCCGCTGTCGCGCAACCCGGAGCTGTCCCCGAAGGCCAAGGGCCTCGCCCAGGCGCTCCGGCAGAACTGGAACATCGAGTTCGACGACGCCGGCGCCATCGGCCGCCGCTACCGCCGTCAGGACGAGATCGGTACGCCGTTCTGCGTGACCGTCGACTTCGACACGCTCGAGGACAACGCCGTCACCGTCCGCGAGCGCGACTCGATGAAGCAGGAGCGCGTCTCCCTCGACCAGATCGAGGGCTACCTGGCGGCCCGTCTGATCGGCTGCTGATCGCCCCTTCTCGCACAGCGGTGCCGGGTTCCTCCTCGGAGGGGCCCGGCACCGGTGCGTTCCGGCGGCTTCACAGATCCAGGTCCACGTAGACGGCAGCGTGGTCCGAGGCGCGGTTCCACTTCGAGGTGACCGAGTCGAAGGACTTGATCGTCGAGGGTGCCCAGACGCCGCGCCGCTCGACCTCCACGTGCTGCACCTGGTCCCACAGCGGTGGCGGCAGCATCAGATAGTCCAGCTTCTGGCTCTCGCTCTTGCCCGTCCCGTAGGTGCCCGGGGTGCCCCGGTACCCCGGGTGGCTCATCACGTCCCGCAGACCCGTGCCCAGCAGGGCACGGATCGCCTCGCTGGACGGTTCGTCGTTGAGGTCGCCGGCCACGATGACGTGCGGGGAGCGTTCCAGAGCGGACTGGTAGATCGACGCCACCCGCCGGGCCTGCGCGATGCGCAGCTCCGGGTTGTCGTCGCTCTGGCTCTTGAGGTGGTTGCCGAGCAGCCACAGCGGCGGCCCGCCGATCTGGATCTCGTACTCGGGGCAGTCCCGGCTGAAGAGGTGCTTGCCCGGGCGGTCGGGGTCGGCGTCGAAGACGTGGGACCTCATGGACGTGATCGGGTGGCGGCTGAGGATCCCGACGTCGATGCCGCGCGGGTCGTTGCCGTCGATCACCATGTCGTAGGGGTACGGCGTCCTGTTCAGGTCGGCGCCCAGCACCTGCTCGTTGAACCGGCGCAGGGTCGTGCGGTCCTCCACCTCCACCGTGAGCAGGATGTCGGCGTCGATCTCGGCGATCACCCGGCCGGTGTTGTACACGACCTCCCAGTCCAGGTCGTCACGGACCAGTTCCACCCAGCCGGTCCATGCGCGGCGGCCCTTGGCGACGATCGTGAACTTGATGTTGTCGCCGCTGCCCGTCGTGTCGAACAGCGTGTCCTTGCCGCGCGTCTCGTTGATGAAGAACGGCCTGTCCTTGCGGGAGTCGTGCACGCGGTGCTTCTTCAGCAGTTCGGCGATGCGGACCTTGGTGACGTCGTCGTAGGTCTTCTTCTCCAGCAGGGACACCAGCTCGGCGTAGTCGTCGAGGATCTCGCGGCGCTGCTTGTCGTCCGGCAGGCGGAAGACCTTCGGGCGGCGGAAGAGGTTCTCCGTGTTGAAGGTGGCGATGCGGATCGTCATGGCGCACTCCCTCGGGCGGCGCAGGAGTTCCGCGCGACCGGTGCGCGGGCGCCGCCGGGGAGACCGCTCACCGGCACTTCCATTGTCGGAGCCCATGTGAACCGTGTCGAACGGTGGGGCCGCTGGGGCCCCTGGGCACGGCCCACCGCAGTCCGGCCCGGACCACGCCGCTGACAAGTATCGACTGACAGATATTGAAATCTGTCAGCTGTCATGGCATCGTGGAGAGCATGACGATGCGAACCCGACCCCTCGGAACCACAGGCCCCCAGGTCTCCGCCCTCGGCCTCGGCTGCATGGGCATGTCCGCCCTGTACGGCGAGGCGGACCGGACGGAGTCCATCGCGACGATCCACGCGGCGCTCGAAGCGGGCGTCACCCTGCTCGACACCGGCGACTTCTACGCCATGGGTCACAACGAGATGCTGATCGGCGAGGCCCTGCGCGCCGCCCCCGCCGCCCGGCGCGAACAGGCCCTCGTCAGCGTCAAGTTCGGCGCCCTGCGCGGCCCGGACGGCAGCTGGCTCGGATACGACGGCCGTCCCGCCGCAGTGAAGAGCTTCGCCGCCTACTCCCTCCAGCGGCTCGGCGTCGACCACATCGACGTCTACCGCATCGCGCGCCTCGACCCTGACGTGCCAATCGAGGAGACGGTCGGCGCCATAGCGGAACTCGTCGAGAAGGGCTATGTGCGGCACATCGGCCTCAGCGAGGTCGGCGCCGCGACGATACGCCGGGCAGCGGCCACCGCCCCCGTGTCCGACCTCCAGATCGAGTACTCCCTCATATCCCGCGGCATCGAGGACGAGGTCCTGCCCACCGTCCGCGAGCTGGGCATCGGCATCACGGCGTACGGCGTGCTCTCCCGCGGCCTGATCTCCGGCCACTTCACCGCGGACCGGCAGCTCGGCGCGGGCGACTTCCGGGCGATGTCGCCGCGCTTCCAGGGCGACAACCTCCGGCACAACCTGGATCTCGTCGAGGCCCTGCGGAAGACAGCCGAGCAGAAGGGCGTCAGCGTCGCGCAGATCGCGATCGCCTGGGTGCTCTCCCGAGGTGAGGACATCGTGCCCCTGGTCGGCGCCCGCCGCCGCGACCGGCTCACGGAGGCGCTGGGCGCGCTGGAGGTGACGCTGGAGCCAGCCGACCTGGCCGCGATCGAGGAGGCCGTGCCGGCCGGAGCCGCCGCGGGCGACCGCTATCCGGCGGCCCAGATGGCGCACCTCGAGAGCTGAACCCGGCTGCGGGTACGGTCAGGGCATGGCACCGACCAGCGAGACTCTGACCGCCGAGCGCATCCTCGAGGCGACCGAGGAGGTGCTGCGCCGTCACGGCCCGGCCAAGGCCACCGTGGTGGACGTGGCGCGTGCACTCGGTGTCAGCCATGGCAGCGTCTACCGCCACTTCAGGACGAAGGCGGCCCTGCGCGAGGCGGTCACCAAGCGCTGGCTGGACCGCACCTCCGGGCAGCTGTCGGGGATCGTCGCCGCCGACCGTGTCCCCGAGGACCGGCTGCGGGACTGGCTCGCCGCGCTGTTCGCCGCCAAGCGACGCAAGGCGGGCGAGGACCCGGAGCTGTTCGCCACGTACATGGTCCTCACCGACGAGAACGGCTCGGCGGTGGGCGAGCACATCACCGACCTGGAGACGCAGCTGACCCGCATCATCCAGGCCGGTGTCGAGTCCGGCGACTTCGCCGCCGCCGACCCGGAGGCCTCGGCCCGAGCGGTCTTCCAGGCCACGGGCCGCTTCCACGACCCCTGTTACGCGAGGGAGTGGGAGGAGCCGGGCACCGAGGCCGACTTCGCGGCGGTCGTCGACCTGCTCGTGCAGGGGCTGCGGCGAGCGCCGTAGTCCCCGGCACGGCAACGGCCCGAAGCGGCCCCGCGTCTGCGGCGTGATCCAAACGACAGGCCCTAAGCCGCCGTCGGATCCACGGTGGCCTGGTGGGCCTCCAGCAGATGCTCCTCCGCCTTCAGCCAGGGCAGGAACTGGGCGCCTCTGCGCCAGCCGCAGGTGTCGCATCTGATCGTGCGCTGCACACCCGTCCGGAGCACCCGCACCACGTGCTCCCGGCCGTGCTGGTCCCACCGGCTGACCTTGCTCGTGTCGATCTGTGTCATGACGCCTCCCGCGTCGAGAAATCCGCCGTCCCGGCCTGCTCGCAGCAAGGAGTGTGCAGCACGACCGACACCAACAGGGTTTCCCCGGAAGCCCGTTATCAGGCCGTGAGAGAGCTCGGTCGACCGTGCGGGGCAGCCGCAGGCTCAAAAGGCCGGTCAGCGCGACTCCGCAGACCTGCACCAGCAAAGTCGCGACCAGGGCGTCCCGCATGCCCATCCCCGGGACCAGGGACAGGAACAGCGCGCCCAGGGTCGCCACACCGAGGGCCGGCGCCGACTGCTGAGTGGTGATCATCACCCCGCTGCCGACACCGGCGCGGGCGGGCGGCACCTCGGAGAGGATCACCCGGTGGATGACGGGGAGTTGCAGCGCCTGTCCGGCACCGGCGGCCACCCCGCCCGGAAGCAGTTCGACGAAGCCGACGTGCGGCCAGAACCACCAGGCGGCCAGCGCCATCAGGGTCAGGCGGATCCCCTGGAGGACGGCACCGGCCGTCACCACGCGCGTGCCGTACCGGGCGACCAGGCGCGGGCCCAGCAGCGAGAACACGAAGAACACCACCGCCGGCGGCGGGAGTGCCGGGCCCGCGGCGACCGGTCAGGGCCGCCGTCGGCTCAGACTCGGAGCCCGGCGGCGTCGCGCACCTGCGCCGACTCCAGCCTCGCTGCGGCCCGTTCGGCCGTGCCCCGGGCCCACCGTCCGTTCGTCACCGCGCCCAGTGCCAGCACCGCGAAGCCGCACACCGCGAGGATCCACCACCCGGGCCGCGCCGCGGACACGAACGTCTCCCGGTACGGGGACGCGCCGACACCCGAGGCGAGCACCGCGCCCACGACGGCCACCCCCAGCGTCTGCCCGAGCTGGCGGCTCGTGGAGGCGACCGCCGCCGCGACACCCGCCTGGGCGCGGGGCATGCCGGAGACGGCCGTGTTGGTGATGGGCGCGTTGACGAACCCGAAGCCGATGCCGAAGAGGACGTAGCCGGCGAGGAGCGTGACGTTCGAGGTCTCCGCCTCGAACGCGGCGAACAGGACACCGCTCGTCGTCATCGCGAGGCCCGCGATCAGCAGGGGCAGGCGGGGGCCGCGCGTGCCCACCAGGCGGCCCGACAGCGGCGCGCACAGGAACGTCGGGACGGCCATCGGCAGCATCCACAGACCTGCCTCCAGGGCGGTCAGCCCCCGTACGTTCTGCAGGTACAGCGTGGACAGGAACAGGAAGCCGCCGAGCGCGGCGAACGCGCTGATCGCGATGACCGTCGCCCCGCTGAACGGCGCCGAGCGGAAGAAGCGCAGGTCGATCAGCGGTTCCCTGCGGCGCGGCTCGTACAGGAGCAGCCCGGCGAGCGCGGCCAGGGCGACGGCGGCCGGCGGCACGAGGGAGCGGAACGGCGTGCTGGGCGCCTCGATGATCGTGTACGTCAGCGAGCCGAACAGCGCGATCACCAGCACCTGCCCGACGGGATCGGGGCGGCGGGCGCGAGGGGCGCGGGACTCGGGGACGAAGCGCAGGGTGAGAAGCAGGGCCGCCAGGCCCACGGGCAGGTTGATCCAGAAGATGGAGCGCCAGCCGACGGAGTCGACGAGAAGGCCCCCGACCAGTGGGCCGGCGGCCATCGAGATGCCGACGACCGCGCCCCAGACGCCGATCGCCCGGGCCCGCTCGCGCGGTTCGGTGAAGGTGTTGGTGATGATCGACATGGCGACCGGGTTCAGCATCGAGCCGCCCACCGCCTGCACCGTCCGGAACGCCACCAGCGCCTCCAGATCCGGCGCGAGGGAACACAGCACCGAGCCGATCGTGAAGACGACCAGACCCGCCATGAAGACCCGCTTGCGGCCGATCCGGTCGGCCGTGGAGCCCGCGAGCATCAGCAGCGAGGCCAGGACGAGCGTGTACGCGTCGATCGTCCACTGCAGGCCCGACGTGCTCGCGTGCAGGTCCTGCTGCATGGACGGCAGGGCCACGTTCAGAACCGTGTTGTCCAGGCTCACGATCAGCAGGCTCATGCAGCAGATCGCGAGCACCAGCATGCGGCGGCGGGGGCTGAGCTCGGGCATGCGGCCCATCGTACGCCGATTTCGATAGTGTGGCTAACTAACGAACTTTGCCTTCTCATTGCACGGCACAATGGAGGCATGTCCACGCCCCTCCAGATCGGCCCGCACACCGTCCAGCCGCCCGTCGTCCTGGCCCCCATGGCCGGGATCACCAACGCGCCCTTCCGCACCCTGTGCAGAGAGTTCAGCGGCGGCAAGGGCCTGTTCGTCAGCGAGATGATCACCACCCGGGCGCTGGTCGAACGCAACGAGAAGACCATGCAGCTGATCCACTTCGACGCGACGGAGACGCCGCGCTCGATCCAGCTGTACGGCGTGGACCCCGCGACCGTCGGCAAGGCCGTCCGCATGATCGCGGAGGAGGACCTCGCCGACCACATCGACCTGAACTTCGGCTGCCCCGTGCCGAAGGTCACGCGCAAGGGCGGCGGCTCCGCGCTGCCCTACAAGCGGAACCTGCTGCGGGCCATCCTGCGCGAAGCCGTCAGCGGCGCCGGCGACCTGCCCGTGACGATGAAGATGCGCAAGGGCATCGACGACGATCACATCACCTTCCTCGACGCCGGCCGGATCGCCGTCGAGGAGGGCGTCACCGCCATCGCCCTGCACGGACGCACCGCCGCCCAGCACTACGGCGGCACCGCCGACTGGGAGGCCATCGCCCGGCTGAAGGAGCACGTGCCGGAGATCCCGGTGCTGGGCAACGGCGACATCTGGTCCGCCGGGGACGCCCTGCGGATGGTGCGCGAGACCGGCTGCGACGGCGTGGTCGTCGGCCGCGGCTGCCTCGGCCGGCCGTGGCTGTTCGCGGACCTGGTCGCCGCCTTCGAGGGCCGCACCGAGGACATCGCCCGCCCCGCACTGCGCGAGGTCGCCGACGTCATGGTCCGGCACGCCACGCTGCTCGGCGAGTGGATCGGCGACGAGACCAAGGGCGTCGTCGACTTCCGCAAGCACGTCGCCTGGTACCTCAAGGGCTTCGCGGTCGGCTCCGAGATGCGCAAGCGCCTCGCCGTCACCTCGTCCCTCCAGGAGCTGCGCGCCGGGCTGGACGAGCTGGACCTCGACCAGCCCTGGCCCGCCGGCGCCGACGGGCCCCGGGGCCGCACGTCCGGCAACAACCGGGTGGTGCTGCCGGACGGCTGGCTGAAGGACCCCTACGACTGCGCCGGGGTCGGCGAGGACGCCGAGCTCGACACCTCCGGCGGCTGATCAGCCCTTCGAGGGGCGCGGGGTGGAGCCGAACGCCTTCAGGAAGCGGTCCCGGAAGGAGCTCATCCTCCACACGGGCGCGTCGTGGTCCGGCCTCAGCCCCTGCGTCCACTTCCAGTCGGCGACCTTGTCCAGGACCTTCGGGTCCTTCGCGACGATCGACACCGGCACGTCCCGGGAGGCGTGGTTCCCGCTGACCCGGGCGATGGGCTGGTGGTCGCCGAGGAACACCAGGACGGTGTCGTCGGTGCCGTAGCGCTCCAGCCACTGGGTGAGGCTGGTGACCGAGTACTGGATGGACTTGCCGTACTCCTCGCGGGACTTGGTGGTGTCGGTGATGACGTCCGAGGCCTTGTTGCCGGCCTTCTGGATCGCGTCGAAGACCGAGCCGTCACCGAGTTCGTCCCAGCCGACCGTCTTCGGGACGGGTGCCCAGGGCTGGTGGCTGGAGGTCAGGATGACGAACGACATCAGCGGCTTGTCCCGCTTCTTCCCGTGCACCTGCCGCTGGAACGCCTCCAGCGCGTACTGGTCGGGCATGGTCGACCAGCTGAACTTCGGCCCCTTGTAGCCCAGGTCGAAGGCGTCGTAGACCTTGTCGAGGCCGTACCACTTCTCCTCCGGCCAGCCCTTCTGCACGCCGGGCATCACGCCGACGGTGTCCCAGGCTCCGGTCTTCCGGAACGCCTTGGTGAGGGTGAGGTGGTCGCCGGCACTGACCGTGCGGTAGCGCCGCTGGTTGTCGATCCACAGGCCGGACATGGTCGTGGAGTGGCCGAGCCAGCTGCTGCCGCCGTACGTCGCCGAGGTCAGCCAGCCGCTGCGGGCGTCGAAGCCGGCCTTCTTCAGGGCCTCGGTGCCGGAGTCCAGCGTGCGGTCGACGCCGGGGGCCATGATCGGATCCTCGATCGCGCTGCGGCCGTAGCTCTCGATGAACGTGAAGATCACGTCCTTGCCGCGCAGGTCGGGCAGCAGCTCGCCGGGCGGGGTGTTGCCGAAGGTGTCCGCCTTCGACTCCTCCACGAACGCCGCCTCGTCCCGCAGGGACTCCACCGTCCGCTGCGCGTGCGCCTTGAGGGCACCGGCACCGCGCTCGGAGGCGATCGGCCCGCCGAACAGGGTCAGACCCAGGGCGGAACAGGCGACCCAGGCGGTGCCGGCGACCAGGGCGCCCTTGGACGCCCGCATCCGGTGGCGCGCGAGCACGTCGGCGAGCCGGACCGACGCCGCGACCATGACGGCCGCCACGAGCAGCACGAGCACCACCGCGCCGGCGGCGGCGGCGGTCGCGACACCCCCGCCCAGCGTGTCCTCGACGTACGCCTGCGCGTCGGGCAGCAGGTCCCAGTCGAGCGCGGCGTTGAAGCCCCGCCCCAGGTACTCGTTGAACCCCATGTCCAGCAGGTTCACCGTGGTGAGGGCGGTGAGACCGAGCCCGTACAGCACCGCAGCCACCAGCCGGGGCCGCCGCGGCAGAGCCAGGACGACGACGGCCCCGAGGACCGCCTCCGCAGGGATCCGCGCGAAGCCGGCCGCCTTCAGCGCGGGGAGCGTGTTGGGCAGCAGCAGGGCGCCCACGACCAGGACGCCGGCGAGGGCGGTGGTGGTCAGGTGGAGGGCGCGGGCGGCCCGGGGGTGGTGAGTGCGCCAGGTACGCAGGTGGGTGAAGCGTGAGGCGGCCGGGGCGGGATCGGGCGTTGCCGCCTGCGCTCTCTCGTCCTCTCCGCCGTCCTCAGCCTCCGTCTTGCCGACCTCGGCCTCGGAAACGCCGTCACCCGGCTGCGGCGACTCGCTGAAGCGTGTGAAGACAGGCACCCGGAGGTCCTTCCCGTACGGAACCGGCGTGGTGGCGGACCCGGGTGGGGGTACGGGTCCGCCACCGTTGCGTACGGTGCGTCCACCAGGTGTGTTCAGCCCGCCGGGCCAGCGCTCGGCAAACACCCGGCAAACGGCGGGCCAACCGGCCCCTAGACCACCCCGACCGCCGTGAGCAGCGCCAACGGGGCCGACGCCGAACGGGATTCACGCACGCACGCGTGCGGGTACGGCACCGGCTCCGGGTGCGTGTCGCGGCCGTAGCCCGCGAGAACCTCCGGGAGGCGGTGGCCGGTCGCGCCCGCCGCGTCGACCAGGCCCCGGGCGATCGCGCGGGCCTCGTCGTGCAGCCCGTAGCGGGCCAGGCCCAGGGCGATCAGCGCGTTGTCGTGCGGCCAGACCGAGCCGCGGTGGTAGGAGAGCGGGTGGTACGCCGGCTGCCCGGCGGCCAGGGTGCGCACGCCCCAGCCGGAGAAGAAGTCCGGTTCGAGGAGCCGCCGGCCGACCAGTTCGCCGTACTCCTTGTCCAGCAGGCCCGACCACAGCAGGTGCCCGGCGTCGGAGGCCAGCGCGTCGACCTGCTTGCCCCGGCCGTCGAGCGCGAGGGCCGGGAAGGAGTGCTCCGGCATCCAGAAGTCCCGCTGGAAACGGTCCCGCAGGTCACCGGCCGCCTGCTCCAGCAGATGCGCGTACGTGGTGTCCTGCCACACCGTGCGGGCGAGACCCGCCGTGCGGCGCAGGGCGTCGTAGGCGTAGCCCTGGGCGCCCGCCGCCGTCACCGGCCCGTGCGGGCGGGTGCCTTCGGCGGAGCAGATGGCGCCGGGGGAGTCCTTCCAGTTCTGGTTGGCGAGGCCGCCCTGATCGGCGCGGTAGACGAGGTAGCCGCGCGAGGTCAGGCCGCCGTGGTCGAGCATCCAGGTGATCGCGGCCCGGGCGTGGGGTTCGAGGCGGCGGGCCGGGCCGGTGTCGCCGGTGTGCTCGGTGTACGCGCCGAGCAGGACGAGGAAGAGCGGGGTGGCGTCGACCGAGCCGTAGTAGCGGCCGTAGGGGACCTGGCCGAAGTGGGCCAGTTCGCCGTGCCGCACCTCGTGCACGATCTTGCCGGGCTGGGCGATCTCGTCGGCGCCGGTTCCGGTGGCCTGGGTCGCGGCCAGCGCGGGCAGGGTGGCGGCGGCCAGACGCGGCCGGTAGGGCAGGGCGAACAGCGAGGTCAGCAGGGCGTCCCGGCCCAGCAGCGTCAGGAACCAAGGGGCGCCGGCGGCCGGGACGCGCACGTCCTCGCCGTCCGGGCCGGTGGCCGGGACCTGGAGGGCGGCGAGGTCGGCGAGCCCCCGGGTGCACGCGGCGGCCAGCTCGGGCCAGCCGGCCGGGAAGACCAGGTCCCGCACGAACTCCTCCTCTCGGGCGCGCAGTTGCTCGTGGGCGGCGGCGGGGGAGCGGGGTACGCGCAGGGCGCGCCGGTCGCCGTGCGGGCGGGCCATGACCCGCAGGGTCACCTCGGCCGTGCCGTGCGGTTCGAGGTCCAGGGTCCACACCAGACGACGCGCGCCGGTGCCGGTCTCCTCCACGGCGTCCGGCCGCGGGTCGGCCGTCACGGTCGTGACGGAACGCCACTCGCCGCGCCGGTAGACGAACTCCACGCCGTGTGTGAGCACCTGGCGGGAGCGGACGGCGCCGGGCTTGGTGTAGGTGCGGTGGTCGGAGCGCAGCTCGAACTGGTCGGTGAAGTCGGCGTCGGCGGTGACCGCGAGGCGGACCGTCGTGGGCACCGGACGGTTGCTGGTGACGCGCAGCGACTCCACGAACGAGGAGTCCCCGACGGCCTGTTCGCGGAAGAGCGTGCAGGCGGGCGGTTCGTCACGGCCGCCGCGTGGGACGAGCACGCAGCGCGCGGTGTCCCCGTCGGCCACCGGGGTCAGCGTGTCCGGCACCGCCCCGTCGACGGTGAGCTGCCACCGGCTCAGATGCCGGGCGTCCCGTACGAACAGGCCGTCCGGGGCGCTGCCGCCCCGGTAGCCGCTGATGTCGCCGCGATCGCCGACGGCGGCGAACGTCCGGCCGTGCACGAGCAGATGATGCCGGTCCGTCATCCCCGGTCCCCTCCCTTGATCGCCGTGAGGCCGTTCCTGCCCCGTGCGGGCCGGTCGTGCAGCAGGTCGAGCGTGAGCGCGGCGGTCCAGCCGAATCCGGTGACGCCGCAGGCCTGTGCCGTGTAGGGGTCGACGTACTCCGCGAAGCCGGAGGCTCCGGCGGTGTGCAGCATGCCCTTGCGCAGGGCATCGGCCCGGCCGCGCTCACCGTGCAGCCGCAAGCCCCGCTCCAGCAGCCAGTTGGTGTTGAACCAGGCCGGGCCGCGCCAGTAGCGGTGCGGGTCGAAGGCCTCGCCGAGCAGGTCGTAGCTCGGGACCATGCGGGTCGTGCCGCCCAGGCCGAAGTGCGGGCCGCAGGCCGTGCGGGCCAGGGTGGCCGCGAGCTCGCGCGGCAGGGCGGGGAGCAACAGGGGGACGAGTCCGGAGACACCGCGCTCGGGGATCAGCTCCCCTTCGCGCACGTCCCGGCACAGGAACATGCCCGCCGCCGGTTCCCACAGCCGTTCCGCCAGGGCCGTCGTCAGGCGCTCCGCTCGGGTGCGCCGGGCCGAGCCGGTCACGCCCAGCTCGTCCGCGATGTCGGCCAGGGCGTACTCGGAGGCGGCGAGCAGTGCGTTGAACGCCGGGTCCTCCACGGCGAAGTCGCCGCGGCCGTCGGCGTACCCGCGGTCCCGGTAGTCGGCGGCCAGCCGCACGTACCGTCCGTAGTCCAGATCCGTCGGCCGGTCCTCGGGGGTGCCGTGGTCGAGGTCGGCGCGGCGGAAGGAGCCGGCCGGAGCGGGGGTGACGCGGGACAACGGGCGGTCCCAGCAGGGGCTGTTGTCCATACCCTGTTCCCAGGGGTGCACGACGGACACCAGCCCGCCCTCGCCGAGGTCGCGACGGTGCGGGAGATAGTCGTGCCAGGCGGCCAGCCGGGGGTACGCCCGGGTGAGGAAGCCGCGCGCCCTGGACAGGCCCGGGTCGGCGAGGTGCACCAGCCACGCGGCCAGGGCGTGGACCGGCGGCTGCACGATCCCGGAGGTCTGTACGGTGCGTGGGGCGCCGGCGGCGCGCCCGGCGGTCGACGAACGCCAGAAATCGGGGCTCGGGAAGTACGCGTCGAGGGGGACGGAGGGGTTGAAGACGATGTGCGGGATGCGCCCGTCCGCCCACTGGGCCGCCAGCAGCGTCTCCAGTTCCGTCTGGGCCCTTAACGGCGAGAGGTGCCTCAGGCCGATCGCGATGAACGCCGAGTCCCACGACCACTGGTGCGGATACAGGCCGCGCGAGGGCACGGTGGACCTGCCCGTCCAGTTGCCCTCCAGCACCTGTGCGGCTCTGACGTGCAGGGAAGGCGGCGCGGCGGCCGGGTCGTATGCGATCGGGCGCCCCGTGGGACGCGTGGTGAGCTGGGCGATGCGATCCACTCGGGGCTCTCCCAAAGACGTACTCCTGGCCGGGATCGGCAGGAGCTACCGTAGGGTTACGTCTATTTAACACGCAAAACCCAATATGTAATGCAGGGTTGGGAAACACAAGGGGGTGTGCATGACCGGACGGCCCGGGAGAACCGGACGGGGCGCGGGCCAGGCGAGCGCCGGCGATCTGCTCGAACTGGTGCGCAGTCGCCGCGCCGTGACCCGGGGTGCGCTGCAGCAGGCGACCGGACTGTCCCGGGCCACCGTCGGGCAGCGGCTGGACCGGCTCTTCCGCGCGGGCTGGCTGCGCGAGGGCGCCGGGGGGCCGGTGGACTCGCCGCTCGGCGGGCGGCCCTCCATCACCCTGGAGTTCGACGACGAGCACGCGGTGGTCCTGGCCGCCGACCTCGACACCCGGCACGCCCGGGCGGCGGTGCTGTCGCTGAGCGGTGAGATCCTCGCCGAGCACTCCGGCACCCTCGTCGTCGAGGACGGGCCGGACACCGTCCTCGGCGAACTCGGCCGCTGGTTCGCCGGGCTGCTGGAGAAGACCGGGCACGACGCGGAGGCGGTCTGCGGGGTCGGGCTGGCGGTGCCCGGCCCGGTCGACACCGAGACCGGCCGCGTCGTCCAGCCGCCGATCATGCCCGGCTGGGACGGCTACGACATAAGGAGCCGGCTGTCCCGGGCGCTCGGCGAGCACGCGGGCACCGCCGGGGTGCCGGTGCTGGTGGACAACGACGCCAACCTCATGGCGTACGGCGAACAGCGCACCGCCTACCCCGACTGCTCCGCCTTCGTGCTGGTCAAGGTCTCCACGGGCATCGGCGCCGGGGTCGTGGTGGACGGTTCGGTGTTCCGCGGCATCGACGGCGGCGCCGGCGACATCGGGCACATCCGGGTACCGGAGGGCGCCGGAGCGCTGTGCCGGTGCGGTTCCTACGGCTGTCTGGCCGCCGTCGCGAGCGGTGGCGCCGTGGCCCGGCGGCTGGCGGAGGCCGGGGCACCGGCGGCCTCCGGCTCGGACGTCCGGGAGCTGCTGGCGGCCGGGCACCCCGAGGCGGTCGGGCTCGCCAGGGAGGCCGGGCGCCGGGTCGGGGACGTCCTCGCGACCGTGGTGACGCTGCTCAACCCCGGTGTCCTGATGATCGCCGGGGATCTGGCCGGAACCGCCTTCCTGACAGGCGTGCGCGAACTGCTGTACCAGCGGGCATTGCCCCGCTCCACCGCACACCTGGAGGTCGTGACCGCACGGCTGGGCGAGCGGGCCGCGCTGGTCGGAGCCGGTGCGATGGTCGTGGAGCACCTCTACGCGCCCGAGCGGGCCGAGGAGCGGCTGCGCGCGCTCGGGGTGTGACGGCCGCGTTACGGGCCCTGGACACGTCCGCATGGTGAAATCCCGGCGCGTGTGGCAGCGTGATTCTCGCCACCCCTGATAAGGGTTGCGCTCAGATGAGCGGATCATGAGCGGCTGCACTTCTCCAAGGGGTGGCACTGAGTGCCACCGTTTGATCGTTCATCGAGCGAACTCACATGTGCGGAAACTCTGCTCACATGAGCGCTTGAGGGGGGTCAGGAAGGCCCTTGCGTTCAAGAAGTGAAAACATGCGGCTGCGATCGCTTGCTCAGCTTTGACTTTCGATCCGCTGGCGGACGAGTGGTTACAGGCGCATGACGCACAAGTGGACGTACCCAGACGCCTTTGATCTGGGTATGTTCCTGCCCGTCAGGGCAGCCACCGCGTCCTCGAGGAGTCGAGACCCGTGTCGGAAAACAAAGATCTCCCGGTAGCCGAGCAGGCCGCGAGCGTTGAGGGCGTGAAGTTCGTCTACGACTTCACCGAGGGCAACAAGGACCTCAAGGACCTCCTCGGTGGCAAGGGCGCGAACCTCGCCGAGATGACGAACCTCGGTCTGCCGGTCCCGCCCGGCTTCACGATCACCACCGAGGCCTGCAAGACCTACCTCGACAGCGGCGAGGAACCGGCGGCACTGCGTGACGAGGTGAGCGCCCACCTCGACGCGCTCGAGGCCCGCATGGGCAAGAAGCTCGGCCAGGCCGACGACCCGCTGCTGGTGTCGGTGCGCTCGGGCGCGAAGTTCTCCATGCCCGGCATGATGGACACCGTCCTCAACATCGGCCTCTCCGACAAGTCGGTCCAGGGCCTCGCCAAGCAGGCCGGCGACGACCGGTTCGCCTGGGACTCCTACCGCCGCCTCATCCAGATGTTCGGCAAGACCGTCCTGGGCGTCGACGGCGAGCTGTTCGAGGACGCGCTGGAGGCGGCGAAGGCGGCCAAGAAGGTCACCGTCGACACCGAGCTGGAGGCGGCCGACCTCAAGAGGCTCGTCACCAAGTTCAAGAAGATCGTCAAGACCGAGGCCGGCCGGGACTTCCCGCAGAGCCCGCGCGAGCAGATGGACCTCGCCATCCACGCGGTCTTCGACTCCTGGAACACCGACCGGGCCAAGCTCTACCGCCGCCAGGAGCGCATCCCCGGCGACCTCGGCACCGCGGTCAACGTCTGCTCCATGGTCTTCGGCAACCTCGGCCCCGACTCCGGCACCGGCGTCGCCTTCACCCGCGACCCCGCCTCCGGCCACCAGGGCGTCTACGGCGACTACCTGCAGAACGCGCAGGGCGAGGACGTCGTCGCGGGCATCCGCAACACCGTGCCGCTCGCCGAGCTGGAGCAGATCGACAAGAAGTCGTACGACCAGCTGATGCAGATCATGGAGACGCTGGAGAACCACTACAAGGATCTCTGCGACATCGAGTTCACCATCGAGCGCGGTGTGCTGTGGATGCTCCAGACCCGCGTCGGCAAGCGCACCGCGGGCGCGGCCTTCCGCATCGCGACCCAGCTGGTCGACCAGGGCCTGATCGACGAGGCCGAGGCGCTCACCCGCGTCAACGGCGCCCAGCTCGCGCAGCTGATGTTCCCGCGCTTCGACGAGGACGCGAAGGTCGCGCAGGTCGGCCGAGGCATCGCCGCCTCCCCGGGCGCGGCCGTCGGCAAGGCCGTCTTCGACTCCTACACGGCCGTCAAGTGGTCCCGCTCCGGCGAGAAGGTCATCCTGATCCGCCGCGAGACCAACCCCGACGACCTGGACGGCATGATCGCCGCCGAGGGCATCCTGACCTCGCGCGGCGGCAAGACCTCCCACGCGGCCGTGGTCGCGCGCGGCATGGGCAAGACCTGTGTCTGCGGCGCCGAGGAGCTGGAGGTCGACACCAAGCGCCGCCGGATGACCGTGCCCGGCGGGCACGTCGTCGAGGAGGGCGACGTCGTCTCCATCGACGGCTCCTCCGGCAAGGTCTACCTCGGTGAGGTACCGGTCGTCCCGTCCCCGGTCGTGGAGTACTTCGAGGGCCGGATGCACCCGGGCGCCGACGACGCCGACGAGCTGGTCGAGGCCGTCCACCGCATGATGGCCTTCGCCGACCGCAAGCGCCGCCTGCGGGTGCGCGCCAACGCCGACAACGCCGAGGACGCGCTGCGCGCCCGCCGCTTCGGCGCCCAGGGCATCGGCCTGTGCCGCACCGAGCACATGTTCCTCGGCGACCGGCGCGAGCTGGTGGAGCGGCTGATCCTGGCCGACACGGACGCCGAGCGCGAGGAGTCCCTCAAGCAGCTGCTGCCGCTGCAGAAGCAGGACTTCGTGCAGCTCTTCGAGTCGATGGACGGCCTGCCGGTCACCATCCGCCTCCTCGACCCGCCGCTGCACGAGTTCCTCCCGGACATCACCGAGCTGTCCGTGCGTGTGGCGCTGGCCGAGTCCCGCCAGGAGCCGCACGAGAACGAGCTGCGCCTGCTCCAGGCGGTGCACCGGCTGCACGAGCAGAACCCGATGCTGGGGCTGCGCGGTGTCCGCCTCGGCCTGGTCATCCCCGGCCTGTTCACCATGCAGGTCCGGGCGATCGCCGAGGCCGCGGCCGAGCGCAAGGCCGCCAAGGGCGACCCGCGCGCCGAGATCATGATCCCGCTCGTGGGCACGGTCCAGGAGCTGGAGATCGTGCGTGAGGAGGCCGACCAGGTCATCGCCGAGGTCGAGGCGGCCTCGGGTGCGCAGCTGAAGCTGTCCATCGGCACGATGATCGAGCTGCCGCGCGCCGCGCTGACCGCCGGTCAGATCGCCGAGGCCGCGCAGTTCTTCTCCTTCGGCACGAACGACCTCACCCAGACGGTGTGGGGCTTCTCCCGGGACGACGTGGAGGCCTCGTTCTTCACGGCGTACCTGGAGAAGGGCATCTTCGGCGTCTCCCCGTTCGAGACGATCGACAAGGACGGTGTCGGCTCGCTGGTGAAGCTGGCCGCCAAGGCCGGCCGCGAGACCCGCCCCGACCTCAAGCTCGGCGTCTGCGGCGAGCACGGCGGCGACCCGGAGTCGGTCCACTTCTTCCACGAGGTCGGACTCGACTACGTCTCCTGCTCCCCGTTCCGCATCCCGGTGGCCCGCCTGGAAGCGGGCCGGGCGGCGGTCCAGTCGCAGGGCAGCGACCACCGCTAGACCAGTGGCCCGTGCGGCCACGCAGGAACCCGGAGCCGTCGGCGGTCCCCGACCCTCACCGATCGCGGCGGCTCCGGAGCACGAGACGAAGGGGCGGCACCTGTGCGGAGGTGACGCCCCTTCGGTGTTCCGGCTTAACCGGCGAGCCCCTCCCGCAGGCACACGACGCTGCCCGTGCGGGCCGCGTCCAGCAGCGCGGTGAGGGTGGGCAGGCCGGTCGCCAGCGGGGTGGACTCCAGGTCGGCGAGGGCGAAGAAGCCGTGCTGGTCGTGCTCCGAGCTGCGCCGGACGGGCTGCCCGGCCGGGAGCCGGCCACCGTGGAAGTAGAAGTCGATCACCGGCCCCGTCTCCAGCACATCGGCCCGGTGGTCGTACCCGAGGAAGCGCAGGTCCTCCGCCAGGGCGATCCCGGTCTCCTCGTGCAGCTCCCGGCGCGCGGCCCCGACGGGATCCTCACCGTGGTCGAGCATGCCGCCCGGCAGCCCCCAGAGCCCCGCGGCGGGCAGGCCCGCGGCGTAGCGCAGCAGCAGGATCCGGTCCTCGGCGTCGAGGAGCAGGACGCAGGACGCGACGATGGTCTGCGGCAGTGTCTTGACCCACTCCGCTCGGGGCAGCACACCCGGCGCGTTCGGGACGGGCACGGTCGTGTCCACGGTGGTGTTCCTTCCGTCGGCTGGACAGCCCGCTGCGAACTGCCCAACCGGTGGAACGGCCGGAACCGCCGATGGTCACCGGCATACCGTGGTCAGGTGTCGCACGCGACGCCGTCGTTGTCCCGGTCCAGGTGGGAGGCGTAGCCGGGTTCACCCCGGCGGATGGGGGCGGCGCCGGCGGCACGGACCTCGCTGCAGTTGGCGTAGTACACGTCCGCGCCGTCTCCTGAGCCGCCGTCATCTCCCCCGCCGCCCGCCGCCGGCTGTGCCGTGACCGTGGTGGTGACCTTGACGGTCTTGGTCGCGGTGACGGTGGGAGCGGGGTCCGGCTCCTTCGCGAGTGGCGTCGCGGTGGTGGTGGCCGTGGTGGTGACCGTGACGGTCGGCCGGGGCTCGGCGGCCGCGCGTTCGGTGTCGCCGGGGTTCTCCTCGCCGCCGGCTCCCATCCCGATACCGAGCAACAGGGCCAGACCGAGGGCGGGCAGCACGTAGCGCTTACGGGCCCAGCGGGGCGCCGGCCTGCCGGGCTGCGGCACGGGCGGCGCGGGGTAGGGGTGGTGGTGCGGGTCGGTGTACGGGTTGGTCATGGTCATCCCCCCAGGGCTCGTTCGTGAGGGGATGACCGTAGGACCGGACGGCCGGGCGTGAGGGAGGGGTGACCAATTTGTGATGGTCACGTGAAGTCGGGGCGTGTGGCTATGAGCGGAACGGGCCCGTCACCTCGTACGTGATGCCGCCCGAGGAACTGCCGCTGGTGCCGCGCTGACTGGAGAAGTACAGGCGGGTGCCGTCAGGGGAGAAGGCCGGGCCGGTGATCTCCGAGGCGGACTGGCCGTCGACGCGCAGGAACGAGGCGACGATATCGTCCGGGGTGATGACGCAGATCTCCATGGTGCCGCCGTCCTCTGCCACGAAGAGGTCACCGGAGGAGGCGCCGGTGATGTTGTCGACGCCGGTGAGGGGGGCCGTGCCGTTGACGAGGGAGTCGTCGTAGGCCAGCTCGTACGTGTTGTTCTGCAGATTGAGCTGCCAGACGCGGTTGTCGCCCTTGGTCGTGAACCAGACGGTGTCGTTCGCGTAGTGGCAGCCCTCGCCGCCGTTGAAGGACTTCGAACCGGAGACCTGGGAGCGGGTGGCCGTGGGGGAACCGTCGGGGTCGGGGACATCGGCCCAGGTGAAGGAGCCGCTCGTGCCGCTGCCCGCGACCATCACCTGAAGCTTCCCGGACGACAGGTTGCCCCAGGTGGCCGGGACGAAGCGGTAGAACCGGCCGTCCGTCTCGTCCTCGGTCAGGTAGACCACCTTGCGCACCGGGTCGGCGGCCGCCGCCTCGTGCTTGAAGCGGCCCATCGCCGCGCGCTGCACCGCCGCGTTCGTGCCCCACGGGTCGGTCTCGTAGACGTAGCCGAGGGACACCTCCTCGCAGGACAGCCACGTGTTCCACGGCGTCTTGCCGCCCGCGCAGTTCTGCCGGGTGTTCGACAGGATGCGGTACGCGCCCGTGATCGCCCCGGCCGACGAGAATCTCACCGCGCTCGCGCCGCCCGAGGGGTTGATCTCGGAGTTGGAGACGTAGATCCACCCCGTGCCGTCGGCGTAACAGGCGCCGCCGTCCGGGGCGTTGTGCCAGGTGTACGACGTGCTCCCGACCCGCTGGCCCGACCGGGCGATCACCCGGCTCGTGAAGCCGGCGGGGAGCCTGATGCCGTTGGCGTCCGGGGAGCCCAGCGGGCCGTAGGGGCCGGTGCCGGGCTGGGCCGGGGCCGCGTAGGCGGCGCCGCGCCACAGCGTTCCGCCCAGAGCGGCCGACGTGCCGCCGAGGACGGCCGCACGCAGGAGGTTACGACGTTCCACTCTCACTCCAAGAGGTGCCGTACCGCCCCGCCGCCGGTCGACGGCAGGGTCGTGCGTGGGGGGAGGCGGGAAGGACGCTAAGGGAGCCGGATTGACGGAGCATGGACAACTCGTGACCGTGGGGCGGCGTGCGTGCGCCACCCGTGCTGCCGCGCCTGGCGTGCTGCCTGCACTGGAACGGGATGGTTCACAAGATCCGGACCGGGATCTGCCGGCGTGACTGCCGGAACGCTGCGGCCCATGGCGGACCGTCTGCACCCGCTTCCGCCGGTATGCCCTGGACGGCGTGTTCACCCGGGCCCTGCAGCAGATCCAGGCCCGTGCAGACGCGGCCGGCGACATCGACTGGCCGGCCGGCTGAGGGCTGAGCCTGCGGTCACTGCACACCGCTGCGCCGGGGTGCGGCAAGACGCACCCCGACGGCGAATCGGTCAGCTCCTGTCGGCAACGCCGGCCGCACTCAGCCCTGGTCTGCGGGAAGTGGAAGGGCTCGCCGGAAGGCCGGGACGGCGACTGCGGCCACGACGACGTGCATCACCATCAGGGCGGCTACGGCACCCCAACTGGTGCCTGCCTGGCTTCCGGAGAGGCCGACCTGGATGTCCGGGATCAGGCTGAGGATCACGACGACGGGCACCAGGGTGCGCAGCAGGCGGGCGGGGCGGGTCGACCGGGCGCGGATGACCGCCCAGGCGGCAGCGGCGATCAGGACACCGAAGAGAGTGAGCGGCGCGTAGGCGGTCACCTGGAGCGGTTGGAAATCGTGCGACGCGCCGGCGGCGTGAGCTATCACGGCGACGACGGCGTTGAGGGCGATGGCGACGGCCGCGGTGCCGATCAGACCGCCGGTGACGACAAGCGCACTGGGGCGGGCCGGACGGGCGGCGAGCTGGTGGCTCATGGTGTTTTCTCCGATTGTTTGACGGGTGGGGAGGTGCCGGGTCAGCCCGCGGGGACGACCGAAGGGTGGCCGGCGGTCGAGTCGGCGACGGTAGGTACCGTCCAGGCGGCGACGCCCCCTTGGGTGACGGTGCCCCCCAAGCGCGGCGTGGCCGACTTGCGCGGCGCTTTGGCGAGGGGCGGGGGTGCGGTCGAGGTCGCCTACGCGCAGCGCGGCGAATGAGGACATCTCCACGAACCGGGTGAGCGCCCGAGGGCGCGCACGGCGTGGCCCGCGATCAGGGCTTGGCCGACGACGACGCTCCGGTGGCTGGTGGCACCGCGTACGAGCAGCTTCATGGGGGCTCCTGCAGGATGCGATGCCGCTCCGCCATCCGGGGCAGTCACTTCAACCTTTAACTGAAACGTAGCAGGTACAACTTAAAGCTTCAAGTAAAGGTGAGGTCAGAAACACTTCAAGCGTTAATCGTCGGTACATTGGAGGCCATGACGAACACCCCTGCTGACGAGGCACCCCGCTGGCTCGATGAGGAGGAGCGCCGGGCCTGGCTCGCCCTGGTGGGCATCATGCGACATCTGGAACTGGCACTCGACACGCACCTGCGCCACGAAGGGCTGACACACTTCGAGTACGGCGTGATGGCGGTATTGTCGGAGACCCCGGAGCGGGAACTGCGCATGAGCGCGCTCGCCGCGTTTGTCGAAGGCTCTCTGTCGCGCCTCTCCCAGGTCGTGACCCGTCTCGAACGCAAGGGATACGTGCACCGGCGCCCCGATCCGGACGACGGCCGCTACACGCTGGCTACCCTGACCGACGAAGGGTACGAGAAGATCGTCAGCGCAGCTCCGGGCCACGTCGCGGAAGTGCGCCGACTGGTGTTCGATCCGTTGACCAAGGCACAGGTCAAACAGCTCACCCACATCGGCACCCGAATCCTGCGTGCCATCGACCCCGACCCGCCGTCGCCACACCACCCCCCGTCGCTGCGCTGACCACCGCGCCGCCCCTCGGGCGATCGAGCACGAACCTCACAGGGCTGACCGGCCCGACGAGCAGTGGGCACTGATCATGCCGATCCAGGCCGTACGGAAGGCGGGTCGGAAGGCCGCGCATGGTCGATCGGCGGCCCTTCCTGCGAAGCAGTGGTCACCGTCGCATCGTTCCTGCTCTGGGCAAGATCCGATCTGCTTACGCCTACGCCTACGCCGGCAGTGCCGGTGCCTCCTTCTTCGGCCTTCTCGGACGGTCGCCGCCCGGACCGGGACCGGTCTCGCCCTGCGGTCGTGCGGACGGCAGCCGGATCACCACGTCCAGGCCGCCGGTCGCCGCCGCGCGCAGGACCGCCTCGCCGCCGCTGGCATGGGCGAGGCGCTGCACCAGGGCGAGGCCCAGGCCCGTACCGCCCTTGGGGGCGCCCGGGGCGCGCCAGAAACGGTCGAAGGCGCGGGTCCGCTGCTCCTCCGTCATGCCCGGGCCCTCGTCGGTGACGTGCAGGTCGACCCAGCGGGGCCTGCTGTCGCGCAACGCCCGCCGCTGCGGGGCCTGCAGCCGCAGCTCGATCGTGACGGTGCTGCCCGCCGGGGACGCCCGCAGGGCGTTGGACAGCAGGTTGTCCATGATCTGTTCGACGGCCCCCGGCACCGCGAGCACCGGTCCCACGCTCCCCGCGAAGAGCACGAGGGAGACGCCCTCCCGGGCGAACAGGGGCTGCCACGTCCGGTGCCGCTCCGCGCAGACCGTGCCCAGGTCGACCGTGGCGGGAATGACGGCGTGCTCCTCCAGCCGGGCCATGGCGAGCAGGTGCTCGACCATCCGGGCCAGCCGGTCCGTCTCCGTGACGGCGGCGGTGAGGCTGCCCCGGCCCCGGGCGGCGATGTGCGGCTCCAGGTTCTCCAGGCGCAGCCGCAGCGCCGCCAGGGGCGTCTTCAGCTGGTGCGAGGCCTCGCCGGCGAACGCCCGCTGGGACGCCAGCAGATGGGCGAACCGGGCGGCGGTGTGGTTGAACGCCGCGGCCAGGCTGCGGACTTCCGGCGGGCCCTTCGTGATCGTCACCGGCGCGAACCGGCCGCCGTCGGCCAAGTCGTGCGTGGCCTGCTCCAGTTCGCGGATCGGGCGGCCCGCCCAGCGGGCGAAGGCGAAGCCGACCACGGCGACCGCCGTCAGCACGGCCAGTCCGCCCAGCACCAGCAGCAACCACACATGGTGGACGCGCTCGTGCACCGTCCGGGTGGGCACCGTCAGCCACACCGCCCCCGCCGGCCGCGCCTCCCGGCCGACCGGCGCGGCCACGGAGAGATACTCGACCCCGCCGATCGTGGAGGTACGGACGTCCACCGTCGACGTGCCCCGCAGCGCGGCCGCGATGCCCGGCCGCGCGGCCAGGTCGCCGGTGGCCCCGGCGTCCACCGGGTGTGAGGTGGCGAGCGGCGCGCCCGAGGCGTCGACGATCACCACCTTCCCGCCGATGCGCTCCGCGCAGTGCGCCACCCGTGTGGGCAGGTCCCGCTCGGCCCGCCCCGCCGCCAGGGACAGCGCGGCGTACGCCGAGACCGACTCGGCCTCGTCCTTCGCCGCGTTGACGACCCGCTCCCGCTCACCGCGTGAGTAGACGAAGCCCAGCGGGATCTCCAGGCAGAGCAGCACCAGCGCGGCGAGGCTGAGGTAGCTGAGCAGCAGCCGGCGGGTCACGGAGAGGCCACCTGCGCGGTCGGCCCCGTGTGCACCGACAGCCGGAAGCCGACACCCCGCAGCGTCCTGATCCACGCCGGGTGCCCCAGCTTGCGGCGCAGCGCGGCCACATGGACGTCCAGCGTCTTGGTCGGGCCGTCGTAGTGCGGGTCCCAGACGCGGTCGAGGATCTGCTGCCGTGAGTAGACCGCGCCCGGGTCCTCGCTGAGCAGCGCCAGCAGGTCGAACTCCTTGGGCGTGAGCAGGACGGGGGCGTCACCGACCCAGACCTGGCGGGTACGGCGGTCCACGACGAGCGGGCCCGGGTCGTGCGGCGGGTCGGGGGCGGGATCGTGCGACGGGGTCGCGTGGGGTTCGTAGGACAGCGCCGGGGCCGGCTCGTGGGCGGGCGCCGGGCCCGGCTCGTACGGCGGCGGCTCGGGGGTGCCCCGCGTGCCCGGAGCAAGGCCGGTGGCCTCAGGGAACCCCTGGTGGGTGCGTTGCGTGCGGCGGGTCACCGCACGGACCCGGGCGACCAGTTCGCGCACGCTGAAAGGTTTTGCCAGGTAGTCGTCGGCGCCCAGCTCCAGACCCAGGACACGGTCGGCCTCCTCGCCGCGTGCGCTGAGGATGACGATGGGGACGTCCGAGACCTGCCGGATGCCGCGGCAGACGTCGATGCCGTCCATGTCCGGCAGCCCCAGGTCGAGCAGGACGACGTCGTTGTACGGGCCTCTCAGGCCGTCCGTCCCGGTGGCGACGTGGTCGACCGTCAGCCCGAAGTGGCCGAGCCCTTCGGTGAGCGGCTCGGCGATCGTCTCGTCGTCTTCGATGAGCAGCACTCGTAGGCCCATACGTCCTGTCTCTCCGTGAAACCGGCATGAATCCGGGCAGCATCAATTCGCATTCTCTGCCGCGGAGTTCACACGCTACAAGAGGACACTCCATCTGGGAATGAGGGCAAAGAATGTTCAATTGCTGTCCGAGCTCTGTACTTTGCTTAACCTTCCTCTGTAGGTCGGCGGTCTACGGTGGGGCGCATCGGATGAACTACCAGTTCAGGAGTGTGCGTTGAAAGCTTTGCTGGACCGTGCCCGTGCGTTCAGGACGCGTGCCGATTTCGACAGCGGCGAATTCAGGAAACTGGCTGAAGGGCAATATCCGGAGGCATTGTTCATCACCTGCTCGGACTCGCGGGTCATCCCCGCGCTGATCACGGGCGCACGGCCCGGGGACATATTCGAGCTTCGGAACGCGGGTAATATCGTGCCGCCCTGCGGACGGCCCGGGGCCAGTGGCGAGGCGGCCACCATCGAGTACGCACTGGAGGTGCTCGGGGTTCAGGACATCGTGGTGTGCGGTCACTCACATTGCGGTGCGATGGGTGCGCTGAAGTCCGGCGACGACCTGTCGGCACTGCCCGGCGTGGACGCCTGGCTGCGCATCGCCCGCCCCGAACTGACCTCCGTACTGCAGAGCGCGCCGGACGACCCCTCCCTGCCGGAGGTCGCCCAGGGCAATGTCGTCAACCAGCTGGCGGCACTGCGGACCTACCCCGCGGTGCGACAGCGCCTCGACTCGGGGCGGCTGCGGCTGCACGGCTGGTACTACGAGGTCGACACCGGGTTCGTGTACGAACTCGGCGACGACGGCGACTTCCGGGTGCACGCCGCGTGAGCGGGGCGCATGCGCGGGGGCGGACATGGGGAGGCCCCGGCGGCGGACGGTTCGGGGGGTCGCCGGGCGGCGACGGCGGCCGGCAGGGGGGCGGGCCGCCGGGGGGTGATGCCGCGTGGGGGACCGGTTCCGTAGGGGACACGGGGGGCCTGGCCGGGGGCGTGGGGGGCTGGTCGGACGTGGGTCCGACGGGGGACGCCGGGGGCTGGCCGGATGGGGGTCCGGCCGGTGAATCGCGGGGTTGGCCGGACGCAGGCCCGGTGGGGGAGGCGGTGGCCCGGCCGGGTGGGGGCCCGGTGGGGGACGCGAGCTGGACGGGCGACCCGTCCGGGAGCGGGCCGGGGGGACACTCGGGCCGCGGGGCGGGCGGAGGTCGTCCGGGCCGCCCGGATGCCGTGGGGCGCCCGAAGACCCCCGGCGGGCCGGGCGCCGCGGGCGTCGCTGCGCTCGGTGGGCTGATCCGTGGTCTGGTGAGTGGCGGCAAGGGCGGTGGCGGCAGGGGGCGGGCGAAGGGGGACCTCGTCACCGACATCACCGCCTCCCTCGTCGTCTTCCTCGTCGCCCTGCCGTTGTGCATCGGTGTCGCCGTCGCCTCCGGCGTGCCCGCCGAACTCGGGATCATCTCCGGGGTGATCGGCGGCCTGGTCGTGGGCGCGGTCAAGGGCAGCACGCTCCAGGTCAGCGGCCCGGCCGCGGGGCTCGCCGCGCTGGTCGCGGAGACCGTCGCCGAGGTCGGCGTGGCCATGCTCGGCGTGATCGTGCTGTTCGCCGGCATCCTCCAGATCGTCCTGGGACTGGTGCGCCTCGGCCGGATGTTCCAGGCCATCTCCGTCGCCGTCGTCCAGGGCATGCTCGCCGGCATCGGCGTACCGCTGATGTTCAGCCAGGCCTACCCGATGGCCGACACCAAGGCCCCCGGCACACCGATCGAGAACATGGCCGGGATCCCGGGGCTGCTGGCCGGCATCCTGACGAACCCTCAGGCGATGATCGCCACCCTGCTCGGTGTCGCCACGATCGTGCTCAGCTTCGTGTGGAAGAAGGTGCCGGGGCCGGCCGGGAAGGTACCCGCCGCCCTGGTCGCGGTGGGCATCGGCATGGTCGTCGCCGCGCTGCCCGGCGTGGACGTGAAGACGCTCCAGGTCGGCAACCTCCTCGACTCGGTGCAGGTGCCGGGCGCCGAGCAGTTCGCGGGACTCGCCGACGGCACGATCATCACCGCCATCCTCACCTTCACGGTGATCGCGTCCGCGGAGAGCCTGTTCACCGCCGCCGCCGTGGACCGGATGCACAGCGGTCCGCGCACCCGCTACAACACCGAGCTGATCGCGCAGGGCGCCGGCAACACCGTCGCGGGAATCCTCGGCGCGCTCCCCGTCACCGCGGTGGTGGCGCGCAGTTCGGCCAACGTCCAGGCCGGAGCCAAGACCCGGCTCTCCCGCACCCTGCACGGACTGTGGCTGCTCGCGTTCGCCCTGCTGCTGCCGCAGGTGCTCGCGCTGATCCCGATCTCCGTGCTGTCCGGCGTCCTGGTGCACAGCGGCTGGAAACTGTTCGGGCCCGCCGAGTTCCCGAAGATGTGGCGGCAGGACCGGGGCGAGTTCGCCGTGATGACGCTGACCACGCTGGTCATCGTGGCGACGGCGCTGCTGGAGGGCGTGCTGTTCGGTCTCGCCGCGGGGATCGTGCTGGCCGCGCTGCGCATGTCGCAGACGGTGGTCCGCCAGCATGTGGAGCAGGACACGGCGAAGGTCGTCATGGCGGGCAACGCCACGTTCCTGCGGTTGCCGAAGGTGATCGACGCGCTGGAGGCGGCTGCCGCGGCCGGGAAGCCTCGGATTCGTCTCGACCTGACCGGTGTGACCCACCTGGACCACGCCTGCCGCAACCAGGTCGAGGAGTTCACCGCCCAGCAGCGGGGGCTCGGTCTGCGGGTGGAGCTGCTGATGCCGGGGGAGGCGAAGCGGGCCGGTTCCGAGACGCCCGTCTTCGAGGCTCCGGCGACGGCGCCGCTGCCCAGGCGCCCGGTCCCCAGCGTGCAGGAGGAGGGGGCCGAACCGGCGCCGTGGACCAGCGTGCAGGAGGAGCGGGCCGAACCGGCGCCGTGGACCAGCGTGCAGGAGGAGGGGGTCGAACCGGCGCCGTGGACCAGCGTGCAGGAGGGGGCGGCCGAGCCGTCGCCCTGGCCCACCGCCGACGCCGAGTGGTTCTATCTCGACACCCGGCCCCTGCCGGAGGAGCAGGCGCGCTCGCCCTTCGTGGGCTGACGCAGCCGCCGCGCGACATGCCGCGGTGGCGTGCACACCCGAGTGGGCGTGCACGCCACCGCGTTGGTGCGTGGGGCCGGTTCAGCCGCAGCTGCCCGAGATCCACCGGTGGGAGCGGACCTTGTACGTACCGGCCAGGTTGCCGCCGTGCTGCTGGCGGGTGCAGCCGACGCGGTCGGAGTAGTCGGCGCCCCGGTAGTACGCGACACCGCTGGAGCTGCTGGTGCCGGCGTTCCACACGGACTTCACATTGGTCGTGGCGGCCCAGGAGCAGCGGATGGAACCGCTCTGCCAGTCGGGGTCGGCCACGTCCCACGAGCACTTGCTGCCGGTGAAGTTGGCGCCGGTCCAGAAACAGACGTGGCCGGACGCGCAGTCCACTGCGGCGGGCGCGGCCGGGGCCGCCGACGCGGAGTTCGGCACGGCCAGGGCGGTGACGGCCGCGGCGCTGACGGCGAGAACCGCGAGCAGCGGGTTCCTACGGGTGTGCCGGAGTGCGGAAAGGCGCATGAGCCTGGTCTCCTCGGAGTCGGGGGACGGTGCTGCGGACGGCCCGACGCTGGCAAGGCGGGACCGGGCCGGGCAAGGACGACGGGGCCGGCTGGGATGCCGGGACGGCGTCCCACGGCCTGCCTGGCGCGTTCCGGAACCGTTGGGACGGCCATGGGACGCCTTTGGTGGCACAGTGTCGGCACGAGACGCCCGACCAGCGTCCGTCGGGGATTCCGAGGGGGGAGAGGCATTGTCCGCATGCCCTGAAACGGAGCGGTTCGCCGCGCTGCTGCGTTCGCTCAAGAGCCGGTCCGGGCTGAGTTACGAGGCCCTCGCAAGGAAGTCGGGGCTGTCCGGTTCGTCGTTGCACCGGTACTGCCGGGGCACCTCGGTGCCGCAGGACTACGGAAGCGTCCACCGACTGGCCACGGTGTGCGGCGCGACCCCGGACGAACTGCGCACCCTGCACCGCCTGTGGGCCCTGGCGGACGCGGCGCGGGCCGTCGCGGACGCCTCGGCATCGGCCCCCGACCTGCCCGACGCCCCGCCCTCGGCCCCCGACCGGCCCGAAGCCCCGGCCCCGGACCAACCCGACACCCCGGACCCCGCTCTCCACCGGGCCGACGTCCCGCCCCCGGCCCCCGGCCGGGCCGGTCAGCCGGACACCGGGCCGGGCCCGGGGCCCGCCGGACGGTCACGCCGCCGCCGGCTGCGCACCTCCGTCGTCGCCGCCGTGATCGTCGCCGCCGTCAGCGTCTCCGCCTGGGTCCTGACGAACGGCCGGTCCCCCTCCGGCGGCGGACGCGACACCGGCGAGGACCGGCCGTTGTTCTCGGCCGGCTGCCCGCCGGTGATCGCGATGGGCGAGCACGACGAGTGCGTGCGGGAGGTGCAGCGTCTGCTGCACGCCAAGGGCGCGGACATCGGCGTGGACGGGGACTTCGGGCCGCAGACCCTGCGCCGGGTCACGGCGTTCCAGGTGCTCGCCGGACTGCAGCCCAACGGAGTCGTCGCGGAACCCACCAAGAAGGCGCTCTACACCTCTGACGTGCGGATGAGCGTCTGGCCCCCGGAAAAGGTGCGCGAACGGGTCCGTGAAGTGTTCCCCGAGGTGCCCGACAAGGCGGTGGCCATCGCCGACTGCCAGTCCTTCCTCGACCCGCTGCACATCCTGCCCAACACCAACGGCACCCGGAACTGGGGCCTGTTCCAGATCTCCGACGCCCGCCTGCGCGAGCTGGGCGGCACGCCGCGCGAGGCCCTGGACCCGGAGTGGAACATCCAGGCGGCCCGGAAACTGTGGAGCCGGGACCACGACTTCGGCGACTGGCCCCACTGCGAACGCGCCGCCGACGCCCCCCGCTCCCCGGCTCCCCGGCACTCGTCCACGACGGCAGGGCCACCGCGCTGAACCGGCTCAGGCCGTGGAACCGCCGTCCACCACCAGGTCGGTGCCCACGACCGAGGCCGCGTCGTCCGAGGCCAGGTACAGCACGGCGGCCGCGATCTCCTCGACCGCCGAGACCCGGCCGACCGGTACCGCGCTCCGCATGCGCTCCGCGCGGCCGGCCTCCGTCTCGCCCGGCTCGAAGGACATGGGGGTGGCGCTGGCGCCGGGCGAGACGGCGTTGATGCGGACGCCGTCGGCGATGTGGTCCAGGGCGGCGCCGCGCGTGAGGACGGACACGGCCGCCTTGGTGGCGCCGTAGGCGGTCAGGCCGGGGATGCGGCCGTGGAAGCCGATCTGGGAGGCGATGTTGACGATGGCGCCGCCGGCCGGCTGGGTGCGCATCCGGCGCACCTCGGCCTGGAGGGCGAGCAGGACGCCGGTGACGTTGATGTCGAGCATCCGGCGCCAGGCGTCCTCGGGGACGTCCGCGGTGGGCTGCCCTCCGGCCTCCAGGACTCCCGCGTTGTTCACCGCGACGTCGAGCGAGCCGAAGTGCTCCACGGCGGCATCGACCAGATCCCGCAGGTCGGCAGCCCGGGTGACGTCGGCGGTGACGGCGAGGGCCTTGCCGCCCGCCTCCTCGATCAGCGTCACGGTCTCGTCCAGCGGCTCCGGGCGCCGTCCCGCGACGACGACGTGCGCGCCCTCCGCCGCGAACGCCAGGGCGGTGGCCCGCCCGATGCCGGAGCCCGCGCCGGTGACGAGGGCGGTCCTGCCGGTGAAACGGTTCGTCATGAACTCTCCCGATGGGTTTCTTGACTGATCGGTTCAGTATTTGGCCATGAAAAGGGGCACCCCTCCGGGGTGCCCGTGTCAGTCGAGCAGGGCCAGGGCCTGTTCCGCGGCGTCCCGCACCCGGCCCGGGTCCGCCGACGCCTTGCCGACGACCCGCAGTCCCTGCATCAGGACCAGCAGCATGCGGGCGAGGGTGCGCGGATCGCGGTCCTCTCCCAGTTCGCCCTGGGCCTGCGCGCGCACCAGGGCCGACCGCAGCAAGGTCTCCAGCTGGTCCCAGCTGTGCTCCACGCGGCGGCACGCGGCGCTGTCGTGCGGGGCCAGTTCGGTGGCCGTGTTGACGACGAAGCAGCCGGTCAGCCGGCGGTCGTCGGCCGTGGACTCGGCGGCGAAGCGGCGCACCACCGCGCGTACGGCGGGCAGCGCCGGCCCCGGCAGCGACAGCTCGCCCAGCAGCTTCGGGTCACAGGACTGCTGGTAGCGGTCCAGCGCCTTCAGGTACAGCTCGTGCTTGCTGCCGAAGGTCGCGTAGATGCTGGCGCGCCCCACGCCGAGGTGGGCGACGAGGTCGGACATCGACGTCGCCTCGTAGCCGCGCCGCCAGAACAGCTCGAGAGCTGCCTGGAGCGCGGCGTCCGGATCGAACTCCTTGGTCCTGGCCACGTACCGCAGCCTAGGACTATCGAGAATGCTCGGTCAAGAAAGGTTCTACGAGATCCGCACCTTGTAGGCCGTCACCCGGACCGTGTCGTCGTCCAGGCACTGGCCGGACGTCAGGTCGAAGCGCTGCTTCAGCAGGGGCGAGGCGACGAAGGGGCGGCCCTGGTGGGTGCCGGTGAGGCCCCGGGAGAGGACGGCCGCGCCGGTGAAGGGGTCGCGGTTGTCGATGGCGAACAGCTCACCGGAGCGGTCGCGGAAGACCGCGGCCTGCCGGCCGTCCGGCAGCAGTGCGGCCACCCCGCGGCCCGGGAGCAGCGCCCGCAGGTCGCAGACCGTGAACCAGTCGTCGTCCAGGGCGATCTCGATCGTGAGGTCGGTGGTCTCGGGAGCCAGGGTCATCGCTGGGCGCTTCCTTCCAGTACGTCGGCGGCGGGTCGCATGCCGATGGACAGCAGCGGCAGGTCGGGCTTCATCTGGTCGCGCTCGGGCACGAAGGCGACGACGGGGTCCGGGGTGTCCGGCGCGTTCACGAAGGACACGAACCGGGCGAGCTTCTCGGGGTCGTTGATGGTCTCGGCCCACTCGTCGCGGTAGTGCGCGACATGCGCCCGCATCAGCTGCTCCAGCTCGTCGCAGATGCCGAGCGAGTCGTGGACGACGACGTCCCGCACGTGGTCGAGGCCGCCGGGGATCCGCTCCAGCCAGGTCGACGTGCGCTCCAGGCGGTCGGCCGTACGGATGTAGAACATCAGGAACCGGTCGATCAGCCGGACCAGTTCGGCGTCCGACAGGTCCTGCGCGAGCAGGTCCGCGTGGCGGGGCGTGGCGCCGCCGTTGCCGCCGACGTACAGGTTCCAGCCGTTGGCGGTGGCGATCACGCCGAAGTCCTTCGACTGGGCCTCCGCGCACTCGCGCTGGCAGCCCGAGACCGCCGACTTGAGCTTGTGCGGCGAGCGGAGCCCCCGGTAGCGCAGCTCCAGGTCGATCGCCATCTTCACGGAGTCCTGCACGCCGTAGCGGCACCAGGTCTGGCCGACACAGGACTTCACCGTGCGCAGCGACTTGCCGTAGGCGTGGCCGGACTCGAAGCCGGCGTCCACCAGCCGGGCCCAGATCAGCGGCAGTTGCTCGACGCGGGCGCCGAACATGTCGATCCGCTGGCCACCGGTGATCTTCGTGTAGAGGCCGAAGTCGCGGGCGATCTCGCCGATCACGATCAGCTTCTCCGGGGCGATCTCGCCGCCGGGGATGCGCGGCACGACCGAGTACGAGCCGTTCTTCTGCAGGTTGGCCAGGAAGTGGTCGTTGGTGTCCTGCAGGGCCGCCTGCTCGCCGTCCAGGACGTAGCCGCTCGCGCCGATCGTCGGGGCGAGGGAGGCGATGATCGAACCGACGGCCGGCTTGCACACCTCGCAGCCGTCACCGCCCCGGGCCTCCTCGCGGCCGTGCCGGTCCAGCAGGTCCTGGTAGCTGTTGATGCGCAGGGCGAGGACGATCTCGTAGAGCTCCTCACGGGTCTGCGCGAAGCAGCCGCACAGGCCCTTGTCCACCTCGACGCCGCTCGCCTCCAGCTCGGCGTTGACGAGCTGGCCGAGGACCTTCACGCAGGAGCCGCAGCCGGTGCCCGCCTTGGTGCACTTCTTCACCTCGGGCACGGTCGTGCACTGGTGGTCGGTGACCGCGCCGCGGATCGTGCCCTTGGAGACGTTGTGGCAGGAGCAGACGATCGCGTCGTCCGGCAGAGCCGACGGGCCGAGCTGCACGGACTCCCCGGCACCGGCAGGGAGCACGAGCGACTCGGGCGAGACCGGCGGGACCGAACCGGTGAACGCCTTCAGCGTGCCGTAGGCCTCCGCGTCGCCGACCAGGATGCCGCCGAGCAGCGTGCCGTCGCGGCCGATGACGAGCTTCTTGTACAGGCCCGCGCGGGAGTCGGAGTAGACGACGTCCAGGCAGTCCTCGGCGGTGCCGTGCGCGTCACCGAAGGACGCCACGTCCACGCCGAGCAGCTTCAGCTTGGTGGACAGGTCGGCGCCGGTGAAGGACGCCTCGTCCGAGGCGATCGTGGCCGCCGCCGTCTCGGCCTGCTCGTAACCCGGGGCCACCAGGCCGTACACCCGGCCGTCGGAGGCCAGCGCGCACTCGCCGATGGCGAAGACGTGCGGGTCGGCGACCGTACGGCACTGCTCGTCGACCGTGATGCCGCCGCGCTCGCCGACCGTCAGTCCGCAGTCGCGGGCCAGCTGGTCGCGGGGGCGCACACCGGCGGAGAAGACCACCATGTCGGTGGCCAGTTCGGAGCCGTCGGAGAGCTTCATGCCCGTGACGGCGCCCTCGGCGTCGACCAGGATCTCCTGCGTACCCACGCCCGTGTGGACGGTCAGGCCCATCTCCTCGATGGTGCGCAGCAGCGCGGCGCCGCCGCCGTCGTCCACCTGGACGGGCATCAGCCGGGGCGCGAACTCCACGATGTGGGAGGTGAGGCCGAGGCCCTTCAGCGCGCCGGCCGCCTCCAGCCCGAGCAGGCCGCCGCCGACCACCGCGCCGACCGTCGCCTTCGACTTGGCGTACTCCTCGATCGCGAGCAGGTCCTCGATCGTGCGGTAGACGAAACAGCCCTCGGCGTCCTTGTTCGGGACCGGCGGGACGAAGGGGAAGGAGCCGGTGGCGAGGACGAGGGTGTCGTAGTCGAAGACCTGGCCCGAGCGGGCGGTGACCTTCTTCGCCTCACGGTCGACGGTCTCGGCCGGGTCGCCGACGTACAGCTCGATGCCGTGCGTGGTGATGAACTCCATGTCGGTCATGGAGAGGTCCTCGGGCGTCTTCCCCGAGAAGTACGAGGTGAGGGCGACGCGGTCGTAGGCCGGACGCGGCTCCTCGCAGAGTACGACCACGCGGTGCGTGGCGGTCAGGCCGCGCTCGGCGAGCGCTTCGAGGAAGCGCTGGCCGACCATGCCGTGGCCGACGAGCACGATCGTGGGGGTCGTCCCCGGGGTGGCCGTCATCAGGAGCCTCCATCGTTGGTGAGCAGGTGGAGCAGGGGGCCGCCGTCGGAGGGGAGCGGCTCTGCTCCCTCCCAGGCACGGGCCAGCGCGCCGACGGTGCCGAGTTCGCCGACGAGGACCCCGCCGACCAGGCGGTCGTCGCGGACGACGACCTTGCGGTAGGTGCCCCGGGTGGCGTCGGTGAGCTGCACGACGTCGTCGCCGGGAAGGGCCTCGGTCTCGCCGAACGCGGCGAGGTCGAAGGGGCTGTCGTGCCCCGTGAGGGTGAGCCGGGTCAGCGAGCGCGTTCCGGTGTACCGGGCGTTCGGGTCCCCGGCCAGCAACTCGGCCAGGGCGTCGGCCTGTTCCAGCGCGGGAGTGGCGAGCCCGTAGAGCACGTCGGCGTGCTGGGCGCAGTCGCCGATGGCGTGGATGTACGGGTCGGAGGTGCGCAGCTCGTCGTCGACGACGACGCCCTTGCGGACGTCGAGTCCGGCGGCCTGCGCGAGGCCGACCCGGGGGTGGACACCGCAGGCGACGACCACCAGGTCCGCGTCGAGCGCGTATCCGTCGGCCATCTCCACCGAGCGGACCGCGCCGCCGACGCAGCGCACGTCGCGCACGCGGCACTCGGTGTGCACCTCGACGCCCAGGTCGGTCAGGTGCCGCTTGACGAGCTTCGAGGCGGCCGGGTCGAGCTGGCGCTCCATCAGCCGCTCGGACTGCTGGGCGAGGACGACCTGGGCGCCGCGCAGGGCGAGGGCCCGGGCCGCCGACACGCCGAGGAGACCGCCGCCGACGACGACGGCCCGCGCGCCCGGCCGGACCGCTTTCGACAGCCCCAGGCAGTCGTCCATGGTCCGGAAGGCGTGCACACCCTCGGGCAGTTCGTGGTTCTCGGTGAACAGCCCCCGCAGCGGCGGCAGTACGGGGTTGGAACCGGTCGCGAGAACGAGCCGGTCGTATGCGATCACCGGCCCGTCCGCGCAGGCGACGGTCCGCCGCGCGCGGTCGACGCCGACGACCCGGCCGCGGACGATCCGCGCCGGCGCCGGCAGGGCGATCACCTCGGGGCTGTACCGTCCGGCCAGCACCTCGGCGAGCAGGACCCGGTTGTAGGGCCGGTGCTCCTCCTCGCCGATCAGCAGCGCGGGCGTGCCGAGCTCACCGAGCCGCCGGGCGAGCCGTACGCCCGCGAGGCCGGTGCCGATCACCACCACACGCTCATTCGAGGTCATGCACTCGAGCGTGCGGTGCCGGTGTTACCCGGCAGCATCACCTCTGTTTCCCGCGGGGAACGCTGCCCTCAGCGGGCGGCGCCGGTGGGTGTGAGGGTTCCTGAACTGCGACGACGGCCGACTGTGAGGGCCGTCGCGCCGGCGTCGCACGGCCCTCGCATAGGCTCGCGATCATGCCCGACATATCGCTGACCGTGATCGTCCTGCTCTGCCTCGCGGCCCTCGCCGCCGGGTGGATCGACGCCGTGGTCGGCGGGGGCGGCCTCCTGCTGCTGCCGGTGCTGCTGCTCGGACTGCCCGCGCACACACCCGCCGCGCACGCCCTGGGCACCAACAAGGCCGTCGCCATCGTCGGCACCACGGGCGCGGCCGTGACCTATGCCCGCAAGGCCCCGGTGGACGTCCGTACCGCCGTCCGCATCGGACTGGCCGCCCTCGCCGGGTCCTCCGCCGGAGCCTTCTTCGCGGCGGGGATGAGCACCGACGTCCTCAAGCCGGTGATCATGGTCGTGCTGCTCGGGGTCGCCGCCTTCGTGATCCTGCGGCCCGCCTTCGGCACGGCCCCCGCGACCGGTCCGGCCGGCCGCCGCCGCATCCTCGCCGCGATCGGCCTCGCGGGCCTCGGCATCGGCTTCTACGACGGTCTGATCGGCCCCGGCACCGGCACGTTCCTGGTCCTCGCGCTCACCGCGATCCTCCACCTCGACCTCGTCACGGCCTCCGCCACCGCGAAGATCGTCAACTGCTGCTCCCCCAAGCTCTCGGCTTCGCTCGACCAGGGGGGACCCCCATCGCGGGCGCCCTGGCCACCTTCGCCTGGCAGGGCGCCGTCCTGTGGCAGCTGGCCGCCCTGATGGCCCTCTTCAACCTCGCGGGCGGCACCCTCGGCGCGCACACCGCCCTGAAGCAGGGCAGCGGCTTCGTCCGCATCGTGCTGCTGACGGTCGTCTTCGCCCTGGTGGGGAACCTGGCGCACGAGCAGTGGGTCGCCTAGCGGGCTCGCAGGTCCAGCAACTCGACGATCCCCGTCCCGTCCTCCTCCCCGTGCCCCTGCGCGAGCCTGCGCTCCATGAGCTCCATGTACGGCGTCAGCAGCTCCGGGCCGACCCGCTGTTCCCCGGCCGTGCGCAGCAGGGTGGCGTTGCCCGCCACCTGCATCGCGAGGTTGGAGACGACGCCCCCGGTGTAGTCGCCGCTCTGAAGCCGCTCGGCGCTCTGGTGCGCGGCCGGGGCCATCGCGGTCAGCCAGTCCACGAGCAGCGGTGCGAACTCCTTCGGCGCGATGTCCTCCGGGCGGATCAGCGCGAAGGCGTGGGCGATGCCCGCGAACATGCCGCTCATCGCGCTCAGCAGCGCCACGTCGTACAGCGCGGCGAAGCCCGGGTCGGCTCCGACGTAGCGGGTGCCGGCCGGGACGGCGAGGGTGTCGCGGTGCTCCTCGAACAGCTCGGGGGAGCCGCTGTAGAGGACGTAGCCGCCGGAGCCCGGGGCACCGATCATCGGCGGGACGGCCATGATCCCGGCGTCCAGGAACCGGGCGCCGCGTGCCTCGGCCCAGGCGGCGCGCGTCCGGCCGTCCCCCGGGGTGCCGGTCGTCAGGTTCACCAGGTCCCGCCCGGTGAGGTCGGTGTCGTCGAGGGCCTCACCCACAGAGGCGTCGTCCAGCAGACAGACGATCACCAGGCGGTTGGCGGCCACGGCCTCGGCGGCGCTCCGGGCGACGGTGGCGCCCTCGGCGGCGAGGGCCTCCGCACGGGCGGCGGTGCGGTTCCAGACGGTCACCTCGTGCCCGGCGGCCAGCCAGGCCCTGGCGAGGGCGGTGCCCATGGCGCCGGTGCCGAGAAGAGTGAGAGGAGTACGGGAAGCAACTGCGGTGTCGGTCATGGCGGTTAGGCTCGTCGTAGGGAACGTGCCTGCTCAAGTACGTACTTCGAAGTGGGTGGTTACCCCGGGGGAAGAGTCCAGGCGGCGAAGGGGGAGGAGACCGGGCATGGGGACGACGGGACGGCGGCCGGGTGCGTACATCTGCGGGATCGACGCGGCGATGGATGTGATCGGCGGCAAGTGGAAGGTGCTGATCCTCTGGGCGCTGAACGAGCGGCCGTGCCGCTTCGGGCAGCTGCGCCGCGAACTGCCCGGCGTCACCGAGAAGGTGCTCGCCTCGCACCTGCGGGAGATGGAGGCCGACGGGCTGGTGCACCGCGAGGCGTACGACGAGGTGCCGCCGCGGGTGGAGTACTCGCTGACGGCCCGGGGCGTGTCCCTGAACGAGGCACTGGAACCGCTGGGGGACTGGGGGAGGGCCAACGTCCTGGGAGGGTCACCGGCTGCCGGTCAGGTGTGCGAAGACGACGACGTTCCCCTGGTACCCGGTGCCGCGTGACCAGGTGCCGCCGCAGGTGATGACCCGCAGTTCGGGGCGGCGGGCGGCGCCGTAGACCTTCTCGTCGGGGAAGTTTCGCGCGGCGTACACCTCGACGGCGTCCACGGTGAACACCGCGACGCCGCCGTCCCGCCGGTCCACCTCGATCGTGCTGCCCCTGGCCAGGGCGCCGAGGTCGTAGAAGACGGCAGGGCCGTCGGCGTTGTCGACGTGTCCGGCGACGATCGCCGTGCCCCGCTCACCGGGGGTGGTGCCGGCCTCGTACCAGCCGGCGAGGTTCTCGTCGGCTGCGGGCGGCACGTCGAGGCTGCCGGTCGACGTGAGGCCGAGTCCGGTCAGCGGCGCGTCGACCCCGATCGCGGGGACGCGGATCCGGTCGGGCGGCGAGGGCGGCAGCGCGGGCACGGCCGGCCGCTCACCGGCCAGGCCTGCCAGCCCGGCCCGGGCCTGCGCGGCGGACGGCTGCGGCGGGGCCTGTGTCCCGGCGGCGTCGCGCAGCAGCCACACCCCGGAGCACAGGGCGAACACCGTGACGGCCGCCATGGCCGCGCCGGCGGGACTGCGGACGCCGCCGCCGAACCCGGGGACCCCGCGCATACCCACCCCTTTCGAGCTCCGGCCCCGTACCCCCCTCCGGGCCGCGAGGGGCGTCGGACCCGGAGGGGGAGGGGACATGCGGTACCGGCGACGGACAGCGGAGGGTGTCCGTCAGATCCCGTCGCCTCTCGCCCGGCGATGCAGGAGCCAGGTACCGCCCGCGGCGGCGACGGCGAGAGCCGCCACACCGGCCGCGGTCTGCACGGGATCGGGGCCCAGGGCGCCGCCGACCCCCGTCTTCACACTCCCCCGGGGATGCACCTGCCCGCGCACCGGCGTCAGCGTGACCACCACGTCCCCGGTGATCCGCCGGCCGCTGCCGCCGCAGGTCGCGGTGATCTCGTACGTGCCCGGCTGCGCGCTCGGCGGCACCCTGAACCGCCCGGTCGCGGCCTGCCCGTGCGCGTCCGGCACCAGGCCGAGGGAACCCGCCCCGACGGCGCCGGCGTCACCCGTCGCCGAGCCGCCCTTGCCGCAGGCCGCCGTGCGCACCGTGACCTGCCCCCCGGGCACGACCGACGCCGGGGACACCTCCAGACCGCCGGCGGACGCGCCGTGGGCGGGGGCGGAGGCGAGGGCCGCGGTGGCGACGGCGAGCGCGGTGGCGGTCAGCGGCCGGGCGGTACGTCGCATCGGTGCTCCCTCGAGCGGTTCGGTCGTGCGCCTGCCCTTCGAGGTAACGGGCAGGGGGACGACCGCGCTTGCTGAGGGAGCGTCAGAATTGGGCTGAATGGGTGTCAGGGGGCGCTGAACCGGCCGCTTCGCGTGGCTGTTTCGCCAGGTCACGGGCGTTCGGCGGACGGGGTGCGGAAATGACCGGGGTGCGCGTGTGAACGGGTGACCCGGGTGTACGCGCCGGCGCTTGACCTCAAGGATGGTTGAGGTACGAGGCTGGGGCGCATGAATCCCACCACCACTGACGCGGCCGCTGCCGCGACCGACCCGCTCCGTCTGACCCTGGTCGTGGGCAGCAACCGCCACGGCCGCTTCGGCCCCGTCGTCGCCGACTGGCTCCTGGCCCGCATCCGGGACCGGGAGGACCTGGTCGCCGAGGTCGTGGACGTCGCCGAGGCCGCGCTGCCCATGTCCCTCGAACCGACCCCGGAGGCGACCGCCGCGCTGTCCGGCGTCACCCCGAAGCTAACCCGCGCGGACGCCTTCGTGGTCCTCACGCCCGAGTACAACCACTCCTTCCCGGCGGGCCTGAAGAACCTCGTGGACTGGCACTTCACCGAATGGCAGGCCAAGCCCGTCGGCCTCGTCTCCTACGGCGGCATGTCCGGCGGGCTGCGCGCCGTGGAGCATCTGCGTCAGGTCTTCGCGGAGCTGCACGCCGTGACGGTCCGCGACACCGTCTCCTTCCACAACGCCGGCGCCGCCTTCGACGACCGCGGCGTTCTGCGCGACCCGTCCGGCCCGGACGCGGCGGCCAAGACCATGCTGGAGCAACTGGTGTGGTGGGGGCGGGCGTTGCGGGAGGCCCGGGGGAGGTGGCCGTACGGGGGCTGAGCCCGCTCCGGCACACTCCTCACACCTCGCCTCTCACACCCGCGCCCGCCAGTCCCCGCCCGCGATCGCCCGTCCCCGGGTGCGCAGCCGCGCGGCGACGGCGGGCGCGGCCACGTACACCCAGGCCCGGACGGCCGCCCCGTCGGCCTCCCGCAGAACCTTCCGCTCGACGCGCTCGTACAGACTGCGCGGATCCCCGGGCACGTACTCCTCCAGCCGGTCCAGCTCCGCGAGCAGGCCCGGGTACGCCGCGGGCAGCGCGGTGACCAGTTCCCCGCTCACCGTGCCGCCGCCCGGCTCCTCGACCGCGTACGGGTAGCCCGGCCCCTCGTAGAGCACCGCGTCCGCGAGCCGGCCCGGCTCCTCGCAGCGGGTGCGGCCGCGCAGGAAGAGGCCGTGGTTGACCTCCCCCGGACGGAGGGTGCCGTAGACGAAGAAAGGCAGGGTCACAGGAACGATTCTGCACCCTCACACACCTCCACAGCGGGGCTATGGACATGCCAGGTCCGCGCCGAATTTACTCGCGGTCAACATCAACGCCGCCCCCGGTCGACCCCACGCGACCGGGTGCGCCCGTATGAGGAGACCGATGAGTCGGATACGTCATGTCCGCGGTTCCCGTCTCGCCCTCGCCGGTGTGGCCGTCACCGGCACCACCGCCCTGCTGGCCGCCGTTCTCTCCCCGGTCGCCGGCGCGGCCGACCGGCCGACCAGGCCGGGCGCGATCGAGGACGCGGAGGCGGTGCTCGCGGACCGGGCCGGAGCCCTGGGCCTCACCCCGGACCAGGAGACGAAGGTCCGGGACGTCGTCGTCGACCAGGACGGCACCCGGCACGTGCGCTACGACCGCACCTACCACCGGCTCCCGGTGCTCGGCGGCGACTTCGTGCTCCACATGAACCCGGACGGCACCTACCGCGGCACGACCCGCGCGACGAGGTCCGCGCTCTCCCTGACGAGCGTCACCCCGAAGGTGTCCGCCCCCAAGGCCGCCGACCTCGCGGCGAACCTGCTGCGCGCGGCCCACCTCGGCGAGACCCTGAAGAAGCTCACCGCCAAGCCCCGGCTGGTCGTCGACGCCCTGCACGGCGCTCCGAAGCTGGCCTGGCAGACGGACGCCGTGGCGCACGACGACCTCGGCAACCCGGTCGGGCGCACGGTGCTGACCGACGCGACGACCGGCGACCGGATCGACGCCTGGGACTCGATGGAGTCGGCGTCGGGCGACGGCGCGTCCCTCTACGGCGGCACGGTACCGCTGGAGACGACCGCCTCCGGCTCGTCGTACCAGCTGAAGGACGCCACGCGCGGCGGCACCTACACCGGCGACGCCGGGAACAAGACGGACCAGTGCCTGCTGACCGTCTGTCTGACCCGCGCCCCCGCGACGCTCTTCACGGACGCCGATAACCAGTGGGGGACGGGCGCGACCTCCGACCGCTCCACGGTCGCGGTGGACGCCCAGTACGGCACGGACGTCACCTGGGACTACTACAAGAAGGTCCACGGCCGCGCCGGCATCGCGGGCGACGGCAAGGGTTCCTTCAACCGCGTCCACTACGGCAAGGACTACAACAACGCCTTCTGGGACGACAACTGCTTCTGCATGACGTACGGCGACGGCGACGGCAAGCTCATGGGGCCGCTGGTGTCGCTGGACGTCGCCGGGCACGAGATGTCCCACGGCGTGACGTCCAAGACGGCGGCGCTGAGGTACTCGGGCGAGTCCGGCGGCCTGAACGAGGCCACGTCGGACATCTTCGGCACGCTGGTGGAGTTCCACGCGGCCAACGCCGAGGACCGCGGCGACTGGCTCATCGGTGAGAAGGTCGTCCGCTCCGGACTCGGCCGCGAGGCCCTGCGCTACATGGACAAGCCGTCCAAGGACGGCAAGTCGGCCGACTGCTGGGACGCGAAGCTCGGCGACCTCGACGTGCACTACTCCTCGGGCGTCGGCAACCACTTCGCCTACCTGCTCGCGGAGGGCAGCGGCGCCAAGACCCTGAACGGTGTCGCCCACAACTCCCCGACCTGCGACGGCTCCACGGTCGACGGCATCGGCCGGGCCGCCCTGGGCAAGATCTGGTACCGCGCACTGACGGTCTACATGACGTCCTCGACCACCTACGCGGACGCCCGCACGGCGACCCTGAGCGCGGCCAAGGACCTCTACGGCGCCGACAGCACCGAGCAGAAGGCGGTCGCCGCGGCCTGGAAGGCCGTCGCGGTGAGCTGACCCTCTACGGGGTGTCGACGGCCTCCAGCCGCACCGCGCACGTCTTGAACTCCGGCATCCGGGAGGTCGGGTCGAGCGCGGGGTTGGTGAGGGTGTTGGCGCGTCCCTCGCCCGGCCAGTGGAAGGGCATGAAGACGGTGTCGGGCCGGATGGCGTGCGTGATCCGCGCGGGCGCCACGGCCCGGCCCCGCCGCGACACGACGGCCACGGGGTCGCCCTCGGCCGCTCCGAGCCGGGCCGCCAGCCGCGGGTGCAGCTCCACGAACGGCCCGGGCGCGGCGGCGTTCAGCTCCGCCACCCGCCGGGTCTGCGCCCCGGACTGGTATTGCGCCACGACCCGTCCGGTGGTCAGCAGCACGGGGTACTCGTCGTCCGGTTCCTCGGCGGTCGCCCGGTGCGAGACGGGGACGAACCGGGCCCGGCCGTCGGGGGTGGCGAAACGGTCCAGGAACAGGCGGGGTGTGCCCGGGTGCGCGGCATGTGCCTCCCCGGCCGGGTCGCCGGCCGGCTCCACCGACGCCGGACAGGGCCAGAACACCCCGTTCTCCTCCGCCAGCCTCCGGTAGGTGATCCCCGAGTAGTCCGCCGCCCCGCCCGCGGACGCCCGGCGCAGTTCCTCGAAGACCTCCTCCGGGTCGGTCGGGAAACCCTTCTCCACGCCCAGGCGGGCGGCCAGTTCGTGCAGCACCTCCAGGTCGCTGCGGATGCCGTCGGGCGGGGTGATCGCCCGGCGCCGCAGCAGCACCCTGCCCTCCAGGTTCGTCGTCGTGCCCGTCTCCTCGGCCCACTGGGTGACCGGCAGGACCACGTCCGCGAGCTCCGCCGTCTCCGACAGCACCACGTCGCACACCGCCAGGAAGTCCAGCGACCTGATGCGCTCCTCGATGTGCGCGGCACGCGGCGCCGACACCACCGGGTTGGACGCCATCAGCAGCAGCGACCTGATGTCGGTGCCCAGCGCGTCCAGCAGCTCGTACGCGCTGCGCCCCGGCCCGGGCAGGCTGTCCGGGTCGACGCCCCACACCTCGGCGACATGCGCCCGGGCCGCCGGGTCGTCGAGCTTGCGGTAGCCCGGCAACTGGTCGGCCTTCTGGCCGTGTTCGCGTCCGCCCTGCCCGTTGCCCTGGCCGGTCAGGCAGCCGTACCCGGAGCGCGGGCGGCCCGCCCGGCCGGTCGCCAGGCACAGGTTGATCCACGCGCCCACCGTGTCGGTGCCCTTGGACTGCTGCTCGGGTCCCCGGGCGGTGAGCACCATCGCCGACTCCGGCTCGCAGAACAGCCGCACGACCTCGCGGAGCTGGGGAACGGACACCCCCGTGATCCGCTCCACGTACTCCGGCCAGTGCGCCATCGCGGCGGCCCGGGCGTCCTCCCAGCCGGACGTGCGGTCCTTGACGTACTCCTCGTCCACCCGGCCCTCGGCGATCACGAGGTGCAGCAGGCCCAGGGCGAGGGCCAGGTCCGTGCCGGGCCGGGGTGCCAGGTGCAGGTCGGCCTGCTCGGCGGTCTTCGTGCGGCGCGGGTCGATGACGATCAGCGTGCCGCCGTTCTCCTTCAGCTCGGTGAAGAACCGCAGTGAGGGCGGCATGGTCTCCGCGAGGTTCGACCCGACGAGGATCACGCAGCCGGACTTCGGGATGTCCTCCAGCGGGAACGGCAGCCCGCGGTCGAGGCCGAACGCCTTGATGCCGGCGGCCGCCGCCGACGACATGCAAAAACGCCCGTTGTAGTCGATCTGGGAGGTGCCGAGCACGACCCGCGCGAACTTGCCGAGCGTGTACGCCTTCTCGTTCGTCAGCCCGCCCCCGCCGAACACCCCGACCGCGTCCGGACCGTGCTCCGCCCGCGTGCGGCCCAGCCCCGCGGCGATCCTCTCCAGCGCCTCGTCCCAGGAGGCGGGCACCAGCGTGCCGCCCTCGTCGCGCACCAACGGGGAGGTCAGACGCACGTTCGGGGCGAGCACCGAGGCGGCCGTGCGCCCCTTGCCGCACAGTGCGCCCCGGTTCACCGGGAAGTCCGCGCGCTCGCCGACCTCGACGGTCCCGTCCGGGGCGGGCGTGAGGTTCATCCCGCACTGCAGGGCGCAGTAGGGGCAGTGCGTGGGCGTGGCGGTCTTCTGCATACCGTTCAGCGTGCGTCGGCCGTGTTACACCCGGGACGGTTCCCTGTTACGCGGCCGGGACGGCAATCTCCCCACCGGGGCCCCGCGGGCGTGAGGCAGGAGCCCGTGGCCTGGTCAGGCACAGGCCCGCCCTCCTTCAGGTCGTCGCCGACCGCCACGGACGTTGCCCTTGGGACGAGAAACGCCACATGTGGCTCATTGCGTTCCTTTCTTGGCCGATCCGACCTCGTTGAGTGTTGAAGCAGTAGCACTACGCTCTCGCTACGCGCAGCGCACGCACGACTCCGCACGGCGTTCGACACCCGGGCATGCCCGCCGCTCACGGCTGCATCCACCGCGGCTCCACCGCGGTGGCAATCCGACCCTCGAAACAGCCAGGAGGCCACCCGACCATGCCTCTGCGCCACTTGACCCCCCACGACCAGCACCTCTTCCGGCAGTACGGCCGGGGCCCCACCGTCCCCGTCCCCGACCCGCTCCTGCACCACGCCGTCACCCGGCACGCCACGGCCGCCCCGCACGCCGTGGCCGCCGAACACCAGGGCGCCCGCATCACCTACGCCGAGCTCGACCGGTACGCCGACGCCCTCGCCGCCCGCCTGGTCCGCGAGGGCGTACGGCCCGGCGACCACGTCGGCCTGTTCGTCCGCCGTTCGATCCCGATGCTGGTCGGCCTGCTCGGCATCCTGAAGGCCGGCGCCGCCTACGTCCCGCAGGACATCGGCCTGGCGCCCCCGGCCCAGCTCACCCACGTCATCCGCACCGCCCGGACCCGGATCGTCCTCACGACCGCCGAACACGCCCACCGCGTCCCGCTCCCGGACGGCCACCTGCTGATCCGGCTCGACGAGCCCCAGCCGTACGCCCCGGCCCCGCGCCCGCGGGTCACCGGCGACCACGGCGCCTACGTCCTGTTCACCTCCGGCACCACCGGCCGCCCCAACGGCGTGCGGGTCACCCACCGCAACGTCGCCAACCTCCTGCTCACCGAGCCGGGCGGCCTCGGCATCCGCCCCGGCGACCGTGTCGCCCAGCTCCTCAGCATCGCCTTCGACATGGCCGCCTGGGAGATCCTCGGCTGCCTCACCCACGGCGGCACCCTGGTCATCCGCGGCAAGGACCTCGCGGCGGCGGCCCGCACCGCCGACGTGCTGATCGCCACCCCGACCGTGCTGTCCGGCCTCGACCCCACCGCTTGCCCACGGGTGCGCACGGTCGCCGTCGCGGGGGAGCCCTGCCCGCGCCCGCTGGCCGACCGCTGGGCCCGGCAGGCCGCCTTCTTCAACGGCTGCGGCCCCACGGAGACGACGATCGTCAACACGATGAGCCGTCACGACCCGTCGGCCCCGCTGCTCACCATCGGCCGCCCCACCCCCAACAACACCGTCTACGTCCTCGACGCCGACCGCCGCCCGGTGCCCATCGGCGACACCGGCGAGATGTGGGCCGGCGGCGACTGCGTCTCCGCGGGCTACCTCGGCGACGACGCCCTCAACGCCGAGCGCTACGCGCCCGACCCGTTCCTCGGTGGTGACCGCCGCATGTTCCGCACCCGGGACCTCGGCCGCTGGACCCCCGACGGCGAACTGGAGCACCTCGGCCGTACCGACGACCAGGTCAAGGTGCGCGGCTTCCGCGTCGAACTGGACGCCGTCTCCTCGATCCTGGAATCGGCCGCCGGCTGCACCCGCGCCGTCACCCTCAAGCGCGACGCCCGCACCCTGGTGTCCTTCGTCTGCCCGGCGGACGTCGACCCGGACGCGGCCCGCCGCGCGGTCGCGGACGCCCTGCCGTACTACTGCGTCCCGGAGCAGGTCCTGCCGCTCGCCCTGCTGCCCGAGACCGACCGCGGCAAGGTCGACAAACGGGCGCTGCTGCGGATGCTGGAGCAGCGCGTGGCGGTGGCCCGATGACCACGTCCCCGCCCCGGGCGCACCAGGACTCCGGCGAACTCCCGCCGCTCCTTTCCGCCCTGCGCCGCCTGCCCAAACACCCCCGCCTGATGCACTACAACCGCCTCGCCGCCCTGGTGCTCCTGGCCAACGCGGCCTACCTGTGGGCCGCCTGGCCCGTGGCCACGCACACCCTCGGGCACGCCGCCCTCGCCAACCTCGCCCTCGCCGTCCTCGTGCGCCAGCAGTACGTCATCAACTTCCTCTTCCGGCTGGCGACGTCGGCCCCGACCAGCTGGCCGCTGAAGATCCGCTGGACGCTCGGCAAGGTGTACCACTTCGGCGGGCTGCACGTGGGCGGGGCACTGGCGGGAACGGCATGGTTCCTGGCGCTGACGGTCACGGCACCGAACAGCCCCGCCACGGCCGTCGGCTGGGCCCTGCTGGGTCTCCTCGCGCTCATCGTCGCCACCGCCCTGCCCCCCTTCCGTTCCCGCCGGCACGACCACTTCGAGAAGATCCACCGCTTCGGCGGCTGGGCCGCCCTGGCCCTGTTCTGGACGCACACGCTCCTGTCGTCACCAGGCCCCGTCGAGGTCGGTGTCCTCGCCGTGGTCACCTTCAGCGTCGCCCTGCCCTGGCTGCGGCTGCGCAAGGTGGACGTCCGCCTCGAACGCCCCTCCTCGCACGTCGTCCTGGCCCGCTTCGACCACGGCGAGACCCCCTTCGCGGGCTCCTCCACCGCGATCAGCCGCAGCCCGCTGAAGGAGTGGCACTCCTTCGCCAACGTCCCCGCCCCCGGCGAGTCCGGCTTCCGGCTCACGATCTCCCGGGCCGGAGACTGGACCGGCTCCTTCATCGACGACCTGCCCGGGCAGGTGTGGGTCAAGGGCATCACCACGGCCGGCGTCGCCAACATCGAGGTCCTGTTCACCAAGGTCGTCTACGTCGCCACCGGCAGCGGCATCGGCCCCTGCCTGCCCCACCTGCTCGCCGCCCAGGTGCCCTCCCGGCTGGTCTGGGCGACCCGTGACCCCCGCGCGACCTACGGCGACGCCCTGGTCGACGAGATCCTCGCCGTCCAGCCGGACGCCCGGATCTGGGACACCTCCCGGCACGGCAAGCCCGACATGGTGCGCCTCGCCCACGAGGCCCACCGGGACTTCGGCGCCGAGGCGGTCATCTGCATCTCCAACAAGAAGCTGACCTGGCAGGTCGTCCACGGCCTGGAACGGCGGGGCATCCCGGCGTACGGCGCGATCTGGGATTCGTAGAAGGGAATGCCGATGAACAACCTGAAGCTGGAGCGGGACGGCCGGGTCGTGACCGTACGTCTGCACCGCCCGCACGTACGCAACGCGCTCGACTCGGCGCTGCTGGCCGAACTCCTCGACGTACTCCGCCCGTTGGACGCGGACCCCCAGGTCGGATGCTTCGTCGTCACCGGCTCGGACACGGTCTTCGCCGCGGGCGCCGACATCAAGGAGATGGCGGGGAAGTCGGCCGTCGACATGATGGCCGAGGACTACTTCGCCGGCTGGGAGGACTTCGCCGGCCTCCGCACCCCGAAGATCGCCGCCGTCAACGGACATGCCCTGGGCGGTGGTTGCGAGCTCGCGATGATGTGCGACCTGGTCGTCGCGGGGGAGTCGACGGTCTTCGGCCAGCCCGAGATCAAGCTCGGCGTGATCCCCGGCATCGGCGGAACCCAGCGGCTGACCCGGCTCGTCGGCCGGGCGAAGGCGATGGACCTCGTCCTCACCGGCCGCACCATGGACGCACAGGAGGCTGGACGCTGCGGTCTCGTCTCCCGTGTGGTCCCGGACGACCGTGTCCTGCCCGAGGCCCTCGAAGCGGCGGCGGCGATCGCCTCCTACGGCGGCGCCGCGGTCAGGGCGGCCCGCGAGTGCGTCGACCGGGCCCTGGAGACCGGTCTGCGCGACGGGATCCGCTTCGAACGCCGCGTCTTCCACGCGCTGTTCGCCACCGACGACCAGAAGGAGGGCATGACGGCGTTCCTGGAGAAGCGCCCGCCGCGCTTCCACGGACACTGACACGGTCCCCCGGTACGCACCGACCGGCCGGGGGCGCCCGCCCCCGGCCGCGTCACCCGTGAGGGTCTCCGGCCGTCGCCAGCGCCCGCTCCACACCCGGCTCCCGCGGCCCGAGGAACCGCGGATCCGGACGGAACACCGCGTCCAGCGCGGCCTTGCCGGCGGCGAAGATCTCCCGGGTGCCCCCGTAGTACCAGGTGGCGTCGTGCACGGCGTCGACGCCGACCCCGTACGAGGAGACCCCCGCCGCCTCGCACAGCGCCACCGCCCGCCGGATGTGGAAGCCCTGACTGATCAGCACGGCATGGTCCACCCCGAAGATCCTCTTCGCGCGCACGCAGGAGTCCCAGGTGTCGAACCCCGCGTAGTCGCTGACGATCCGCCCGTCGGGCACCCCGTGCCGCGTCAGATACGCACGCATCGCGTCCGGCTCGTCGTAGTCCTCGCGGCTGTTGTCCCCGGTGACGAGCACCACCTCGACCCGCCCCTGCCGGTACAGCTTCGCGGCGGCGTCGAGCCGGTGCGCGAGATACGGCGAGGGCTCGCCCTCCCACAGCCCGGCACCGAACACCACCGCCACATCGGTACGCGGCACATCCGCCACCGTACGCAGCCGGTCACCCGCGACGGCGTACATCCACGTCGCCGGAAGCAGCGCCAGCACGCACCCGGCCATCACGGCCTGCACCAGCCGCCGCTGCCCCCGCCGGGTGCGCGGCAGCCGCGGTCTTCGCAACGTCACACGACGCATCGGACGGTCCCTCCCAGGTCGGCCCCTCGACAGTCAGGGACGCCCTCCCGGGCCGCCCGGTTCATCCGCAGCCGCGTGAGCAGCTTCACTCGATTCGTGGAAACCGCAGGTCAAGGCGCCTCACACAGCCGCGTCCCGCGTCGTGAACCGCTGGAAAACACTCGTGACGCCCAGGCAACGGGCAGGCAACGCACCGCCGCCACCATCGGAGCATGCCCAGTCAGCTCAGCCTCGTCCCGCCGCCCGCCACGCGCCGCCCGGCCCCGCCCGCCCTCGTGGTCGTGGCCCACGGCAGCCGCGACCCCCGTGCGCTGAGCACCGTGAGGGCGCTCCTCGACCGGGTCCGGGCCCAGCGCCCCGACGTGCCCGTGCACCTGGGCCACATCGAACTCAACGCACCCCTGCTCCCCGACACCCTCGCGGCCCTCGGGGACTCCGAGGCGGTCCTCGTCCCCCTCCTGCTGAGCCGCGGCTACCACGTCAAGCAGGACATCCCCGAGATGGCGGCGGCCTCCCGGGCCCGCACCCACCTGGCCGCCCCCCTGGGCCCCCACCCGCTCCTCGTCGACGCCCTGCAGGCCCGCCTCACGGAAGCCGGCTGGGGCGGGACACCCCACCGCACCAGCGCGGTCGTCCTCGCCGCCGCGGGCTCCCGTGACCCGGACGCCAAGACGGACACGGGCCGCACGGCCCACCTCCTGGCGGCCCGCCTCGGCGTCCCGGTCATCCCGGCCTACGCCTCGGCAGCGACCCCCACCGTCCAGACCGCGGTCCGCACCCTCCTGGCCAGGGGCCGCCGCCACATCGCCCTCGCGTCCTACTTCACGGCCCCGGGCCGCTTCGCCACGGAGTGCGCCCAGGCGGCCCCATGGATAGCGGCAGCCCCCCTGGGCACGCACCCGTCGATGGCCGACCTCGTCCTCCACCGCTACGAGGAGACACTGAGGGCGGCGGCCGTACCGGTACTGGCCTCGGCCTGAAACGGGGCCCGGGGCTGTATCCGTGTGCGGCTCCGCCGCAGGGGCGCGACAGGGCACGACGGACCCGCACACGCCACACCGGAGGACAGCGGCCGAACCGGCAGCGGCCTCGGCCTGAGATCGCCGGTGGGAGCATGCCCCTGAGGGGCGCGGGGAACTGCGCGACCAGCCCAGAACAACCCGCGCCCGCCCGAGATCAGAGCCCGGCACACGCAGACGCGCTTAGCCCAGAACAACCCGCGCCCGCCCGAGATCAGAGCCCGGCACACGCAGACGCGCTTACTGTCGTCACATGGACGGCACCGCACAAGACCCCACGGCCTACGACCCGACGTCAGTCGACCGCTGGGCCCCCGAACCAGACAAACGCCCCGGCCGCACCGCCTTCCAACGCGACCGCGCCCGGGTCCTGCACAGCGCCGCCCTGAGAAGACTCGCCGGCAAAACCCAAGTGGTGACGCCCGGCACCCTGGGCCCCGCCTGGGACGCCAGCCCCCGCACCCGCCTCACCCACTCCCTCGAATGCGCCCAGGTCGGCCGCGAACTAGGCGCGGCCCTCGGCTGCGACCCCGACCTCGTGGAAGCCGCCTGCCTCTCCCACGACCTGGGCCACCCGCCCTTCGGCCACAACGGCGAACAGGCCCTCAACGAGTTCGCGTCCGACTGCGGCGGCTTCGAGGGCAACGCCCAGTCCCTGAGACTCCTCACCCGGATCGAGCCCAAACGGTTCACCTCGGAGCGCTCCGTCGGCCTCAACCTCACCCGCGCCGCCCTCGACGCCGCCACCAAGTACCCCTGGCCCCGCGGCGCCCACCCGACCGACCCGGCCTCGAACAAGTTCGGCGTCTACGAGGACGACCGCCCCGTCTTCGACTGGCTCCGCAAGGACGCCCCCGGCATCCGCACCTGCTTCGAGGCGCAGGTCATGGACTGGTCCGACGACGTGGCCTACTCGGTGCACGACGTGGAGGACGGCCTGCACGCCGGTCACATCGACCCGAACTGTCTGCACGCCGACCCCGAACGCCGGGACGTCTTCCAGGTCGCCCTGGGCCGGTACGTCCCCGCCGGCACCGACCCGGCCGAGCTCGCCGAGGCCCTGGACCGGCTGCTCGCCCAGGAGTGGTGGCCGCACGGCTACGACGGCACCGCCGTCGCCCAGGCCCGCCTGAAGGACGCCACCAGCCAGCTCATCGGCCGCTTCTGCCTGGCCGCCGAGACCGCGACCCGCACCGCGTACGGGGCCGGACGGCTCACCCGGTACGCCGCCGAACTCGTCGTCCCGCGCGAGACCCGGATGGAGTGCGCCGTCCTCAAGGCCGTCGCCGACCTCTACGTCATGCAGCGCGCCGAGCAGGAGCGGCTGCGCGCCGACCAGCGGATCGTCGTCGCCGAACTCGCCGAGGCCCTCACCGCCCGCGCCCCGGACGGCCTGGACCCGCAGTTCCGCGCCCTGTTCGACCATGCGGCGGACGACAGGGCGCGCAAGCGGGTGATCGTCGACCAGATCGCCTCCCTGACCGACACCTCCGCCCGTTCGCTTCACGCCCGTCTGACGGGGCAGGGGTGAGACTGACGCGACGGGCGGGACGCGAGCACCCCCGAATGTGACCCTCCGTGGCCTGATCGGGTCACTCCCTCTTCCCGCATCACGCTCCGTGCGGGACGCTCGCAAGTGGCGACACCCTGACGAGGAGGCACCAAGTGGTCGACGCGGATCAGACATTCGTCATCGTCGGAGGCGGACTGGCCGGCGCCAAGGCGGCCGAGACGCTCCGGGCGGAGGGCTTCACCGGCCGCGTGATACTGATCTGCGACGAACGCGACCACCCCTACGAGCGTCCGCCCCTGTCCAAGGGCTACCTCCTCGGCAAGGAACAACGCGACAGCGTCTTCGTGCACGAACCGGCCTGGTACGCGGCCCACGACATCGAGCTCCACCTCGGCCAGACCGTCGACGCCGTCGACCGCGCGGCCAAGACGGTCCGCTTCGGCGAGGACGGCACCGTCGTCCGCTATGACAAGCTGCTCCTGGCCACCGGCGCCGAGCCCCGCCGCCTGGACGTGCCGGGCACGGACCTGGCCGGCGTGCACCATCTGCGCCGCCTCGCGCACGCCGAGCGCCTCAAACACGTCCTGACCAACCTCGGCCGGGACAACGGCCACCTCGTCATCGCCGGTGCCGGCTGGATCGGCCTGGAGGTCGCGGCGGCGGCCCGCGAGTACGGCGCCGAGGTCACGGTCGTCGAGCACGGGCCGACCCCGCTGCACGGCGTGCTGGGCCCGGAGCTCGGCGGGCTCTTCGCCGAGCTGCACCGCGAGCACGGGGTGCGGTTCCACTTCGGCAGGCGGCTGACGGAGATCGTCGGCCAGGACGGCATGGTCCTCGCGGCCCGCACCGACGACGGCGAGGAGCACCCGGCGCACGACGTGCTGGCGGCGATCGGCGCGGCTCCGCGGATCGCCCTCGCGGAGGCGGCCGGGCTGGAGATCGCCGACCGGGCGCAGGGCGGTGGCATCGTGGTCGACGAGCGGCTGCGCACCTCCGACCCCGACATCTACGCGGCCGGCGACGCGGCCTCCTTCCGCCACGCCCTGTTCGCCACGAGCCTGCGGGTGGAGCACTGGGCCAACGCCCTGAACGGCGGCCCGGCGGCCGCGCGCTCCATGCTGGGCCGGGAGGTGACGTACGACCGGGTGCCCTACTTCTTCTCCGACCAGTACGACCTGGGGATGGAGTACTCCGGCTGGGCGCCCGCGGGCACCTACGACCAGGTGGTGATCCGCGGGGACGCCGGGAAGCGCGAGTTCATCGCGTTCTGGGTGAAGGACGGCAGGGTGCTGGCCGGGATGAACGTGAACGTGTGGGACGTCACGGACAAGATCCAGCGCCTGATCCGCTCCCAGGTGAGGGTGAACCCGGAGTCCCTGGCGGACCCGCACGTGCCGCTGGAGAGCCTGGCCTCATAGCCGCCGGGGCTGTCAGGAGTGTCGGTCCGCCACCGTAGACTTCACGCGTGGCAGGACGGATCAACGACGAGGACGTGAAGGCGGTACGGGACGCGGTCCCGATCGACGCCGTGGTGTCCGAGTACCTCCAGCTGCGCAACGCGGGCGGCGGGAACCTCAAGGGTCTCTGCCCGTTCCACGACGAGAAGTCACCGTCCTTCCAGGTCAGCCCGAGCAAGGGGTTCTTCCACTGCTTCGGCTGCCAGGAGGGCGGCGACACCATCACGTTCGTGATGAAGATCGACCACCTCTCCTTCTCGGAGGCGGTCGAGCGCCTGGCCGCCCAGGCGGGCATCACCCTGCGCTACGAGGAGGGCGGATACAACCCCTCCCACCAGCGCGGTGAGCGGATCCGCCTGGTCGAGGCCCACAAGATCGCCGCCGACTGGTACGTGGAACAGCTCGCCACCAGCCCGGAGGCCGACACCGGCCGTCGGTTCCTCGCCGACCGCGGCTTCGACCAGGCCGCCGCCCAGCACTTCTCCGTCGGCTACAGCCCCCAGGGCTGGGACCACCTCACGCGCTTCCTGCGCGGCAAGGGCTTCACCGACAAGGAGCTGCTCCTCTCCGGCCTCTCCCAGGAAGGCCGCCGCGGCCCCATCGACCGCTTCCGCGGCCGTCTGATGTGGCCCATCCGCGACATCGGCGGGGACGTCGTCGGCTTCGGCGCCCGCAAGCTCTACGAGGCGGACAACGGCCCCAAGTACCTCAACACGCCCGAGACGGCGATCTACAAGAAGTCCCAGGTCCTCTACGGCATCGACCTGGCGAAGAAGGACATCGCCAAGGCGTCCCGCGCGGTCGTCGTCGAGGGCTACACGGACGTCATGGCCTGCCACCTCGCCGGTGTGACGACCGCCATCGCCACCTGCGGCACCGCCTTCGGCGGCGACCACATCAAGATCCTCCGCCGCCTGCTCATGGACAACGGCTCGGCCCGCGTCATCTTCACCTTCGACGGCGACGCCGCCGGCCAGAAGGCCGCCCTGCGCGCCTTCGAGGACGACCAGAAGTTCGCCGCGGAGACGTACATCGCCATCGCCCCGGACGGCATGGACCCCTGTGACCTGCGCCTGGTCAAGGGCGACGAGGCCGTCGCCGACCTGGTCGAGCCCCGCACCCCCCTGTTCGAGTTCGCGCTGCGCCAGATCGTGAGCCGCTACGACCTCGACACCCCGGCGGGCCGCGCCGCCGCCCTGGACGAGGCCGCCCCGATCGTCGCCCGCATCAAGAACAGCGGCGCCCAGCACGAGGTCGCCGTCCAGCTCGCCGGCATGCTCGGCATCCTCGACACCCAGTTCGTGGTCAAGCGCGTGGCCCAGCTGGCCCGCTGGGCCCGCGACCGCGGCGGCAAGGGCCCCGCCCCGGAGCGGCACCCCCAGGGACAGCAGTACGCCGGCCCGCCCGGTCCCGCCGCCCCCCGCGGCCCGGCCCTGAACCTCCGCAACCCCGTCTTCGCCACCGAACGGGAACTCCTCAAACTCGCCCTCCAGCGCCCCGAGTTGGTCTCCCCGGCCTTCGACGCGTACGGGATCGACGAGTTCACCGCCCCGCCCTACGCCGCCGTCCGCCAGGCCATCCAGGACGCGGGCGGCGCCGAACAGGGCGTCGCCGACCCCCAGGACTACCTGGTCCGGGTCCGCGAGGCCGCCCCGGACGACACGGTCCGCGCGACGGTGACGGAGCTCGCCGTCGAGGCGATCCTGCTGCACAAGGGCGTGAAGGGCGCCGACGAGGTGTATGCGGGCGCCCAGCTGGTGACGGTCCGCCGCCGGGCCGTGGAGCGCCGCATCCGCGACATCACGAGCCGGCTCACCCGCCTCGGAACCCACGGCGACCCCGCCGAACTCGCCGCCGTGCAGAACGAACTGTGGGTCCTCCAGCAGTACGACCAGACCCTCCGGGAGCACGGCGCCGCCGCGCTCTGAGGTCACCACCCGGTCACGGACCGGAAGCAAAAAGTCATCGCACGCCCCTCGTGGCGACGATGTGTCTTACCCCACACTGGGTTGCGGTGCCTGAGTCCTCGGAGCGCGGCCGATCCGTCACCCACGGGTCCCAGACCCCCGCGGTTCCGCTCATCGCGTACGGGACGGGAAGCGGCGAGGCCGACTCCGCCCCCGAAGTACCGCTGCCGTACTCCTTGGCAGCGATCATCCTGGAGGTCGCCCCCGTGCAGACCCAGACCCTCACCCAGACCGACGCCGGTGCCGCCCCCGGCGCCGACGGCGCCGCGCCGGACGCGGAGGCCGACGCCCTGTCAGGGGTCCCGGCGCAGAGCCGCGCCGCGCACCACCCCGAGTCGGAGCCGGAGCCGGAGGAGCCGCCCGCCGAGGCCATCGAGGCGGCGGAACCTCCCGAAGCGGTCGAACCCCCGCCGGTCCGCACCGAGTCCGGCAGCCCCTCCTCGGACCTGTTCCGCCAGTACCTGCGGGAGATCGGCCGCATCCCCCTGCTCACCGCCGCCGAGGAGGTCGAACTCGCCCGCCGCGTCGAGGCCGGCCTGTTCGCCGAGGAGAAGCTGCGGCTCACCCCCGACCTGGACAGCCAGCTCGCCCTCGACCTGGACCGGCTCGTCGTGATGGGCCGCATGGCCAAGCGCCGCCTCATCGAGGCGAACCTGCGCCTGGTCGTCTCGGTGGCCAAGCGCTATGTCGGCCGCGGCCTGACCATGCTCGACCTCGTCCAGGAGGGCAACCTCGGCCTCATCAGGGCCGTGGAGAAGTTCGACTACGCCCGCGGCTACAAGTTCTCCACGTACGCCACCTGGTGGATCCGCCAGGCCATGTCCCGCGCCCTGGCCGACCAGGCCCGCACGATACGGGTCCCGGTCCACGTCGTGGAGCTCATCAACCGGGTCGTCCGCGTCCAGCGCCGCATGCTCCAGGAGCGGGGCTACGAACCGACGCCCGAGGAGGTCGCGGCCCACCTGGACCTGCAGCCGGAGCGGGTGAGCGAGGTTTTGCGCCTCGCCCAGGAGCCGGTGTCGTTGCACGCGCCCGTGGGTGAGGAGGACGACGTCGCCCTCGGCGACCTCATCGAGGACGGCGACGCGGCCTCACCGGTGGAGTCGGCGGCGTTCCTGCTGCTCAGGGAACACCTGGAGGCGGTCCTGTCGACGCTGGGGGAGCGGGAGCGGAAGGTCGTCCAGCTCCGCTACGGGCTGGCGGACGGCCGCCCGCGCACGCTGGAGGAGATCGGCCGCATCTTCGGCGTGACGCGGGAACGGATACGGCAGATCGAGTCCAAGACCCTCAACAAGCTGCGGGATCACGCTTTTGCGGACCAGCTGAGGGGTTATCTGGACTGATGCCGAGCGCGGGTCCGGTGGGGGTTGCTCGGCCCCCAACCGGCCCGCAGCCGCCCCACGACCCCACTCGGCGCCCCCGGACGCGACTCAGTCCACCTCGGCCACCGCCTGCGCGAACTGCGCCTTGTACAGCCGCGCGTAGGCACCGCCCGCCGCGAGCAGCTCATCGTGCGCGCCCTGCTCGACGATGGACCCGTTCTCCATCACCAGGATCGTGTCCGCGTCCCGGATCGTCGACAGCCGGTGCGCGATGACGAACGACGTGCGGCCATGGGCGAGTTTCGCCATGGCCTTCTGGATCAGCACCTCGGTACGCGTGTCGACCGAGCTCGTCGCCTCGTCCAGCACCAGGATCACCGGGTCGGACAGAAACGCCCGGGCGATGGTGATCAGCTGCTTCTCACCGGCACTGACCCCGGTGCCCTCGTCGTCGATCACGGTGTCGTACCCGTCCGGCAGCGTCCGGACGAACCGGTCCGCGTGCGCCGCCCGGGCCGCCTCCTCGATCTCCCCGCGGGTGACCTCACGGGAGGCGCCGTACGCGATGTTCTCCGCGATCGTGCCGCCGAACAGCCAGGTGTCCTGCAGCACCATGCCGATCCCGGCCCGCAGTTCGTCCCGGGACATCCGCGCGATGTCGACGCCGTCGAGGGTGATGCGCCCGCCGGTGACGTCGTAGAACCGCATCAGCAGATTCACCAGCGTCGTCTTGCCGGCGCCGGTCGGGCCGACGATGGCGACCGTGTGCCCGGGCTCGACCTTCAGCGACAGGTCCTCGATGAGCGGCTTGTCGGGGTCGTAGCGGAACGACACGTGCTCCAGCGCCACCTGCCCGCGCAGCTCCTCGGGGCGCACGCCCGGCACCGGGTCCGCCTCCTGCTCCTCCGCGTCCAGCAGTTCGAAGACCCGCTCCGCCGAGGCCACACCCGACTGCACCAGATTCGCCATGGACGCGACCTGCGTCAGCGGCATGGAGAACTGCCGCGAGTACTGGATGAAGGCCTGCACATCACCGATCGACAGCGAGCCCGAGGCGACCCGCAGTCCGCCGACCACCGCCACCAGCACGTAGTTCAGATTCGACACGAACATCATCAGCGGCTGCATGACCCCGCTGTTGAACTGCGCCTTGAACCCCGCCTCGTACAGCGCGTCGTTCTGCTCGGCGAACTGCCGCGCCGACTCCTCCTGCCGCCCGAACACCTTCACCAGGGCGTGCCCGGTGTACATCTCCTCGATGTGGGCGTTCAGCTTGCCCGTCGAGCGCCACTGCTGCACGAAGTGCGGCTGCGACCGCTTGCCCACCCGTGTGGCCACGACGAACGACAGCGGCACGGTCACCAGCGCGACCAGCGCCAGGATCCAGGAGACGTAGAACATCATCGCGAGCACGCCGATGATGGTCAGCACCGAGTTGATGAGCTGCCCCATCGACTGCTGCAGGGTCTGCCCGATGTTGTCGATGTCGTTGGTCGCCCGGGACAGCACCTCACCGCGCTGGCGCCGGTCGAAGTACGACAGCGGCAGCCGCGACAGCTTCGTCTGCACGTCCTCCCGCATCCGGAACATGGTCCGGTTCACGGCCCGGTTCACCAGCCGCGTCGCCACCGCCATCAGCAGCCCGGCCACCGTGAACACGCCCAGCGCGAGCAGCAGCACATGCCCGACGGCCGTGAAGTCGATGCCCTTCCCCGGGGTGAAGTCGGTGCTGCGCAGCATGTCGGCGACGTCTCCGTCCCCGCGCTGCCGCATGGAGTCGAGGACCTGCTCCTTGCTCGCCCCCTCCGGCATGCCCCGCCCGACGATGCCCGCGAAGACCAGGTCGGTCGCCTTGCCGAGGATCTTCGGCCCGACGACGTTGAGACCGACGCTGAGCACCACGCACAGCAGCAGCACGTAGAGGGTGACCCGCTCCGGCCGGAACTGCGCGACGAGCCGTTTGCCCGACCCCTTGAAGTCGAGCGAGCGCTGGTCGGGGCCGCCCCCGGCCATCATCCGCCCCATGGGCCCCGCCATCAGGCAGCCTCCGCTTCCGTGAGCTGGGAGAGCACGATCTCCCGGTAGGTCTCGTTGTCGGCCATCAGCTCGTGGTGCCGGCCGGTGCCGACGACCCGGCCCTCGTCGAGGACGACGATCCGGTCGGCGTCCCGGATGGTCGCCACCCGCTGCGCGACGATCACCACGGTCGCCTCGGAGGTCTCCTCGGTGAGCGCGGCCCGCAGCGCGGCGTCCGTGGCGTAGTCGAGCGCGGAGAAGGAGTCGTCGAAGAGGTAGATCTCGGGCCGCTGCACCAGTGTCCGGGCGATCGCGAGCCGCTGGCGCTGACCGCCGGAGACGTTCGTCCCGCCCTGCGAGATCGGCGAGTCGAGACCACCCTCCAGCCGCTCCACGAAGTCCTTGGCCTGCGCCACCTCCAGCGCGTGCCACAACTCCTCGTCGGTGGCGTCCGGCTTGCCGTAGCGCAGGTTGGTCGCCACCGTCCCCGCGAACAGGTACGGCTTCTGCGGCACCATCCCGACGGTCTTCGCGAGCAGCCGCGGGTCGATCTCCGCCACCTCGACCCCGTCGACGAGCACCTGCCCCTCGGTCGCGTCGAACAGCCGCGGCACCAGCCCGAGCAGGGTGGACTTGCCGCTGCCGGTCGAGCCGATGACGGCGGTCGTCTCACCCGGCCGGGCCACGAGGTCCACCGCGCGCAGCACCGGCTCCTCGGCACCCGGATAGCGGAAGCCCGCCCCGCGGATCTCCAGGTGCCCGTGCCGGCGCAGCTCCCGCACCGGCGCCGACGGCGGCACCACGCTGGAGGAGGTGTCCAGCACTTCGCTGATGCGCTCGGCGCACACCTCCGCGCGCGGCACCATCATGAACATGAACGTGGCCATCATCACGGCCATGACGATCTGCATCAGATAGGCGAGGAACGCCGTCAGGTCGCCGATCTGCATCCCGCCGCTGTCGATCCGGTGCGCCCCGAACCACACCACGGCGATCGACGACAGATTCACCACCGTCATGACGATCGGGAACATCAGCGCGAGCAGGTTGCCGGTGCCCAGCGCGAAGTCCGTGAGGTCGGTGTTGGCCTTCCGGAAGCGCTGCTGCTCGTACTCGTCCCGGACGAAGGCCCGGATCACGCGGTTGCCGGTGATCTGCTCGCGCAGCACCTGGTTGACCGAGTCCAGCCGCTCCTGCATCGCCCGGAACAGCGGCCGCAGCCGCCGCACGATCAGCGTCACGCAGATGCCCAGCACCGGCACGACCGCGACCAGCACCCCGGACAACGGCACATCGAGACCGAGCGCCAGCACGATGCCGCCCACGCACATGATCGGCGCCGACACCAGCAGCGTGAACGTCATCAGCGCCAGCATCTGCACCTGCTGGACGTCGTTCGTCGTCCGGGTGATCAGCGACGGCGCCCCGAAGTGACCGACCTCACGTGCGGAGAACGACTGGACCCGGTCGAACACGGACGCCCGCAGGTCCCGCCCCAGTGCCGACGCCGTACGGGCCCCGTAGTACACGGCGCCGATGTTGCAGACGACCTGGACCAGCGAGATGCCGATCATCAGGCCGCCGTAGCCCAGGATGTAGCCGGTGTCGCCGTTCACGACACCCTGGTCGATGATGTCCGCGTTCAGCGTGGGCAGGTAGAGGGTGGCGCAGGTCTGCAGGAACTGCAGCAGCACCAGCAGGGCGATGGGTCTCTTGTAGGGCCTGAGATAGGTCCGCAGAAGTCGTATGAGCACGCTGCTTCTCTCGGAGTGGATGACGGGGCCGAGTGGTTGCCCCTGGCCCCTATCGTCGAACACTCCACCCGCGTTACCTCAACCGAATTAACCCAACAGGCGGTCAAACCCTTCAGAGGGCTCCGGGGTGCGTCTGCTCCCGTACCGCCACGAACTGCTGCCGCACCGCCTGCCCCACGGCCAGCTCGTCCCCGGGCTCCAGCACCTGCGCCACCGCGCCCTGCCACGCCGGCGGGTTGCGCACGTCGAGCGTGCCCTGCGAGGCGCCCAGCGCCCAGGCCGCCTGGCGGGCGGCGCCGATCGCCGCGTAGTCCGCGGGCTGCGGCACCACGACCTGCGTCCCGAACAGCATGGGCGCCGCGGCCTGCACGGCGGGCAGTTCCGCGGCCGGCCCGAGCAGGAACACCCTCCGCACCTCCACGCCCCGCCCGCGCAGCACGTCCAGCGCGTCCGCGAGCCCGCACAGCATCCCCTCGAACGCGGCCCGCGCCAGGTGCTCCGCCTTCATCGACTCGCGCCGGAGCCCGGCGAGCGTCCCGGCGGTGTGCGGCAGGTTCGGAGTCCGCTCGCCCTCCAGATAGGGCAGCAGCACCAGCCCGTGCGACCCGGGCGTCGACTTCATCGCCAGGTCGGACAGGCTCTCAAGATCCGGCAGCCCCAGCAGTTCGGCCGCCCCGCGCAGCGTCCGTACGGCGTTCAGGGTGGTGACGACGGGCAGGTGCATGCCGGTCGCGTCCGCGAGCGCGGTGATCATCCCGGACCCGTCGACCAGCGCCTCGGGGTGCACGGCCATCACGGACCCGGACGCGCCCAGCGACACCACCGCGTCGCCGAGGCCGATGCCGAGGCCGAACGCCGCCGCCATGGTCTCGCCGGTCCCCACGGAGATCAGCAGCCCCTCCGGTGTCGTACCGGCCGCGTCGGCAGGGCCGATCACCTCCGGCAGCATCACCTGGTGGCCCAGCGCGAGCTCCACGAGGTCGGGCCGGTAACCACCGGTCGCCGCGGACCAGTAGCCGGTGCCGGACGCGCCGCCCCGGTCGGTGGTCCTCCTGACCGGCCGGCCCAGCAGCTGCCACACCAGCCAGTCGTGCGCCTGGAGCAGGATCGCGGTGCGCTGCGCGTTCTCCGGCTCGGTCCGGGCCAGCCAGCGCAGCTTCGTGATCGGCTGCGCGGCCTGCGGCACACAGCCCACCGCCTGCGCCCACGCCTCACGCCCGCCGAGCGCGTCGATCAGATCGGCCGCGGCGACCTGGGTCCGCTTGTCGCCGCCGACCATCGCCGGCCGCACGGTGTTGCCCTGAGCGTCCAGCGGCACGACGGCGTTCTGCTGCGCCGAGACGCCGATCGCCTGCACGCCCTCCAGCAGCCCGCCGCCCGCGGCCTCGCCCAGGGAGAGCAGCCAGGCCTGCGGGTCGACGTCGGACGGCCGGCCGCCGCCGTCGGGGCTCTCCACCGGATGCGGCGCATATCCCTGCCTGAGCACGGCTCCGGAGTCCGTGTCACAGACGACGATACGAGTGAAATCGGGTGAACTGTCCAACCCGGCGACTATCCCCATGGCCAAAATTCTGCCGCACGCTCCGCCGAGGTCGGGCCGTGGGCGCCGTGGGGGGTGTCGCCGGGTTGCGAGTGCGGGCTCGTCATGGCTGCTCGCGCAGTTCCCCGCGCCCCTTTCAGGAGCGTGACCCTGCTCGGCATCCGTTGATCACGTGTTGCTCGTGCCCCAGTCGTCCTCGCCGCCGTTGTGGGTGGCGCGGTCGCGCAGGTGGCGGACGCGCTCCGCCACCGACTCGGGGACCCGGTCGCCGACCTTGTCGCTCACCACGTGGTACGCCTTGCCCGCGAACTCACGGCCCTGGTGGGCCGCCGTCTCCGCGGTGTTGCGTACGGCGGGGTTCTGCGCGAACTGCCGGGCTGATTTCTTCAACTGCTCGTAGCGCTCGCGTCCGGCCCTCGTGCCCAGCACGTAACCCAGGACGACTCCGGCGACGAACGTGAGCCGGTAACGCATCGCGGCCACCCTTCCCTTGCGTAGGTCTCCTGTGCGGCGTCGGCGCCGGGGAGTACCGATTGGCGAAGCACCCCCCTGCTTGCGCTAATGTATGTGTCGCAGCGAACGCGCGCCCCCTGGCGGATACCCAGGTAGGTGCGTTCGATGCAAACGAGACCTTCCTCGGTAGCTCAATTGGCAGAGCAGCCGGCTGTTAACCGGCAGGTTACTGGTTCGAGTCCAGTCCGGGGAGCTCGGTCCTCCGTAGCTCAATTGGCAGAGCAGCCGGCTGTTAACCGGCAGGTTACTGGTTCGAGTCCAGTCGGGGGAGCAGGTCGGAAAAAGGACCCCTCGCAGGGGTCCTTTTTCATGTCCGTACCCCTGTCCCGGGAACCGCGTGGCCCCCGGCGCAGTCCTCAAGGTCACGCAGGCCGTGCGAAGCCGCCCAGCCGAAGCAGGAGATCGTATGAGCGGCTATGCTGCGGCAGACGGCGCGCACACATGTACGCGACACGCCGCTATGGGGCGGTAGCTCAGCCGGTTAGAGCAGCGGACTCATAATCCGTCGGCCGTGGGTTCGAGTCCCACCCGCCCCACCAGTAACATGCCCTGACCTGCCGAAACGTATCACCGGTGGCCCTGAACAACGCCTCGGCGAGCCCGGTGATCAGGGTCGCGGGTAGTTCCCCGGCCCGGATCACCAGAGCATCAGCGCGGCCTTCCCGGGGCCCCAGGCCGAGTAGAGACGGGTGCGGAGCACGTAGCGACGCCCTTCGAAGAGCCGGACCTTCAGGCGGGCGTTGCGGTCCATGCCGCCGTCGTCCTCAGCGGTGAAGTAGCGCAGGTCACCGTCGACCTCCTCGAAGAGCACCATGACGACGTCGCTGTCCCCGAGGGTGCCGATCTCGTACATCCGCGTTTCCGGCGGGACGACGACGAAGTCCGACTGCTCACCGGCGGCGAGGTCCAGCTCGACCGACTGGAAGGGGCGGATCTCGGGCAGCGTGTCCTCCATGGGCGGGTACCAGCGTTTGACGTACTTCTTGTCCTTCTGGGAGATGGCCAGGGGGTCCGGTATGCCGTCCCGGTGGTACTTCTCCGGCCGGAGGATCAGGCCGGGGGGGAAGGGGTACTCCATGATCGATTCCGGATCCCACTCGGAACCTTCCACCTCGCTGGTGGAAAGCTTGCGCAGGATGTTGTGGAAGGTCTGCTCCCGTGGCCAGTTGTTCGGAGGACCGGCGAGTGTGGCGTAGACCCTCTCCTCGTCCCACTCGATGCCTGCGAACGGGTTCTGGTGTTCGTGGGCGAAGCCGAGCGCATGCCCGAACTCGTGTCTGGCGGTGGCCTTGCCGTGAGGGCTGGTCAGGTCCCAGCCGAAGTTCATCGTGCGCTCGCGCGAGCTGATGCCCAGCGCATCCCGGCCCACGTACGACCAGGAGCCGTCGCCCCGGCGGAAGCCGATGCGGATTTCGGCCTCGGAAGGGTGATCCACCTCGCGGAACTCCAGCCCGATGCCGATGTCCTTCCAGTCCCGGACAGCCCGGCGGACCTCGTCCAGCTGCTCACCGGAGGCGCCGTCCGCCTCGTTGAGGAAGCAGTAGCGCAGTACCGTGCCGTTGACCCACTTGGCACGGCCCACGAGTATGGCACTGAGCCGGTCGGGGCTGAGGTCCGGACGGAGAATCGGTTCGGTCACCGGGGGTTGTGCGCAGAAGAGCGCTGTCGCCTCTTCTTCTCTTGTGGGTGCCTCGTCGTGCGTGAGTGCCATGACTGTTCCCTTCCGCGGGTGCCAGTGGGGTCACGTCGTCGTCAGGTCCCTCGGGAGCGCTGACGTCTCGGCGTTGAACCGATCGATCACCGGCATCGTGATCCACCTGGCAGAGGTGGATCAGGCGCCATGTGCTGACCAAGGGGCGATCACGTCTCACGATGACGGTCAGCGGCGGGCGTGCCCGCCTGTGCCTCCAGCGGGCGGGCCGTGTGCTCCCGAAGGGACTTCGGCTTGCGCCTCGACGGCATCGTGCGGTCGGGAACTCTCACGAGCGTTTCCCGCAGCGGAGCCGACACCGCGCCGCGACCCCTTATGTCTCTCTTCATTACGGTACGGCCACTTGGGTGCTCCTGCATCAGGATGAACGCCCGGCCCTGACCGTACGGTTGCCCGGCACGCCCGCTTGTTGAAGCTTCAGCTCCCGGTTCACGCCGGTGCACTCATCGCGAGCCGAGCGCCGTGGCCCGGGAGCCAGTTGCGCGCTCAACGAGTCCACGCCGGGTGTCCAAAGCGGCCCCCCAGGATCACCCGCCCGATCCCGTGCCAGGGGCCGTCACACAGCGGCCCGCTGACGGCCCGTCGGCAGCAGCGAGCTCGCCCGTCGTGGCCGGAGTCGCGCCGTGGTGGCGCTGGCGGAGGGTGTAGGCGCTGACCGCCTGCCAGAGGTCGCGGCGGTCGGCGTCGGGCCACAGGCCGGGGGTGAAGTACAGCTCGGCGTAGGCCGTGTGCCAGGGCAGGAAGTTGGAGACGCGCTGTTCGCCGCCCGTGCGCCAGAGCAGGTCCACGTCGGGCATGTCCGGGTGCGGCAGGTGCTCCGCGAAGTCGTCCTCGGCGATCAGGCCGGGCTCCAGACGGCCCGCCCGGGCCCGCTGGGCCAGGGCGGCGGCCGTGCGGGTGAGTTCGTCCCGGCCGCCGTAGTCGATGCACATCGTCAGCGTCAGGCCGGTGCGGGCCCGGGTCGTGCGCTCCCGCAGGTGGAGGAGGTCGACAAGGTCGGGAGGCAGGCGGCCGGCGCGGCCGTGCCAGCGCAGCCGGACGTCCAGGTCGCGGAAGGGGTTCTCGGCCAGTTCGTCGCGGAGCAGGCCGAGGATCGCGTCGACCTCCTCCGGCTCGCGGTGCCAGTTCTCGGTGGAGAAGGTGTAGAGCGTCAGGTGGCGCAGACCGATGTCCAGCGCGCCGTGGACCACCTCGCGGACGGTCGAGGCGCCGGCGCGGTGACCCGCGTGCCGGGGCAGGCCGCGCTGCTGGGCCCAGCGGCCGTTGCCGTCCATGATCACGGCGACATGGGCGGGCATCAGGCCGGGCGGGATCTCGGGCGGCCGCTCGCCGCTCGGATGGGGCGGCGGCAGCCGGAAGGCACCGGTGGGTGCCGGCCCGGCGGGTGCCGATGCCCGGCTCGCGCCGGGACGGTGCGGCGGCGCCGTGAGCGGCGTCAGGCTCCAGGCCAGGGCCGCGCGGGCCCGGGCGGGGGCGAGGATGCGGGCCCGGGTGCGCAGTGCGGGCCGGGGCGCGGAGCGCAGCAGGTCCGGGCCGGCCGCGTCGACGGCGTCGAGCTGGGCGCACAGCAGGGCGGCCATCGTGTGCAGGACCGTGGCGGGCCCGGGGTGCATGCCCCGGGTGAGGGACTCCTGGCTCACCCACCGGCGGGCCAGACCGGTCAGCCGCGTGACCAGGGCGGCGACGGCGGGGCTCCAGCGTCGCTGCGCCAGGTCGGCCGCGGACCCGGGGTGCAGGTCGAGGGCCTCGGCGGGCAGGAGCAGATCACCCTGGGCGAGGTCGGCGGACAGGTCGGTGAGGATGTCGGTGAGCCGGACGCCGTCGAGGAACTCCTCGTAGGTCTCCCGGGTGTCCATGCGCAGGGCGACGGGAACCCCGGCCCGGTCGAAGACCGTGCGGACCAGACCGAACCAGGGCAGCAGATTGTCCCGGCCCCAGGCGCGCCACTGCGCCCAGTCGGCGAACTGCCTGCCGCGGGTGTCGTCCCGGACCTGGGCCATGGCGTCCCGCAGCTCGGACAGGTCCAGGCGCCAGCGGTTCGCGGTGTCCACCAGGGCGTGGCGGACCGGGTCCGGGCTGGTGCCGCCGGGCAGTTCGCGGTGCAGGGCGCTGATCCAGGCCTCGACCCGGGCCGCCCGCTCGGCGGCGGGCACCGTGCTGTCGTCGCCCAGGTCGTCGAGGGCGTTGGCGGCCGCCCACAGGGCGTGCAGAGCCGGGCGCAGGGCCGCCGGAACCAGCTGGATCAGCGCGTACTCCGCCGGGTCCTGGGCTCTCGTCCGGCGCCGGCACAGCCGGTAGGCCGCCCGCAGGGCCGGGTCGTCGCCGGTCACCTGGCGGTCGGCCCGCTCCGAGGGTTCGGAGGTCGCTTCTCGGTCCGCCGGTGCTGTGGTCGCGGGGGGCACATCGCTCACACCCAGGACGATACGTCCTGGTTCAGCCGGTGGATCACAGGGGCCGGGCGCGCGTCAGGGAAGCACCTCACGGCCCCGGTCCCGGATCCGGCCGCACGGCCTCGGTGATCCCGGCCCGGGCCGCTTCGAGCTGGGCGGCGAACGCGATGCCGAGGAACAGCACCACACCGGTCAGGTTCGCCCACAGAAGCAGGGCGACGAAGGCCGTCAGCGGCCCGTAGACGGCGCCGAAGGAGCCGCTCTTCGCGACGTAGAGCGCCAGCAGCCAGGTGGCCGTGATCCACAGCACCAGGTGGACCGCGGAGCCGAACGCGAGCCAGGTGTAGCCCGGTTGGTCACGGCGGGGCGCCCAGCGGAAGATCGCCGAGGAGGCCACCCACGCGAGCAGCACACCCAGCGGCAGGTCCAGAGCCTCCCACCAGTCGAGCCACGCACCGGACCAGCCGAGGGCCTGCACCACCGCACCGCCGACGGCGTCACCGGCCACGAGGACGAGGAAGCCCAGCACCATAGGCATGCCCGCGGCGACGGCGAGCAACAGGGAGCGGCCGTACTTGGCCAGGAAGGGCCGGTCGCGCTCGATGCCGTAGATGCGGTTGGCGCCGCGTTCGACCTGGGCCATCGCCGAGGCCAGGTTGAGCACGGCGAACGCCAGGCCCAGCCACATGGCGACGGCGCCCCAGACGCCGGAACCGGCACTGCGTTCGGTGCCGTGCAGGGCGTCCTCGACCAGACGCGTGCTGGCGCCGGGCACGATCCGGCCGAGGGTGAGTTCGATGATCCGCCCCACGCTCTCCGTGTGCACGGTGGTGGCCACGCCGACCAGGGCGATGGTGATCGGCACCATGCCCAGGACCACCTGGAAGGCGAGGGAGCGGGAGTTGCTGAAGCCGTCGGCGTAGCGGAAGCGGGTGAACGCGTCGACGAGCAGCCGGCGGCCTCCGTAGCGCCGCAGGGCGGTGAACGCCTCGTCCCCGGAGAGCTCCTCCCCGATCATGTCCCGTGTCTGCGGGACGTGCACTGCGGTGCCCATCGAGAAAGGTCTCCTTCTGCCTGCCCTGCGTACCGGACCAGCATGCCGGGCGACGCGGCCGCGCGGTGGGTCAGAAGGGCATGCGGCCGCGGGTGCGGCGGCCGGCCGAGCCGCTGCGGCTCACCGCGCGGGAGCTCGTGTGGAAGGGCTTGGCGAAGAGCCTGCCCAGGACACCGGGTGCCTTGCCGCCGGCCCGGGCGCCCGCGCCGAGCGAACGCTGAGTGCCGCGCTCCGGGTGGCGGGAGAGGCGGGGGACGAGGAAGGCGAGCACGGCCAGCAGCACGCACCCGGCGATGACGAAGGCGACGACCACGGGTAACTCCTCTGACTGGTAGGGGAGATACGGGTTCCCCGCCGAGCCGCCCGTATGTGCCCTCCTCCGTTTCCGAATCTCCTCCGTTTCCGGGGCTCCTCCGTCAGAGGGACTCCGCCGTCACCGGGTCCCCTCCATCACCGGGACTCCTCCGTCATGGGGACTCCTCCGTCGGGGTGTCCTGACGCGGGTCGTCCCCGCCCGGGGTGTTCTCGTCGTCGCGGTCGCCCTCCGCCTGGGACGGGGTGGGACGCGGGGTCGTGTCCTGCTCGTCGTCGCGGTCGCCCTCGGCCTGGGACGGGGTGTGGTCACTCATCGTGTACCTCCTCGCGCAGCAGTCGGCTGCCGGGTACCCCGGTGGTCCGGGGAACACCGCCCCCGGACCCCGGTCCCTCACCCCTCAGCCCCGCCGGCGCCTGGCCACGGCCCGGTGCAGCGCCGTGCGCAGCTCGGCCGACGGGGCCGGGCCGTCCGCCTCCGCGCTCGCCGTCACCGCCGCCGCGACGTCCCTCAGCTTCGTGTTCGACAGCTGGGACGTCTCCCGCAGGATGTGCCACGCCTCGTCGGACGCGCAGCCGTGCGTGGCCATGAGGATGCCCCGCGCCTGGTCGATGACGGGGCGGGAGGCGATCGCCTGGCGCAGCTGCTCGACCTCCTCCTGGAGGACGTGCAGGCACTCCGCGCGCTCCAGGGCGACCGCGGAGACGGTGCGGACGGCCGGTGGCGCGGCGGGAGCGGGGCCCGTGCTCTCCGGGCCGGTCAGCGGATCGGTCGTGTCCAGGCCCGCCAGCTCCAGGATCCGGCGCGGCTGGCCGTTCCAGTTCGTCGCCCTCACCGTCAGCGCACGCCGCCGGCCGTGGTCGGCCAGCACGTCCAGGAACTGCAGCCCCGCCGTGTCCATGAAGTGCACGCCCCCCATGTCCAGGTCCACCCGCGTGACGGTGGCCGGCAGGCCGGCCAGGGTTCGCGCCAGGGTGTCCGCGCAACCGTGGACGAGCTCACCCCGCGGGGTGAGCTCGGCGCGGTCCGCGTCGACGCGGCCACGGATGACCAGGGTGTCCAGCCCTCCCGTGAGATGTGGTGATGCCGCTGAGGTCATGTCACCGCCTTGTCGGTCCTCGTCGGTCGTGTGCGTCTCGCCGGACTGCACGACGTCTCTCGCCCCCGTGGACGTCCTGTGTGAGCTGCGCCTGCCCGCCGTACGGCTTACTACACTCCCTTCCGGGGAATGAGCTTCTGCCGTACGGGTACGAGGGCTGTGGTCCGGAAACGGGGGAGCCGGAAACGGGGGAGAGGGCCGTGAAGACTCGGCATCAGCTTCCGGCGGCCGGCCCCGTGCCGGGCCTGGCGGTGTTCCCGCTCGCCGGGCGGCGGGGCGTCCGGGCGGCGGGGGAGGTCGGTCTGACGACGCGTGCGATCTGGGAAGGCGTGCTGGAAGAGGCTGTTCGCGAGGGTGAGGACGTGTACTACCTTGAGCTGTCCGACGTGACGTTCGTCGACGTCGCGGGCGCCGGTGCCCTCGCGGCCGCGGCCGGGCAGCTCCCGGACGGCCGGAGGTTCGTGGTGCGCCGCCCGCCGGCGGCCCTGCGGCGGACGCTGGACCTGCTCTGGCCCGGGCAGACGGGGATCGAGGTGTCGACGTCATGACCACCGCTGTCACCGAGCCCTTCGGGCCCCTGGACCCCTTCGCCCACCCCGCCCTCTTCTACCGGGACGAGCAGGAGTACCTCGACGGCACCCTGCCCTTCGTGCGTGACGGCCTGGACGCCGGCGAGCCGGTCGCCGTCGCCGTGCCCGGCAAGAACCTCGCCCTGATCAGGGACGCGCTGGGGGATGCCGCCGACGCCGTGCGGCTGCTGGACATGCGCGAGGCCGGACGCAATCCCGGGCGCATCATCCCGGGCGTGCTGCGTGCCTTCGCCGACGCCCAGCCGCCCGGCCGCCGGGTACGGATCATCGGCGAGCCCGTCTGGGCGGGCCGGTCCGCCACCGAGTACCCGGCCTGCGCCCAGCACGAGGCGCTCATCAACGCCGCCTTCCAGGGCCGGACCGCGACGATCATGTGCCCGTACGACGTGGCGCGGCTGCCCGAGCACATGGTCAGCGACGCGTACGTCACCCATCCCACCGTCATCCACCCCGGGTCCCGGACGGAGCAGGACAGCACGGCGTACGCCCCCGAGGACGTGGTCGTCCGCTACAACCAGGCGTTGCCGCCCGTGCCCGAGGCGCTGAAGTTCGCCTTCGACTCCGACTCCCTCTCCCATGCCCGGTACGTGGCCGTCGGGGAGGGCGCGCGGCTCGGCCTCGTCGGCGTGAAGCTCGACGACCTGGCCCTCGCCACGGCCGAGCTCACCACCAACAGCGTGGTGCACGGCGGTGGTTCGGGTGTGCTCCGGGTGTGGCCCGAGGACGGGTACGTGGTGTGCGAGGTCCACGACGACGGGCACATCACGGACGTCCTGGCCGGACGCCGGCCCGTGCCCCGCGATCAGCGCGGCGGGCGCGGGATCCTGCTGGTCAACCTGATCGCCGACCTGGTGCGGGTGCACCGCGGCGACAGCGGGACGACCGTGCGCTGCTGGTTCGCCCGCTGACCCGCCCGCCCGGTCGGCGCCCGGCCCGTGACGAAGCGCTCAGGCTCTCGGCGTCGACAGCCTGGGGCCAGACACTCGACGGCCCTGCGCTCGCGCATCCGGCGTCCGCGACCGGCGCTCGGGCTCGTGGCGTCCGCGACCGGGGGTTGGGCTCGTGGCGTCTGGGACCGGGGGTTGGGCTCGTGGCGTCTGGGACCGGGGGTTGGGCTCGTGGCGTCTGGGACCGGGGGTCGGGCTCGTGGCGTCCGCGACCGGCGCTCAGGCTCGTGGCGTCCGCGACCGGGGCTCGGGCTCTCGGCGTCCACGGCCGGGCTCTGGCATCCGGAGTCTGGGGCCGGTGTGAAGGCGCCCGGAGTCTGGGGTCGGCGTCAAGGCATCCGGAGTCTGGGGTCGGTGTGAAGGCATCCGGAGTCTGGGGCCGGTGTGAGGGCGCCCGGAGTCTGGGGCGGGTGTGAAGGCATCCGGAGTCTGGGGCCGGTGTGAGGGCGCCCGGCGTCTGTCGGCGGGGGTGAGGCGCTCGGTGTCGGCGGCCGGTGCTCAGGAACCCAGCGGGTCCAGGGCCAGTGGCGCGATCCTGCCCTCCAGCATGGCTCCGAGCCCCTGCACGGCGCACACGTCCGGCCGCTCGGCGATGTGCACCGGCATGCCGGTGGCCTGCCGCAGCATCTGGTCCAGGCCGGGCAGCAGGGCGCTGCCGCCGACCATCATGATCCCCCGGTCGGCCAGGTCGGCGACCAGGTCGGGCGGGCAGTCCCGCAGCACCTTGCCGATGCCGTCGAGGATCGCGGTGAGCGGCGTCTGGATGGCCTCCCGGACGGCCGCCGTGTCGACCTGGACGGAACGCGCCAGGCCCGTGGCGACGTCCCGGCCGTGGATCTCCGTGGAGGCCGGGCCCTGCGCGGTGAGGCCGTTGCCGGACAGGGCCAGCTGCAACGGCCGTACCGACTGGCTCGGCAGCATCAGCTCGTGCTTGTGACGCAGGTGCTGCACGATCGCGTGGTCGACGGCCTCGCCGCCCACCGGGATCCGCTCGGCGGTCACGATCGAGCCGAGGGACAGCACGGCCACCTGCGTGGCCGCCGCCCCGCACACCATGATCATCGTGGCCTCGGGCTGCTCCACGGGCAGCCCGCAGCCGACGGCCGCGGCGATGAGCGTGTCGACCAGTTCCACCCGGCGCGCCCCCAGCCCCACGAGCGTCTCGATCGCGGCGCGCTGGGCCAGCGGGTCGGCGTCGTGCGGGGTGCAGGCCGCGGCCCGCAGGATCGGCTTGCGGCGCAGCGCGCGGCGCATCTTGTCGCCGAGCAGATGCCGCAGCATGCGCTGCGCCATCTCGATGTCGACGACGGTGCCGCCGGAGACCGGCCGGACCACCCGGATGTAGTGCGGGGTGCGGCCCGTCATCTTCTCGGCGAGCTCGCCGACCGCGATCAGCGCGCCGGTGCGGGTGTTCACGGCGGCGGCGGACGGCTGGTCGACGACGAGCCCGGCGCCCTTGACGTAGACGCGTGTGCGGGCCGCCCCCAGGTCGACGGCGAAGTGGCAGCGGCGCAACTGCTCCAGACTGGCGGTCATGGCAGGTCCTCCCGAGAGCACAGACCGTGGGGGGCCGCCAGGTGGCGGGCCTCGCAGGCGTGGGTCCGCCGGATGGCGGGCCTCCTTCGCATCGTGCGCGGGAGGGGCCCGGGCCGCCTTTCCTGGGGGGCCGGGCGGGGCACCGCCGAACGGGGGGTTCGAGGGGCGCGGGACGCCGCCTTCGCCTCGTGTCCGGCCCCCGCGCAGCCGCCGGCCGGGTGGGCGCCGGGAGGCCGGGGCCCCTTCCCGGAACGGGGGTGTTCACGGCCTCACCCGCCGACCGTCCCCCGGATCACCCCCAGTTCCACCAGGTCCTGGGGCCGGATGCGCAGCTGGTCCGCCGTCGACTCCACCTCACGCGGGGGCCGTTTGAGGATGGCCGCCGCGAGTTCCGGCGCGATCACGGAGAAGTAGCTGTCGGGGGTGGCCCAGGTGTTGCCGGGGGCCGCCAGGGCCAGGGCGCCGCCGGAGCCGCCCTCGCCGATCACCAGTGTCGTCACCGGGGTGCGGGCACCCGCGACCACCCCGAACAGGTCGGCGATCGCCGCGCCCACGCCCTGCCGCTCCGCCTCCGCGTCGTTGGCCGCGCCCGGGGTGTCCACCAGCGTCAGCACCGGGATGCCGAGCCGGTCGGCGAGGCGGATCAGCCGGGCGGCGGTGCGATAACCGGCGGGACGGGTCGCCGTCCCGGTCTGCGCGGCGTACGCGACCGTACGGCCCTCGTGCGTGCCGAAGCCGCACAGCATGCCGTCCGGGTCCGTGCCGCCGCAGCGGTCGCCGCTGATCGCGACCCGGTCGGTGAAGTACGCGTCGAGGTAGGCGGCGGCCCGCGGCCGCAGGGGCGAACGGGCGCGGCGGACGGCGTCCCAGCCCGTGGCGGGCAGGACCGTGGACCCGCCGAGCGGTTCGGGCGGCGGGGCGGGCGTGGTGGACGGGCACGTCAGCAGCCGCAGCCACCGCCCCAGCGTCTCGCGCAGTTCTTCCGGTCGGACGACCGCGTCCGCCGCGCCCGTCGCCACCTGGGCCTCAGCCGTGTACGCCGCCGGGTCCGCGTCCGCCGGGCGCACCCGGGAGCCGGCGAATCCCACCTGGGCGCCGGGCAGCGCGAGCGTCACGTCGGCGCCCGCGCCCAGGGTGGCCCAGCCGCCCCCGGTCGTCGGGTCGCGCAGGATCGCGACCTGGGCCAGGGAGGCCTCCCGCGTGAGCGCCGACTGGCGGGCCACCCGCTGGAGTTGGGTCAGCGCCAGCATGCCCTCCTGCATGCGGCTGCCGCCCGTCGCCACCAGCGGCACCACCGGGAAGCGGCGTTCGCGGGCGTACGCGTACGCCGCCTCCAGCCGGTCGCCGGTGCGCTCGCCCAGGGAGCCGCCGAGGAAGCCGAACTCGAAGGCGATCAGCACGGCCCGGGTGCCGCCCACGCGGGCGGTGCCGCAGACCACGGACTCCTGCTCGCCGGTGCGTTCGGCGGCGCGGGCGAGGGAGGCGTCGTAACCCGGCCAGGCGAGCGGGCCGTCGGGCCTGGAGTGCCCCGGCGGGGCGGGGAGTTCCGCGAAGGTGGCGTCGTCGGCCAGGGCGGTGACGACCGCTCGGGCGGAGCGGAGGTCAGTCATGGGCCAGCGCCCGCTTCATGATCTTCCCCATGTCGTTGCGGGGCAGGGCGTCGAGGTGGTGCACGACCCGCGGCCGCTTGTGCGGCGCGAGCCGCCGCGCCACATGGTCCGCCAACTCCTCGAGGCCGGGGGGCGCTTGGGGGTCCGCCGGCACGATCCACGCCACGATCCGCTCGCCCAGGTCGGCGTCCGGCTCCCCGGTGACGGCCGCCTCCCGCACCCCGGGGTGTTCCAGCAGCGCGTTCTCGATCTCACCGGCCCCGATCTTGTAACCACCGCTCTTGATCAGGTCGGTGGCCTTGCGGCCGACGATCCGGACGTAGCCGTCGGGGTCGCGCACCGCCATGTCGCCGGTGCGGAAGAAGCCGTCCGCGGTGAAGGCCGCGGCGGTGGCGTCGGGACGGTTGAGGTACTCGGTGAACAGGTTGGGCCCGCGCACCTGGATCTCGCCCACCGTCTCCCCGTCGTACGCGGTGACCTCCGAGCCGTCCTCCTCGACCAGCCGCAGCTCCACCCCGGGCAGGGGCACGCCGACCGTGCCCGGGCGGGCCTCGCCGTCGGCGCGGACGCTGGTGTTCATCAGCGTCTCCGTCATGCCGTAGCGCTCGATCACCCGCCGCCCGGTCGCGGTCGCGATCCGGCCGTGGTCGTGCACCGGCAGCGCGGCGGAGCCGGAGACCAGCAGCCGTGCCCCGGTCAGTGCCTTCACCAGGTCCGGGTCGCTCGTCACCGCCTCCGCGATGCGGTGGTACATCGTCGGCACACCGAACAGCATGGTCGCTCCGGCGTTCAGCTCGCGGGCGACGCCCTGGGTGGTGAAGCGGCCCAGGTGGCGCACCGAGCCACCGCGCCGCAGCGGGCCGAGGGTGCCCAGGACCAGGCCGTGCACGTGGAACAGGGGCAGTCCGTGGACGAGCACGTCGTCGCCGGTCCACTGCCAGGCGTCGGCCAGGGCGTCCAGGGTGGTCGCGACGGCCCGGCGCGGCAGGACGGCGCCCTTGGGCGGGCCGGTGGTGCCGGAGGTGTAGACGATCAGGGCCGGGGCGTTCTCGTCGGCGTGCTCCTCGGGGACGGGGCCGGAGCCGTGGACGTCGACGTCCAGGCGGGGCAGGTCCCGTACGGGAGCCGGGAGTTGGTCGTCGGGCGCCGTGAGCACCAGGTCGGGGGCGCTGTCGGACAGGATGTGCCCGAGCTCCTTCTCGCCGGACCTGGGGTTGAGCGGCACGGCGGCGATCCCCGCCAGCAACGCGGCGACGACGGCGACGGCGGTCTCCATGGTGGGCGTCGCCCAGATGGCGACCCGGCGGGCGTCCCCGACACGTTCCGCCGTCGCACCGGCCGCGGCGGCGAGCTCGCCGTAGGTCAGGGAGCGCTCGCCGAACCGCAGGGCGGGCCTGTCGGCAGCGCCGCCGGTCAGGGCGGGGAAAAGGGAGGTCACGCGTCACATCTCCTCAGCTGTTCGCCTGTTCACGGGCGCCGGCCCGGCTGTCCCCAGCCGGGCACGGCCTTCACCAGCCAGGCCGCCGCCGGGACGACCGCGACCACGATTCCTCCGTACACCATCGGCCGCCGGAAGAAACGTGCGCCCCGGGGGCGGTCCGCGCACCCGGGTCCTAGAGGCCCGCGTGAACCGTCGTCTCCACGACGTCCGCCACCACACAACTGACGTTGTCCGGACCGCCCGCCGCGTTCGCCGCCTCGACCAGGGCCCGCACCGTCTCGTCGGGGGAGGCGGGCGAGGCGAGGAGCTCCAGGACGCGGGCGTCGGGGACGACGCCCGACAGGCCGTCGGAGCAGAGCAAATAGCGGTCGTCGGGCCGGGTCTCGTGCAGCAGGCGGAGGTCCGGGGCCGCGCCGGACCCGCCTCCGGTCAGGGCTTTCAGGAGCAGGGCCCGCTCGGGGTGGGAAGCCGCCTCCTCCGGCGTCAGCCGGCCCTCGTCGACCATCGACTGGACCATGGTGTGGTCGTGCGTGATGCGGAACAGTTCACCGTCGCGCAGCAGATAGGCGCGGGAGTCGCCGATGTGCACCAGTGCCGGCCGCGACCCCGTCCACAGCAGGGCCGTCAGGGTCGTGCCGATGTCGTCGGAGCCGTCGGCGACGTCCCGTACGGCCTGTTCGGCGCCCCGTACCGCGTCCTCCAGGAGGTCGAGGACACCACCGGCGGGGACCTCGTCGGTGTCCAGGAAGCGGAGCGCTTCCACAGCGGCACTGCTCGCGGGTGCGCCCGCCGGTCCGAAGCCGTCGGCGACGGCGAGCAGCCGGGCGCCCGCGTAGGCGGTGTCCTGGTTGGCGGGGCGCACGCGGCCGGTGTCCGAATGGGCGGAGTAGCGCAGTTCCAGCATGGCGGTGTCCTTCCCGGGCCCGTCCGGGCCCGTCGTCAGGTGATCGACCAGGAACGCGGCGAGGTCGCGCCGGACCGCCGTCTCCGCCTCGACGCGCGCCCAGTAGGCGCGGATCTCACGGGCGGCGGTCGACGCGTCGCGGTCGCGCAGGAGGCACACCCGGCGGATCTCGGCCAGCGGCATGCCCAGCCGCCGCAGCCACGCCACCAGCCGGGCCTGCTCCAGCTGCGCTGCCGCGTAGTACCGGTATCCGGTGTCCGGGTCCACGCGGGCGGGCCGCAGCAGGTCCAGTTCGTCGTACAGGCGCAGCGCCTTCGGCGAGAGCCGGCACGCCTTCGCGAACGCGCCGATCGTGAGCATGGCCATCCGTCCCACCGTTCCCGCGCCCCGCGCGCTCGTCCGTTCCGCCACCGATGCTGGGGCTTCACCGAAGGTGAAGGTCAAACGGGGTGTCCCGGTTCCGGACGGGATTGCTAGCCTGCGACGGACATCGACCCGATCGTCCGTACGAGGAGGGAGTCGCCGTGGCCGGCACCCCGCGCATCGCCGTCGTCACCTACGACCCCCGCGGCGAGCAGCACAAGGACCGGGACCTTCCGGTGCTGGTGGACGCGCTGCGGGAAGCCGGGGCCGATGCCGTGGCCGTCGCCTGGGACGACCCGGGCACGGACTGGTCCGGGTTCGATCTCGCCCTCCTTCGCTCCACGTGGGACTACAGCTGGCGCGCCGCGGAGTTCACGGCGTGGGCCGAGCGGTGCGCCGAGGCGACCCGGCTCGCCAACCCGGTCGGCGTCGTGCGGTGGAACGCCGACAAGCGCTACCTCGGGCAGCTCGCCGAGGCCGGAGTGCCCGCCGTGCCCACCCGGTACTTCGCTCCCGGCGACCCCGTCGCCCTGCCCGCCGACCGCGAGTACGTCGTCAAGCCGGCTTCCGGAGCCGGTGCCCGGTACGCCGCCCGCTACCCGGCCGGGGAGCGGGACGCCGCCGCACGGCAGGTCGAGCGCATGCACGCCGAGGGGTTCACCGTCATGGTGCAGCCCTACCTGAGCGGCATCGACACGCACGGCGAGCGCGCCCTGCAGTTCTTCGGCGGGCGTCTGCTGCACGCCAGCGTCAAGGGCGCCGTGCTCGCGCCGGGTACGCCGTACGACGCCGACAAGGTCGCCCATCCCGACCTCCGCCCCTGGGAGCCGACCGCGGCCGAACGGGCCGTCGCCGAGCGGGCGCTGGCCGCCGTCCCCGGGGAAGCCGAACTGCTGTACGCGCGCGTGGACCTCGTCACCGGGCCGGACGGTGAGCCGTGCGTGATGGAGCTGGAGCTGATCGAGCCGAACCTGTTCCTGGGGCTGCACCCGGACTCGCTGCCGAGGGTCGTGCGGGCGGTGCTGGCCGCCGCCGGCTGAGCACGGCACGCGGGGCATACGCCCGCTGACGTCCCGTGATGCGGCTTTTGGTGTAGTGGTAGGGCCATGCCCTCCGAGCGACAGTCCTGGGCGCCGCTGCTGGCGGTGTGCGCCGGGTACTTCATGGTGATCCTGGACGTGACGGTCATCAACGTCGCCGTGCCGGTGATCGGGCGGGAGCTGTCGGCCTCGCTCACCGGCATCCAGTGGATCACCGACGGGTACACGCTGGTCTTCGCCGGGTTCCTGCTGACGGGCGGGGCGCTGGGGGACCGGCTGGGCAACCGGCGGGTCTTCTGCTGGGGCGTGGTGGTGTTCACCGCGTCCTCGGCGGCCTGCGCGCTCGCGCCCGGCGCGTCCTTCCTGGTGGTGGCCAGGCTGGTGGAGGGGCTCGGTGCGGCGCTGATCGTGCCGGGGTCGCTGGCCCTGCTCCAGCAGTCCTACCCGCGGCCGGAGGCCCGCTCGCGGGCCTTCGGGCTGTGGGGCTCGATGGCGGGCATCGCGGCCTCCGCCGGGCCGCTGCTGGGCGGACTGCTCGTCTCCACGGTCGGGTGGCGCTGGGTGTTCCTCATCAACCTGCCCGTCGGCGCGGCCTGCCTGGCGCTGACCCTGCGGCACGTGGCCCGCTCACCCCGGCGTGCCGCCCGGGCCCTGGACCTGCCCGCACAGGTGGCGGTCCTCGCCGCGGTGGCCCTGCTGACCGCGGCCCTCAACGAGGCCGGGCGGCGCGGCTGGTCCGACCCGGCCGTCCTCGCCGGGCTCGGTCTGGCCGTCCTGGCCGCCGCGGCCTTCGCCCTGCGCGAGCGGCTGGCCCGGTCCCCGGCCCTGCCGCTGGGCCTGCTGCGCTCCCGCACCCTGAGCGGCGGGGCCCTCATCGGCCTGCTGTTCAACTTCGGCTTCTACGGCATGGTGTTCACCGCCAGCCTGGAGTTCCAGCACCAGCGCGGATACAGCGCCCTCGGCACCGGTCTCGCCCTGTTCCCCGCGGTGGCCATGACCATGTTCGCCTCGGTCCTGTCCGGGCGGCTGTCCCGCCGCACCGGCGACCGGCCCCTGGTCGTCTCGGGCATGCTCCTGGCCGCACTGGGGCTGGCCGGCTGGGCCGCGGCCGGCACCGACCCCGCCTACGGGCTCCTGGTGCTGCCGATGATGGCGGCCGGTTTCGGCACGTCCTTCGCCCTCACCGGCTCGACCGCCACCGTCATGGGCGCCGCGCCCCCGGCCTACTCCGGAGCCGCCTCCGCCCTGTTCAACACCACCCGCCAGGTCGGCAGCGCCACCGGCGTCGCCCTCGGCGGCAGCCTGCTCGCCTCGGCCGCGAGTTACGGGGCGGGGATCCGGACGAGCATGGGCATCGGGGCGCTCGCCTATGTGACGGCGGCGGCCCTGGCATGGAGGTGCGTGCCGGTGAAGCAGCGGCCGGTGTCCCTCAGCTCCGAGGCCCGCTGACGGACACCCGCTGCACCAGCCCCCAGGTGAACTCCGCGACGGCCTCCCGCAACCTCCCGTGCGCGTCCGGCGCGGTGAACGCCAGTCCCCACCGGGTCGGTGCCGTGCCCTCCAGGGGACGGGCCGGGGCGAAGGCACGGGCCGCCTCGTCGACCGTGCAGGACCAGGGGGTGAGGTCGTCCAGGGTGCGCAGCTCCGGCCCCGTCGCGCCCGGGGCGCGGACCAGCCACTCGTTCCACACGGCACGGTTCGGGGCGGCCAGCACCTCGAAGCGCAGATCCGGCCAGAGGGGCACGGGCCACAGCCACGCCTCGCAGTCGAGATCACCGATCCGGCGCGGCGTACGGGACTCCGGCTCGCCCAGCACCGACCGGTACCGGGAAAGGGGTGCCCGGGAGCGCGGGGAGCGGACCATCGCCTGCCAGCGCTTGTTCGCCTCGCGCATGTCCGCGATGGACACCCCCAGCTCATGGCGGGCGTCCTCCACCAGCCCGGGGTTGTGGTCGGCCATGCGGCGCAGCAGCACCAGCTGGAAGTCGAGCGGGGTGAAGGGGCTAGCCGGGGGCTTTCCGGAGGGCATGGGACCCATCGTCGCCCACCGGGGCCCTGCCGGGGCGGCGGCCGTCGGGCAGGAACAGCACGGAGTTGACGTAGCGCGGGCCCCGCAGGAGCGGGGAGGGCAGGACGCGGCGGAGCAGGCCGTGGGAGACGACGTAGGAGGCGCGGGCCTGGTGCTGCTCCAGCGGGAACTTCGCCAGCGGCACCCACGTGTCGCCGGGCAGGACCCAGCCGTCGTAGCCGAGCAGGGACAGGTAGGTCACCACCGGCGCGATCGGCTGGATGCGGGACTCCAGCTCCACGAAGAGGGCCGGGCGGTCACGGGCCAGCAGACCCGTGGCTCCGCGCAGCACCGCGGGCTCGTTGCCGTCCACGTCGATCTTGATGAAGCCGACGTCGCGCAGACCGAGTTCGTCCAGCGTGACGCAGTGCACGTCCAGCGCGCGGCCGTGGATGTCGCGCCGCACCAGCGAGGACACGCCCCGGTCGCCCGCGTCGTCCGGCGGCAGCCACAGCCGGGCGATGCCCGGCCGGTCCGAGGCGGCCGCGCGGACCACCCGGACGTTCGGCGGGGCGGCGGCTGCCAGCAGCCGGGCCAGATGGGGCACCGGCTCGATGGTCACGACCTGCTCGGCGAGGCCGGACAGGCGGTGCGTCCAGGGCCCGTACCAGCCGCCCACGTCCACCGCCGTACGGCAGCCCGGCGGGCAGAGCTCGGCGAGCCGGGCCAGCTCCGGTTCGAACCGGGGGTAGAGCGCCCGGGCCGTCGCGGCCACCAGGCGGGTGGGCAGCAGGGGCGCGACGCGGGCCGCCAGGCCGGTCACGGTGCCATCCTCTTGAGGAGTTCCTCGTGCTCGTCGTCCGGCACCTGTTCGCCCGACGACGGCAGCAGCTGCGGAATGCCGTCGGTGACCGGGTAACGCCGGTGCAGGCGCGGGTTGTACAGCGCCTCCTCCCGCCCGGCCTCCTCGGCCAGCAGGTGCAGCGGACCCTTGTCGATCGGGCACGCGAGGATCTTCAGCAGCGGGTCGTCGGGCTTCACGGTGAGGTCAGCTCCTTGGCGGGTGGGGAGGGTTGGGGAGAAGCGTCGTGCTTGGGCATGGTCAGCAGCACGGCCACCGCCAGGGCCGTGCCCGCCACCCGCAGCGCGAGCCGCAGCGGCTCGTCCGGCAGGGCCTCGCCGAACGACAGCGTGCCGAGCACCGCCGTGAACAGGCTCGTCACGGTCGTGCACACCGGCACGATCAGCGAGGCCCGGCAGCGCTGCAGCGCCGCCTGCGACATCACCAGGCCGAACGCACCGGTGAACAGCAGGAGATACGGATAGGGGGAGGCCAGCAGGCCCAGCACCGCGCCGCCGACCCCGTCGGTCGTCAGACGACTGGAGACCCCCTTGATGGCCAGCGAGCTGACCCCGTACAGCAGGCCCACCGCGACGCCGTACTCGACGCCGGTCGTCGGGCGCCGGTGCCGGTTGCGGGCTCGCCGCTCGGCGGAGCCGTACAGCCACACCCCGGCCGCCAGCGACGGCACGCACACCAGCAGGATCAGCTGGTAGGGCGCGTCCTGGCTGACGGTGTCCGCGCCCTCGCGCAGCGACAGCACCACCATCAGCAGGGCCAGCAGGATCGCGCCCAGCGCGTACCGCTCCCGGCCGGAGGTCTCCTCGCCGAGCAGCCGCGCGGACAGCAGCACGAGCAGCACCAGCCCGGAGACGAAGATGCCCTGCGCGGCGGCGATCGGCAGGGTGCGGTAGACGACGAGCTGCGCGGCGAAACCGGCGGCCAGGGCGAGGGACCCGCCGATCCACAGGGGGCTGCCGAGGACGAGGCGCAGCAGCCGGGCCGGCCGGCGGATCGTCACCTCGGGCAGGGCGGTGAGCGCCCGCTTCTCCAGCACGAAGCCCAGGCTGTACAGGGTGTTCGCCAGCAGGGCCGCGGCCACTCCCCACCACATGGGCTACGTCCTCCTGGCGTGCAGCAGCAGGATCGAGGCGAGCTGCGGCCGGGCACAGGCCAGCCGGTCCAGCGGCCGCAGCGGGCGCGGCACGCCGTGGAAGGGGGCTCCTTCGAGCCGTACGACGGTGAAGCCGGACGCGGCGACGAACTCCCTGAGAGCCCGGGCGGTGTAGAGCCGCAGGTGCCCCACGACCTCCTCGCCCGGGCGGCCGTGGATGCCGCGCAGGCTGACCTCCGAGAACACCGGCTGCACCCCGGCCAGCAGCAGGCCGCGGTTGTACCAGGCGGCCAGGTTGGGTGTGGACAGCATCAGATGACCGCCGGGGCGCAGGATCCGCCGGATCTCGTCGAGGGCCGCGTCCGGATCGACGAGGTGCTCGATGACCTCGCTGAACAGCACGGCGTCCGCCGAACCGGACGCGAACGGCAGCCCCCCGCCGGTCAGTTCGCCGCGCACCGCGTACGGGATGCGGGTGCGGGCGCGGCGCAGGGCGTCCTGGGACCAGTCGACGCCGATGACGCGGTGGCCGGGCAGGAGCGGGGCGGCGGTGGCGGCGGCGGTACCGTCCCCGCAGCCGATGTCGAGGATCGTCTGCGGGCTCGCGGTCGCCGGGCCGCTCAGGGCCCGCGCGAGCATGCGGGCCTGGCGGAGGCTGCGCGGGGTGCCGGAGGCGACGGGCACGGCGGGATTCTCGTAGAAGTCGCGCAGGTCGCGGGGCGGGCCGCCGGTTGTGGCCGGTGCTGTCACGGGGTCACCTCCGTGGTGTGCAGGTAGTGCTCGAAGAGGTCGCGGAGGCGGTCGCCGTCGCCGCTGCTGAGCAGGGCTTTCGACCAGCGCAGGGCCAGGTGGAGGCGGCCGGCCGTGGAGGCGGTGGTCACCGTCAGGCCCCGCGGCATCCGGGCCGGGGCGGAGAACCAGACCGCGTGCGCCCGGCCCGCCTCCTCCCCGAAGTCCAGCGGGTAGGGGATACGGCCGATGTTGCTGAGCAGGGTCGTCGACGTCCAGGGCGCGGCGGCCCGGCGCAGGGTCCGGGTGAGGGCCGCGCGGGCCGCGACGGGCGCCCAGGGGGCGGTCAGCAGGGCGGCGCCGTGGCCGAGCTGGGGACGGGGCAGGGACTTGAGCGCGCGGGTCCGCTCCGCGGTGCGCCGCAGCAGGGCCGGCATGTCGGTGACGTCCAGTTCCCCCGGCGCGAAAGGGACTTCCACCAGGCGGGTGCCGTTGCCGATGGGCATCGTCGTGTCGCGGGGGCGGTCGTCCACCGGCATCGTGATGCGCAGGGGGCGGGGGCGGGCGCCGTGCTCCCGGTTCCAGTGGGCGATGGTCAGGGCCGTGGCCACCATGAGCTGGTCGTTGACGGTGTACGGGGAACCCTTGGGGCGGTGTGGGAGGGGCAGCTCGGCGACGAGCATGCCGTTGCCCGGGGAGGGGTCGGGCGTGCCGTGCGCCACCCGCGCCGGGGGCGACCAGCCGGCCGGGGTGTCCGGGGGGTCCTGCCGGGGTTCGGCGGGGCGGGTCGGGGGCGCCGCCGGGGCGTTGTCCCGGCCGCCGTACAGCTCGGCCGCCGTGGCCAGGATGCGCAGGCAGGCCGGGCCGTCCAGGGCCGTGTGGTTGATGGTGAGGAGGAGGACCGAGTCCACCACCTCCAGCCGGATCGGCGGGGACTTCGACAGGGGAGGGGCGTGGGTGAGGGCCCGGGCCCTGGCGTCCCGCAGGGCTCGCGGGCCCGGCGGGACGAAGGTCACCACCTCCACATCGGGTTCCGGCGTCAGCTCCCACTCGTACTGCCGCCGGTACCAGGGCCCTGGCGCCTCCCGCATCAGGATCCGCGGATGCCGGTGCAGCGCTTCCAGGAACGCCTTGCGCAGCCGCCCCTGGTCGAGAGGGCCGGGGAGGTGGACCTCGATGTGGACGGTCTCCGGTTCCGCCTCCTGGAGGCAGTGCCGGGACACCTCGTCCACCACCGGGAACGGGATGCGCACCGGTGCCGTCATACGGTCTTGCCCTCCCCGGTGTCCGTCCTCGGCAACCGCCGCGTCGGTGCCTCCGCGGGCGGCGGCCCCTCGCGCAGGCTCACCAGCCCCGCGAACAGGCCGGTCAATGCCAGCAGTTGGGCCAGGTGCCCGAACGCGCCCTCGCCCGCGCCCACCGGCTCCCCGGCGCCGAAGGCCGCGGCGATCCCGGCTCCGGCCAGGGCGGCGAACGCGATCGGCACCAGCAGGGTGTGCCGTCGCGCGGCGAGCAGCGCCAGCGCCGGGACCAGCAGCGCGAACCAGCCCGCGATCACCACCCCGACCAGCGTCAGCGCCACCGTGCCCAGCCACAGCCCGGGCAGCGGCGGAGCCGGCTGGGGCGCGTCGGGGTTGGGCGCGCGGCGCCGCCACAGCGCCAGACCCAGCAGGACCGCGATGCCGGCGCCGCTGCCGATCAGGGCGGCGTCGTACGTCACGGCCGGCTCGTAGGACAGCTTCACCGCGCCGCCCGCTCCGGCCGGGACCCGCCAGCCCTGCTGCCAGCCGTCCAGTCGCACCGGGGTCAGCTCCTTGCCGTTCAGCGTGGCCCGCCAGCCGTCGTTGAAGTTCTCGTACGTCGTCAGGTACGAGGCCGCGCCCGAGCCGACCGTCACCTCGCGCCGGTCGCCCAGCCAGTCCCGGATCCGCAGGTCACGCCCGGCCGCCGCGGCCTCGGGGATCGTGCCGCGGGTCAGCGTCACGTCCGTCAGCGCGAGCGGGCCCGCGTCTCCGCCCTCCAGGCGGTGTTCACCCGCGTCGAGACGCACCTCGGTGTCGACGCGGCCCTCCTGGCAGAGCGTCACCTCCACGCCCCGCCGCTCGACCAGGTCCCGTACGGTCCCCTTCGCGCCCGTGCGGTACAGCTCGCCGTCCAGTGCCACCACCGGACCCTTGCCGCAGGGCAGGGAGAACGTCCGGGTGCCGTCCGGCTGCGGGGTGCGGTACTGGTCGAGGGAGGGGATGTAGGCCTCCGTGAGGCCGACCGGGAGGCGCAGGTCCTCGTCGGCGACCGGGTTGTGCAGGGTCAGCGGGGCCGTCCCGGTGACGGTGATGTCGAGCCGGTCGGTGGTGATCGGCGGGAAGCGGACCCAGCCGTTCTTGTCGGCGCCGGCGATGGCCGCGCCGTCCGGGGAGCTGATGTGCACCTCGGACGCGCGGGCGGACAGACCGCCCGCGGGAGCCAGGACCAGTTCGCCGACCGGCTGCTTGCCCTCCCAGCGCAGGTGGATCGTCGGCCGGTCGCCCGCGATCCACGCCGTCGTCAGGTCGCCGTCGGTGAGGTTGCGTGCCGCGAGGCCCGCGCCGAGGCTCGCCGTGGAGTCGGCGGTGGCGACGATCCGGGACTGCTGCTCGGGCGCCACCTCGTAGAGCAGCTCGTCGAGTTCCGCGCCCGGCACGGGCACCGCGCTCGCCTTCACCTCGTACGTCCCGGCGGCCGGGGTCGTGAAGCGGCGGTGCAGTCCGGCCTCGGTGCCCGTCGCGGACAGGCCCGTGGGGTCGGACGCGCGGTGCAGGGAGACGACGGTCGCGGCCGCGGTGGAGTCCTCGGCGTCCGCCGGGAGCCGCAGCAGCCGTGTCACCTGCACGTCCGGCAGGCCGATCTCGGAGAAACCCGCGCCGGTCAGCCCGGACCTGCGCTCCACGGAGTCGACGATCGTCAGCTTCATCCACCGCGTCGCCCCCTCGGGCGCCTTGATCCGCTGGGTCGTGCCGTTGGGCTGCAGGAAGCTCGTCCGCTCGCCCTTCTCGGTCTCCACCCGCACCTTCGTCGCCGCCGCCCGCACGCTCTGCTGCGGCAGCGGAGTCACCTTGAAGGAGGACGGCATGTCGTAGCGGCCGGTGAAGCCGATGCGCAGCCACTGCCCGTCCGGCGTGTCCGGCGCGCCCTCCGCCCAGGCGGTGTCCGGGTTGCCGTCGAAGGCGTTCACCGGGTCGTACTGCGGCAGGTGGAACAGCCAGTTGCCGTACGAGGACGCCGACACCGAGCGGGCGCCGCGCAGTTCGGCCACCGTCTGGTGATCGGCGCCCTCGGCGGGCAGGATCTGGCGCGGCTTCTCGCCCGGGTCCTGGAGGGCGTCCGGCGCGTTGCGCTCGTCGCGCGTGTACGTGTACGACGTACCGGCGTTGACCAGCCCGAACCGGGTGTCCGCCCGCCGCAGCCCGTCGCCCAGCACCTGCACGGCGGGGGTGCCGAGTCCCGGGTGGTTGTCACCGGTGAGGACGGTCGCCCGGCCGCGCAGCCGCTCCGCCAGCGGCAGCAGCGCCTCGGGCCCGCCGGACACCACGGCCGTGTCGGCGACCGGGGCGAGTCCCGCCTGCCCCGGCCGGACCACGTCCGCACCGGCCGGCCGGTAGATCTCCACGGCCCGCCGGCGCGGGTACAGTCCCTCGACCTGGAGCGGCGCGTCCTGCGCGATCCGGCCACCGGTCATCACCGGCCCGAGGCCCGTCACCCGCTCGTACCCCGACTGCTCCAGGGTGCGCTTGACGGTCGTGGTGGGTACGTAGCCGATCTGGTCGGGGTCGAGGTCGTTGCGCACGACGACGTAGTACAGCCCGGCCCGGCTCAAGTAGTCGGCCAGGCCCGGCACTTCGGACCCGGACATCAGGGCCTGCTCGACGGCGTCCATCGCGCGCCGGTTGCCGGGCGTGCCGAACGGCACGTAGTCGCGCTGCGCCCACCGCGACTCGGCGAGCACGTCGAGCGGCTGGTCCACGGGGGCGCCCCAGGTGTACAGGCCGTGCGCGGTCGCCGGGACGACCAGGGCACGCGAGTCGGGCGAGTACGTCTCCAGCCAGTCGGCCGTGGCCTGCCAGTACGTGGGCAGCTTCCGGAACGAACCCGGGTTGAGGATCGAGCCGTTGAGGTACGGCCACAGCAGCCCGGGCAGGATCAGCACGGCCGCGACCAGTGGGGCGAAGCGCCGCCCGCGCACCTGCCGGGCCCCGCGCGGCTCGGCGGCCACCCCCACCAGGTGCGCCAGGCCCAGCACGAGCGCCAGCGCCACACCGGCCTGGAACTTGTAGATGTTCCGGAACGGCGACAGCCACCCGTCCAGCCAGCCCTGCACGACCCCGTGGAACGGCGCCCCGAACGCCCCGCCGTACCCGGCGAGCAGCACCAGCGCAGCCACCAGCACCGTCAGCACCAGCCACCGCCGCTCGGGCATGTCCCGCCGGGCCAGTCCGGCGAGGCCGAGCCCGGCCGCGAGCGCCGAGCACACGATCACGACGACGGCGGACGCCACGGCCCAGCCGGCCGGCAGCCACGCCTCACCCAGGTGCAGATAGGCGACCCAGTTCCCGGCGCCGCGCAGCGCCTCGGTCGCCGACATGGTGTCCGTGGTCGTCCGCGCGGTCTCGATATAGGGGAGGAAGTTCTCGCCGTAGACCCCGAGCAGCAGCAGCGGCACCCACCACCAGGCGGTCACCACGAGCACGGCCGGAGTCCACCAGGCGATCAGCTTGCGCTGCCGCGGGCCGGGCGGCCGGGACAGCAGATACAACCCGACCGGCAGCAGGGAGGCCAGCGTCGCCGACGCGTTCACCCCGCCCATGAACGGCACGAGCAGCGCCGACCGCAGGGCCGCGACCCGGGCGGCGTACCGCTCGTTCGTCAGCGGCAGCAGCACCCACGGCAGGAAGGCGCCGGGCAGTGCCGCGGCCGACGTCGACCCGATGACGGTGGTGAACACCGGCCACAGCGCATAGGCCACCGCGCCCAGCAGCCGGGATGCCCCACTGCCCACGCGCAGCCGCTCCGCCAGCCGCAGCGCCCCCCAGAAGGCCACGGACACGATCAGCGACAGCCACAGCCGCTCCGCCAGCCACACCGGCAGCCGCAGAAGGTCGCACAGCCAGTAGAACGGCAGCATCGGCCACAGATAGCCGACGTACTGGTCCTGGATCCCGCCGAACCCGGCCCGGTCGTGCCACAACTGGCCCAGATCGGCGAGGAACTGCCCCGGATCGACCGTGACCCCGAGCTTGGTGTCGAAGGTCTGCCGTCCCGGCTGCACCGCGAGGAACAACACGAACACCACGGCCCAGAAACCCAGCAGCCAGCGCCGCGACCGCGGGCCGTCGGGCGGGCCCGCGGTGGTCGCGGTGGTGGGGACGGCCGCCGGGGGAGGAGCCTGGACCGTGGTTGTCATGTAGGACACCGCCGCAGAATGAGAAGGAGGTTCCAGGTGGCGAACTCGCGGATGCCGGGCGCCTTGACGACGGTCTCCGCGAGGAAGGGCCAGTAGCGGGAACGCGCCGAGACGATGGTGACGTCGTCGCGGGCGCGCACCCGCCGCAGGGTGGGGCCGATGTGCACCGCGAAAAGGTTCTCGCCGAGGGTGTGCTTGGCCGGCTTGCCGGTCCGCCGCACGTAGCGGGCCCGGGCCCGCTCGGCGCCGAACCAGTGCCACGGGGCCCACTCGTGCCCGCCCCACGGCGACAGCCAGTTGGTGAACGACACGTAGATCAACCCGCCCGGGCGGGTCACCCGGGCCAGCTCGCTGAGGAACGTCTCCGGATCGGCCACGTGCTCCAGCACGTTGGAGGAGAAGGTGACGTCCGCGACGCCGTCCCTCAACGGCAGCAGGTACCCGTCGGCGACGACGGCCGAGTCGGGGGGCTTCTCACCGAGCTCGGTCAAGTCGGGCTCGAAGAGGAACGCGTGCGCCCCGCGCCGCCGGAACTCCTCGGTGAAGTACCCGCTGCCGCCGCCGACATCGAGGACGGTGCGCCCGGCGACGGGACCGTCGTAGGCCTCGACCTGATCGGCGGCGTCGCGGGCGAGCAGCGCGTAACAGCTCTCGGGATCGTCCTGCTCGTGGAGAAAGGCACGGAACAGGGCGAGGGATCGCCGGAACGAGGGGTCCTTCACCGTGGTCAGGGGGCGCTGGGCTGCGACATGTGCGGCTCCGCCGCGTGGGCGCGGCCGCCTCACGACCCCCAGCTCCTCACCGCCTCCGCGGCCACCACCCGGAACTGCCGCACCGTCCGGTCCCACCGGAACTGTGCCGCCCGCTCGCGCGCCGCCTTGCCCATCAGCTCCCGCTCCCGCCCCGACAGGGTCAGCGCACACCAGGCCGCGGCGAACGAGGACTCACCGCGTGCGAGGACGCCGGTCTCCCCGTCCACCACGGAGTCCTTGAGCCCCGGCACGTCGAAGGCCACACTCGGCGTCTGCCGGGCCGCGGCCTCCGTGACGACGAGACCCCACCCCTCCACCGCCGAGGGGTGCAGCAACAGCCAGGCGGCGCACAGCAGCCGGTGCTTCTCGGCCTCCGTCACGTACCCGGTGAACTCCACACCCGGACCGGCGAGCCGCTCCAGCCGCTCCCGCTCGGGCCCGTCACCGACGATCACCAGCCGGCCGCCGGTCACCGGCCGCACCCGCTCCCAGAGGCGCAGCAGCAGATCGACCCGCTTGTACTCGACCAGACGCCCGACGGCCACGAACAACGGCTCGGCGGAGCGCTCGGCCCTCGGGCCCGGCTCCTCGACCCCGTTGTGCACGACCCTGATGCGGTCCCGCTCGACGCCGATCGCCCGCAGCGCGTGGGCGGTCGAGGAGGACACGGCGACGAGCAGGTTCCGCTGCTGCGCCCCCGTCAGGGCCCAGTGTTCGAGTCTTCGGCCGATCCGCGCCGCAGGTGCCAGCGGCCCGCCGAAGCGCATCTTCCACAGGTCCGTGTGGACGTGGTTGACCAGACACAGGGTGGGCCCCCGGTGCCACAGCGGCGCCAGGTACGGCATGCCGTTGCACACCTCCACCAGCAGGTCGCAGTCGCCGACCCGGCGGGTGAAGGCCGATCTCGCGCGCAGGTAGTGCCCGTACGGGCCGCCCGCGGACACGACCCGGTAGTCACGCCGGGCGGCGGGCCCCCCGCACAGCAGGGTCACCTGGTGACCCAGGCGGGTCAGGCCGTCGGCGAGCCGGTCGACCAGCAGCTCGGAGCCGCCGGCGGACGGGTTGTCCAGATCACGATGGGCGAGGAAGACGATCCGGCGCGGATGTGGGGGGAGCGCCGGGGGGTGCTGCGCGCTGGGGGACGCGGCGCGCTGGGGGTCCCCCCGCTCGAGCGAAGCCGAGAGTGGGGGAGGGGACGGTACGTGCTGGGGCATGGGTGCTCCAACTCGTCTCGGGGTGCGGAACTCAGGGTGGGGAAAACGTGGGGGTGTGGTCGTCACGGAGGGGTCGGCCCGTGGGGAGCCTGAGCTCTTCCGGGGAGGGGAGTGTGGACGGGATGTGCTCGGGTGGGGTTGGACAGTTTTCGCCCGGACGTTCGTCACGGCTACTCACCGACGTGACAATTTCGGGCTTTGTTCGAGCTGACGGCACATCACTTCGTGAGGGTGGGCTGGGGTGTATCGGGCCTTTCGGTCGCAACGGGGCTCTCCGGCTCCTTCCGCCCACGCGCCACGAGAACGCCACCCACCACGGCGAGCACGAAGCCGGCCGCCGCGGCCCCGATCGGCAGCGTCGTGCCCACCAGCCGCAGCTGCCCGCTGTCCCGCTTCGCCTGCCGTACCGCTTCCTTCTGCGTCGCGGTGGTGAACGAAACCTTCCGGCTGTCCAGCAGCACCGCCGCGTCCTTCTTCGCGCCCGGCGCCCGCAGGGTCCGCCGCGGGCCGGTCTGCGCGTAGATCACGCGGCCCGTCGCCTGGTCCACGACCAGCTCGAAGCCGTGGTTGGAGTACCACTCCTCGGCCAGCACCTGCGGCCGGTTCGGCTGGTCGACGAGGCTGCCGGGCACCATGCGCGTGCCGGTCCTCGTCGGCGGCACGGACCCGGTGAACCTGTAACCGGAGTAACCCTGGATCTTCGCGGTGCCCCGGTAGCGCAGCACGACCGTGTCGCCGAGGGTGTTGTCCCACCACTGGTAGGAGCGTTTCTGCACGTCGAAGGGGAACTTCAGATACGCCTCGCCCTCGATGTAGGGCTTCTCCCCGCAGCAGTGCACCGGCCGCGTGGTCGTCCGGTCCATCACCCAGCGGTGCGGCACGAAGTCCAGTGCGTCGTGCGGATCGGCGGCCGGCAGGGACTTGTCGGTGTCGACCGTGGTCGTCACGTCCCAGACGGCGTTGCCGCTGCGTTCGCTGTCCTCGACGTTGCCCCGCACCCGCTGGGTCACGGTGATCTTCCGGTCGGGCACCGTCTCGATCCGGTCGGTGTCGAAGACGCTGCCCCGGCCGGTGTAGACGGCGGTCGTGTCGATGTCGATCGGGTTGACCGCGGCACGCGGTTCCACGTACCAGGCGAGCAGCGGCGCCAGCACCAGCAGGAACGTGCCGAGACCCAGCAGGACCAGGGAAAAGGGAGAGGTTGTACGGCGCATCCGGGCACTCCAGTGGCTTGGGGCGGCTCGACGTACGAGAGGGCCGGCACGGCGGCGGGATGCGCACGTGCGGCTGGGCCGGGAACCGTAGGCGGCTCTTGACGGGGTGTCAATGCTTGTCGAGACTGGGGCGCGACAGGCAGGGACGGGGTGCCGGGGTGGGGCAACCTCCGGACGATCTCCGGGCGAATCCGGACAGAGAGGCTGACCCTGCGATGTCGAGACTGCTCGCTGCCGCGCTGACCGTCGCGCTCGCCGCCGCCCTCGCCGTGGGCGCCGCGCTGGGCGTGGTCGCGCTGCTCGAAGCCACACCCGACCAGCCGAACACCCCCCTGATCACGTACGAGCAGACAGGGCAGGGGAGTTGACCGTGACGGCCGCCCGCACCGCAGCCGCCCTCCCCACGCGCTCGGCCTGGCACGACGTACCGCGCTACCAGGTGCGCCGGTTCGCCGCGATCGCCATGGCCGAGGCGCCCGCACTCGCCGAGGAGATCCTCCGCGAGATCCAGCGCGAGTACCCGCACCTGCCCGTCGTCCTCGACGACTCCGGCGAGCCGATGGCCCTGGTCGGTATCCGCCGCGCCATCGAGGTGTTCGTGCAGCACCTGGAGCACTCGGAGGGACGGCCGACCGTCCCGCCCGGGGTCTTCCAGGACTTCGGCCGCGGCGAGGGCCTCAACGGCCGCTCCCTCGACTCCCTCCAGGCCATCTACCGCATGGGCGTACGCCTGGCCTGGCGCCGCTTCGCCGACATCGGCCAGCGCGTGGAGATCCCGCCTCCGGCGATGTACGAACTCGTCGACGCGGGCTACGAGTACCTGGACGGCCTGGTCGACCAGTCCGTACGCGGCTACGCCGAGGCCGCCGCCCGCCAGGCCGGGGAACGCCTGCGCCTGCAGCGCCGCCTCATGGAGCTGCTCCTCGCCGAGCACCACCGCGGCGACCCGGCCGAGGCCCTGACCGAACGCGCCGCCCGCATCGGCTGGCCCTTACCGGCCAAGGTCGCGGTGGGCGTGCTGCTCCGCCCGGCCCGCGAGGCGATGGCCCCCGCGGTCGGCCAGGGCGTCCTGCTCGACATGGAGTACGAGCAGCCCCGCATGGTCGTGCCCGAGCCGGACGCGGCGGGCCGCCCCGAGCTCATGCACCGGGCTCTGGCCGGCTGGTCCGGTGCGATCGGCCCACCGGTCCCGCTCACCGACGCGGCGAAGTCGCTGCGCTGGGCGGAGGCCGCGGTCCGCCTGATGGAACGGGACCTGCTCCCCTCCGGAGAGGTCCTCTACTGCACCGAACACACCGAGGCCCTGGTCCTCCTCCAGCCCGAGGAACTCATCGACGACCTGGCCCTGCGATGCCTGGCCCCCCTCACCCACTGCGGCCCCACCCACGGCCGCCGCCTCGCCGAGACCCTCCTGGCCTGGCTGGAAACCCGCGGCGGCGCCCCGGAGGTCGCCACCCGCCTCGGCGTCCACCCCCAGACCGTCCGCTACCGCCTGCGCCAGATCCGCGAACTGTGGGGCGACGAGATGGACGACCCCGACCGCCGCTTCGAACTGGAACTGGTGCTGCGGGCACAGCGGCTGCGGGGGGAGCTGGGGGTGACACGGGGGCGGCGTGCCCGGTGAGCAGCGCCGCCCCGGCGGGTCACACCGTGGCCCGCTCCTTCCCCGCGGAGCGCCCGGAAGCCGGGGCGTCCAGGTGCACCACCACGGAGGTGTAGAAGCGGTGCACGGCGTCGTCGACGCTGCGGATGAAGCCGGACTCGGCGCTGCCGCGGCCGCTCCCCATGCCCTTGAAGAGAGACAGCCGGAATCCGGTGATGCGGGTCGAGCCGTCCTTCGGGAGCAGGTCCGCGGGTTCGGGACGCAGCCGCTCCAGAGTGCCCCGCGGGCCGCCCGTCTCGCCCTCCACCAGCGTCTCCACGTGCAAGTCCGCCGGTGCCTCGGCGAGGCGGCGGACCAGGCGTTTGGCCCAGGTCAGGGGATAGCCCTGCTCGGGTGCGGGGATCTCCACCGACGTGCGCAGCTTGGCGGTCCGCAGATCGGCGCTGATGGTGAGCAGACCGGGCGCGCCCTCGACACGCAACTCCGCCTGGAGCCGGCCTTCCACGCACAGTTGGTCGGCCAGGCGGGCGCGGCGGGCCCCAGGGTCGGTACCACGCCGGGTGCGCTGGGCGGGCAGCACCTTCTGCCCGAGCTCGCCCCCGAGCCGCAGGCACACCTGCCGGATGAGCCGTTCCCAGCTCTCCACGACCTCCAGGGCGCGCGGGTCGCCTTGGCAGAGGGTCTCGTCACCGATCCCGCTGCGTACGGGCACCCAGGCCGCGCCCATGTTCTGGAAGCCGTGACAGCCGGAGTTGTCGTGCTGGAGGTAGTGCAGCAGATCCTGGAGCAGCCAGGTGCGCGCCGCGTTGCCGACGCCCTCGTGCCGGATGAGCATCTGGGCCTGATGGGCCACTTCGGCCCACGACAGGTGCCAGAGCGCCACCTGGTGCTTGCGCCGCCGGTCGATTTTCACGTCGACCAGGGGGCTGCCCTCCAGCGCCACATCGTTCGACAGGGTGATCACGGCCTCGTAGCCACGCCGGGCCGCGATGTCCATGTAGGCCTGCACCTGGTCGGACTTGAGGGGGTTGCCGTTGGTCTTGGTCTCGACGAGTGCCGTCCACAGCTTGCCGGCGCGCTCGACGCGGATCACCCCGTCCGGGCGCCGGGGTGTGTCGCCGTGCGGCAGGGAGACTTCGGTGAACGTCTCCATCCGGCCGGACGGAGCGCCGAAGGGAGCGGTGATGCGTCTGCCGAACCGGGGCACCTGGGCCATCACCGACAGCAGCACCGACGTGGCCCGCGTCTCCCGGTCCCGGTCGTTCTTGAGCGCTGACACCGGAAAGAGGCGAGCCTGCCTCCAGGTCTCGTTCTCCGCGAGGCTCCTGGCGGGCGGCCTGGGTGGTGCGACCTTCTTCTTGGCCGTCCGGGGCCGGGCTGTCCGCTTCTTCGGCGCGGCCACCTCCTCGGCCGGTGGACGCGGTGCCGGAACCGCCTCCAGTGTCGTCGGCGGCGGAGCGTCGGCGGTGCCGGCGGCGGGCTCCTCGGCCGCCTCCGTCGCGGGTTCCGTCTCGTCGTCCTCGATGTCGACGCCGAAGTCCGTCGCCAGCCCCGCCAACCCGCTCTCGTAGCCCTGACCGACGGCCCGGAATTTCCACTCCGTGCCCCGCCGGTACAGCTCACCGAAGATGATCGCGCTCACCTGGCCGGCGTCCTCGATGACGAACCGGAGGAGGTTCTCTCCGCCCGCGTCGGCCAGCGTCACCTTCAGGTCGTCCAGTTCACCGAAGCGCGCCCCCTCGTAGCGGCTCGCGGCGACGACGACCCGCTCCACCTCGGCCGGGACCGCGGTGAGGTCGAAGCTGATGCGGTCCTCGCTGCCGTCCCCCGTCGGCTCTTTGCCGAGCAACTGCACGCTGCCGTCGGCGGCCACGGGGTTGTTGTAGAAGTAGAAGTCGGCGTCGCTGCGTACCTTGCCGTCGCCGTTCAGGCACAGGACGGACACGTCGGCGTCGCCCTCCCCGGTCGGGCTGGTCCAGCCCAGACTCACGATCGCGGAGCCGACGTTCTCGCTCAGGTCCGTTAAGGACACGTTCGAGCCCATGGTCATGTCACGCACGGAAATCCCCCCACCTCTGCGACACGTGTGACGTGTCGCACACCGGAACTTTAATGTGCGCACCACGTGCATGGGGGGTGCTCGTGGGTTTCCGTGCACCGGGGCTCCGCCCATTGCCCGGGCATACCTTCATGGCTAGCCTGTGTTCGTCATGCCGATCGCCTGTTGATATCTCGAACACCGGGATCCGGAACACAGGCGCCTGAGACGTATAAGGGAGGGGGCCGGTCGTGGGACGCCTCGTACCAGCCGTGACCCGGGCTCTCGACATTCTCGAGCTCTTTCTCGACGGGGACGGGACGCTCTCCGCCCCCGACATCGTGCGCAGGCTCCAGCTGCCGCGCACCACCGTGCACGAACTGGTGACCACGCTCGCCGCCCGGAAGTACATCGTTCCGGTGCCCGGCCAGCCCGGACGCTACCGGCTCGGCGTGCGCCCGTACCAGCTCGGTGCCCGCTACTCCGAGCAGCTCGACCTCGCGGCCGAGGGGCAGCAGGTCGCCCGGTCCGTCGCCGAGACCTGCGACGAGACCGTGCACGTGGCGATCCTCGAGGACACGGACGTCATCTACATCGCCAAGGTCGACTCCACGCACGCCGTGCGGATGGTGTCGGCGGCCGGGCGCAGGCTGCCCGCCCACTGCACCTCCGTCGGCAAGATGCTGCTGGCCTCCCTTCCGGAGCCGGAGCTCGCCGCGCGCATCCCCGACAGCGCCGAGCTGGTCGCGATGACCCCCAACAGCATCACCGACCCGGCCGCCCTGCGCGAGGCCCTGGCCGAGATCCGTGAGCGGGGCCTGGCCGTGGAGAACCGCGAGTCCAACCCGGACGTGTCCTGCGTGGCCGCGCCGGTCCGCGACCGCACGGGGCAGGTCGTCGCCGCCCTGTCGATCTCCGTGCCCATGATCCGCTGGAGCGAGGAGCGCCGGGCCGAGCTGGAGCAGCTCGCCGTCAAGGGCGCCGCCGAGCTGTCCGAGCACCTCGGTCACCGGGGCGTGGCATGACGACGCCGTACGAGGTCGCGGTGCGTGCGGAGGCCGAGCTGGGGGAGGGCCCCACCTGGGACGCGGCGACCGGCCGGCTGCTGTGGATCGACATCCTCGGCTCCCGCCTGCACACCTACGACCCGGCCACCGGGCGCCGCACCCTGCGCCGCACGCAGCAGCACATCGGCGCCGTCAAGCCCCGCACCGGCGGCGGACTGGTGCTGAACCTGCGTGACGGGGTCGGCCTCCTCGACCCCGACGGCACCTTTCGCTGGCTGCACCACGAGCCGGTCCCCGGCCGCCGCGCCAACGACGCCGCCGTCGCGCCCGACGGCGCCCTGTGGGCGGGCACGATGCGCTACGACGAGGCGCCGGGAGGCGGCACGCTGTCCCGCGTCACCGGCGACGGCACGGCCGAGGTCGTGCTCGGCGACGTGGCCGTCAGCAACGGCACGGGGTGGAGCCCCGACGGGCGGCTCATGTACTACGTCGACTCCCCGACCCGGCGCCTCGACGTCTTCGACTACGCGGACGGGCGGATCTCCGGGCGGCGGACCCTCGCCGAGATCGAGGAGAGCGCGGGCTTCCCCGACGGGCTGGCCGTGGACGCCGAGGGATGCGTGTGGGTCGCCCTGTGGGAGGGGTCGGCGGTACGGCGCTACACCCCCGACGGTGAGCTGGACCGGGTGATCGAGCTGCCGGTGCCGCTGGTGACGGCGTGTGCGTTCGGCGGGGACGGGCTGACCGACCTGTACGTGACGACGGCCCGGGTGGGGCTGACCGAGCCGCCCGCACTGGCGGGATCCCTGTTCGTGGTGCCCGGGGCGGGCAAGGGACTGGCACAGCCCGCGTTCGCCGGCTGACGGGAGACAGGGGCAGGGGACCGGCACGCCCGTGCCCCCGCGTCCCGTCCGGTCCGGTGCCCCCGGTCCGGTGCCTCAGCCTCCCGTCCGGTCCAGCCTCCGCAGGACCGCCCGCTCGTCCTCCGTCAGCGGTGCCCCCACCGCCGCCGGCAACGGCGGCCCGCTCAGCGTCGCCAGGACCGTCGAGGGCCGGAGCAGCCGCGTCGGCCCCGTCGTCATGCTCATCACGTCCCAGAGCGCCGAGGCCGCCGTGTACGAACCGGTCGCCGTGCGGATCATGCGGCGGGTGTAGGCGGTGACCAGACGGTCGGCGAGGCCGGGCGAGCCCCCGCGCGTCCCGGGGTACCAGACGTCCTGGCTCACCGCCATCGTCCAGGCGGCCTCCACCGGCCTGGCCGCCCGCCGCTGCACCCGCCGGGCGAGCCCGGGTTCGCCCAGGCCGGAGCCGGAGCGCCGCAGCTCCCGGGCCAGCTCCCGGGCGCCCAGTGCGGCCACCGACATGCCCTGCCCGTAGGCCGGGTTGAACGTGGCCAGCGCGTCGCCGAGGACGACGAGGCGGTCGGGCCAGAAGCGGACTTTCTCCAGGTACCGGCGGTGGTTGCTGGTGCTGCGGCTGACATGGACGTCGGTGAGCGGTTCCGCGCCGGAGATCAGCCGTCCCACGATGGGGTCGGGCAGGTCCAGGGTGTACCGCAGGAACGCGTCCGGGCCGGACGGCGGTTCGCCGCCGCCCCGCGTGCCGGCGAGGCTGACCATCCAGCGGTCGCCCTCGATCGGCAGCACCATGCCGCTGCGACCGGGCCGCCCCCGGTACGGATCGGCCTGCACCATGGTCAGCGGGAAACGCCCGGCCCCCTCGGGGGTGCGGTAGAGACGGGTGGCGTTCACCAGGCCGGCGTCCACCGTCTTCTCGCGCACGTCGTCGACGCCCAGCCCCGCCAGCCAGGTCACGATCCGCGAGCCGCGCCCGCTCGCGTCCACCACGAAGTCCGCGGCGAGTTCCTCCTCCCCGGCGGCGGTCGAGAGGCGAACCCCGGTCACACACTGCCGTGACCCCGTCAGCTCCAGCACCCGCGCCTTGCGGACGACCACCCCGGTGCTGTCCAGCACGGCGCCCCGCACCGCCCAGTCGAGCAGCGCCCGGGTGCACGTCAGCATGTGCGGTCCGGGATGACGCCAGCGCCGCAGCCAGCCCTCGGGTGTGAGGGCGACCATGCCCGAGCCGAGCGGAATCTCGTGCGCACCGGCGGCGAGCAGGTGCTTGCGCATGTCCACACCCGGCACCAGGTCCTCCATGGAAGCCAGCCCGCCGGCCATGAGGAGATGCGCGTGACGTCCCTGCGGCAGGCCCTTGCGGTGCTCCGGCCCCTCGGGCAGATCGTCGCGGTCGAGCACGACCACCTCGTCCGCGACGGCGGACAGGGCCGCCGCGGCCAGCATGCCGGCCAGACCCGCACCGATGACGACAGCTCTACGCGACATGCGACTCCTCGCACTCAGCCATGAAGGCTCCTTTGCCCTGCGGGCATTCCCCGACGTCCGGCCAGAGCCGTGCGGCGCACAACACCCGCACGCCGACGGCGGTTTCGAGCCATGCGGGCCTCGATCCGGACGGCTCTCACCGTACCTTCACGTTCCGTGCCCGTGACCTTTCGTGCGGGGTCCCGTCCCCACCGAGGTCAGCCGGTGAGCGACCTGCCGTCCGTGTGGTCACGCGCCAGGGCGCGGATCGCCCGGAGGTCCTCCGTGCGCCGCAGGGCCCGGGACACGGCGCCGATCTCCCGCAGCAGGTCCGTGGTGTCACGCGCACCGGTGCCGTCCTCCCGTGACCGGCTCCTGGTGTCGGCCGCGTCCAGGATCGCCGCGGTGGCTGCCAGGGCCTTCGCCAGGTCGGGCGGGTGGCCGAGGGCGAGGGCGGCGTCGTGGAACCGCTCGCGCCGGTCCTCGTCGATGTGCCGGGCGAGCGGCAGCAGCACGTCGCGGATGAACGTCTCCCTGCGGACCAGTCGCAGCTCGGGCGTCGCGCGCAGCAGGAACGGGACTCCTTCACCGCCGTTGACGGTCCTCATCAGCAGGTACAGCGGCCGCAGTTCGTGGAGGGCGAGCCGGACGTGCCAGCGGCCGTGCAGGTACTGCCCGGCGTGCGGGAGGATGAAGCCGACCGCGATGAGCACGGCGGACAGACAGGCGAGCGGCGGGGCGACGGCCGTGCTCAGCCAGTCCACGTCCCGCCCGGTCCAACGGGCCACCACGGCGCTGATCTTGGCCGCGTCGAAGAGCAACTGCGCCGCGTAGCCCACGCCGAGGAACTTCAGTCCCCAGCGCAGCAGCGAGTCGAGTCCGTCCGTGCGGACCCAGTTCCAGATCAGCCCGTTGGTGACCAGCGCGGCCACCGTGTGCGCGAGCAGGTACAGCACGATCATCTCGCGCATGTACGGCGTGTTCGCGTAGTACGTGTCGAGGTCCCGCAGCCGCTCCACGGGCACGTCCGCGAGAGCGAACAGCACCCACATCGCGACGATCACACCCGAGTACACCGCCACGACCCCGCGCATCGCGCGCCGGGTGCGCTCCGAACGGTCGGACAGGCCGTTGCGCCAGGAGATGATCAGCAGCAGACAGAAGGCGCAGAACGCGGTGAGCAGCGAGTAGACCCAGGGGCCGGAGAAGTTCGCCACCCCGGTGAGCCGGTTGACCCGGGCGATCGTCGACGGCGCCACGAAGACGAACACCGCGCAGGCGAGCAGCAGCAGCCCGCCGACCGCGCGCAGCATCGGATCCTTCCACAACCGGATGATGCTCGGCAGCTTGATGGCCAGGGCGGCGGCCAGGACCCCCGCGGGAACCCACCAGAAGTTCGGATAGAACTGGTTGACGAACTCGGCCGGGGTCAGCGCCACGGTCGTCACGGTGCCGCACCTCCCCGCGGCCCCCGGTAGTACAGCGACCGCTGCACGGGTTCGAGGGGCACGTCGGGCCCGGCTCCTGCGGACAGCAGCGCCCGGCACCCCGCCGCCAGCCGGTGTCCGAAGGCGTCGGCCTCGGCCTCGTCCCGCTCCCGGGAGCCGTGGCGGGCGGCCACCCCCAGCGCGACGTCCTCCCATCCCGGCCGGTCGGCGAACGCGTGGGCCGCCGCCGCACCCGCCCCGTGGTGATGCCCGTGCCCCGCGTGCAGATGCCACAGCTCGTGCCCGAGGATGACCAGCTGCTGCACGGCCTCGGCCCGCTCCTCCACGATGACGAGGTCGAAGTCCTGGAACTCGACCCACAGGCCGGTCACTTCTATCTCGTCGGGGAACCGCTCGAACCGCAGCTGCACGGGCCGTCCGCCGCGCCGCGCGCTCATCTCCTCGCACAGCGCCCGGCACAGCGACCGTACGTCGGTGGGACGCCGGGGTCTCTTCCGGACCGCGGTGGCGAGCTCGGCGGCCAGGCCGCGCATGGCTGAGCCACTGCGTGAGCGCCTGAGCGCGGCGGTGACTCGGGCGGCCCTGACACGCGCGCCCGCGATGTCCATCGCTCCCCCTCCTCGGCGCCGGCCGAGGCCTGCCGGCGCGTCCGAGACTACGCGCCCGAAAGTGCGCGCGTCATGCGATCCGGCGTCCGAAGTACACCGGGGAACGACCGTTCCTGCCCGTAATGTCCCGACCGCGGCCGGACCTGACCATTGACGCGTCGATGCTTCGTATTTACGGTCCCGTTCGAGGTAACGAGCTGGATCCGAGATACCGAACGGCACTGCGGCGCCCGAAGGGGCGCGGGGCTGTGCTCGAGATGCGGCTCCGCCGCGTGGGCGCGACAAGCCACTGACAACCCGCAGCCCGACACGACCGAACCACCCACCCCGAAAGGCGCCCATGCACACCGCCCGCTTCACCCTGGACCCCGCATTCACGGTCGGCGAGGTCAGCCCTCGCCTCTTCGGCAGCTTCGTGGAACACCTCGGTCGTTGCGTCTACACCGGCATCTTCGAACCCGGCCACCCCACCGCGGACGCGGCAGGCCTCCGCGAGGACGTCCTGGACCTCGTCCGTGAACTCGGCGTCACCGCCGTCCGCTACCCCGGCGGCAACTTCGTCTCCGGCTACAAGTGGGAGGACTCGGTCGGCCCGGTCGAGGACCGCCCCCGCCGCCTGGACCTCGCCTGGCGCTCCACCGAGACCAACCGCTTCGGCCTCTCCGAGTACATCGCCTTCCTGAAGAAGATCGGCCCCCAGGCCGAACCCATGATGGCCCTCAACCTCGGCACCCGGGGTGTCGCCGAGGCCCTCGAACTCCAGGAGTACGCCAACCACCCCGCCGGCACCGCCCTGTCCGACCTCCGTGCCGCGCACGGCGACAAGGACCCCTTCGGCATCAGCCTCTGGTGCCTCGGCAACGAGATGGACGGCCCCTGGCAGACCGGCCACAAGACGGCCGAGGAGTACGGCCGCCTCGCCGCCGAGACGGCCCGGGCCATGCGCCAGATGGACCCCGGCGTCGAACTCGTCGCCTGCGGCTCCTCCAGCCAGTCCATGCCGACCTTCGCCGAGTGGGAGGCGACGGTCCTCAAGGAGACGTACGACCTCGTCGACTACATCTCGCTGCACGCCTACTACTGGCCCGAGAACGGCGACATCGACTCCTTCCTCGCCTCCGCCGTCGACATGGAGTCCTTCATCGACAACGTCGTCGCGACGGCCGACCACGTCGGCGCCCGGCTCAAGTCGAAGAAGCGGATCAACCTCTCCTTCGACGAGTGGAACGTCTGGTACATCTCGGAGTGGCACGAGATCGAGAACTCCGGCGCGCGGGACTGGGCCGAGGCCCCGCGCCTGCTGGAGGACAACTACAGCGTCATGGACGCGGTCGTCTTCGGCTCGCTCCTCATCGCCCTGCTGCGGCACGCCGACCGCGTCACCGTCGCCTGCCTCGCCCAGCTCGTCAACGTCATCGCGCCGATCATGACCGAACCCGGCGGCCCGGCCTGGCGGCAGACCACGTTCTTCCCGTTCGCGCAGGCCGCGCGCCACGGCCGCGGCCAGGTCCTGGACGTCCGCGTGGACTCCCCGACGTACGAGACGAAGAAGTACGGCGAGACCGACCTCCTGCACGCCACCGCCGTGCGCGCCGGGGACGGCACCGTCACCGTCTTCGCCGTCAACCGCAGCCGTACCGACGCCCTGCCCCTCGAAGTCGCCCTGAGCGGCCTCGACCTGACGCGGGTCGTCGAGCACAGCGCCCTCGCGGACGCCGACCCCGACGCCCGCAACACCCTCGACGACCCCGAGCGGGTCGCCCCCCACCCGGTCGACGGCACGGCCCTCCGAAACGGCACGCTCACCGCCGTCCTGGAGCCGCTGTCCTGGAACGTGATCCGGCTGGGGTGAGGACCAGGCCCCGGTCAGCGTTCGATGCGCGGCAGGGCGGCCGAGGACGCCGAGGCCGAGGTCGTCCCGACCGCCCAGTAGCCGTCCGAACCCGGCACCTTCGCCAAGGCGTTCATGACGACGGGGGTCGTCGCCACCGGCCCCCGCTCGCTCACCCAGGCCGTGCCGTCCCAGCGCAGGTAATGGGCCCGGGTCTGGTCCCAGAAGTCCCACCCGGCGATCCGGTCGGGACGGCCCTCGGCGTCGGCGACGATCCCGTTCAGCATGCCGACGCGGAACGGTTCGGTGACGCCCTGCCAGGTGCTGCCGTCGCCGTGCAGAAGCAGCACGCCGGGGGGTTTGCCGACCGGGCCGCCCACTCCGTAGTCGTAGCCGACCAGCCACAGGTCGTCGTCGGCGACCGGCAGAAGCCCCGTGAGGGTCGCGCGCAGGCCCTGGTAGGCGGGCAGCTCGGTCCAGGCGGAGCCGTTCCAGCGGGCCACGACGCCGACGCCGTACAGCCAGACGTCGCCGCGCGGGGTGAGCTGGACACCCGAGGGCGTGGCCGTGGGCGCGCCGGGCGGTGCGGGAAGCCAGGTCCAGGCGCCACTGTCGTGGTGCAGGAGCAGCCGGCCGTCGGACGTGCGCCCGGAGAACCATGCTCCGCCGCCCGGGTCGACCGCGACGCCGGTGAGGGAGGTGCCGGACCGGCCCCGGCCGGGGAAGTCGGCCTCCCGCCAGGTTCCACCGTCCCACGCGAGCAGGTGTGTGATGCCGGCCGTGTCGGTGCCGATCGCCCACGCCGAGCGGGCGCACGTCCCGGCGACCGAGTGCAGGTAGCCGCGAAAACCCAGGTGGGTGAGGCCGGTCCGCGCCCATGCTGTGCCGTCCCACACCAGAGCCAGGGGCGAGCCGAGGGTGCTCCCGCTGCGGCCCTCCTCGCCCACGGCCCACGCCAGGCCGTCACCGGCCGCGGCGACGTCGCGCAACTGGGCGGCCGGTGTGCCGTCCGGTGCCGGCACGGCCTGCCACGCACGGGCCTGCCACGCACGGGTCTGCCCGGTCTCCCCGACGGCCGCCGCCGCGGCCGGCCCGCCAGTCGCGGCGACGAGTCCCAGACCCGCCCCGACTGATCCGGTGATGAACCGCCGTCTCCGCACCAGGGTCCCCTCCCTGTCGGCAGCGCTGAAGGGTCAACACGGTGAACCAGCCCGCCGCAGAAGGCAATGCACGAGAACGGCTCGATCCGGTCACACCGGTTCGACGGGCACCCCTCCGGCCGCCGCGCCCAGCAGTGTCAGCCGTACGTCCCCCGGCCCGGACGGTGTGGTCCCGTCGGACAACACCGCCAGCGCCAGTGTGTTGGCACCACGGGTGCGCAGGATCCCGTTCGGCAGCACGAAGGTGTGCTGCGGGCCTACGTCGTTGATGTACTGGCCCATGTTCCAGCCGTTGAGGAAGATCTGGACGCGGTAGGCCCGGTCCGGATCGTCCTCGAGGACGAGCCCGACCGAGGCGTCGACGCCGGGGTCGACGTCCAGCCGGAAGTCCGTCCGGTACCAGGTGACGCCCTGCCGCCGCTCGGACCGGGGAAGCCCGGCGTCCTTCCAGTCCCCGTCGTCGTACTCGGGCAGATGCCAGCCCTCGCGCTCCCCGTTCAGCCCGCCGTTGTTCATCGGACCGCGCACGGGATCCGGTGCGGCTGCGCCCTGGATGCGCCACTTCACCTCGGGGGAGTCGCCCTCGAAGGTGACGGCGGTCAGACCGCGCGCGGCCTTGTGCGTGTCGAGCGCCTCGCCGTCCATGTCGTGCTGCATCCGCCGCACGAGCACCGACAGCACGTGCCGCTGCTTCCCTCTCTCCTCACGGCCCTCCTCCTGGCTTCCCTCCCGGCTCTCCTCACGGAACTTCTCCCGCAGCCTCTTCGGCAGGTCGAAGCGGGCCTTCGCGGTCCACGTCCCCTGCCGGGCCCGGTCCTCGTCCGGCACCGGCATCCGGTGCGTGCCCAGCGGCTCACCGTCCAGCCAGGCCATCAGCAGCCCCTGCGTGCCCGTGCTGTAGGCGAGGGACACGGACGCGATGTCGCCGTCCCCGCTCCACTCGCCGCGGTACCAGACGTCGCCGTAGTGGAAGCCGTAGTCGTCGGCGAACAGGACGGGCTGCCCGTCGGGCACGGGCGTGCTGCTGAAGGTCGTCTCCTTGTCGGCCGTCGCCCAGTCCGAGTCGTCGAAGTCCGGCTCGGACTCCGGGTTCCCGGCCCGGCGCCGCCAGCCCTCCAGCGCGGGCAGGGCCGGCCGGACCACCCCCGGCAGCAGCCGCAGCGCCAGCAGGCCGCCGGACGCGCTGATCCGGGTGGCGACCGGGCGGCCGTTCCAGGTGACATGGGTGATCCCGCGCGGCCCCCACACCTCCAGGCCGGTCTCTCCGATGGTGTCGCCGGTGAGGTGGACCGTCGAGTCGCGCAGCTCGGCCGACCGCACCAGGGCGGGGCCGTAGACGAGGAGCGAGCCGGAGGGGGTCTCGTACTGCCACAGCCGCAGGGCGGTGGCGTCGTCGGCGAACAGCACCAGCATCGGCGTGTCCACACCGTCGCCCTCGACCCGCACCCGGCTGAGTCCGCCGGCGCCGAGCGGGGCCGTGATGAACAGCTTGCCCAGGTTGTAGGCCCAGGCGGGTTCCGGGTCCAGCCGCATGGGCGTCGGCTCGTCCGCGCACTCCAGCACGACCTGGGCCATCTCGCCCCGGCGGCCCACGAACAAGGCGATGTCCTGCCGCCCGACGGTCAGGCTCATCATGGGCTGCACGGTGGAGTGCACCAGCGTCCGCTTCCCGAGCTTCAGATGCGCGGCGATCAGCTTGGCGTCCCGGGCCGGGACCGTGACCGGCTCGTCGATCCCGGCGTCCGGCAGCGGCGAGGACAGTGCCTCACCCGTGTCGTTGCGCAGGACGTAGAAGTGGGCCCCGGTGTCGGGGTTGGTCAGGTGGTAGACCTTCATCCGCTCGTCGGCCGCCCGCACCGTCTTCGCCCGGCGCAGCTTGGCGAGGTCGGGCACGGACCGCAGCAACTGCCCGATCTGGTGCATCGGGCCGAGCTTCGGGGTGGCGTTGCGGGCCTCGTCGATCGCGGCGCCGTAGTCGTACGAGGTGTAGACCGCCGGCGCGGGCAGCCAGCCCCACGAGGTGCCGCCGTACGTCATGTAGACGTTGTGCAGCGTGATGCCGTTGGCGAGGTTGGTGAGGTAGAAACGCCGCTCGTACGCCGCGTCCCGGGTCCGGCGCGCCTCGGCGTACCCCTTGCCGTCGAACGTGGACCCGCCCCACGGGTCGAACCAGCCGCCGCCGAACTCGGGCACGAACCCGGGCGTGCGGGGACTGGCCGTCGCCCCGCCCTTCCTGCCGCCGGGCCCGAACGCCCCCCAGTCCGGCGGCACCCCATCCGGCTCCGGGTAGCCGTCGAAGCCGTACAGCCAGCGCCCCTTCTCACCGCCGGTGCCGAACGAACCCGGTGTCCAGGCGCCGTCGCGTCCCTTGTCGTTGTGGAACAGCGGCACGTCGATGCCGTCGGCGCGGACCTTCTCGTACAGGTACGACATGTAAGCGCGCCCGGCCGGCTCGTCGACGTGCGCGTCGTACTCGTTCTCGATCTGGTAGAGCAGGACCGTGCCCGTGCCCCGGGTGAACAGGCGCTTGGCCACGATGGCGTTCACCGCGGTCAGCCACTCGTCGACATAGCGCAGATAGGTGGGGTCGGAGGTCCGGGCCCGGCCCTCGGTGGCGGTCAGCCAGCCGGGGAAGCCGCCGGCGTCGACCTCCGCGTTGATGTACGGCCCGGGCCGCAGGATGACGTACATCCCGGTCTCGGCGGCCGTCCGCAGGAACAGGTCCAGGTCCCGCACGCCGGTGAAGTCGTACCGGCCGGGTGCGGGGGAGTGGTAATTCCAGGCGACGTACACGCTGACGGCGTTGTAGCCGTGCGCACGCATCTTCTCCAGCACGTCCCGCCACAGCGAGGGGCTCGGCAGCCGGAAGGGGTGCATCTCACCCGACCACAGCACCAGGCGACGGCCGTCGACGATCAGCGAGTAGTGGTCGAAGCCGATCTCGTGCGGCCGGCCGTCCGCACGGGGCACCGGGGGCGGCGGGCCGGTGGGCGCGGGCCGTGCGGGGTGGGCGGAGGTCGGCGACCCGCTGCCGGTCAGCGCGAAGCCGAGCGCCGCCGTGCCGGCCAGAGCGTGGAAGGTCCGCCTGCTGAGCTCCAAGGGAGCGCCTCCTGTTGTGCCTTGCGATACGTGGTGCGAGGTGCGTGTGCCGGTCGTGCGGGGTGGGTGTGCTCGCCGTGGTGCACGGTGCGCGTGCTCAATGTCTACAGCGTCACGGCGACAATGGTCCTATGAGGATCTCGGCACGTGCGGACTACGCGGTACGAGCGGTCGTGGAACTGGCCGTCCGGCAGGGGGAGGGGTCGGTCAAGGCGGAGGCCGTCGCCACCGCGCAGGACATCCCCCACAAGTTCCTGGAGGGGATTCTCGGCGATCTGCGCCGGGGCGGTGTCGTCGACAGCCGGCGCGGCGGGGGCGGTGGCTACCGGCTGGCCCGGGAGGCCGCGCAGATCACGGTCGCGGACGTGATCCGCGCCGTGGACGGGCCGATCGTCTCGGTGCGCGGCGAGCGGCCGACCGGCCTCGCCTACTCCGGCACCGCCGAGCCGCTGCTGCCGCTGTGGATCGCCCTGCGGGCCAACGTACGCAGGATCCTGGAGGGCGTGACGGTCGCCGACCTCGCGGCCGGGGCGCTGCCCGAGCCGGTGGAGCGGCTGGCGGCGGAACCGGCGGCCTGGGAGAACCCCTGAGGGGCGGCGGCCGGGCGCGGCTCTGTGCGTGATCCTCATTCCGTCCTCGGGATGTCCTCGCTCTGACGCTCTGACGCTCTGGTGCAACGCACCCTATGCGCCCACCGGCATCCCGGGTGAATTCCCGCCATTGTGAATGGCCGGAGAGCTACCTGGCCCGCCCCTGCCGCCCTGCGTACGATGCGACCGCTCCCGCTCTTCACATCCCCTTCATGGAATGGTCACAGGCCGGGGGTGCATGCACCTGTCTGCTTGACATGTGCATGTTCAATCACTGTCACGATCCACCCCCCACGAACGGATGGGAGAACCATGGCCGGTGGCCTGCTCCTGAGCGGTGCGGTAGCCGCGCTCCTCACCAGCGCACTCCCCGCACAAACCCCGTCCTCCGGGTTCGACGACCCGCCCCCGGACAAGATCATCATCCAGGTCGCCACCGTGAACGGCTCCGGCTGCCCCCAGGGCACGGCAGCGGTCGCCGTCTCCGAGGACAACACCGCCTTCACGGTGACCTACAGCGACTACCTCGCCCAGGCCGGCGGGAACTCCGACCCGACCGCGTTCCGCAGGAACTGCCAGCTGAACCTGAAGGTCCACGTGCCCGGCGGCTTCACCTACGCCATCGCGAGCGCGGACTACCGGGGATTCGCCTCCCTCCAGCGGGGCGCGAGCGCCAGCCAGCGGGCCTCGTACTACTTCCAGGGCTCGCCCAGCACGGTGTACAAGAACCACCCCTTCAGCGGCCCGCTCAACGACAACTGGCAGGCCACGGACGAGACCGACTGGGCCCAGCTGGTCTACGCGCCCTGCGGAGTGCAGCGCAACTTCAACATCAACACCGAGATCCGCGTCAACGCCGGCACCCAGTCGGCCGACAAGGTCAGCTTCATGACCATGGACTCCACGGACGGGGACATCAGCACGGTGTACCACCTGGCGTGGAAGCAGTGCCCGAAGAAGTCGTGACGCTGTGAAACGGGGGGCGGTTCACCGGGCCGGCGGTCCGGGGGGCCGCCCTTCGGGGTCCCGGGCGTGATCCGGCCGGTTGCCGGGACCGGCCCCGGCCAGCGCCGTACCGAGCAGAAGGTATGCGACGAGGGCGAGGACCGGCATGTGCCCGCCCGCCCGGTCGATGTCGTCGGTGAAGTAACCGGAGAGCACCGCCCACACCGTTCCGCCGACGAGGACGAGCACCGTGTTGCCGCTCTCCCGCAGTATCCCCATGCCGGCCCACAGCAGGAAGGGCATGAGAATCCACGAAGCGGCCGTCGTGAGCAGGAACTCGAACGCTCCGGCCCACATGTCGTCCTCGTTCGCGGCCGCACTCTCGCGTGCCCCCGCGAAACCGGCGTACATGAGGGAGTGGCAGGCCGCGGTGGCCAGGGCGACCGTGACAGCGCCTTTGGCGAACCGCGCGTACCGCATGGCGGGCATCCTCGTCCTTCCGTGAGGGCCGGTCATTCCCCGGGTGCGAGGGCCGCCGCTGTGGCCTTCACGAAGGCCTCCGGGTTGTCCAGCATGATGTTGTGGCCGCAGCCGGGGACCGCGACGACGGACACCCCGGCCTCCGTGAGGGCTTCGACGCCCGGGAGCGGGCCGTCGGACTCCGGGAGCAGGAAGGTGCTGGGGATCTTCAGGCCCAGGAGGAGTTCGCGCATCGTCGGGGTGGTGCCGCGGGTGAGATGGAATGCGCTGCGGTGCAGGGCCTCGCGGCCGGCCAGGCGCATCGTGGACCACCAGTGCGGGCCGACCCGGTCGCGGACCTCCTCCCAGCCGCCGCCCGTCACGAACTCCTCCTCGCAGTACGCGGCGATGCCGCTGCTGCCCTGGGAGCCGGGCGCTCGCGGGACCGGGTCGAGGTTCGCGTCGATGAGGACCAGACGGGAGACCAGGTGGGGATGGCGGGCCGCCAGGACGATCGCCACCGAGCCGCCCATGCTGTGGGCGATCACTTCGGCGGCCGAGACGCCCGCTGCCGTCAGGGCGCCGGCGAGCGCGTCGGCATGGGATTCCAGCCTGTAGTCGAAGTGTGCCGGGCGGTCGCTGATGCCGTGGCCCAGCAGGTCGACCAGCAGCGAACGGCGTCCGGCCAGGCGCGGATCGACCGCGACTTCGGTGAAGTAGGCGGGCGAGGTGGCGCCCAGCCCGTGCACGTAGACGCGCGCGGGTTCTCGCCCCGGCAGTTCGACCCAGCGGATGCGATCGCCCTCGGGCGTTACGGTGGCGCTGCGCACGGCCGGTATCCCCCGCGTGTGACATCGGTGTCGGTGGACGGTCAACAGTAGTCTGCGGCGTGGAGTTCTTCTGCTATCACCGCGACCGGCCCGGCTCCCTGCCGCTGCGCGAGGAACTGGGGGAGGCGCACTGGGCCTACATGGACCGGTACGAGACGGAGTTGATCGCCCGCGGACCGACCTTCGCAGCCGACGGGGAGACGCCGAGCGGCAGCGTTCACATCGTCGGCCTGCAGGACCCCGCAGCCGCCCGCGCGTTCGCCTTCGACGAGCCCAACTACCAGGCCGGCGTGTACCGGGACGTGCTGCTGCGGCGGTGGCGCAACCTGCTGGGCCGCACCATGTGGGAGTACCCCGGCGGCCGGACGGGCGGCCACCGCTTCCTCGTGCTCGGCCTCGGCGACGGTCCGGCCGCCGACCTCGGCGTACCGCACGGCCGCGACGAACTGATCGCGTACGGGCCGCTGCTGTCCGACGACGGTGCCGTGTGGCTGGGCACGGCGGCGCTGGTGCGGGCGCCGGACGCGGAGGCGGCGCGTGCCGTGCTGACCCTTGAGAGGTACGCCGACGTCGAGGTGCACGACTGGGAGTTCGGCGGACGCCGGTGAGGCGTGGAGCGGGCCGGGGGTGAAGGGATGGGGCCGCTCGCCCGTGCGAGAGGCCCCCGCGCAACGTGCCGGGTGTGACCGGCGTCAGCGCTGTTCCGGACGGAGCGCACCGCCCCGTCGCGCGTAGTGCGGCTAAATGCTCGATCCGCCGCCGGAGGTGTTGTTCCACCAGGCGCTGTAGGAGTTCAGCGAGTACCGCTTCTGCACACCGCTGGTCGAGGTGATCTCAAGGCCGAACTGCATCGTGTCGAAGGTGGTGTTGCGCAGGAGGTTCCGCGACGCGGCCCATCGCCACACCGCCGAGGCGTCGACGGTGCCGGTGTCGGTCTTCTGGGCGGGGATGAGCTGCAGGACGTTCCAGCCGGGATCGGCCTGCCAGACCGACGCGTACAGGACGCCGCCGATGGTCACGTTGGACGCGATCTGCCTTCCCCAGCCGCCTGCCGTCCCTCCGGCCCAGCTGGTGAAGACCATGATCTCGTCCTGGTTGCCGGTCGACCAGAGGTCGCTCGTCCAGTTCCAGTGGTCGCTGCCGGCGACGGGAGCCGACGACGTGTTGTACCAGAAGCCCGCCGAGTTCAACTGCGACAGCGGCGTCTGGGGCCGGACCGAGGTGTTCGGGTAGGACTTGATCCCGCCGCCGGAGTGGCTGGCGTCGACGTACCAGGACTTGATGCTGTTGACGGTCAGGCACTGCCTGCCGGCGTTGTCGCCCCAGATGTTGTTGTAGATCGTCCAGGTGCCCTGGGTGTACTGACCCCATCGGTCGCAGGTGGAGTACACCGCGGCCTGCGCCGGAGACGCGAGGCTCAGGAACCCGGCGATCACGGCGATGATCAGGGCCAGGCGGCCGAACCGGGCCGACTTGCTGCTGGATTTACGGGCTTGCCCTCTCATGTGTCCCTCCAAGGACGGTGACGGGTCGTTACAAACCCCCGGTCTGGTGGCGGACTTCGGCGCGGTGATGTGTGGCTCGCCGGCGAGTCCGGGCTCGGGACGGCGCGAAAGCGAGGCGGCCGAGGGGATCGATCGGCTGACGTGGTGACACCTTCGCTCGGTCCGCAGGCGGTGCTGCTCGCGATGGTGGTGGCTCGTGTCGTCGAGGTGGCGCGCTCGGAGATGGGAGGTGTCGAAGCGCTTGCGCCTGTGTGGACAGTAATTACAGGGCAATTGATCAGCAATACTCTGCGCAGGAAGACACATTTCTTTCACTTTCGGACCTGATCGTCGAAGCGCTTCGAATTATCGCTCGTAGGGGCGCGGGCTCGGTGTGAGCGCGGACGCGGGCGATGAGTCCACCCGGCGTGCGGACGGGACGCGCGGCGTGGGGTCGAGGGTCGGCCGCAGGCCGATCGCCGGAGGCGACGCGAAGGCGCTTGAGGCAGGCCGTGGCGGCACTGGTGTTCCCCACGGCACGGACGCCTCCGACGCCGTCGCCCTGATCGTGGCAGCGTCCGGGGCGAGCGGACCGACACACACGGTGGGCCGCCTGGCCTGCCGGGGCAGGACGAGGTCGAGCCGCCGGGCTCGCTGGAGGAACACGGCCGGGGGCTGGTCCGGGTCGCCGCACTCGCCGACCGGTGGGAGGTTCTGGAGCGGAAGCCGGCGCCCGGCAAGACGGTACGCGCCGAGGCCGGGTTTCCCCGTGGCTTCGAAATAATCGTGCCCGCAACGGAGTTGGCGATGGCATGACCCAGAGACCGGTGCCCCGCCTCCTGTCCGACGCAGCCCTCTCCGACCTGCTCGGTGCGCAGCAGTTCGGCACGCTCGCCACCGTCAAGCGCAGCGGTCACCCCCACCTGACCACCATGGTGTACAGCTGGGACGCCGCTTCCCGCACGGTGCGGTTCTCGACGACGGCCGACCGCGTCAAGGTCAAGCACCTGCGCCGCGAACCGCGTGCGGCACTGCATGTGCAGGGCGCGGACGTCTGGTCGTTCGCCGTCGCCGAGGGCGAGGCCGAGGTCTCCGAGGTCACGGCGGTCCCCGGCGACTCGGTCGGCCGGGAGCTGCTCGCGATGATCCCGGCGGGCGCCGAACCGGAGGACGAGGGCACCTTCTTCCGGCAACTGGTCGACGAACAGCGCCTCGTCATCAGGCTGAAGGTGGACCGGCTGTACGGGACCGTGCTCGACATCGAGGGATAGGGCTGCGGCGCGCTGAGCGCATGAACGGGCGCCGTCGCCGTCCGAGTGCCCCGGCACGGGTGCTCGGACGGCGCGACGGAGGGTGTTACCCCGCCTGCCCCATCCCCGCCGCATTGGGCCAGTTCTGGGCCGCGGGCCAGCCTGTGGCCGGGGCCGGGGTCAGTCCGTTCGTGCCCCGTACCTGCGCTGCCGTCAGGCCGCCGCGGGCCGGGACGCCGGGCGGGGTGGGGCCGGTGAACGGGGCGGCCATGGGTGACGGTGTGGGGACGGGGGCCGGAGCCGGAGCAGGGACCGGCGCCGGGGCTTGGGCCGCGGGGGCCAGGGGTGGTGCCGGGGCGGCCATCGGCTGGGGAGCGGGCTGCGCCATCGGCTGGGGGATCTGCGGCTGCGGCATCTGCGCCGCAGCCGGCATCGGCATCCCGCCGCCCGTGCCCGCCGGTGCGACGGACGCGGCGGCGGGGAGCGGCATGCCGATGCCGGTGGCTGGAGTGGGGGCCGGTGCGGGAATCAGACCCGGTCCACCGACGGCTCCGGTACTCGCGGCGGCGACGGCGGGCATGGGCGCGGGCGCCGGAGCGGCGGAGAACCCCTGGCCCGCCGTCCCCGTGCTCGCGGCAGCCGGGGCCGCGACGAGCCCCGGCCCCCCGGCCCCCGCCGCGGCGGCCGGCACCGGGGCCGGTACCGCTGCCGGGGCCGCTCCCATGGCCTGCGCGGCCAGCCCCCGCATACCCGACCCGTTCGTCTCGCTCACCAGCCGGTCCACGGCCGCCGTACCCGAGCTGTAGCTGGTCCCATTGCTCAGCTCGGGTACGGCGGCTCCCCTCCTGGACGTCCCGTAGAGCACCTGTTCCAGGCCGGACACCAGGCGACGCACGTCCACCTGGGGGCGCACCACGAGACGCAGGAAGCGGCTGGACGAACCGATCTTGTTGCCGCACTCGCGGACCAGGATCCGGTGCTCGGTGAGCATCCGGTCCCGGACCACCGTGCCCTCGGCGCCCACGGGGAGGCGCACGAAGAGGAAGTTGCCCTGCGACGGGTAGACCGTCAGCCCGGGCAGGGAGGACAGCTGGCCGGCCATGTCGAGTCGGTCGCGGCGCACCTGCTGGAGGCTCTGCGCGTACTCGGCGCCGTGCTCCTTCAGCATGAAGACGACGTGCTCGGCGAAGGAGTTGAGGTTCCACTTCGGCAGCATCGAGCGGATCCGGCCCGCGAGCGCGGGGTTGGCGACGAGGTAGCCGAAGCGGATGCCGTGCAGGCCGAAGTTCTTGCCGAGGCTGCGCAGGACGACCACGTTGGGCCGCAGCATCGCCTCCTGGACGACGGACGGTTCGGCCTCGGCGTCCGCGAACTCCAGGAACGACTCGTCGATGACGACCAGGTCGAGGTCGGCCATGGCGTCCATGAACTGCACGATGGCGTGCTTGTGGAGGAAGCCGCCGTCGGGGTTGTTGGGGTTGCAGATCACGGCGACGCGGGTGCCGCGGGCCCGGATGAACTCGGCGTACTGCGCGAGGTCGAGGGCGAAGCCGCTGGACTCCTGGAGCGGGAACATGTCGACCCGCTTGCCGGTCTCCATGGGCTGGTCGGTCCAGCGGCCGAAGGTGGGGACGGGCACGGCGAGGGACTCGCGGACCAGCAGGTGGTCGATCCAGGTGATGAGCTCGGTCGAGCCGTTGCCCATGGCCACGCACTGCGGAGGCAACTGGAGCAGGCTGCACAGCTCGGCCGTGATGGTGTCGGCGCTGCTCGGGTAGTACGTGATGATGTCGCGCAGCCGGCTCGCCATGTCCTCGAACATGGCCGGGGTCGGGAAGTAGGGGTTGCAGGGGATACAGAAGTCCACGGGGCCGGCTCCTTCGCCGCCCTCCCGTGTCAGAGCCGCCATCGACGGGCTGTGTGCCGCGGTACTGCGGAACAGCGACGTGACGTTGTCGGCCATGGAACCTCCGTATGAGGCGGGCCCGCTGGGGACGGACGGACCCGACGTTTAAGGGCGGCCCGCGCGGGGGAGCGCGGGCCGCCCTTTGATACGGAGGCCACGGTGACACCGTTCAACCGTCGGTAGAACGGTCGGAACGTGTGGCCTTGTCGTGAAGACCTGTCAGGGGCCTCAGCAGCCGAACGTGTGGATGGTCGTCGTCCGGTACGTCTGCCCCGGTCGCAGGACCGTCGACGGGAACTTGGGCTTGTTCGGCGAGTCCGGGAAGTGCTGCGTCTCCAGGCACAGCGCGTCGCCCTGCCGGTAGGTGCGGCCGGACGGGCCGGTCAGCGTGCCGTCGAGGAAGTTGCCGGAGTAGAACTGCAGGCCCGGCTCGTTCGTGGCGATCTTCATCGTGCGGCCGGAGGCCGGGTCACGCAGGGTGGCGACGTGCTCGGGGCGGGCGGTGATGCCCTTGTCGAGGACCCAGTTGTGGTCGAAGCCCTTGGCGGTCACCAGCTGCGGGTGGGAGACGCGGATGTCCCGGCCGATCGGCTTGGCCTTGCGGAAGTCGAAGGGGGTGCCCGCGACCTTGGCCAGCTCGCCCGTGGGGATCAGGCCCGCGTCGGTGGGCGTGTAGCGGGAGGCCGCGATCTGGAGCTCGTGGTCCTCGATCGTGCCGCTGCCCTCGCCGGCCAGGTTGAAGTAGACGTGGCTGGTGAGGTTGACGACGGTGGCCTTGCTGGTGGTGGCCTCGTAGTCGATGCGCCACTCGCCGCGCCGGGTGAGCGTGTACGTCACCTTCGTCTTGAGCGTGCCCGGGTAGCCCATCTCGCCGTCGACGCTGGTGTAGTACAGGTGCAGGCCGACGTCGGAGCCCTTCACGAACGGCTCGACGTCCCACACGCGCTTGTCGAAGCCCTGGGTGCCGCCGTGCAGGCTCTGCTCACCGTCGTTGACGGACAGCTGGTAGTCCTTGCCGTCCAGGGTGAACTTGCCCTTGCCGATACGGTTGCCGTAACGGCCGATCAACGCGCCGAAGTACGGGGTCTTCGCGACGTAGTCCTCGAGGTTGTCGAAGCCGGCGGAGACGTTGGCGTACCGGCCGCGGCGGTCGGGTATCTCCAGGGACTGCACGACACCGCCCCAGGACAGGACCTTCAGGCGGGTGCCGCCGTTCTCCAGCGACCAGCTGTAGACCTTCGTGCCGTCGGCGAGCTTGCCGAAGAGCGTCTTCACCGGCTTCCTGCCTCCCGTGGCGTGCGCCGTGCCGCCGAGCGTGGTGGCGGCGACGCCCGCCGCGGCTGCTCCGGCGATGACCGTGCGTCTGTTCAGTTCCATGCGTGCGGCTCCCGAATGAGGAAGGGCCCCGCCTCCCGGCGGGGCCCAGAGCTGACTTACGAACCGACCTTGCGCTTGTTCCACACGTCGAACCCGACCGCCGCCAGCAGCACCATGCCCTTGATGACCTGCTGCCAGTCGGTGCCGATGCCGACGAGGTTCATACCGTTGTTCAGCACGCCCAGGACCAGGCCACCGATGATCGCGCCGAGGACGGTGCCGACACCGCCGCTCATCGACGCCCCGCCGATGAACGAGGCCGCGATCGCCTCCAGCTCGAAGTTGAGGCCGGCCTTGGGAGAGGCCGCGTTGAAGCGGGCGGCGAAGACCAGACCCGCCAGGGCCGCGAGCATGCCCATGTTCAGGAAGACCAGGAAGGTGACCTTCTTGTCCTTCACACCCGACAGCTTGGCCGCCGGGAGGTTGCCGCCGATGGCGTAGATGTGGCGGCCGATGATCGCGTTGCGCATGACGTAGCCGAAGCCGACGAGCAGCACGCCCAGGATGAGCAGCACGATCGGGGCGCCCTTGTAGCTGGCCAGCAGCATGGTGAGCGTCAGCACCGCGGCGCCGATCGCGACCAGCTTCAGCAGGAACAGCTTCGTGGGCGGGACGTCCAGGTTGAACTCCTGCTGCCGCTTGCGGTCACGGACTTCCTGGAAGATCACGAAGGCGATCATCGCGAAGCCCAGCAGCAGGGTGAGGTTGTGGTAGTTCGTGTTCGGGCCGACCTCGGGCAGGAACCCGTTGGCGACCTTCTGCAGCCCGTCGGGGAACGGGCCGAGGGTCTGGCCCTCCAGGAAGATCTCCGTCAGACCGCGGAAGATCAGCATGCCCGCCAGGGTCACGATGAACGACGGTATGCCGCCGTACGCGATGAAGAACCCTTGTACGGCACCCGCGACCGCGCCCACGGCCAGGCACAGCACGACGGCGAGGGGCCAGGGCAGATCCTGTTTGACCATGAACACCGCGGCCATGGACCCGACGAACGCCGTCAGCGATCCGACCGACAGGTCGATGTGGCCGGCGATGATGACCAGCATCATGCCGATCGCGAGGATCAGGATGTAGCTGTTCTGCAGCACCAGGTTGGAGACGTTGCGCGGGAGCAGCAGGTCGCCGTCGGTCCAGACGGCGAACAGGACCACGATCAGGCCCAGGGCGATCAGCATGCCGTACTGCCGCATGTTGCGGCGCATGCCGTCCATCACCAGCTGCAGCAGGCCGTCGCCCCCGGCCCCGCCGCTCCTGCCCGGCGGCGCGGGGGCCGGGCTCTTGGCGGTCACGTCCGTGCTCATCGGGTTACCTCTTTGTCCTTCGTCATCTGACGCATCAGCGATTCCTGGGAGGCCTCGGCCCGCGAGAACTCACCCGTCAGCCGTCCCGCGGCCATCGTGTAGATGCGGTCGCACATGCCGAGCAGCTCGGGCAGCTCGGAGGAGATGAAGACGACCGCCTTGCCCTGGGCGGCCAGCTGGTCGATGACCGTGTAGATCTCGTACTTGGCACCGACGTCGATACCGCGCGTCGGCTCGTCCAGGATCAGCACGTCCGGACCCGAGAAGATCCACTTGCTGAGGACGACCTTCTGCTGGTTGCCGCCGGACAGCTTGCCGACCGGCTCGAACACCGTCGGCGCCTTGATGTTCATGGACTTGCGGAAGCCCTCGGCGACCTGCCGCTCCTCGTGCTCGTCGACCACACCGCGCTTGGCGACCTTGCCCAGGGCGCTCAGCGAGATGTTCCGGTTGATGGTGTCGATGAGGTTGAGGCCGTAGTGCTTGCGGTCCTCGGTCACGTAGGCGATGCCGTGCCTGACCGCCTCCGGGACGGTCTTGGTGCGGATCTCCTTGCCGTCCTTGAGGACCGTGCCGTCCGCGTACCGGCCGTAGGTCCGCCCGAAGACGCTCATCGCGAGTTCGGTGCGGCCGGCGCCCATCAGGCCCGCGATGCCGACGATCTCCCCGCGCCGCACGTGGAGCGACACGTCGTCGACGACCTTGCGCTGCTGGTCGATGGGGTGGTGCACGGTCCAGCCCCGGATCTCCAGGGCCGGGGCGGCGCCCTCCTCCGGCTCGTGCGGCGACCGCTCCGGGAAGCGGTGCTCCAGGTCGCGGCCGACCATGCCGCTGATGATCCGGTCCTCGGTGGTCTCCTCGGCCTTCACATCGAGGGTCTCGATGGTCTGGCCGTCGCGGAGGATCGTCACCGAGTCGGCGACCTTGCGGATCTCGTTGAGCTTGTGGGAGATGATGATCGAGGTGATGCCCTGCTTCTTCAACTCCAGGATGAGGTCCAGGAGTTTGCCGCTGTCCTCGTCGTTCAGCGCGGCGGTCGGCTCATCCAGGATGAGCAGCTTGACCTTCTTCGACAGGGCCTTCGCGATCTCCACGAGCTGCTGCTTGCCCACGCCGATGTCGGCGACGCGGGTGTCCGGGTGGTCGGCCAGACCGACCCGGCGGAGCAGCTCGGTGGCGTGCCGCAGGGTCTCGGTCCAGCTGATGATCCCCCGGGTGGCGTGCTCGTTGCCGAGGAAGATGTTCTCCGCGAGGGAGAGATAGGGCACCAGGGCCAGTTCCTGGTGGATGATCACGATGCCGCGTTCTTCGCTGGCCCGGATGTCCTTGAACTGGCAGACCTCTCCCTCGAAGAGGATGTCGCCCTCGTACGTGCCGTGCGGGTGGACGCCGGAGAGGACCTTCATCAAGGTCGACTTGCCGGCGCCGTTCTCCCCGCAGATGGCGTGGACCTCGCCCTGGCGGACGGTCAGTGTGACGTCCGACAGCGCCTTGACGCCGGGAAAGGTCTTGACGATCGAGCGCATTTCCAGGACGGGTCCCGCCATGGTCGTGCCTTCCAATCAGTGGTGGAACGTCGGTCGGTGGCGGGGACTACTTGAGGTCGCTCTCCTTGATGTAGCCGGAGTCGACGACCTCCTTCTGGTAGTTCGACTTGTCGACCGCGACCGGCTCCAGCAGGTAGGCGGGGACGACCTTCGAGCCGTTGTCGTAGGTCTTGGTGTCGTTGACCTCGGGCTTCTTCTTGTTGAGCAGCGCGTCGACCATGTTCGAGGACACCTTGGCAAGCTGACGGGTGTCCTTGTAGACGGTCATCGACTGCTGGCCGGCGATGATCGACTTCACCGAGGCGACCTCGGCGTCCTGGCCCGTGACGACCGGCAGAGGCTTGTTCTTGGAGCCGTAGTCGTCGGACTTCAGCGCCGAGAGGATGCCGATGGAGATGCCGTCGTAGGGGGAGAGGACGGCGTCGACCCGCTGGCTCTTGTAGGCCGAGGTCAGGATGTCGTCCATGCGCTTCTGGGCGGTGCCGCCGTCCCAGCGCAGGGTGGTGACCTGGTTGAGCTTGGTCTGGCCGGAGCGGACGACGAGCTGCTTCTTGTCGATGTAGGGCTGCAGGACGTTCATCGCGCCCTGGAAGAAGTAGCGGGTGTTGTTGTCGTCGTTGGAGCCGGCGAACAGCTCGATGTTGAAGGGGCCCTTCTTGGAGCCGTCCTTCAGGCCGAGCTTCTCGACGATGTAGGTGCCCTGCAGTTCGCCGACCTTCTCGTTGTCGAAGGAGGCGTAGTAGTCGACGTTCTGCGTGCCGAGGATCAGACGGTCGTAGGAGATGACCGGGATGTTCGCGTCCTTGGCCTGCTGGAGCACGTTGTTCATCGACTTGTTGTCGATCGCGGCGATGATCAGCGCCTTGACGCCCTGCGTGATCAGGTTCTCGACCTGCGAGACCTGCTGGTCGGGGTCGTCCTCGCCGTAGACCAGCTTGGTCTTGTAGCCCTTGGACTCGAGGTCGGCGACGACGTTCTTGCCGTCGGCGATCCAGCGCTCGGAGGACTTGGTCGGCATCGCGATGCCGATGGTGGCGCCCTTGGTGTCGCCCCCGCTCTCCTTGCTGCCGCCCTCGCCGCTCTGGCCGCAGGCGGACAGGGTCAGGGCGAGGGACGCGGCTCCGGCTATGGCGGTGAGAGCGGCTCTGCGGTTACGCATGATCATCATCCTTGATCTGTGGCAGGGCTCGGTCTCAGGCGCGAAGTCGATCCGGGTGGTCGTGCCGGAAAGACCGAGAAGAGATGTGGTGGATTGTGGTCGGCTGTGTCTTCTTTTGTAAGTCGAGTAGCCGGAACGTTATGACGAGGTTTCGAAACGTTGCAGATCGCCCGGCAGCCGGGATCCCAGCGGCGCCATGTCGCCGTCCGCTCCGTGGCGCGCCAGGAGGTCCAGGGCGAGCCGTCCGCGACGCACCCGCTCCTTGGCCGTGGCCAGGGTCAGCTCCCGCATGTGGTGTCCGTACGGATAGATCCCGGGGGCCTTGGAGAGGCCGAACTTCAGGTACAACGGGGCCCCGCGTCTGATGAGTTCGGCCACCTCGTACATGCGGACGTAGCCGCCGAGGTCGTCGGGGGCCTCGATGTACATGTCCATCGGCGCGCCCGACACCCGGCGGATCTCGGTGAGGTGATCGAGCGTCAGGTCGCTGGGCACGTTGACCGAGTCGGCGCCCAGGCGCTCGTACACCGCGTAAGCCGCCGGGTTGACCGGTCCGATGAGCGCGGAGACCTTGAGGGTCGTGTCGGCCGGGATGATCCCCGCAGCCCGGGCCCGGTGCAGCGTCCACAGCACGCCCTCGTCGGCGACGAGCAGGCACTTGACGCCCAACTCGGTGGCCCTGACGGCGTCTTCGACGCAACCGGCGACGGCGTCGTGGCCGCGGGCACGCAGTCCGGCCCCGCGTGAGTCGGTGCGCGTGGACCCGCCGATGTCCCAGGTGCCGCGCGGGCCGGTGAACAGGCAGAGCTCGATGTCGCGTTCACCGGTCGACTCGACCATCTCGGTGATCTCGGCGTCGGTCAGCATCCACACGCCGCTGCCCTGGCTGATCCGGTGGATCGGCACGTCGAGCCGCGAGGCCTCCTTCAGGACCACCGCCAGCGCCTCGGGGCCCTCGCAGGAGGGGATCTCGGTGCGCCAGCGGCCGCCGCCGGGGAAGGAGTGTGCGGACGTGTCGGCGGGGTCGGGAGCGGGCGCGCTCAGACCCAGCGCGGTGAGGGCCGGCTCACCGGGCCTGCGGGCGGCCGTGGCGGAAGCGTCGGTCACAGGAATGTCCTTCGGTTCGATATGTCGGACGAGGTTCGCGGCTCTGGGGACGGCGCGGCTCGGGATGCGGCGGGGCTGGGTGTACGCCGGTACGGGAGCCGTCAGGTTGTTCCCGTGCCGGCGTACGTCTAGGGGCGGAGCAGGACCTTGCCCACCTTCGGGTCGCCGGCCCCGACCAGCTCGATGGCCTGCGAGAACTCGGTGAGCGGCAGCTCGTGCGTCACCAGCGGCAGCGGATCGAGCAGACCGGCGGCGAACACCCGCACGGTGTGCGCCCAGGCGTCCGGCGGAGCACCGAAGACGCTGTGCACCTCCAGCTGCTTCACGACGAGGTCGGTCGGGTCGAGGCCCTCGGCGCCCGGCGCCGGGATGCCGGTCAGGACCAGCCGCCCGCCGCGCCGGAGCAGGCCGGCGGAGATCCGGGCGGCGTCCGCGGACCCGGCCGTCTCGATCACCACGTCGATGTCGTCGGGGAGTGCCTGGTCCTTGGTGCGGAAGTCCGTCGCGCCGTACTGGCGCGACAGTGCCTCACGGTCCCGGCGGGTGCCGACGACCAGCAGCTCCGCCGGCGAGTTGGCCTTCAGGAACTGCACGGCGAACATGCCGAGGGTGCCGGTGCCGACCACGGCGACGCGCTCACCGGGCTGGGCGTTGCCCTTCAGCGCGGCGGCCGCGATGCAGGCGGCGGGTTCCAGGAGGGCCGCGGCCGTGAGGTCGCAGTCGTCCGGGAGGGCGTGCAGGAGACGGGCCGGGAGGGTCAGCGTGGCCGCCATCGCGCCCGGCTGGGTGAACCCGGTCTCCTCGTACCCGGCGGTGCACAGGGTCGTGTCGCCCGCGTGGCAGCGGTCGCAGACCTGACAGTTTCGAAAGCCCTCACCGACGACCTTGCGGCCCACGAGGGAGGCCGGGACACCGGCGCCCACGGCCTCCACCGTCCCGGACCACTCGTGGCCCGGGGTCAGCGGATAGCGCACATAGCCCTCGGGGCGATTGCCCTGGTAGACCTCGCGGTCGCTGCCGCAGATCCCGGCGGCGTGCACCCGCACCAGGGCCTCGCCGGCCTCGGGCCGCCGCGGCTCGTGCGGGACGAGACGGTGCTCGCCCGGGGCGTCGACGACGACCGCGGTGCTCACTGCGAGCCCTTCGGCTTGCGCTGTTCCCAGCCCTCCGCCCAGAGGTCGAAGCGGGCCTGCTGCTGCGGGAATTCGGCGGCGGCGTCGACGTCCAGCTCCACACCGAGGCCCGGGGCGTCGGAGACGTGGAAGCAGCCGTCCTCCGGGTTCACCTGCGGGGCGCCCTTGACCACCTTCTTGATCTCCGCGTCGGCGAAGTCGTTGAAGTGCTCGAGAATCTTGAAGTTCGGGGAGGTGAAGCCGACCTGGAGGGACGCGGCGGTCAGCACGGAGCCGCCCACGTTGTGCGGGGCGACCAGCATGTAGTGCGTCTCGGCGGTCGCCGCGAGCTTCCGGGTCTCCCAGATGCCGCCGATGTGGCCGACGTCCGGCTGGATGATGTCGACGGCCTGGGACTCGAACAGCTCCCGGAACTCGATCCGGTCGTGGATGCGCTCACCGGTGGCGACCGGCATGTCGACCTTGGCGGCGACCTTCTCCAGCGCCTTGAGGTTCTCCGGCGGGACCGGCTCCTCCAGCCACGCCGGCTTGAACGGCGCCAGCTCCTTGGCCAGGCGCACGGCCGTGGCGGGGGAGAAGCGGCCGTGCATCTCCAGCATCAGCTCGGCCTCGGGGCCGATCGCGTCGCGGACGGCCTCGATCAGCGAGACCGCGTACAGGGTCTCCTGGTGGTCCAGCTCGTAGTGTCCGGTGCCGAAGGGGTCGATCTTCAGCGCCCGGTAGCCGCGCTCCATCACGCCCTGGGCGGCCTTGTGGTAGGCCTCCGGGGTGCGCTCGGTGGTGTACCAGCCGTTGGCGTAGGCCTTGACCTTGTCGGTGACCTTGCCGCCCAGCAGCTGCCAGACGGGGACGCCGAGGGCCTTGCCCTTGATGTCCCAGCAGGCCATCTCGATCACGGCGATGCCGGACATGACGATCTCGCCGGCGCGGCCGTAGTCGCCGTACTTCATGCGCTTGACGAGGTCCTCGACGGCGAAGGGGTCGGAGCCGAGGATGTGGTTGGTCTCGGCTTCCCGCAGGTAACCGATAAGGGCGTCGGTGTGTCCCAGCATCCGGGTCTCGCCGACTCCGGTGATCCCCTCGTCGGTGTGCACCTGGACGTAGGTCAGGTTGCGCCACGGCGTCCCGACCACGTGTGTGCTGATTCCGGTGATGCGCACGGCGGTTGTCCCTCGCAGGTTCGTCGGCTCGTTCTGTCAGTTTGTTCCGTCTGCGTCCCGTTCGCGTTCCGGCGCCTCGACTTGTTCGAGATTTCGGCACACGTTCGAAATGCTGGCGTGACAGTAAGGAGGGGGCGGCAGGAGTGTCAATGGGTCGCGCACATAACGGTTTCGACAGTTTCGAAACCCGGCGCCGACCGTGTCTCTGCAGAACCTTCACAGGTGGATCTAGGAACGTGACCGGCGCGGAACTTAATCTTCCCGCGTCATGGACTACTGCGACCCGTGCCGACGGCACCTCAACGGCGCCCTCGCCTGCCCGGGGTGCGGCACCTCGGCCGACAGGCTGCGCCGGAGCGACCCGGTGTACGGCGGGTACGACGTCACCGCGTCAGGGCGCGCCGGCGACGGGCCCGGGAGTCCGTCCGGAGCGCACGAGTCGCACGCCCCCGGCGACCGACACGACGACGCGTACGGCGACGGGCGCGACGACCCGTACGGCGACGGGTACGACGCCACGTACGGCGAGGGGCGTGACGACGCGTACGGCGACGGGCGTGACGACGCCTACGGCGACGGACGCGACGACGCCTACGACGACGCGTACGGCGATGACGACGGCGAGCACGTGGGGCGCGCGGCCCGACGGCGCGGGCATGGGCGTGGCCCCGCCCCCGACGGCCCGGGAGGGTCGAGTCGACGGGACCGCAAGGCAGCGGCACACCGCCGCCGGCGCCGCCGCACCCTGTTCGTGGCCGCCGGGTTCGTACTGGCGGCCGGCGGCCTGAGCCTCGCGGAACTCGGCATGGACGCCCCCGGCTCGAAACCGAAACCGGCCGCGGCCGGGGGCGAGTCGGCCGACGGGGACGCCTCGCCCGAAGCGGGGAAGCCGGGCAACGGTTCGGGCGGTAAAAGGGGCGGGGCCGACGGCTCGTCAGGCTCCGCTTCACCGACGGCATCTGACACCCCGTCCGCTTCCGCATCCCCGAAGGACGAGAGCTCGGAGTCCCCGAAGGGCGGCGAACCGTCGAAGGACCCCGAGTCGGCGGCGGGAGACGCCCCCAGCGGCCCGGCGCCCGCCCCCACGGCCGCCCCGCCCACCTCGGGCCAGGGCCCCGGCCCGACCGCGGACCCGACCACCCAACCCCCGGAGCCGGAGCCGTCCGCCTCCGAGCCGTGCAAACGGTTCCTCTGGTGGTGCACTTGACATGCTCCTCGCCCTGAAGGGACGAGGATTCTGGCCTTCTCTACCGGTTGCCGTGGCCGCTACGCGGCATGGTTCCCGGTCGGGAATCCGTGGCTTCCTGTTTCTTCACGCTGTGCCGGAATCGCTCCCGGTCTTACCGGCGCTCCGCAGGCCGATACCGCCAGTCCGGCGGCCGTCTTCACATTGATCGCGGCGTTGTGGTCCCGGTCGTGGACCGTGCCGCAGGCGCTGCAGGTCCATTCCCGCACGTTCAGGGGTTTGGGCCCGTCCACGACGCCGCAGGCGTGGCAGGTCCGGGAGGTCGGTTCGAACCGGCCGATCTTCACCAGAGTGCGCCCGTACCGTTCCGCCTTGTACGTCAGCATGCCGATGAACGAGGACCATCCGGCGTCGTGCACGGACTTGGCCAGCCTGGTACGCCCCAGTCCCGCCACCGACAGGTCCTCCACGGCGATCCCTTGGTTCTCGGAGATCAGCCTGGTGGAGAGCTGGTGGTGGAACTCACAGCGAGCGTCGGCAACCTTGGCGTGGGCGCGGGCGACCTTCCGACGGGCCCTGGCCCGGTTCTTCGATCCCTTCTGCTTGCGCGACAGCTCCCTCTGTGCCTTCTTCAGCTTCTTCTCCGCGCGCCGCAAAAAGCGCGGGGAGTCGATCTTCGTGCCGTCGGACAGGACGGCGAAGTGTGTGAGGCCGAGATCGATGCCGATGGTGCGGTCGGTCTGCGGCATGCGGGCCTTATCGGCGGCGGGGTCGGTGTCGATGACGAAGGAGGCGAAGAATCTGCCCGCCGCGTCCTTGATGACGGTGACCGATGACGGCGTGGCGGGCAGCGGGCGGGACCACTTCACCTTCACCGCCCCGATCTTCGGCAGGTTCAGACGCTCCTGGCCGATGCTGCCCGTGATGTTCCAGCGGGCGTTGGCGGTGAACCGGATCGACTGCCGGCTGTCCTTGCGGGACTTGAAGCGGGGCGCTCCCCGTCTCGGCCCCTTGCGGGCGCCCTTGAGCGAGGCGAAGAAGTTGCGGTAGGCGGCCTCGGCGTCCCGCAGGGACTGCTGGAGCACCACCGCGGAGACCTCCCCCAGCCAGGACCGCCCGGCTGTCCGCTTCGCCTCGGTGATCAGCTTCCTCGACAGCTCACCGGCCGCCGGGACCGGCTCCCCGGCCTTGCGGGCGTCCTCGCGGGCACGCACAGCGTCGTTGAACACGACACGGGCACACCCGAACGCCTTCGCCAACGCGGCTTGCTGGACGGTGTCGGGGTACAACCTGAAGGCGTACCGAAGTTGCATGACGATCACCTTAGAAGCCCGAACACTCACTGTCGTCGAGAACGTTTGCGCGAGATGTCACCGTGGCGTGCACTGCCCAGCTCCGCCGGGACGACACCGCGACGCTCCGCGTCGCCACCACAGATTCGCTTCACCCCCGGCCTGAAAGCCGGAGCACTGCGAATGAATTCCGGTAGCGTCTGGTGGTGCACATGGCGTCCGCTCGGCCGGTTTCGCCCAGGCGGCACGAAACGAGTGCATCGGTGGCGAGTGCGGCAGGGTCGTCGTGCCCGGTCGCGGGGCACCAGGTCCCCTGACGGCGCCGGCCGCGTTCCGTCGCGTCTCGAACAGGCCCCCGCCGCACCCGGTCCCGGGCCGCGAGACCCTCTGACAGCCGGGCCCGGCCTCAGTCCAGCATGCGCCGCAGCGTGTCCCGCAGCGCCACGCGCTCCTCCTCGGAGAGCCCGGCCAGGGGTTCCCGGGCGAACCGCAGTGACTCCCGTAGGCTCCGGGCCACCTGCCGCCCCTCCGCCGTCGCCGCCGCCACCTTCACCCGGCGGTCGGCCGGGTTCGGCTGCCTCTCGACCAGGCCCCGCGCCTCCAGCCGGTCCACGATCCCCGTGACGTTCGACGGCTCGCACTTCAGCTGCTGGGCCAGCCTCCGCATCGGCAGCGGCTCGAGACACAGCAGGCTGAGCAGCCGTGCCTGCGCGCCCGTGAGGGCGTGTTCCGCCGCCGCGGACTCGTAGTCCTCGTGGAACCGCGCCACGACCTCCCCGATCAGCTCGACGACGTCGAGAGTCAGCTGATCCGGGCGGGTGCCCGTCATGCCGGGCGTCGGTGTGGTGGATGCCATGCCGTCGAGGGTACCCGGTTATTTGACAACATGAAATTTTCAGGAGCATGGTTGTTTCAGGTACTGAAACATCGAGTCAGTGAGGTAAGGCGCATCATGACCGACACCCCCGCCCTCCCCGCCGTCAGCCGCGAGTGGCACCTGGCGAGCCGTCCCGTCGGCTGGCCGAAGCCCGAGGACTTCGCCTTCGTCGAGGTGGACGTACCGCAGCCCGGTGAGGGCCAGGTCCTCGTCCGGAACAAGTACCTCTCCGTGGACCCGTACATGCGTGGCCGCATGAGCGACGCGAAGTCCTACGTCGCCCCCTTCGAGCTGGGCAAGGTCATGCAGGGCGGTGCCGTCGGCGAGGTCGTGGCGTCGAACGCCGAGGGCCTGTCCGCCGGGGACCACGTGCTGCACTTCTTCGGCTGGCGCGAGTACGCGGTCGTCGACGCGAAGAACGCCGTGAAGGTGGACCCGCAGGCCGCGCCGCTGTCGACGTACCTCGGTGTGCTGGGCATGACCGGTCTCACCGCCTACGCGGGCCTGCTGCGCACCGCCGCGTTCAAGGAGGGTGACGCCGTCTTCGTGTCCGGTGCCGCCGGTGCCGTGGGCGGCCAGGTCGGCCAGATCGCCCGGCTGAAGGGCGCCTCGCGGGTCATCGGCTCCGCCGGGTCCGACGAGAAGGTCAAGCTCCTCACGGAGGAGTACGGCTTCGACGCCGCCTTCAACTACAAGGACGGGCCCGTGGCCGAGCAGCTGCGCGCCGCCGCCCCGGACGGGATCGACGTCTACTTCGACAACGTCGGCGGTGACCACCTGGAGGCGGCCATCGGCTCCCTCAACCAGGGCGGCCGGATCGCCGTCTGCGGCATGATCTCCGTCTACAACAACACCGAGCCCGCCCCGGGCCCGAAGAACCTCGCCCGCCTGATCGCCACGCGCGGCCGTATCGAGGGCTTCCTGGTCGGGGACCACTACGACCTGCAGCCGCAGTTCGTGCAGGAGGTCGCACCCTGGGTCGCCTCCGGTGAGCTCAAGTACCGCGAGACCGTCGTCGAGGGCATCGAGAACAACCTGGAGGCCTTCCTGGGTGTTCTGCGCGGCGACAACACCGGGAAGATGATCGTCAAGCTCTGACGCCTTCCCTCAGGATTCCGGCATGCGGTAGTTTCTTTCCGAATCCGTTCCGGCCCGGGCGCGAGCCGCGGCGGACGACCTGAGGAACACAACCGCATGCCGATCCAGCAGTCCGACGTCCTGTACACCGCCGTCGCCACCGCCGAGAACGGGCGCGACGGCCGGGTCGCCACCGACGACGGCAGGCTCGACGTCGTCGTCAACCCGCCGAAGGAGATGGGCGGGAGCGGCGCCGGCACCAACCCGGAGCAGCTGTTCGCCGCCGGGTACAGCGCCTGCTTCCAGGGCGCACTCGGTGTCGTCGCCCGTCAGGAGGGGGCCGACCTCTCCGGTTCGACGGTGACCGCGAAGGTCGGCCTCGGCAAGAACGGGGACGGCTTCGGGATCATCGTCGAGATCTCGGCCGACATCCCGAAGGTGGACCGGGGGACCGCCCGGTCACTGATCGAGAAGGCCCACCAGGTCTGCCCGTACTCGAAGGCGACCCGCGGCGACATCACCGTGACGCTGGTCTGACCACGCTCGTTGCGTACGCGGAGGCCGCACCCTTGGACGTGGGGTGCGGCCTCCGTCCGTGCCCGGGCCCAGGGCGCCTCAGAGGGCGAGCGCCGCCGTGTGGACCGCCCGCGCCAGCCGGCCGTTCTCCGGGGCCGCCCCGCCGGGGAAGGCGAACCGGCGGCGCGTGTAGCCGTAGGCGAGGCCGCTCCACGGGTCGGCGAAGGCCTGGGAGCCGCCCGCGCCGCTGTGCCCGATCGTCCCGGCACCCAGGAACGGGTGCCACGTGTCAGCGGTCATCTGGAAGCCCAGCCCGAACGACTTGTGGGTCCGGGCCACCAGGTCGTAGCCGGTCGAGTGGACCTGACCGAACTCCGCCACCGTGTCCGGCTTCAGCAGCGCCGGCTGTTCGCCCACCCCGCTGATCGCCGCCGCGTACATCCCCGCCAGGCCCCGCGCGGACGCGACCCCGCCCACCGACGCCGGGCCCTTCGCCCGGATCAGCGGCATGTTCGGAAGGGAGACGAGGTCGGTCGGCTCGGCCGCGTTGCCGTTGAACGCGATCGAGGCCAGCGCATGCGGGCCCGTCGGCGTGGCGTCGAGCACGGCCTGCTGCTCGGGGGTCGGGTCCATCGGCTGGGTGGTGCGGAAGCGCGGTTCCCCGGGGGCGGGCAGGCCCAGGTGGAGATCCAGCCCGTACGGGACCCTGATCCGTTCGCGGTAGACCTCCTGGAGGGCGCGGCCGGTCGCCCGGCGCACGACTTCCCCGGCCAGGGCGCCGGCGACCAGCGCGTGATAGCCGAACGCCGTGCCGGGGCGCCAGAACGGCCTCTGGTCGGCGAGGCGTTCGGCGAGCTGGCGGTCGTCGGCCAGCTCCGCGAGCGTGAAGCCGGTGTCCGTACCGACCACGCCCGCCCGGTGCGCCAGCAGGTCCCGCAGCGTCAGGGCGCCCTTGCCCTCGGCCGCGAACTCCGGCCAGTAGTACGTCACCTTGCGGTCCAGTTCGAGCGTGCCGTCCTGCACGAGCAGGGCCACGACCAGGTACGCGGCGCCCTTGGTGGACGAGAACACACCGTAGAGGGCGTCGGCGTCGGTCCCCGCCCACAGGTCGACGACCTTCCGGCCGCGGACGTAGGCGCACAGCTGCCCCTCGTAGTCGGTCCGCTCCCCGGCGACGAACGCGGTGAACTCCTCGCGCACCGCCTCGAAGCCGTCCGCCACGCTGCCGTGGATCTCCCGCGTCATCCGCTCTCCTTGACTGAAGCGCTGTGTGCCACTGTGATCAAAGCCCTTGCCACCTGCGAGAATTCCCCCTTGGGGTGGTCCCGGAAAAGTGGTTCGGTGCCGAACAGGACCGTGTGGTCCCCGCTGACGACCGAGGCCTGCCCGGCGGCCGCGGCGGGACCGCCGGAGCCGTCCCGCAGCGGCCGCCAGTGCCCCGAGACCAGTGGGTTGCCGGTCGCGTACGACTGCTCCACGCGGACCCCGGGGCCCGGTTCGGTGAACCAGAGCGGGGCGTAGACGAAGCCGCGGTCCGGTGCGTCCCGCGTGATGCCGCCGGAATTGCGCACCCGCACCACGCCGTTCGCGTCCGCGTTGCCCTCCACCGGCTTGACCGCCAGCCGCCCCGCCGCCGCGTTCAGGGCCGCTCCCGCGACGCCCCGACCGACCAGGCCGTGCCCGTCCAGGAAGGCGTCCAGGGCCTCCCGGGCGGGTTCGGTGAGATCCGCGCGGTCCAGGCCGGCGGACACGAACAGCACGTCCGCGCCCGACCAGTCGAAGCCCGCGTTCAGGACGGCCGTCGAGACCGGCGTGACGTCGAAGCCCATCTCCCGCAGGGCGAACAGCTCACCCGGGGTGACGGCCGCGGCGACGCGCAGGCGGTGCAGCGGTGCCGTGCCGGACTGCCGCGTGGCCGTGAAGGAGACGTCGTGCGTGCGGGCGGCCGTGCGCGCCTCGCGGCGGGCCGACGCCGGGACGATCGCGCTGCCGTCCGCCGCCCGCCGGACCGCGACGCCCTGCCGGAGAAGGGAGTTGAGGGCGGCGATCTCGCGCGGATCGGTCAGCCGCAGCCGCAGGCCGCCGTGCGCGGGCACGTGCGCGACCGGTGCCGCCTCGCCGACCGGGCGCAGGGGCGCGCCCCGCAGGCTGCCCGACGGCACCCGCTCGACCGTGGCGCCCCACAGACTGCCCAGGCTCCAGCCGGAGATGTCGTACATCACCGAGACCTTGCCGCTGATGTCCCGGCCGTCGGCCAGCAGCGCGTTCGCCATGCCGCGCTTGGGCTGGTGCAGGTCGACGACGTGCGAGCCCCGGGGGTACGTCCGGCCGGCCAGCCGGAAGGCGCGGGTGGCGCGGGTGACGCGGACGTCGTTGGCCAGGAGGTGATCGACCAGGCGGGCGGCGGCAGGTCCCGGACGACGGCTGCGGGCGTCACCCGGCGGGATCACATAGGCGCGCGGGAACGTCGTCGTGTAGACGTCCTCCGGGCCGATGCCGGGAACGCCCGGCACCGTCTCCGGGGACACCGGCACCTGCGCGGCACCCGCCGCGCCGCGCCGGAACATCTCGATCTGGTCGGTGATCAGGGTGCCGCGGTGCTCGCGCACATGGTTCAGCGTCGCGCGGATCGCCGCGCCCGCCACGGCCGTGTTGACCGCCGAGCGGCGGCGCAGCTCGGGGACGGGCAGCTCCTCGTACTCCTCGTTGTTGACCGCCAGCGGGATCTCCACCGTGTGGGCGGCCACCGTGCCGTGGAAGGCCGCGTACTGCGGGGTGAAGATCGGCGGCCAGTCGTCCCAGCCCTCCTCCTGGTCGCGGAAGGGGATCTGGGCCGCCTCCACGCCGTCCTTGGCGGGCGTGTAGCCGAGGGCGTTGACCGCGGACTCCATGCCGAGGGCGTTGGCGTAGCTGTTCTTCAGGAAGAGGTCGTACTCGTAGTTCTCGCCGTGCGGGGGAGTGGTGGGCTCGATGAGGGTGCCGTTGACGTAACCGTGCAGGTCGAGCAAGACGGCGGGCTGCGTGCCGAGTTCGATCTGCCGCATCGCCCGGGTCTCGGGCTGGGAGGCGGTGACGAAGTCCCGGTTGAGGTCGAAGCCGTTCGCGTTCGCGCGGGTGCCGGCGATACGGCCGTCCGGGTTGGCCGTGACGTTGAAGTACAGGCGGCTGTGCGCGAGGAGGTCCCTGGTCCTGGCGTCCTTCGCCGTGGCGAGCTGCTCGATGACCTTCAGGGACGCGTCCGTGCCCTCCCACTCGTTGCCGTGGATGTTGCTGTTGACGAAGACCGGCGTCTTGTAATCGCGGGTGATCTCACGGGACTTCGCCGCGGTGGCGGGAGCGTTCTCGATCAGCTCGCGCATCCGCTCCTGGGCGCGGGCCTGCCGGGCGGTCTCCGGGGCGGTGACGGTGACGAGGTAGAGGCGGTGGCCGCCGGCCGAGCGGCCCGTCACCTCCACGCTCACCCGGTCGCCGAGCCGCTGCAGGGCGTTCAGCTTCGGCGCGATCGCGTGGTACGGCGTGAGCCCCAGCTTCAGGGACTTGTCGCCGGGGTTCTCCGGGTCGGGGGAGAGGGCCAGGCGGCGGGGGTAGGAGCGGGTGGCGGCGGTGGTGGGGGCGTCCGCGGTCAACGCGCGTCGCGCCGCGCTCGCGGGAGCCCGTGCCGCCCGGTCGTCCACGGCGGAGCCCTCGCGGGTGACGGGTAACGGATCGGCGCCGGCGGGGCCGGGGGCGAGCAGGAGCGAACCCGCCGCGGCGAGGGCCAGGGCGGCGATCAGTGCAGGTCTCGCAGGAACGCTTCTCTCGGTGCGCACGCGTACCTCCTCCTGGGGTTTCCTGAGATCGGTACGGCGAGGTGTACCGGTTCGACTCAACGGCAACAAGAGCGCGTTGGTCTCACCCGTGACCCGGATGGCTCTCACCGGCGTGTCCGGCCTGACCTGGGCGACCCGTGACAGCGGTGTGACCGGAGCGCGTCAAGAGCGCGACACGGGCCCGGATAGGGTCTTCCCATGCGCGATCTAGGGACGGGTTTCCGGTACCTCCTGAAGGGCCAGCGATGGGTGGCCCGGCACGGCAGGCAGTACGGCTTCGGGCTGCTCCCGGGGCTGATCACGCTCGTCCTCTACGCGGCGGCGCTCGTCTCGCTGGCCCTGTGGGGCGAGGACCTCGTGGGCTGGGCGACGCCGTTCGCGGACGACTGGTCCAGCCCGTGGCTCGGACTCTTCCGCGGCTTTCTGACCGTCGTGCTGTTCGCCCTCGGCCTGCTTCTGTCCGTCGTGACCTTCACCGCGGTGACCCTGCTGATCGGGCAGCCCTTCTACGAGAACCTCTCCGAGAAGGTCGACCGGGACGTGTCCCCGGACGGGCACGCCCCCGAGTCGGGGCTGCCGTTGTGGCGGGAACTGTGGATCTCCGCCCGGGACAGCCTCCGGATCGTGGTGCGGGCCGCCCTGTGGGGTGTGCTGCTGTTCGCGTGCGGCTTCATCCCCGTGGCCGGGCAGACGGTCGTCCCCGTGATCGGCTTCTTCGTCACCGGGTTCTTCCTCACCGAGGAACTGACCGCCGTCGCCCTCCAGCGCCGCAGCGTCGAACTGCGCACCCGCCTCACGATGCTGCGCTCCCGCAAGACCCTGGTCTGGGGCTTCGGCACGCCGCTCGCCGTGGCGTTCCTGGTGCCGTTCGTCGCGGTGTTCCTGATGCCGGGCGCGGTGGCCGGCGCCACCCTCATGGCACGCGACCTGCTGGGCGAGGACATCCGCGAGGGCGGCGAAGAAGACGACGAGGGCGACGGGGCAGCTAAGACGCTTCCGCAGCCACCTTCAGGATGGCCCTCACCTGGGCGATGATGTCCAGCCGGTTGCGCACGAACTCCGGATCGGTGATCTCGGTGGTGTTCCCGGCGCCGAACTGCAGCACCGGCGTGTGCACATGCCCGCCCGGCAGCGTGTCGTGCAGCCCGAGCCGGTCGCGCAGCAGGGTGGCCCGGTAGGCGATCTCGTTGGAGAGGTAGTCCCCGCCGCCGCCCGCGCGAGCGGTGGAGCCGGGCGTGGGCCCGTCGGGGCGTACGACGGGCTGGGAGGCGCCGGCCGGGATCTCGGTGACGCTCGTGTTGTCGTACACCGGGAAGCGGCCGGTGCTCGCGGCGACGATCGCCGCGTGGGGCAGCGTGGTCGTCGTCCACTGCGGCTGCGAGGCCGGGTCGGCGACCGGCACGGTCCCGGTGCGGCCGATGGTGTCGTTGTCCGCGAAGCCGCCCCGCCAGGCCCCGTTGGTCCGCTCGATGTCGAACCGCCCGATGCGGCCCTGGCTGACCGTCGTGAACAGGTCGGCCTTCGGCAGGTACGGCCGCAGGGCCCGCTCCACCGTGCCCTCGGTGAAGTCCTGCCAGCGCACCGGGAACACGGCCGTCTCGATCCGGGCCGGACCGTGCGCCGTCTCGATCACCGTGCCGTCGAGGGCCAGTGCGGTGGCGCCGGACGGGTTGGAGATCCGGATGTCCCGGTCGAGCGTGAACGGGTCGAAACCGGTGAGCAGGATCCGCTTCAGACCCTCGCCGTGCGGATACCGGATGGCGCTCTGGCCCCGCGAGGTGCGCTCCAGCTCGTCCAGCAGCCCGGCCCGCTGGCCGTCCGCCAGGCCGAACGCGGGCTGCCAGGTGCGTACTTCACGCGTCATGCCGAGCCGCGCCCAGTACAGCGGCCGGTCGTCGTCCCGGCTGAGGGTCCCGACGGCCGGACCGCGCCCCTGCGCCCGGTCGACGGCATGCTGCCACAGCCGCGAGCCCTCGCGCGTCACCGCCCGCCGGGCCTGCCCGTAGGAGCGGGCCGAGTCGAGGGCCCTGGCCAGCCGGGGGGCCAGGGCGTCGAAGCCGGAGCGGCGCAGGATCTCCTGAGGGGCGGCCCGGTCCAGCCGCCGCTCCTCGACGGTGGGAGAGGGGGCCGCCGGGGCGGCGCTCGCGGCCGTCGGGGTGGCGAAGCCGGTCAGCAGGGCGAGACCGAGCAGGCCGAGGCGAACGCTTGGGGATATCAAGGGTGTTCAGGCCTTCCGTCGCGGTGGGGGGTCGGTGCCGGACGGCCGCAGTATCGCGTGACGCGCGGGGTCCACGCCATGGGTGGGGCTCAGGCGGGGACCCTCGCCGTCGCCTCTCGACCGACCGGTACCAACTGTCAGGCCTAATCCCTTGTCAGGCCACATCCCTGTCGCTGTCGTGTGGCGCGCCCCGTGACGGGGTCAGCCCTGGTCCTCCGACGAGGGGTAGATCCGCCACAGCTGGGAGAGGTTCGGTCCGCCCCACATGCGGGTGAGTCCCACCAGCCGGTCGTTGCCCTGAAGGTGGTCGGCGATGGCCAGGGCGTAACGCGGGTGCACGACCGAGACCATGTAGTAGTCGTTGCCTCGTTCCGCGTGAGAGACCAGCCGCCAGTGCTGGTTGAGGCTGTCCGTGCGCTCCCGCAGGGTCACCACGTCGGGCGGGTTGGCCCCTGCCGTGAGGCAACGGTGGTTGGCGTACGACTCGATGCGCACGGTGCCGTCGCTGTTCTGCCGCAGGAACCACCGGTGCGAGTTGTTGTCCTTGGCGAACGGGTCCTGTGCCCAGGTCTGGGTGTGGTTGCCGACACCGTCGTGCCAGTCGTTGCACATGAAGTAGGTGCCGGTGACGTGGTGGGTCATCGTCACCGATCCGCCGGCGAGCAGTACAAGGTCGGTCATGTCAGTGCTCCTCAGCCTCGAAGTCCTGCAGGAGAGGGCGCCCCTGAAACTCAGCGTAACCAACCGGCTGTTGTTCCTCAGCATGGCGAACCGGTCGTTTCACGAGGTGAGGGGCTGTCTGGGAGTGATCGAACGGACAGACAGCGCGACTCGAACCCGTTGACAGGGCGTCACCCACACGCCGCACACGCGGCGCAGTGTGGTGGCAGCGCACCGAGGCGTCCTCACGGATGCGGACGACCGCAGGCGGCCTGCCCGAGCGGCAGGAATGGGAAACCGACAGCCGTCCTGACAAGGCGGCTGTCTCAGAATCTTGCGGCCGTACCCCGCTTGTGAAGGGTTCGTACGAGATCCGGGCCGGACGCTCGATCACGGACCGCGGGATCACTGCCGCGATTAACGTCGGGTACGGGACACGTTCCCCGCCGAGCGGCCCCGGTCCGGGACCTGACCTCCGGACCGGGGCTCTTGGCCTGTCATGGGCCCCCTCAGCGGGTGCCGAACCCGTACACCGTCTCCGAGCGGAACACCTCGCCCGGCCGCAGCACGGTCGTCGGGAACCGCGGCCGGTTCGGCGAGTCGGGGAAGTGCTGGGTCTCCAGCGCGATGCCGTCGCCGGGCGCGAAGGGCTCGCCCAGATGGTCGGCCGTGTACAGCTGGAGGCCCGGCTCGGTGGTCGCCACCGTCAGCACTCGCCCGGACGCCGGGTCGTGCAGCTCGGCCACCTCCACCGGGTCGTCCGTCACGCCCTTGTCGAGCACGAAGTTGTGGTCGTAGCCGGAGCCGGTCTTGCGGGACTCGCGGAAGTCGAACCGCGTCCCGGTCACGTCCTCGGGGCCGCCCGTGGGGATCAGATCCGCGTCGACCGGCGTGTACCGGGAGGCGGCCAGCCGCAGCTCGTGGCCGCCCGCCTCGCCGGAACCGGCCAGGTTGAAGTAGCTGTGGTTCGTCAGGTTCACCACGGTCGGCGCGTCCGTCACGGCCTCGTACGCGATCCGCAGCGCGCCGCTCTCGTCGAGCGTGTACGTCGCCCAGACCTCCAGCCGCCCCGGGAAGCCCTCCTCGCCGTGCGGGCTGATCCGCGTCAGCCGCACCCCGTGCGCGACCGGCTCCGCCTCCCACACCCGCTTGTCGAAGCCGCGCGCTCCACCGTGCAGCGAGTTCGGCCCGTTGTTCGGTTCCAGTGCGTACGTCCGGCCGTCCAGGGTGAACCGGCCGCCGGCGATCCGGTTGGCGTACCTGCCGACCAGGGCGCCGAGGTACGGCTCCGGATGGGCGAGATACCCGTCGAGATCCGGGAACCCCAGGACCACGTCCCCGGCCCGGCCCTCCCGGTCCGGCACCTCCACGGACTGCACGATCCCGCCGTACGACAGGACCCGCACCCGTACGCCCGCCCGCTCCAGGGTCCAGCGGTGCACCGGGGTCCCGTCGGAAAGTGTTCCGAAGAGTTCGTTCATGTGCGGAACTCTAAGTCAGGGTTCGGGTCAGGGCTTCTTCGCGGTGACGGTGCGGTACGCGATCTCCGCCAACCGGGCCTGTCCGTTCACACTGGGGTGGAAGTAGTCCCAGCGGCTCAACTGGGCCGTGCCGAAGCGGTAGTCGTACACCGCGCCCCCGTCGTAGCGGCACCGCTTGTCCTCGGCACAGACCTCCTCCAGGACCTTGTTGTAGTCCTCCACCCGCTTCTGCACCGTGTCCCGCCGCAGGGTCGCCGCCGGGTCCAGGGCGTCCGCGTCGCCCAGCATCGACGGGCAGATGCCCAGCTTCCACACCTCCTTGCCCATCGGGCTGGTACGGCCCTCGGACCACAGCCGCTTCAGGTTCGGCACACTCGCCACGAACACCTGCGCCTTGGGCAGCGCCTTGCGCAGGGAGCGCAGCGAGTCCTCGAAGTCGGCACGGAAGGCGGAGACCGGAGTCATCGCCGAGGGCGTGGACCGGCAGGCGTCGTTCGCCCCCACCATCACCGTCACGAGCTGCGGTTCGCGCCGCACCGCCTGTGCGATCTGCCCGGGCAGATCGGCCATCCGCGCCCCGGTCACGGCGTAGTTCCAGCTCCGCCGGGCGGCCCCGGCCCTGCCCAGCAGCCGCACCGCGAGCGAGTCGACCTCGGGGCTGGCGCCGGTCGCCCAGGATGCCTCCGGACAGTCCGACAGCACGTCACACGCGTCGAACCCGCGCGTGATGGAGTCCCCGACGGCGGCGACGGAACCCGGGCTGCGGTCCCACAGGGGCGTGGGCTTGGGCGACGGCTCGGCGGACGCGGACGGGGCGGCGGAATCACCCCCCACGGCATCACACCCGGCGACCCCCAGCACGGCCGCTGCGACCACGGCCAGAACGCCCCGTGTGCGACGGCCCCGCTTCCGCATGCCTGCTCCATCCCCTCGCCACGCCGTGCCTGTCTCTCCCACCCATACCAACGCAAGACGGTTCCCGACCGATCAGGTGCAACGGCTCACACCCGTACAAGCGTCCCCATGGGTGAATGGCAGGCGTTTCCCGGCACCTGGACCGACGGTACGTCACACTCCTTGCGCCCCCGCACGGTAGCCTCGCCATCAACGTGACCCGCCCGGTCACAGCCGTTCCGCCCGTTTGCACCATGTCCCGCTCTGCCCGGAGGTTCCGGTGACGACACGTGGAGTTCTGTACGTGCACTCCGCGCCGCGCGCGCTGTGCCCGCACGTCGAGTGGGCCATCGCCGGGGTGCTCGGCACACGCGTCAGCCTGGACTGGATCCGCCAGCCGGCCGCCCCCGGCACCTGGCGCTCGGAGTTCTCCTGGCAGGGCCAGGCGGGTACGGCGTCCAAGCTGGCCTCGGCGCTGCGCGGCTGGCACCTGCTGCGCTTCGAGGTCACCGCGGAGCCCTGCCCCACCGCCGAGGGCGAGCGCTACAGCTGCACCCCCGACCTGGGCATCTACCACGCCGTCACCGGCATCCACGGCGACATCCTCATCCCCGAGGACCGCCTGCGCGCGGCACTGCACCGCAGCCGGCTGGGCGAGACCGACCTGGAAGCCGAGATCGGCAAACTCCTGGGCAAGCCCTGGGACGACGAACTCGAACCGTTCAGATACGCCGGAGAAGGCGCCCCGGTCCGCTGGCTCCACCAGGTGGTCTAGAGAAACCAGGGCGGCAACGCCCTTCGTTCAGGGGCGCGGGGAACTGCGCCGACAACCCCCACGGACCCGCACCCGGCACACCACCTCACAGAAACGGCGATGGCCCGAACCCCCTCAGGGAGTTCGGGCCGAACAACGCTCGGGATCAAACGGTCCGGAACGCCAGCACCACGTTGTGCCCACCGAAGCCGAACGAGTCGTTCAGCGCGGCGATACGGCCCTCCACGGGCAGCTTCCGGGCCTCACCCCGCACGACGTCGGCGTTCGCCTCGGCCTCGGGGTCCAGGTTCTCCACGTTGATCGTCGGCGGCGCCAGCCGGTGGTACAGCGCGAGCACGGTCGCCACCGTCTCCACGCCACCCGCACCACCCAGCAGGTGCCCGGTCATCGACTTCGTCGCGGACACCGCGAAGTGGTCGGCGTCGTCCCCGAACACCTTCCGCAGCGCCTTCAGCTCGGCGATGTCACCGGCCGGCGTGGACGTCGCGTGCGCGTTGACGTGCACGATCTCCGCCGGGTCCAGGTCGTTGCGGTCCAGCAGGTTCTGCAGGGCGTGCGAGATGCCCCGCCCCTCCGGCTCCGGCTGCACGATGTCGTGCGCGTCGGCGGAGATGCCCTGCCCGACCGCCTCGGCGTACACCCGGGCACCGCGCTTCGCGGCGTGCTCGGCGGACTCCAGGACGACGACACCGGCGCCCTCACCGAGCACGAAGCCGTCGCGGGCCGTGTCGTAGGGACGCGACGCGCCCTGCGGGTCGTCGTTGTTCTTGGACATCGCCATCATGTTGCCGAACGCGGCGATGGGCAGCGGGTGGATCGCCGCCTCCGTGCCACCCGCGACGACGACGTCGGCGCGGCCGGTGCGGATCATCTCGATGGCGTAGCCGATGGCCTCGGCGCCGGAGGCGCAGGCGGAGACCGGGGTGTGCACGCCCGCCCGGGCGCCCACGGCCAGACCCACGTTGGCCGACGGGCTGTTGGGCATCAGCATGGGCACGGTGTGCGGGGAGACGCGGCGGACGCCCTTCTCCTTCAGCACGTCGTACTGGTCGAGCAGGGTGGTCACGCCGCCGATGCCGGAGGCGATGACCGCGCCGAGCCGGTCGGGGTCGATGTCGGGGTCCTCGCCGGCCTTCGCCTCGAAACCGGCGTCGGCCCAGGCCTCCTTGGCCGCGACCAGCGCGAACTGCGCCGAGCGGTCCAGTCGGCGGGCCTGCGGCCGCGGGATGACCTCGGTCGGCTCCACGGCCACCGGGGCCGCGATCCTGACGGCCTGGTCGGCCGCCCAGTCCTGCTCCAGGGGCTTGACACCGGACTTGCCGGCGATCAGGCCCTCCCAGGTAGAGGCTGCGTCGCCACCCAGCGGTGTGGTTGCGCCGATACCGGTGACGACCACGGTGCGATTGGTCGAGCTCACGGGAATTCTTTCTCCAACGGATACGAGGATTCAGCGGCGCCACCGCCGGGTGGCGGGGCAGGCAGCCCCAGGGTGGATCGGAGGATCAGCCCTGGTGCTTGAGGATGTAGTCGGTCGCGTCGCCGACGGTCTTGAGGTTCTTGACGTCCTCGTCGGGGATCTTGACGTCGAAGCGCTCTTCGGCGGCGACGACGACCTCGACCATGGACAGCGAGTCGACGTCCAGGTCGTCGGTGAAGGACTTGTCCAGCTGGACGTCCTCAACCGGGATGCCGGCGATCTCGTTCACGATCTCGGCGAGACCGGCGACGATCTCTTCCTGAGTGGCGGCCATGTTGGCGCTCCTTCGTAGATATCCAGAGGGTGTGGCAGGTGTTTCCTCCCGTGCCGGATCGCATGATCCGGCACGGAGTGCCTAGGGGAGGGTAACGACAGTCGCGGCGTAGACGAGACCCGCCCCGAAGCCGATGACGAGCGCGGTGTCGCCGCTCTTCGCCTCGCCGGTCGCCAGGAGCCGCTCCATCGCGAGCGGGATCGAGGCGGCCGAGGTGTTGCCGGTGGTGCGTACGTCACGGGCGACCGTGACCGTCTCCGGCAGCTTGAGAGTCTTCACCATCGAGTCGATGATCCGCTCGTTGGCCTGGTGGGGAATGAAGACGTCCAGGTCCTCCGGGGAGACGCCGGCGACGTCCAGCGCCTCCTTGGCGACCTTCGCCATCTCGAACACGGCCCAGCGGAACACCGCCTGGCCCTCCTGCGTGATGGCGGGGAACTTGGCGACCTCGCCGGAACGGTAGTCCGTCCACGGCACGGTCTGCTTGATCGTCTCGGACTTGTCGCCCTCGGAGCCCCAGACGGTCGGGCCGATGGCGGGCTCCTTGGCCGGGCCCACGACGACCGCGCCCGCGCCGTCGCCGAACAGGAAGGCCGTCGCCCGGTCCTCCAGGTCGGTCAGGTCGCTGAGCCGCTCCACGCCGATCACCAGGACGTACTCGGCCGAGCCCTCGACGATCATGCCCTTGGCGAGGGTGAGGCCGTAGCCGAAGCCCGCGCAGCCGGCCGAGATGTCGAAGGCGGCGGCCTTCGCGGTTCCGAGCTTGTCGGCGATCTCGGTGGCGACGGCCGGGGTCTGCTTGAAGTGCGAGACGGTCGAGACGATCACGCCGCCGATCTGCTCGGCGGAGATCCCGGCGTCGGCGATCGCCTTGCCGGACGCCTCGATCGACATCGCGGCGACCGTCTCCTCGTCGTTCGCCCAGTGCCGGGTCTCGATGCCGGAGCGCGAGCGGATCCACTCGTCGGACGAGTCGATCGTCTCGAGGATCACCTCGTTCGGCACGACCCGGGTCGGGCGGTAGCCGCCGACGCCGAGGATGCGCGCGTACGGGGCGCCCTTGCTGGGCTTGATCTTCGCCATGCGGTCGGCTCCTTGGGGGCGGCGGTCAGGCGTGCTCGGCGATGAGCTCGCGAGCCGCGTCGAGGTCGGCGGGGGACTTCAGGGCCAGCGTCTTCACCCCGGGCAGGGCCCGCTTGGCGAGTCCGGTGAGGGTGCCGCCGGGGCACAGCTCGACCAGAGCCGTGACGCCGAGCTCCTTGAAGGTCTCCATGCACAGGTCCCAGCGGACCGGGTTGGCGACCTGGCCGACCAGGCGCTCCAGCACCTCGGCGCCGCCGGCGACGGTCCGGCCGTCCTTGTTGGAGACGTAGGTGACCTTCGGGTCGCCGGGCGCCAGGGCCTCGGCGGCCTTGGCCAGCGTGTCGACCGCCGGGGCCATGTGGTGCGTGTGGAACGCGCCGGCGACCTTCAGCGCGACGACCTTGCGCACGCCCTCGGGCTTGTCCGCCTCCAGCGCGGCGAGCTGCTCCTTGGTGCCGGCCGCGACGATCTGGCCCGCGCCGTTGATGTTCGCCGGGGTCAGGCCCAGCTTCTCCAGGTGCGGAACCGTCAGGGCAGGGTCACCGCCCAGCAGTGCCGCCATGCCCGTCTCCGTGACGGCCGCCGCCTCGGCCATGCCGAGCCCGCGGGTGCGGACCAGGCGCAGCGCCTCCTCGTGCGGGAGCACACCGGCGAGCGACGCCGCGGTGATCTCGCCGACGCTGTGACCGGCGATCGCGCCGACCTTCTGCGCCAGTTCCGCCGGGTCGTCGAACAGCACGTTCGCCGAGGCGAGTCCGGCCGCGACCAGCAGCGGCTGCGCCACCGCGGTGTCGCGGATCTCCTCCGCGTCGGCCTCGGTGCCGTAACGGATCAGGTCGATCCCCGCGGCGTCGGACCATGCCTCCAGGGCACCGCGGACACCGGGGAGGTCGAGCCATTCGGTCAGGAAGCCGGGCGTCTGAGCGCCCTGGCCGGGAGCGACGAGTACGAGCACTCTCACACTCTCTCTTGAGGACGGGCACAACCGCCCGTGGGGACAGGGACGAAGAACACGAGGGGGTTTTGTCGAGCCCCCACAAAACCTTAGGGCTGAGGATCTCCATCGACCAGACGCCCCAGGATCAGCGCGATCCGCAGGGTGAAGGCTGAGCGTACATCGGAGGGTGACCAGCCGGTGACGTCTGTCACACGTCGGAGCCGGTAGCGGACGGTGTTGGGATGGACGAACAGCATCCGGGCGGCGCCCTCCAGACTGCTCGCCTGTTCGAGATAGACGCTGAGGGTCTCCAGGAGGGCGGCGCCGGCCTCCTCCAACGGTCTGTAGATCTCCTCCACCAACTGCTCGCGGGCCGAGGGGTCACCGGCCATCGCCCGCTCCGGGAGCAGATCGTCCGCAAGGACCGGCCGCGGCGCGTCCTGCCAGGCGGAACACGCCTTCAGACCGGCCGCGGCGGCCTGCGCGGACCGGGTCGCGGCCAGCAGGTCCGGCACCACGGGGCCCGCCACGACCGGCCCGGCCGCGAACGGGCCGATGAGCGACTTGGCGACGGCCAGCGGGTTGTCGCTGCCGCCGGCGATGACGACCAGCCGGTCGCCGAGCACCCCGGTGAGCACCTGGAGCTTGGCGTGCCGGGCGGCCCGCCGGATCGCCTCGACCGTCAGTTCGGAGTCGCCGTCGGGAGCCGTGCCGAGCACCACACACACGTGTTCGGGTGAGTTCCACCCGAGCGCGGCGGCCCGGGACACGGCTCCCTCGTCGGCCTCGCCGCTGAGCACGGCGTTCACGACCAGGGACTCCAGCCGGGCATCCCAGGCACCGCGTGCCTCGGCGGCCTGGGCGTACACCTGGGCCGTGGCGAAGGCGATCTCCCGGGCGTAGACCAGCAGCGCCTCGCGCAGCACCCGCTCGTCGCCGGGGGCGGCGACCTCGTCGATCGCACTCTCCATGACCTCGATGGTGGTGCGCACCATCTCCACGGTCTGGCGCAGGGTGATCGCCCGGGTCAGCTCGCGCGGCGCGGTGCCGAACACGTCGGTGGAGATGGCCTGCGGGGCGTCCGGATGCCGGAACCACTCGGTGAACGCGGCGATGCCCGCCTGCGCGACCAGACCGATCCAGGAACGGTTCTCCGGGGGCATGGCCCGGTACCACGGCAGCGTCTCGTCCATCCGCGCGATGGCCTGCGCGGCGAGCGAACCGGACGACTTCTCCAGCCGCTTCAGCGTCGCGGCATGCGGATGGACGTCGCGGGCTGCGGCTTCGTTCTTGCTGGTTTCGGGTTCGGGCACGGGGACAAGACTGCCTTATCCGGACGGGAAGGTGGGCCGCAGGGCCTACCGTGGACTGCGTGATGGACGTCAGGCGCGCGCACGAGCGCTACCCCGGAGGGGACGCGACCGCAGGGATCGAGACGTGGCACGCCTTCTCCTTCGGGCCCCACTACGACCCGGACAACCTCCGTTTCGGCGCGGTGCTCGCGTGCAACGAGGAGCGGCTGGCGCCCGGAGCGGGCTTCGACGAGCATCCGCACAGCCACACCGAGATCGTGACCTGGGTGGTGGAGGGCGAGCTGACCCACCGGGACTCCACCGGGCACGAGTCGCTCGTCCGCCACGGCGACGTGCAGCGGCTCAGCTCGGCCGGCGGCGTGCGGCACGTGGAGCGCAACGACGGGCCCGAGCCCCTGACCTTCATCCAGATGTGGCTGGCCCCCCTCAGCCCCGGCGGCGACCCGTCCTACGAGGTCGTCCACGGCATCGCCGACTCCACGCCCTACGCCGTCCCCGGCGCCGGCGCGATGCTCCACGTGCGGCGCCTGGGGCCCGGCGAGCGGACGGCGGTGCCGGACGGGGCGTACGCGTACGTCCACGTCGTGCGCGGCGACGTCCGCCTGGACGGCGAGGAACTGGGCGCCGGTGACGCGGCCCGGATCACGGACGCCAAGGGGCTGGAGGCCGAGGGCGTGAGCGATGCGGAGCTGCTGATCTGGGAGATGGCTTAGGGGCCGGGCCCGTTCTAGAGCTCGGCCAGCACCGCGTCGGTGAACGCCGGCCACGCCTCGGTCGCCCACGGTCCGAACGCCCGGTCCGTCAGCGCCACGCAGGCCGCTCCCGCGTCCGGGTCGACCCACAGGAACGTACCCGACTGCCCGAAATGCCCGAAGGTGCGCGGCGAGGACGAGGAGCCCGTCCAGTGCGGCGACTTGGAGTCGCGGATCTCGAAGCCGAGCCCCCAGTCGTTGGGGTTCTGGTGGCCGTACCCCGGCAGGACGCCCTTGGAGCCCGGGTACTGCACGCTCATCGCCTCGGCGACCGTACGCGGGTCCAGCAGCCGCGGCGCCTGCACCTCGGCCGCGAACCGCAGCAGGTCCTCCACCGTCGACACGCCGTCCTTGGCCGGAGAGCCCTCCAGGGTCGTCGAGGTCATGCCCAGCGGCTCCAGCACGGCCTGCCGGAGGTACTCCCCGAACGGGATGTCGGTGGCCTTCGTAATGTGGTCGCCCAACTGCTCGAAGCCGGCGTTGGAGTACAGGCGCCGCTCTCCGGGCGCGGCCGTGACCCTGTGCTCGTCGAAGGCGAGGCCCGAGGTGTGCGCGAGCAGGTGCCGGACCGTCGACCCGGCGGGGCCGGCGGGCTCGTCGAACTCGATGGCGCCCTCCTCGTACGCGACGAGCACCGCGTAGGCGGCCAGCGGCTTGGTCACCGACGCGAGCGGGAACCGCTGCCCGGCCGGTCCGTGGGTGCCGAGGACGGTGCCGTCCGCTCGTACGGCACCCGCCGCGGCGGTGGGAACCGGCCAGTTCTCGATCAAGGCGAGGCTCTTCAGCGACATGCGTGCGAGCCTATGCGCTCAGAGCGTGAGTTCCAGCAAGGGGTTGGGCCTGGGCCGGAACCCGAGGGAGATGTACAGCGGCTCGGCCTCCGGGGAGGCGGTGAGCTGCACGCGCCGGACACCGCGTTCGCGGAACCACTCCAGCAGCGCCGACGTGCACGCCCGCGCGTAGCCGCGGCGCCGGGCGCCCGGGTCGGTGGCGACGCTGAACACGAAGCCCACCATGCCCTGCGGGTCGCCCGCCTTGCCGATGCGGTAGTCGATCGTCCCGGCCACCAGGCAGGCCAGCGACCCCGGCCGCTCCGGGTGGTCCACGACGAACGCCGTGAAGTCTCCGTCCGAATCCCCCAGTTGGGCCCTCAGCGTGGGGAGGGACTCCCCGTGCCAGGCGATGGAGGGATCGGAGGCGAACACCGAGTCGATCATGACTTGGCGCAGCCGCAGGACTTCTTCGGCGTCTTCGGGAACGGCGCGACGTACAGCACTCATGAGTCCGTACGCTAACCAGCCGGATCCGGAAAGGTCCTGCCGATTTCTTACCCTCGGCGCTTGCTTGGAGTGCACTCCAGGGTTTTAGCGTGGGGGCCATGACGGTGATGGAGACCACGGGGACCAGGACCGACACCTGCGCCGGCCCGCCGCAGCAGAACCGGCGCCCGGACGGCGACGACCACTACACGATCAGCGAGGTCGTCGCCTTCACCGGCCTGACGGCACACACCTTGCGCTGGTACGAGCGCATCGGCCTGATGCCGCACATCGACCGGTCCCACACCGGCCAGCGCCGCTACACCAACCGTGACCTCGACTGGCTCGACCTGGTCGGCAAGCTCCGCCTGACGGGCATGCCGGTCGCGGACATGGTGCGGTACGCGGAACTGGTGCGCGAGGGCGACCACACCTACGCCGAGCGCTTCGAGCTGCTGAAGACGACCCGTGAGGACGTCCTGGCCAGGATCGACGAACTCCGGGGCACACTCGCCGTGCTCGACCGGAAGATCAGTTTCTACGCGGACGCCGGGCGTGCCCTGGCGTCGGAGAGGTCCCGATGACGGACGGCAGGATCACGACGGCGAAGCTCGGCGACCACGGTCCCGAGGTGAGCGTCCAGGGCCTGGGCTGCATGGGCATGAGCTTCGGTTACGGCCCCGCGGACGCGGACGCGTCCCGGGCCACGCTCGAGCGCGCGCTCGAACTGGGCGTCACCCTCTACGACACGGCCGACGCCTACGGCGCCGGTGAGAACGAGCGGTTCCTCGCGCCGTTCTTCAAGGCCCACCGCGACGAGGTCGTGATCGCCACGAAGTTCGCCCTGTCGATCCCTCCGGACGACCCCACGCGCCGCGTCATCCGCAACGACCCGCCCTACATCCGCCAGGCCGTCGAGGCGAGTCTGAAGCGCCTGGACGTCGAGGCCATCGACCTCTACTACATGCACCGGCGCGATGTGAACGTGCCGATCGAGGAGAGCGTCGGCACCATGGCCGACCTGGTCCGCGAGGGCAAGGTCAAGCATCTGGGCCTGAGCGAGGTCACGGCCGGTGAACTGCGGGCCGCCCACGCCGTCCACCCCATCGCCGCCGTGCAGTCGGAGTGGTCGCTGTTCAGCCGTGACATCGAGACGCACGTCGTCCCCGCGGCCCGTGAACTGGGCGTGGCCCTCGTCGCGTACTCACCGCTCGGCCGGGGCTTTCTCACCGGCTCCTTCACCGATGCCGACCAGGACCTGACCGCCGGTGACTTCCGCCGTCAGCAGCCCCGCTTCACGGGCGACAACGCCACGGCGAACGCGACGCTGCTGGAGCTGATCCGGTCGGTGGCGAAGGCCCATGACGCGACCCTGGGTCAGATCGCCCTGGCCTGGGTCCAGCAGCAGGCGACGATCCACGACCTCCCGGTCGTCCCGATCCCGGGCACCCGCAAGCCCGGCAGGCTGGAGGAGAACACGGCGGCGACCAGGATCGTCCTCACCGACGAGCAACTGGACCTGCTGGACGGCATAGCGGCCCAGGTGGCGGGCACCCGGTACGCGGACATGACGTTCACTTCGGCGGGCCGCGAGTAGCGCAGCGCCCTCAGGGGCGCGTCCTCGGGGGCGCGGGGAACTGCGCGATCAACCACGCACGCACCCGCGCCCGCTCACGGCGAGGTTCTGGCAGACGCTAAAGCTCCGCCAACAACTCGGCCTTTTTGACCGAAAACTCCTCATCCGTCACCAACCCGGCCTGATGCAACTCACCCAGGTGGCGAATCCGCTCGGCGATGTCCGCGGGATCACGACGCGGCCCGCCCGCCGGCACGGCCGGCACCGGACTGGACGTCCGCACAGCGGCCAGCACCGCGGCAGCGAACGGCAGCGACTCGTGCACGGGGCCGTACCCCAGCCCGAACACCACCGCGGCAGGATCCAGATCGGCCTGGGTCGGCGCCGGCACCGCCGCATCCCGGCGCAAAAGCCGCAAATGCCCCTCGAACACCTCCGGCGACCGCCACTCCACCCCGTTCAGCTCTCCTACGGGGAAAGTCTGGTCGCCGGCCTTCCACTTCGCCGACGACGCCCCCGTCCAGAACCACCGGAAGTTCACGGTCCGTCCGTCGAAGGTCGCCTTCCCGTCGTACGCCTTGAACGACAGCGGCCCCTCGGGCGGCTTCACGAGGAACCGGTCGGCGGGCCCGGACTCCGTCAGCAGGCCCCGCAGTTCGTCGGCGTAGTACTCCGCGAGGACCTCGCGCTCGGCGGGCAGCACCAGCCGGTAGGGGTCGACGTTCTCCTTCAGCTGCCCGGCGGCCGCCTCCAGCAACGGGTCCGCCCCCGGGCGCGGCTCGACGCGCAGCACGACCGTGCCGCGCTTCCCGCGGGTCAGGGTCACCCCTGCGATCGCCTCCAGGGGCACACGCCGTTCCCCGAGGGCCTGGAAGAGCTTCGGTGTTCGAATCCCCCGTTCGTAGCGGATGAGCACGGAGTCGGACTCGAACTCCCAGGCGGCATGCAATCCGGCCAGTACGTCACCCATGCGGCTCATCGTATGCGGCACGCGCTCCTCCGTCCCCCTCCCGAGCAAACCGCAACTTCTTCGCCTCTACGCGCGTCAGGCCGCCGCCGTGCCGGACATACCGGTACGGCAGACGCCGTCTTCGTGCGCGCAGTGCACCGAGCGGTATGCGCCGACGCCGATCTCTGCGAAATTGAACAGACTTGCCGTTCCGGGCTCGAAGTAGCCCGCGTGACCCTTCGCGCCCGCCGCCGACAGCACCCGCGCGCCGAACCCCGCGGACACCGGATCGGCTCCGTGGCCCAGCCCGCCGACCTCCAGGTAGGGCACGTCCTGGATCCAGTCGTCGGAGTCCCGCATCGCCCACACCCGGGCCGTGGTGTGCAGCTGGGCTGCCTTCTCCACGCGCATGCCGGGGCTGCCGGCCACCGCGATGTCGGACACCCGGCCCGGCAGGGAGTGCGCGGCGACGCCGCACACCACGGAGCCGTAGCTGTGGCAGAACAGGGAGACCGGCGAACCGCCCGGCAGCGCCCGCACCAGCGCGTTGAGCCGTACCGCGCCCTCCTCGGCGCGCATCGCCGTCGCCGAGTCGATACCGAGTCCGCTCGGCGCCGTGTAGTCGGCCCAGGCGATCACGGCCGTCCGGGTCGACGGGCTCACCTGCCGCTCGGCCGCGTACAGGGACGTGGCCATGCCGACGGGGGCGGAGTACTTGCGCTGGGTGCGCTGGAAGGTCAGCAGGTTGGTGTCGACGCCGGGGACGACGACCGAGACCCGCTCCGCCGTGCGCAGATCACCGAAGACCTCCGCCACCCGGCCCGAACCCTCCGGGTCGAAGGCCAGGATGTGCCGGCCCGGCTCCATGAGGTCCTCGAAGCGGTGCATCCTGCGGCCCGCCTCGTGCTGCCCGGCCGCGGTGAGGCGCTTGTCGTGCATGCGTTCCCGCTCGACCTTGCGTGCCTTGGCGAGCGCGAGGTGGTTGGCGCGATAGCGCAGCTCGACCGGCGCGCCGTTCATGTTGCCCACCGCGAGCGGGTACGTGCGGACCAGGGTCGAACGGTCCCGCTCGGTGAGCGTGGAGAAGAAGCGGGCCAGCTTCGTCGGCTCGGACTGCGGGTCCGGCAGCCGGTGCCCGCCGATCCGGCCCTGCTCCCAGGCGGAGAGCGAGGCTTGGAGCGGCGTGGCGCCCCGCTGGTTGCGCAGGGCGGTCCAGCCGGTGGTCGCCAGCATCACGAACACGACGGCCAGCGCGAGCAGTGCGCGCCAGACGTTCAGTTGCTGCGGGGAGGTGTCGAAGGAAGTCACTGAAAGGACACACTAGGAGAACGAGAGGGTCTCGCGTTAACCAAGTGACCGGGATCACGTTTCGGTGGATCTGTTAAGGGGACCGCTCCGCACGCCAGTTCCCGGCCAGCGCGGGACCCACCTGATCCAGGTATGTCGTGGTGAGTTCGCGCATTCCGTCGAGGGTGACGTCGTCCCCCGCGGACCACAAGCGTTCGGTGACACGAATCACCCCGCTGAAGAGCGCGACGACGATCCTCGGCCGGGGGTCCAGGTTCATGTCGAGCCCCTCGCGCTCGGCGATGATGCACGCGAGCTGCTCCTCCAGCTCCGCCGACCGCCGCAGGTGGGCGGCGAGCAGCGCGGGCGTCGACTCGATCACCCGGTAGACGCGCACGTGGAGCTCGAGCGGCACGAGTTCCACGACGGCCTCGTTGATGGCGTCCCAGCTCTCCAGCACGGACCGGCGCAGCGCCTCCAGCGGCACCTCGTCCGGCGGGCGGGTGCGCAGGGCCTCGACGACGAGCGTCTCCGCGAGGCGCGGCACGAAGAAGGCCGTCTCCTCCTTGCCGGCGAAGTAGCGGAAGAAGGTGCGCTGCGAGACGTCCACGGCGGCGGCGATGTCGTCGACGGTCGTCTCCTCGTACCCGCGCGTGGCGAACAGTTCCAGCGCGGCCCGCAGCAGTGCGTCCCGGGTGCGCCGTTTCTTGCGTTCGCGCAGGTTCAAGTCAGGCCTCCCGTCCGAAGTGTTTGCGCAGTTCAGGCTATACGGGGGATGCCGTGTCGGAGGCCGGCCGGTGAATCTGTTTGTCAACTGTCAGTCGCTGACACTAGCCTCCCGGTATGACTAGTCAGACCACCATCGACACGACGGGGTCGGGGGGCAAGGCGCCGGCGGGGCCGTCCGACGCGACGCCGGGCAAGGGGCTTCGCGGACACCCCTGGCTCACCCTCATCACCGTCGCTGTGGGGGTCATGATGGTGGCCCTCGACGGCACCATCGTGGCCATAGCCAACCCGGCCATCCAGAAGGACCTCGGGGCGACCTTCGCCGAGGTCCAGTGGATCACCAACGGATACTTCCTCGCCCTCGCGGTCTCCCTGATCACGGCGGGCAAGCTCGGCGACCGCTTCGGTCACCGGCAGACCTTCCTCATCGGCGTCGTCGGCTTCGCCGCCGCCTCGGGCGCGATCGGCCTGTCCGACAGCATCGCGTTCGTCGTCGTCTTCCGCGTCCTGCAGGGCCTGTTCGGCGCGCTGCTGATGCCGGCCGCGCTCGGCCTGCTGCGGGCGACGTTCCCGGCCGAGAAGCTCAACATGGCCATCGGCATCTGGGGCATGGTCATCGGCGCGTCCACCGCGGGCGGCCCGATCCTCGGCGGTGTGCTCGTCGAGCACGTCAACTGGCAGTCGGTGTTCTTCATCAACGTGCCGGTCGGTGTCCTCGCCGTCGTCCTCGGCGTGCTGATCCTGCTCGACCACCGCGCCGAGAACGCCCCGCGCTCCTTCGACCTCCTGGGCATCGCCCTGCTGTCGACCGCCGTGTTCTGCCTGGTGTGGGCGCTCATCAAGGCCCCGCCGTCCGAGTGGGGCTGGGGCGACGTCAAGACGCTGTCGTTCCTCGGGGCTTCGGTGCTGTGCTTCGCGGTCTTCGCCTTCTGGGAGACGAAGGTGAAGGAGCCGCTGATCCCGCTCGCGCTGTTCCGCTCCGTGGCGCTGTCCGCCGGTGTGGTGCTGATGGTGCTGATGGCCATCGCGTTCATGGGCGGTCTGTTCTTCGTGACGTTCTACCTCCAGAACGTGCACGGCATGAGCCCGATCGACGCCGGCCTGCACCTGCTGCCGCTCACCGGCATGATGATCGTCGGCTCGCCGCTGGCCGGCGCGATGATCACCAAGCTCGGCCCCCGGGTCCCGCTCGCGGGCGGCATGGCGCTCACCGCGATCGCCATGTACGGGATGTCGACCCTGGAGACGGACACCGGCAGCGCCATCATGTCGCTCTGGTTCGCCCTGCTGGGCCTCGGCCTCGCGCCGGTCATGGTCGGCGCCACCGAAGTCATCGTCGGCAACGCTCCGATGGAGCTCTCGGGCGTCGCGGGCGGCCTGCAGCAGGCCGCCATGCAGATCGGCGGCAGCCTCGGTACGGCCGTGCTGGGCGCCGTCATGGCGTCCAAGGTCAACAGCGACCTGGCCGGCAACTGGCAGAAGGCGGGCCTCCCGCCGCTCACGCCGGAGCAGGAGCACCAGGCCTCCGAGGCGGTCCAGGTGGGTGTCCCGCCGGTGGCGCCGGGCACGCCGGACGCGATCGCCGCGAAGATCACGGGCGTCGCCCACGACACGTTCATCTCGGGCATGAGCGCGGCCTCGCTCGTCGCGGCCGGGGTCGCCGTGGTGGCGGTGCTGGTCGCCTTCCTCACCAAGCGCGGTGAGAACGCGGAAGCCGGCGCGGGCGCGGCGCACATCTGACGGTCCCCGGCGGTCCGTTCCCTCATCAGAGTGAACAGGGCCGCCGAACCCTCCCCTCCGGCACGTGCCACAGGTCACAGTGGGTCAAGTCCTCCGCAGGGCATGGAGGATGGACGCTGCGGCGCGCTGCCGGAGGGGGGTGGCGCGCAGGCAGCGGGATTAACGCGCACCGACGGGGTACCCGCCATGTCATACCCGAAGAAAACCCCAACCGATCGAGGGTTCACGGGAGTCGATGATGGCGAGCTTCGGACACGGTACGCGCAGGCACCCCCGCTCACGTGGCCGGACGTGGTCACGGGCCGGGACGGATCGCGCGACGCTCGGACTCATCGGAGTCATCTGTGCCGTCGCGGGCTTCTTCGTGCTGGGGATCGTCCTCGGTCCCGCCGCGATGGTCTGCGGCTGGCTCGCCATGGGCCGCACCTGGTCGGGGTCCCGCCCCACCGCGGCCGTGATCGCCCTGGTTCTGGGCGCCATCGACACGCTCCTGGCCATCATCTGGCTGTCGGGAGCGGCCACGCCGGGCATCGGCATGTTCTGACCCGGGTGAAGAGTGTGGGAAGAGCCCCCGGCCACCCGGCCGGGGGCCCTCTCATCGCTCCGCCCCGGCCCCCTTGAGCTTTGCCAACTCCCCCCGCAGCGCCCGCACCTCCTCCGTCAGCTCCCGAATCGCCTCGGTCTGCCGCCGCTCCTCGACGTCGTCCTTCTCGAACCGGGCGATGAACCAGGCGGCGATGTTCGCCGTCACCACACCGAGCAGCGCGATCCCGGACAGCATCAGCCCGACCGCCAGCATCCGGCCCAGGCCGGTGGTCGGCGCCATGTCCCCGTACCCCACGGTGGTCATCGTGGTGAACGCCCACCAGACCGCGTCCCCCAGGGTGTGGATGGAGGCACCGGGCTCGTCCCGTTCCACCTCGAGCACGGCCAGCGCGCCGAAGACGAGCAGCCCCAGGCACGACCCCGCGACGTACGTGGTGACCCTCACCTGCGACGCCATCCGCGCCCGCTGCCCGGCGAGGAACAGCATCGACACCAGCTTCAGCAGCCGCAGCGGCTGCGCCAGGGGCAGCACCACGGCCAGCAGCGCCAGCGGATTGCCGCGCACGAACCGCAGCCGGTCCTCGGCCAGCCACAGGCGGACCAGGTAGTCCGCGGCGAAAGCGGCCCACACCACCCAGTTGGTGACATGGCATGCGGTGAGCAGCTCCTGCGGAGCCCTGGGGGCCACGATCGGTATGGCGTAGGCGATCGCGAAGAGCACGGCCAGCGCCAGCAGCGGGCCCTGGGTGCGCCGTTCCCATCGGGCCAGAGTGGTCGGGGCGGTCACCGGGAGCGTCATGGAGGCATGGTAGGGAATGCGTGGGGCGGCACCCATGAGAGTGCCGCCCCACGGAAACCGCCCGCGTCCCGTTACGCGTCGCCGCCCGCGGCCCCCGGGTCGGCGGCCGTCACGTCGAGCAGCTGGTAGCGGTCGATGGCCTGCTTCAGCACGGAGCGGTCGACCTTGCCCTCACGGGCCAGCTCGGTCAGCACTCCCACCACGATCGACTGCGCGTCGATGTGGAAGAACCGCCGGGCGGCGCCCCGCGTGTCGGCGAAGCCGAAGCCGTCGGCGCCGAGCGACTGGTACGTCTGCGGCACCCAGCGCGCGATCTGGTCCGGGACCGCCCGCATCCAGTCGGACACGGCCACGACCGGCCCCTGGGCGTCCGCGAGCTTGCGCGTCACGTACGGCACCCGCTGCTCCTCCTCGGGGTGCAGCAGGTTGTGCTCCTCACAGGCCACGGCCTCGCGCCGCAGCTCGTTCCAGGAGGTCGCCGACCAGACGTCCGCCTTGACGTTCCAGTCCTCGGCCAGGACCTTCTGCGCCTCGATCGCCCAGGGGAGCGCGACACCGGACGCCAGGATCTGCGCCGGGATCGATCCGGCCGTGCCCTCACTGAACCGGTAGAGGCCCTTGAGGATGCCGTCGACGTCCACGTTCTCGGGCTCGGCGGGGTGCTGGATCGGCTCGTTGTAGACGGTCAGGTAGTAGAAGACGTCCTCGCCGTGCGGGTGCTCCTCGGAGCCGCCGTACATCCGGCGCAGGCCGTCCTTGACGATGTGGGCGATCTCGAAGCCGAACGCCGGGTCGTACGCCACACACCCCGGGTTCGTGGACGCCAGCAGCTGGGAGTGGCCGTCCGCGTGCTGGAGGCCCTCACCGGTCAGGGTCGTCCGGCCGGCGGTCGCTCCCAGGACGAAACCGCGCGACAGCTGGTCGGACATCTGCCAGAACTGGTCGCCGGTGCGCTGGAAACCGAACATCGAGTAGAAGACGTAGACCGGGATGAGCGGCTCGCCGTGCGTGGCGTAGGCCGAGCCGGCGGCGATCAGCGACGCCGTGCAGCCCGCCTCCGAGATGCCGTCGTGGAGCATCTGGCCGTTCGGCGACTCCTTGTAGGCGAGCAGGAGGTCGCGGTCGACCGACTCGTACTGCTGGCCGAGCGGGTTGTAGATCTTCGCACTCGGGAAGAACGAGTCCATGCCGAACGTGCGGTACTCGTCCGGCGCGATCAGTACGAACCGCTTGCCGATCTCCTTGTCCCGCATGAGGTCCTTCAGGAGTCGGACGAAGGCCATGGTCGTCGCGATGGACTGCTGGCCCGAGCCCTTCTTCACGGTCGCGTACGTCTTGTCCTCGGGCAGCGCCAGCGGCTTGGAGCGCACCACGCGCGTGGGGACGTACCCGCCGAGACTCTTGCGGCGGTCGTGCATGTACTGGATCTCCTCCGAGTCCCGGCCCGGGTGGTAGTACGGCGGCACGCCGGACTCCAGCTCCTTGTCCGGGATCGGCAGGTGCAGACGGTCGCGGAAGCGCTTGAGGTCGTCGACCGTCAGCTTCTTCATCTGGTGCGTGGCGTTGCGGCCCTCGAAGTTCGGGCCCAGCGTCCAGCCCTTGATCGTCTTGGCGAGGATCACCGTCGGCTGGCCCTTGTGCTCCACGGCCGCCTTGTACGCCGCGAAGATCTTCCGGTGGTCGTGGCCGCCACGGCCCAGGTGCAGGATCTGGTCGTCGGTCATGCCCTCGACCATCGCCCGCAGCCGGTGGTCGTCACCGAAGAAGTGGTCGCGGATGTACGCACCGGTCTCCGTGGCGTACGTCTGGAACTGTCCGTCCGGCGTGGTGTTCATCCGGTTGACCAGCACGCCGTCGCGGTCCTGGGCGAGCAGCGGGTCCCAGCTGCGGTCCCAGACCAGCTTGATCACGTTCCAGCCGGCGCCGCGGAAGATCGACTCCAGCTCCTGGATGATCTTGCCGTTGCCGCGCACCGGGCCGTCGAGGCGCTGCAGGTTGCAGTTGACGACGAACGTGAGGTTGTCCAGGCCCTCGCGGGCGGCGATGGACAGCTGGCCCAGCGACTCCGGTTCGTCCATCTCGCCGTCGCCGAGGAACGCCCACACGTGTGACTTGGAGGTGTCGGCGATCCCGCGCGCCTCCATGTAGCGGTTCATCCGCGCCTGGTAGATCGCGCCGATCGGGCCGAGGCCCATCGACACCGTCGGGAACTCCCAGAAGTCCGGCATCGACCGCGGGTGCGGGTACGACGACAGCGCGTGCGGGGCCTTGGACTTCTCCTGGCGGAAGCCGTCCAGGTGCTGCTCGCTGAGCCGGTCCAGCAGGAACGCGCGGGCGTAGATGCCCGGCGAGGCGTGCCCCTGGAAGAAGACCTGGTCGCCGCCGAGGCCGTCGTCCTTGCCGCGGAAGAAGTGGTTGAAGCCGACGTCGTAGAGGGACGCGGAGGACGCGAACGTGGCGATGTGGCCGCCGACGCCGATGCCCGGGCGCTGGGCCCGGGAGACCATCACCGCGGCGTTCCACCGGGTGGCGTTGAGGACCTTGCGCTCGATGTCCTCGTTGCCCGGGAAGAACGGCTCGCTCTTGGTCGGGATGGTGTTCACGTAGTCCGTGCTGCGCATCTCGGGCACGGCCACGCGCTTCTCGCGGGCCCGCTCGATCAGCCGCAGCATCAGGTAGCGGGCCCGCTCCCGGCCGCGTTCGTCGACGGCGGCGTCGAGGGAGTCGAGCCATTCCTGGGTCTCTTCGGGATCGAAGTCAGGAACCTGACTCGGAAGGCCGCCAATGATGATCGGGTTGCGATCGGATGCGGAAGCCACGCTGTTCCTTACCTGTCAGAGGGCCTGCGAGGGCCGCTGTTTCGCTGTCGTCGCCGGGGCGTCGTCGCTGGGGGGCGCGCCGCTGTCCATGGTCCACCTCAGGGCCGGGAAACGTCATCTCTACCGAGCGGTAACCCAGACGTGAGATCGACTCCGTGACGTATGGGGCGAATACCTTCGAGTCTCGTACCCACAGACGATTCCCAAACGCCCAAACGGGGCAGAAAGGTGTGGTGTGTGTCACCTGGGACCATGATGGTGTGCCTGGAGTTGCGGTGACACCGCCAGGATCGTCACCGTTTCGGCGGTCTGAACGGCCGGGTACTTGCGCGATCCGCCCCGCCCGTGTGGACTACGGCCAATGCTTCGCGCACGCGCGTGGCTGAGTTATTCCCAAGACATGATCAGGAGGCAACCCGTGAGCGCGACCGCGGACCACGCGGAGGAGCGGACGAACCCTGCCGCCAGGCTGGGGTTCCAGCCCGGGCAGGTGGTCCAGGAGATCGGCTACGACGACGACGTGGACCAGGAGCTCCGCAAGGCCATCGAGGGCATCATCGAGGCCGACCTGGTGGACGAGGACTACGACGACGTGGCCGATGCCGTTGTGCTGTGGTTCCGTGACGACGACGGCGACCTGACGGATGCGCTGGTGGATGCCACCACGTACATCGAAGAGGGCGGCGCGATCCTGCTCCTGACGCCGAAGACCGGCCGTTCGGGGTACGTGGAGCCGAGCGACATCTCGGAAGCCGCCACCACGGCGGGTCTGACGGCGTCCAAGAGCGTCAGTGTCGGCAAGGACTGGAGCGGCAGCCGGCTGGCGACGCCCAAGGCCGCGAAGTCCAAGCGTTAGTCGTACGGCGGGGCGGGTCGGCGTCGGTCGGCCCGCCCCTCGGCCTGTGCCGGTGTCTGCGTAGGGTGGTGTCACCCGAAAAGCCCCACGAAGGGACACCCACAGCGATGGCGATCCAGGCCGGCGAGAAGGCCCCCGACTTCGAGCTCAAGGACAACCACGGCGCGGCCGTGCGGCTGTCGGACTTCCGGGGCCGCAAGAACGTGGTGCTGCTCTTCTACCCGTTCGCCTTCACCGGCGTGTGCACCGGCGAGCTGTGCGAGCTGCGCGACCACCTGCCGCAGTTCTCCGACCGCGACACCCAGGTGCTCGCCGTCTCCAACGACTCCATCCACACCCTGCGCGTCTTCGCCGAGCAGGAGAACCTGGAGTATCCGCTGCTGTCGGACTTCTGGCCGCACGGCAACGTCTCGCGCGCCTACGGCGTCTTCGACGAGGACAAGGGCTGCGCGGTGCGCGGCACCTTCGTCATCGACAAGGAGGGCGTCGTGCGGTGGACCGTCGTCAACGGCCTGCCCGACGCGCGCGACCTCAACGACTACGTGAAGGCGCTCGACTCCCTGTGACGCCGGTCGGGCGGCACACGCCCGACACCCGCCGATTTCTCGGCTTCAGGGCCTGCGAGCGGCGGGAACCCGTCACTAGGATCGACTCGTTGATCCGACATCCGAGCACAATGGGGCATCCCGCCCCTGGACACCAATGGAGGACTCGTGGGAGTCAGCCTCAGCAAGGGCGGCAACGTATCGCTGACCAAGGAGGCGCCGGGCCTGACCGCGGTCATCATCGGTCTGGGGTGGGACGTCCGCACCACGACCGGCACGGACTTCGACCTGGACGCCAGCGCGCTGCTGCTGAACAACTCCGGCAAGGTCGGCAACGACCAGCACTTCATCTTCTTCAACAACCTCAAGACCCCGGACGGCTCCGTGGAGCACACCGGTGACAACCTCACCGGTGAGGGCGAGGGCGACGACGAACAGATCAAGGTGGACCTCGCCACCGTCCCGGCCGACGTGGAAAAGATCGTCTTCCCGGTCTCGATCTACGACGCCGAGACCCGTCAGCAGTCCTTCGGCCAGGTGCGCAACGCGTTCATCCGCGTCGTGAACCAGGCGGGCGGCGCCGAGATCGCCCGGTACGACCTGAGTGAGGACGCCTCCACCGAGACCGCCATGGTCTTCGGAGAGCTCTACCGGCACGGCGCGGAGTGGAAGTTCCGCGCCATCGGCCAGGGCTACGCCTCGGGCCTGCGCGGCATCGCGCAGGACTTCGGCGTGAACGTCTGAACCACCACCGAAGGGCCCTGACGACAGGGCCCTGAGGTCTTCTTGTCCGGCGCCGCACGGTTTACGTGCGGCGCCGGACGTGCAGGACCACCTCAGTGACACCACCGGGCCTGTGGCCCCAAGGGGAGGGACAGCAACATGGGCGTCACGCTCGCCAAGGGGGGCAATGTCTCCCTGTCCAAGGCCGCACCCAACCTCACTCAGGTGCTGGTCGGGCTCGGCTGGGACGCGCGCTCCACCACCGGAGCGCCCTTCGACCTCGACGCCAGCGCCCTGATGTGCAGCAACGGGCGCGTGCTCGGGGACGAGTGGTTCGTCTTCTACAACCAGCTCAAGAGCCCGGACGGCTCGGTCGAGCACACCGGTGACAACCTCACCGGCGAGGGCGACGGCGACGACGAGTCGCTCCTGATCGACCTCTCCAAGGTGCCGCCGCAGTGCGACAAGATCGTGTTCCCCGTCTCGATCCACATGGCCGACGAGCGTGGCCAGACCTTCGGCCAGGTCAGCAACGCCTTCATCCGGGTGGCCAACCAGGCCGACGGCCAGGAGCTCGCCCGCTACGACCTGAGCGAGGACGCCTCCACGGAGACCGCGATGATCTTCGGGGAGCTCTATCGCTATCAGGGCGAATGGAAGTTCAGGGCCGTCGGGCAGGGGTACGCGTCGGGCCTGCGCGGCATCGCGCTGGACTTCGGGGTCAACGTCTCATAACGCGTTATGAGCAAAAACCGGGGCCCACTGGGGTGCTGAGGGGGGACGACTAGACTTCGGCTTCAAAGTTTCGTAAAGCCGGGTACGGCGCGGGGGAGCCCCGTACACACACGATTGGGTAGCCAGTGGTTCTGAAAACCTTCGGGTGGTCGTTCGCGGTCACCGCGCTCGGCCTGGTCGCAGCGGTCTTCTACGGAGGGTGGACCGCGTTCGGCGTCGTTGCGATCCTGTCCGTCCTCGAGATCTCGCTGTCCTTCGACAATGCGGTGGTCAACGCCGGAATCCTGAAGAAGATGAGTGCCTTCTGGCAGAAGATCTTCCTCACGATCGGCATTCTGATCGCCGTCTTCGGCATGCGGCTGATCTTCCCGGTCGTGATCGTCGCGATCAGCGCACAGCTCGGGCCGATCGAGGCCGTCGATCTCGCGCTCACCGACAAGGACCAGTACCAGCAGCTGGTCACCGACGCGCACCCGGCGATCGCCGCGTTCGGTGGCATGTTCCTGCTGATGATCTTCCTCGACTTCATCTTCGAGGACCGGGACATCAAGTGGCTCGGCTGGCTGGAGCGCCCGCTGGCCAAGCTCGGCAAGGTCGACATGCTGTCGGTCTGCATCGCGCTGATCGTCCTGCTGATCTCGGCGATGACCTTCGCGACCCACGCCCACCAGCACGGCGGCACCCACGTCGACAAGGCGGAGACCGTTCTGCTCTCCGGCATCGGCGGTCTGATCACCTACATGATCGTCGGCGGCCTCTCCGGCTACTTCGAGGACAAGCTCGAAGAGGAGGAGGAGCGCGAGCACGAGGCCGAGGAGAAGGCCGCTCGCGAGGGCAAGCCCAAGTCCGCGGTGGTCGTGGCCGGCAAGGCCGCGTTCTTCATGTTCCTCTACCTCGAGGTCCTGGACGCGTCCTTCTCCTTCGACGGCGTGATCGGCGCCTTCGCCATCACCAACGACATCGTCCTGATGGCCCTCGGCCTCGGCATCGGCGCCATGTACGTCCGGTCGCTGACCGTCTACCTGGTCCGTCAGGGCACCCTCGACGACTACGTCTACCTGGAGCACGGCGCGCACTACGCCATCGGCGCGCTCGCCGCGATCCTGCTCGTCACCATCCGGTACGAGATCAACGAGATCATCACCGGCCTCATCGGCGTCGTCCTGATCGCCGCCTCCTTCTGGTCCTCCGTCCGCCGCAACAAGGCGCTCGCGGCGGCCGAGGGAAATGCCGGCTCGGGCGAGAAGACTGAGGTCTCGTCCGGGGTGTGACACCCCTGCGCGCGAGGAACGCTCTGTGCGGGGCGGTCACCGAGGACTCCTCGGTGACCGCCCCGCCGGTCTTCATGGACCGTGGGTACGGCGGTGACCTGCGGTCTCCCGAGTGAACGTGGGGGCGGAATGGGCCTGTTCGACGGACTCCGGCGTGGCGATGTGCAGTTCGACACCGGCCACGCGGCGACCAACGCGATCGAGCTGACCAAGCGGCGCGCGCAGATATCGCTCACCAAGCAGGACGCCGCGAACGGCCATCTGCGCGTCAATCTCAGCTGGCGGATGCGCACGTCCGACATCGGCGGCAACCAGCGCGAGAGCCTGCTGCGCCATCCCTTCCGGGCCCTCAAGCCCCCCGAGGTCGTCGGCCACAGCCAGAGCATGGTCAACGTCGACCTCGACCTCGGCTGCCTCTACGAACTCCAGGACGGCAGCAAGGGCGTCGTGCAGCCCCTCGGCGGCTACTACGGCGACGTCAACGCCCCGCCGTACGTCAAGCTCAGCGGCGACGACCGGTTCGGCTCCGGATCGGGCGAGACGATGTACATCAACCTCGACCACCGCGACAGCATCAAGCGGCTGCTGGTCTTCGTCTACATCTACGACCAGACACCCGCCTTCGACCGTACGCACGCGAGCGTCACGCTCTATCCGAGCAGCGGCCCGCGGATCGAGATCCACCTCGACGAACGCCAGCCGCAGGCCCGCTCCTGCGCCGTCGTCATGATCGAGAAGGTGAAGGACGAGATCGTGGTGCGCCGCGAGGCGAAGTTCGTCTACGGCTTCCAGGCCGAGCTGGACCGGCTGTACGGGTGGGGACTGCAGTGGGGGCGGGGCTACAAGACGAAGGTCGACCGCTGACCGGTGAGCCCCGGAGAACGCCGGGGCGGCCACGACCTAGCGGCCGATGAACTGCGGGCCCTGCGGGGGCAGGCGGAAGTCCGGGTCGGGGGCCGTGGTGGCCGCCGGCGGGTAGCCGTAGCCGGTCTGTGCCGCCGCCGCGCCCGTTGTGGCCGGCGCCTGCGGGTAGCCGTAGGCGGGACGGCTCGTGGGCTGCGGGTAGCCGTAGGCGGGCTGCGTGGCCGGCGGCTGCTGCGGATACCCGTAGCCGGGCTGCGTGGGGACCGCGTTCGGCTGCTCCGGGGGCAGCGGCACGGAGACCTCGGGCGTCTGCGCGGGGCCGCCGGTCGTCGGCTGCGCGGGCGTGTTCGTGGTGGGAGGCGCGGGGACCGTCGTGGTCGGCTCCTCCAGGGCCTCCGACTCGTCCACCGAGATGCCGAAGTCGGTCGCGAGCCCCTTCAGCCCGTTCGAGTAGCCCTCGCCCAGCGCCCGGAACTTCCAGCCCTCCCCGCGCCGGTACAGCTCGCCGCAGATCAGCGCGGTCTCCTCGCCCGTCTCCGGCTTGACGTCGAAGTACGCCAGTGCCTCGGCGCCGGTGCCCGCCGCGTCGTACAGCAGAATGCGCAGCGCCTGTACGCGGTCGAACGTCACGCCGTCCGCCGATGCGACCAGCAGAATCCGGCTGACCTCCGACTCGACACCGGTGAGGTCTGTCTGGATCGTGTCGGTGAGGCCCTCGGCGACCCGCTTCTTGCCGAGCCGCCACACCTTCCCGGCCGGGTGCCGGGGCTGGTTGTAGAAGACGAAGTCCTCGTCGGAGCGCACACGACCGTCGGGGCCGAGGAGCAGCGCGGAGGCATCGACGTCCGGAACCCCCTGCCCGGGTGTCCAGCGCAGCACGGCCCGCACCGTGGTGGCTTCCAGAGGGACGTTCGACCCCTTCAGCATCGCGTGCGTCATGCGGTCATCCTGCCTTCTCGGTCCTGCTCACGACAACGCGGGGGGCCGCGGTCACGAGCGGCGCCGACGACCGTGGCGGACTACCGTCGTCATGGCCGGGTACTGGCTGTGATTGCCCGTGTTACCTGAAATTCATGCCTCATGGGAACCTGTGACATGGACATCTACGTACTATTACCGGCCACCTTTCGTCGATTCGCAGGCCGCATCATCACCACGGGGGAGTTTTATGCGTCATTTCGGGCACGTCGCCCCTGAGGTCCGGAAGCGTCTCTTCTTCCGCCAGCCGAGCGCCTTCACCCCGGACTCCCCGGCCCGGCTGCTCTCGGTCGCCCTGGGCGCCACGCTGTACAGCCCCGCCACCCGGCCGCGCCTGGCCGACGACGTCCTCAAGCAGGCCGCGCGCGGTGTGGTTTCGATGGTGCTGTGCCTGGAGGACTCGATCGACGACGCGGACGTCGGCCCCGGCGAGGAGAACCTGGTCCGCCAGTTCACGGCCCTCGACGACCGCGCGGACGCCGATCTGCCCCTGCTGTTCATCCGCGTCCGCGTCCCCGAGCAGATACCCGACCTGGTGCGACGCCTCGGACCCGCCGTCCGCCGGCTGTCCGGTTTCGTCCTGCCCAAGTTCACCGAGGAACGCGGCATCCCCTTCCTGGAGGCCCTCGCCACCGCCGAGGCCGAAAGCGGCCGTCGCCTTTTCGCCATGCCCGTGCTGGAGTCCCCGGAGCTGCTCTACCGGGAGTCGCGTATGGAGACCCTCGAGGGCATCTCCCGCGCGGTCGACAAGTACCGCGACCGCGTCCTGGCCCTGCGCCTCGGCGTGACCGATTTCTGCTCCTCCTACGGGCTGCGCAGGGGCCCCGACATGACGGCCTACGACGTGCAGATCGTCGCCTCCGTCATCTCCGACGTGGTGAACATGCTGGGCCGCGCCGACGGCACCGGCTTCACCGTCACCGGGCCGGTGTGGGAGTACTTCCGGGTCCAGGAGCGCATGTTCAAGCCGCTGCTGCGGCAGAGCCCCTTCCTGGAGGTGCAGGCCGCCGAACTGCGCGAGAAGCTGATCGAGCACGCCATGGACGGCCTGCTGAGGGAGATCTCCCTGGACCACGCCAACGGGCTGCTGGGCAAGACCTGCATCCACCCCTCGCACGTGCTGCCGGTGCACGCCCTGTCGGTCGTCAGCCACGAGGAGTTCTCGGACGCCCAGGACATCCTGCGCCCCGAGCGCGGCGGCGGGGGTGTGCTGAGATCGGCGTACACGAACAAGATGAACGAGGTGAAGCCGCACCGGGCCTGGGCCGAGCGGACCCTGCTGCGTGCCGAGGTGTTCGGCGTGGCGAACCAGGACATCGGCTTCGTGGAACTGCTCGCCGCGGGCCTGCCCGGCCGACCGTAGGCTTCCGAGGATGTCGAAGGGTTCATGGAGAAGGCGGAGAAGGCGGGGAAGGCAGTGAACCAGGGGGAGCACCCTGAGGTGCGCGACGCGGACGTCGGCGTCTGGTCCGGCGACTGGGTCGCCGAGCGGCTCGGCGTCGAGCTCGTCGGCGACGAGGGGCTGACCGGCCTGCTGGGGCTGGCGCTGCGCCGCAACCCCAAGCGGGCCCATCTGCTCGTGTCGAACGTGCTGGGCAAGCACGTGCCGCAGTCGCCGTCCGTCGTGTACGGCTACGGCTGGGAGCTCGGCCGCCGGGTGCGTGAGCTGCTGGGCGACGAGGAGGCCCGCAGGGCCGTCGTCCTCGGCTACGCGGAGACCGCGACCGGCCTCGGCCACTGTGTCGCCGACGGGCTGGGTCTCGCCCCCTACCTGCACTCCACCCGCCGCCCGGTCGCCGGTCTCGACCCGGCCGGCGGCTTCGAGGAGTCCCACTCGCATGCGACCTCGCACCTGCTGCTGCCGGAGGATCCCGCGCTGCTCGCGGGCGACGGGCCGCTGGTCCTGGTCGACGACGAGTTCTCCACGGGCAACACGGTGCTGAACACTGTCCGTGATCTTCACGCGCGGTATCCGCGGCGGCGGTATGTCGTCGTGGCGCTGGTGGACATGCGGTCCGCTGCGGATGCGGGGCGCCTCGCGGAATTCGCCGAGGAGATCGGGGCCCGGGTCGACCTGGTCACGGCGGCTTCTGGGACTGTGCGGCTGCCCGAGGGGGTCCTGGAGAAGGGGCGGGAGCTGGTGGCGCGGTACGAGGCAGAGAGTGCCGCGACCGGTGATTCGTCGTCTGCGGCTGCGTCGGGGCCGTTCGCGCAGTTCCCCGCGCCCCTTGAGGGCGTGGCCGAGGCGTCCCTTTCAGGGGCGCGGGGAACTGCGCGCACAGCCCCCACCGGAGCGCGGCCGGAATACAAGCGCATAGACCTGCGCTGGCCCGCCGGCCTGCCGGACGGCGGACGACACGGTTTCACCCCCGCCCATCGGGAAGGCCTGGAGGCCGCGCTCCCGGCGATGGCCCGCCGTCTGGCGCACGCCCTGCCCGACCAGGCCCGCCGCGTGCACATCCTCGGCTTCGAGGAGCTGATGTACGCCCCCCTCCGGCTCGCCCGCGAGCTGGAGCGCGACACCGACCTCGAGGTCCGTTACTCGACCACCACCCGCTCACCCGTCCTCGCCGTCGACGACCCCGGCTACGCGATACGCACCCGCCTCGCCTTCCCCGCCCACGACGACCCCGCCGACGGCCCCGGCGAGCGGTACGCCTACAACGTCGCGGGCGCCGGATTCGACGCCGTGGTCGTGGTGGTCGACTCGGCCGCGGACACCCCCGCGCTGCACGCGCCCGGCGGCCTGCTGGCCCGGCTCGCCGCGCACACCCCCGAGGTCCTCCTCGCCGTCGTACCGTCGTACGCCCCTGAAAGGCCCCGCATGCTGCCCGAGCCCCTCCGCGGCCCCGACTTCTCCTCGTACGCGCCCGAGGAGGTCGGCTGGCTGCTCCAGGACCTCTCGGACGTGACGCTGGAGGCGCCGACCGAGGAACGCGAGGAGGCGATCCAGAGCGGCGGCGCCCACTACGCCGAGTCGCTGCCCGTGGAGTACCAGCCGAGCGAGCAGTACCAGGAACTGTTCCACGCCGCGCTGAAGGACTCGGCGGCCCGGATCGCCCAGGCGGTCGGCGTCGTCACCGAGACGGTCCTCGCCGAGCGGTCCCCGCGCCCCGTGCTGGTCTCCCTGGCCCGCGCCGGCACCCCCGTCGGCATCCTCATGCGCCGCTGGGCCCAGCACCGGCACGGCCTCGACCTGCCGCACTACGCCGTGTCGATCGTCCGCGGCCGGGGCATCGACGCCAACGCCCTGCGCTGGCTCGCCGAGCACCACGACCCCCGGGACGTCGTCTTCGTCGACGGCTGGACCGGCAAGGGCGCCATCACCCGCGAACTCGCCCAGGCCCTGGAGGAGTTCGAGAAGTCCGACGGCGTCACCGGCTTCAGCCCCGAGATCGCGGTCCTGGCCGACCCGGGGTCCTGCGTGCGGACCTACGGCACCCGCGAGGACTTCCTCATCCCCTCGGCCTGCCTCAACTCCACCGTCTCCGGCCTGATCTCACGGACCGTGCTCCGCGCCGACCTGGTCGGCCCGCACGACTTCCACGGCGCGAAGTTCTACCGCGAACTCGCCGCCACCGACGTCTCGGTGGCCTTCCTCGACGCTGTTTCCGCACGCTTCCCCGAGGTCGCCGACGCGGCCGGAGCCCAGGTCAAGGAACTGCTCGCGGCCGACCGCTCGCCCACGTGGGAGGGCTGGGCCGCCGTCGAGCGCATCAGCGAGGAGTACGGCATCCACGACGTGAACCTCGTCAAGCCCGGCGTCGGCGAGACCACCCGGGTGCTGCTGCGCCGCGTGCCCTGGAAGGTCCTGGCACGCGCCGGGGCGGGCAGCGACCTCGACCACGTGCGTCTGCTCGCCGAGCAGCGCGGCGTGCCCGTCGAGGAGGTCGACGGACTGCCCTACACCTGCGTCGGCCTGATCCACCCCAAGTACACCCGGGGCGCCACCGGCGCCGACGGCAAGGCGGTGGCCCTCTGATGCCCGCACTCGTCGCCAGCGACCTCGACCGCACCCTGATCTACTCCGCCGCGGCCCTGGCCCTGACCATGCCGGACGCCCGGGCGCCCCGGCTGCTGTGCGTGGAGGTGCACGAGAGCAAGCCGCTGTCGTACATGACGGAGACGGCTGCCCGGCTGCTCACCGACCTGGGCGACGCGGCGGTGTTCGTGCCCACGACCACGCGGACGCGCAAGCAGTACCTGCGCATCAACCTGCCGGGTCCCACGCCCACGTACGCGATCTGCGCGAACGGCGGCCACCTGCTGGTGGACGGTGTGTCCGACCCCGACTGGCACGCGCGGGTGACCGCACGGCTGGCCGACCAGTGCGCTCCCCTCGCCGAGGTGCAGGAGCACCTGCTGAGGGCGGCCGACCCGGTCTGGGTGCGCAAGCACCGCGTCGCCGACGACCTCTTCGCCTACCTGGTCGTCGAGCGCGAGCTGCTCGACGAGGACTGGGTGAAGGAACTCGCGGTGTGGGCGGAGAACCGCGGCTGGACCGTGTCCCTCCAGGGCCGCAAGATCTACGCCGTTCCCAAGCCGCTCACCAAGAGCGCGGCGATGCGCGAGGTCGCCCGGCGGACCGGGGCCGATCTCACGCTCGCCGCGGGTGACTCCCTGCTCGATACCGACCTGCTCCTCGCGGCGGACCAGGGCTGGCGGCCCGGTCACGGGGAGCTGGCCGACACCGGCTTCACGGCTCCCTCGATCAGGGTGCTTCCCGACCGGGGTGTCCTCGCCGGGGAGCGGATCCTGCGGGAGCTTCTGGGGGCAGTACGGGGCGCCTGAGGACTCGGGTGTCCTGATCGTCGTGCGGGTGCGGCGCCGTCGTGGCCGTTCGCGCGGTTCCCCGCGCCCCTTGAGGGCGCGTCTCCCCGGGGCGTCGCAGCAGCCTGAGGGCGATGAACACCAGGACCGCTACCACCGCCACCGCGAGCACCACCTTCGAGTAGGCGGAGACGATGTCCGAGACCTGGTGCCAGTTCGCGCCGAGGAAGTAGCCCGCGAGCACGAACGCCGTGTTCCAGAGGGCGCTGCCCAGGGTGGTCAGGCCCAGGAACACCGGCAGGCGCATGCGCTCGACACCCGCCGGCACGGAGATCAGGCTCCGGAAGATCGGGATCATCCGGCCGAAGAACACGGCCTTGGTGCCGTGCTTGAGGAACCACGCCTCGGTCTTCTCGATGTCCGCGACCTTCACGAGCGGCAGCCGGGCCGCGATCGCCACCGTCCGGTCACGGCCGAGCAGCGCGCCGACCCCGTACAGCGCGAGCGCACCGAGCACCGAGCCGGCCGTCGTCCACAGCAGGACGGCGAGCAGACTCATCCGGCCGCTGCTCGCGGCGAACCCGGCCAGCGGCAGGATCACTTCGCTGGGCAGCGGCGGGAACAGGTTCTCCAGGGCGATGGCGAGACCGGCACCCGGCGCGCCCAGCGCGTCCATCAGGTCGTTGACCCACTGCGGCCCGGCGTCCGCTGCGATGGCTGTCATGCCACCACGCTAGGAAACCGAAGCTGAAGGACTGCTGAGGAAACCCGGGCTGCGCGCGTCAGCCGCAGCAGCCGCCTCCGCAGCAGCCGCCCCCACCGCCACCGCCCGAGCGGGGCGCCGGTGCCGGGGAGGAGGCGGAGCCGCCGACCGCGACCGTGGAGAGGAGCTTCACCGTGTCGTCATGACCGGAAGGGCAGGCCGCGGGGTCGGAGGACTCGGCCATGGGACGGCTGAGTTCGAACGTGTCGCCGCAGGTCCGGCAGCGGTACTCGTAGCGAGGCATGCCACCAGGTTAACCGGCGTGACCTCGCAGGCGGCCACCATTCCATGAGTGGGCGGGAACGGCATCCCCCCGGCCCCGGCGAAGCGGTGACAAAAGAGCGGTCGCCGAGTCGCGATTCCCGGCCGAGGATGTGGCGACGAGAAAAAGACGGGCGGATCGCGGATCTATTGGTGTGGGAAACGGATAATGAAAAGAATGGCTTGCCGACGAGTGGCAGGAATTCCTGGGAACCGACCGTGCCGGCCGCACTGTGTGTTTCCACTCGGTGCGGCCGGCCGGAGTCCGTGCTTACTTCAGGTAGCCGCCCTTGAAGCCGCTCTGGTCGGCCCAGATGCGCTCGCGGGCGTCCCAGTCGACGCCGGCCCACTCGCCCTGCCAGACCGTCTCGGCGGTCGCGTTGTTCGCCGGGTCGGCGGAGATCCACTCCTTGACCGGGCCGTGGGAGAAGTCGGCGAACGGCACGTAGTTCCGGTGCGAGGCCCAGCCGCTGTACACCTTGACGACCCGGGTCTTGGTCGTACGGTAGTTGATGCCGATCTTCACGGTCGTGACCTTCACACCGAAAATGGTGTCGGAGACGCTGTACCAGGCGCTCCGGTCGTAGTACCGGGCGCTCGGGTCGGAGAGCTCCTCCTCGGTGGACGGGGGCGTCTCGGTCTCCTCCACGCCGAGCGTCGCCTCCAGAACGACCTTGCCGCCCTCGGTCTCCTTCCGCAGGTCGGTTTCGTAGTTCTCCTCGTCGATGTTGTCGATGTCGGAGACGTCCGAGATGAGGTCGGCTATCTCCTGCCCGCGCTGAGGATCGTTCAGGAGGGTGACGAATTCCTCCTTGTCGCCGTCGGACAGGGCCTGGTACTGGTCCAGCGTCTCCTGGGCGCCCGAGTCGCCCAGCTCCACCTGCTCGACGAGGTACGACTCGTAGGCCTCGGGAGTGGTGCCGGTGTCGTCTGCGGACGCCGCGGTCGGCATTGCGGCCATAGTGATCGCCGCCGCCGTGACAGCGGCCATTCCGACGAGTCTCTTACGGGTCATCTTCACGGTCTTACGCATATCTACTGCCTCCGTCACGTGGATGAGAAACACGAAGCGAATAAAGCAGCAGGGAAAGCGCGTGGTGTACAAGTGAAGGCATTGCTTTCAGCGATGCCTGCGCCCCCCTACGCGCGGTTTTGCCTTTCCCCTTCGGCGTTCCCGCGCAAGCATGATCCTTCCACAGGATCTGACGGCGTGGAATGTTTTCTCGTCTTATTTGAGCTTCGGTTGAGCTTCGCTCGCCGAGATGTCCGAAAGGGGCGTTGGAGGGCGGACTGAATTCGCGGCGGAGATCCCGCCGAGGGCGGTGGCGCGCACGAGCCTCAGCGGCGTGTGAGCCACCGTCCCAGCAGGATCGCCGACGTGATCAGGGCCGCCGCTGTGATCACGAGCGCGATCTTCATGCCTGTGTCCATGACGCCGAACATGGGGGTCTCCTTCTTGAGAGGTCCGAGGGGAACGTGCCGGTGGGTGCCGTGGATCAGGACTTCCGAGGGCTTCCCGGCGTCGTCCCGGGACGGTGGCTGAGCAGGTCTCCCGGCTGGCACTGCAGTACTTCGCAGATCCGGGTGAGGGTGGTGAACCGGATCGCCTTGGCGCGTCCGTTCTTGAGCACGGAGAGGTTGACGTTGGTCACGCCGACGCGATGGGCGAGTTCGGTGACGGTCATGCCGCGCTCGCTGAGGAGTCTGTCGAGGTGCACCTCGATGTCGTGGCCCTCGTGATCGTCGGCGGTCATCAGACGACTCCTTCGAGGTCCTCACGCATGGCCGCGCCCGCGCGGGTGATCCGGGCGAAGGTGAGCAGGCCCAGGCCGGTCAGCACGGCCAGGTAGGGGGGCGACCACAGGGTGAGCCAGGCTCCGGCCGTGAAGTCCTGGGTCGTGGAAAGCCGGGCGAGCAGGGCTGCTTCGGCGTTGGCCTCGATGATGGCGGCGACCGGGCTTCCGAGGAGCAGCCACCAGCCGAGCAGGCGGAGCCCGGATGCCGTACGCGGCGTGTGGATGCCTTTCCGCGCGGCCCCCTTGAGGAGTCGGTGCAGCAGGAAGAGGCCGATGATCAGCAGCAGTGCCGACGGCAGTTCGCCGAGCGTACTCAGCAGGCGCAGGTGCGCGTCGGGTGCGTCGGCGCAGTAGCGGGGGATCCAGTCGACCTGGGCTCCCTTCTCGGGAGGCAGGGCGCCGGCGGCGTCGTGCGAGCTGATGGTCGAGGAGTCGGTGACGCAGACGACGGTGCCCGCCCAGCCGCCGTGGACGGTCCTGAAGACGAGCCCTGCCGCCGCGAGGGCCAGCAGGATGCGCAGGACTACGGACACCACTGTGGCCATGGGTTCGAGCATCTTCCGGTCTTCGGACATGCCGGGCCGCCTCGCTTATCGTTTTTCGATGTTATCGATAAACGATACTATCGAAAAACGATAAGGAGCAACCCCCTGCACGTGCAGCGCCCCCGCACCAGGAGGGGTGCGGGGGCGCGTGGGCCGTTCGGCTGTCGCCGGGTCAGAACCTGACGACGAAGTTGTTGACCGTGCCGGTGTCGCCGGTGCCCACGTCGTCGACGCGCAGCTTCCACCAGCCGTTGACCGGCAGGTCGGTGGCGTCGACCGTGTAGACCTTCTTGAGGACGCCGCCCGGCTCCTCGCCGTTGTCCTTGAGGGCGTGCATGGAGCCGTCCGGGGCGATCAGGTCGATCTTGAGGTCGCCGAGGTACTCGTGCTCGACGTGCACGTACACCTGCAGCTTGGCGGAGCCCACGCCGGACAGGCCGTCGGTCTTGGTCCAGATCTCCGTGTAGTTCTTGTCCGGGATGGCCTTGACCGTCTGGTTCTCGTACGACGGGAAGCCGAGCGACCAGCCCTTGAGGGTACCGGTGGACCCGCTCGCGGAGTCGGTGACCTTCAGCGTCCAGGTGCCGTTGGCGACCGCGTCGGTGGCGTCCACGCCGTAGGTGGTCTGGAGGGTGCCGCCGGCCTCGGAGCCGTACGGCTTGAGCGTGTAGGACTTGCCGTCCGGGCTCGTGAGGACGAGCCGCAGGTCACCGATCCGGGTGTGGGTGATGTTCGTGTACACCTGGAGCGGGCCGGCGGCCCTGCCGTCGATGCTGGAGACGGCGAGGGTGGAGGAGACGGTGCCGGTGTCCGGGACGGCCTGGCCGGTGGTCTGCTCGAACGGGGTCGGGAAGATCAGTGACCAGGTGGTGAGCGTGCCGGCGTCGCCGTCGTCGGTGTCGGTCATCCGCAGCTTCCACTCGCCGTTGGCGGGTGAGGCGGAGGCGTCGACGGTGTACGTCTCGACGATGTTGTCCGCGCCGTCGGAGACGCTCGCGCTCTTCAGCGGGTGGACGGAGCCGCTGGGCGAGAGCAGCTCCAGCTTGACGTCACCCCGGAAGGGGTGGGTGATGTTGACGTACGCCTTGAGGTTCTTCGGCGCGTTGCCCGGGTATTCGGCGACGGTGATCGGCGAGGTGACGGAGCCTGCCGGGGCATCGGGGATGGCGATGTCCTTGTCGTTGTCGACCTGGAAGGCGCGGGGCTTCTTGTCCGCCTCCGGCTTCGGCTCGACCGCGGCGACGGCCTTGGCGACGTCGATCCGGGGGACGGTCACCCCCGCGTCGTCGGTGACCGGTTTGCCGGTCGTGGCGAGCAGCGAGACCAGGCTGGCGAGGCCCTCGGTGGGGTACGTCTGCCGCAGGACGGCGAGGGCTCCGGCGACATGGGGGGCGGCCATGGAGGTGCCGCTCTTGGAGTCGTACCCGCCGCCCGGCATGGAGGAGATGATGCCGTTGCCGGGGGCGAAGACGTCGAGCAGGGGGCCGTGATTGCTGAACGAGGCGACTTCGTCCTCGTCGGTGGTGGCGCCGACGGAGACGGCGTTGGGAACGCAGGCAGGGGCGTTGACGGCGGTCGAGAGGCCGTTGTTGCCGGCGGCGACGACGGTGGCGACGCCCGCCTCGTAGAGCTTGTCGATGACCGTCCTGCGGGCGTCCTTGGTGCAGGCGCTGGTGTAACTGGCCGAGCCCAGGCTGAGGTTGGCGGCCACGATCGGGGTGCCGGCCTGCCGGAGCTGCCAGACCTTCTCGAGGGCGGCGACCTGGGCGCTGGTGAAGCTGCGAACGCAGGGGGTGGTGGCGGCGGCCCCGCAGTACTTGGCGGAGTCGAACTTGCTGAAGACCTGCATGGCGACGATGTCGGCGCCCGGGGCGACACCGGCGGCGGGCGCGCCGCTGATGCCCGTGCCGTCACCGGCGGCGATGCCCGCCACGTGGGTGCCGTGGTCGCAGCCTTCGAGGGTGGCGCAGGGGCCGGCCGCGGCGTTGGCGGCGCCGGTGCCTTCCTGGGCGGCGGTCCCGTTGCCGCAGAGGCTGGTGGCGCCGTAGTTGGTGTCGATGGGGGAGAAGCAGGCCTCGGCTACGACCCGTCCCTTGAAGAAGGGGTGGTTGGTGGCGACGCCGGTGTCGATGACGGCGACGGCACTGCCTTTGCCGGTCTTGCCGGCCTTGTGGGCGGTGTCGGCACCGATGACCGGGAGGCTCTCGTCGAGCGTGGGCTCCGAGAGGGTGTCCTCGGTGACGCTGACCACGCCGTCCTGGGCGGCGAGTTCATCGAGTCCGGCCCGGTCCACCCGGAGGGTGACCATCGGCAGGGTCTCGTAGGACTGGAGCGTCTCACCCACGGCGGCGGCGCTGGAGAGGTCGTCGCGGTTCTCCGTGACGACGATGACGCGGACGGTCTCGCCGCCGGCGGTCGCGTCATAGAGCGGGGAGGCGATCGGGTCGTCCTCCGTCGTGGTCGCCGTGTCGTTCGTCGTGGTGGTCGCGGTGGTGGTCTGCGAAGCCACAGCGTGGGCGGGTATCGCACCGAGGGTCACGGTCATCATCGTGGTGACGACCGTCGTCCATATCCGTCTCTTCATGTCGCTCTCGAAGTCGGCAGGCATGACTGAGCATGCGGGGATGTGAGTGGAGCACTCCGGCAGAGGGCGTGATCCGTCAGAAGGCCGTAGGGGAAAGCGGCGGCGAGGACTGTGCGCGCAGCAACAGCGATGAGCCGACCGCAGCGGCGACCGGGAGCACTGAGGGGACAGGCTCCCGTATGGACGGGTCCGCTTGATCGATGCACACGGTAGAGCGGCCCAGATCACGTTCGCAAGGCCACCATGAGTGGAATGGAGTATTCCGAAGGTTGCGGCGGCGAAGAGCGCCTCGCACCCACTCCAGACCTCCGGGTGAGTGACACGCTCACGCCCGCAAAGCGGAACCGGTAACCACCAATTTCCGTGCCGGAACGCCGAGTCGGTACGCCGCGGCGGACAACACCCCGCCGTACGCCCAGGATGTGAGGGGACGGTGGGAAACCGTCGGAGGCGAAAGGAGGCCGGTTGCGTTCGTGCGTTCACCCCGTTCCGCTGCGCGGACGGGCTGAGCCTCTCAGTGCCCGGCCCCTCGCTCCTCGCGGATCTGGGACACCACCCGGGCCACCGTCTGCCGTACCGCTTCCGTCTCGGTCAGGAAGTGCCAGTAGTCGGGGTGGCGGCCCTCGAGACCGGCGACGGCACGGTCCAGGCGGGACACGGCGTCGTCCAGCGGGCGGGCGTGGCGCGGGTCGGGGGTGTTGCGGCCGGCCATGGCGAGGCGCTGGGCGTCGCGGATGGCGAAGCGGGTGCGGTCGATCTCCTGCTCGGGGTCCTTCTGCACGGCATTCAGGCGGTGCAGCCGGTCGCCGGCGGCGGAGACGGCCTCGTCGGTGCTGTTCAGCAGCGCCCGCACGGTCGACAGCAGGGCCGTCGCGTCGGCCCAGCGCTGCTCGTCCCGGGCGGTGCGTGCCTCGGCCAGTTTGGTCTCGGCCCGGCGGACGTTCTCGGCGGCGGTGCCGGGGACGTGCTGCAGATCCTGCCAGCAGGCCGCGGTGAAGCGGCGGCGCAGTTCGCTCAGGGTCGGCTCGACCTGCTCGGAGCGGGTGGTGAGGGCCTGGGCGCGGGTGCGCAGGGAGACGAGGCGGTGGTCGATCTCGGCAGCCCGGTCCGGCAGCCGTTCGGCCTCCACACGGACCGCCTCGGCCTCGCGTGTGACCCGGGCGGCCCGCTCCAGGGTCTGCGGGACGCCGTGCTGTCCGGCGCCCTGGTTCAGCTTGGTCAGCTCGGGCGAGAGGGCGGCGAGCCGGGCGGCGAGATCGTCCGCCCTGAGCCCGGCGGCGCGTACGGAGTCGAGGGCGTCGGAGGCGCCGAGCAGGGCCTGGCGGGCACGTTCGACCGCCGGGGCGAGACGGGCCAGCTGGGTCTCGGCCTTGCCGAGGAGGGGCCCGAGGCCGTCGGTGAAGCGGTCCAGCTCCTGTTTCACCCGGCCGAGTTCCTCCTTGGCGGCGGTCAGCTCGGCCCGGGCGCGGGAGGCGGCGGAGGCCTCCAGGTCGTCGCGGTCGAGGTCGTGGGCGTCGACCGCGTCGATGTAGCGGTGGCTGACCTCGTCGATGCGGCGGCCGAGGGCGTCGAAGTCGGCCACGGCGCGGCGGGCGGCGGGCGAGTCGTCGACGGCGGTGATCGTCTCGATCGAGATGCGCAGGTCGCGCTGGGCGGTGTCGAGCTCGTAGAACGCGGCGGCGGCGGCGTCCTTCGCCGCCTGTGCCTCGGCCCGCTGGTTCTCGGCCCGGCCGCCGAACCAGCGCCGGGTGCCCCCGCCCGCGTAGGCGGCGGGCAGCGCCAGCGCGGCCACGAGCGGCAACGCCATCAGGGTGAGCGCGTCCCGGAGCGGGCGGCCCGGCCTGCGGGGGTCGGGGCGACGCGGGCGGTGTGCGCGCGGCACCGACGGCGAGTCCGGCTGTCCTGGTGTCGCCGTCACATCCCTCTCCCGTGCTGTGGTCCACCCTGCCCGGTGTCATTCTCCCACCGGTGAAGGACGAACACACGGGCCGGTCAGTTCGCCGTTCGCACCGTCACTTTGCCGTCGCCGGTCCGGGCGGACAGCACATGGGCGCTCCTCTCGTCGCGGGGCACCGACACCTCCACGCCGCCGTCGCCGGTCTCGGTGGTCACGCGGTAGCCGGCCCGGGGCACCGCGATGGTCACGGAGCCGTCGCCGCTGCGGGACTCCACACGGTCCGATACGACGCCGAGTTCGAGGCGGACGGAGCCGTCACCGGTGTGGGTGCGCACGTCACGGGAGGAGACGTCCGCCCGGATGGAACCGTCGCCGGTGCGCATCCGCAGGGGGCCGGTGCTCTCGCTGACCCGGATCGACCCGTCGTCGGTGCGCAGCCGGACGGGGCCGGTGGTGTCCTGGACCCGCACGGAGCCGTCACCGGTACGGATGTGCAGCGGATCGCGGAAGCCGCGGGCTCGCACGCTGCCGTCGCCGACCTCGACCTTGACGGTGATCCTGCGGGGCACCTCGATGCGGTGCCTGGCCGAGCAGTCGACGACGATGCCGGAGCACTTCAGCCGCAGGACCAGCCGGTCGTCCCGCAGGGACCAGGTGGCCCTGGGGGCCTTGCCGATGGCGACCGAGCCCTCGAACCAGCGGGTGACCTCGATCTTGCCCGCCGGGCGCTCGTCGGCGGCGACGATCTCCAGGGCCGAGTCGTCGGAGTCGACGGTGAGGGTGCGGCCCTGGAGGCCGAAGGAGCGGTGGTCGGGGTCCGGGTCGTCCCCGGCGGACGCCCCGCAGGCGCTGAGCCCGGCGACGAGCACGACGACGGCACCGGCGAGGGCGGTGGCGCGGGCGGCGGCGGTGCGTGTGGTCATGACGGTCTCCCCCTGGACGGACGACGGGCGCCTCGGGGCGCTCCACGACCGTATGGACCGGGGGCCCGCGGAGGGATCCGGGCCACTCCCGGATCGGGGGTGGGGTTAACCCCCGGCGCGGGACCCGCCCCGGCCCCGCGATACGGGTTTGCGGGACCGCGCCCCGGGCAATGTAGGCTGTCGACTCGTCCTGGGCGTGGCCCGGGATCCGGGTGCGTAGCTCAGGGGTAGAGCGCCTGCCTTACAAGCAGGATGTCGGCGGTTCGAAACCGTCCGCGCCCACAGCGCCGATTTCCGCGGCGGAGGCCCTCCAGGGATGTCCCTGGGGGCCTTTCCCGTTGCCGTCCCCGGCGGGGGTCAGTAGTTCGCGTTGGCGAGGAGTTCGCCGTCCTTGTCGTACACGGTGACGAGGCCGTTCTCGGACTCGTAGCAGGAGGTGAACGCGGAGGCGATGAGTTTGCCCTCGCCCTGGTGGGGGCCCATCAGGCCGCCGCTGAAGTCGGTGAACACCTCCGCCGCGTCCAGGATGTCGTTGCGCTTGTCCGCGCCGGTCACCTTCGTGACGTGCTCGACCGCGGCCTTCTCCGTGTCCGTGCCGTTCTCGGCGACGCAGTCGCGGAACTGCTCGGCCTGGGACTTCTCATCGGCCGGCCCGGCCTTCCCGGGCCTGTCCTTCCCCGGCTTGCCGTCCGCGGTGACGGCCTTGTCCTTGGTCGAGGTGTCGCCGCTTTCTTCGCCCCCGCCACCCGTGGCGACGGCGGCGATGAGGAAGAGGGCGAGGATGCCCGCGCAGCCGAGGCCCGCGATCTTGCCCACGCCGCGCTTCTTCGGCGGCTGGGGCGCCGGGGCGCCGTAGAAGGGCTGCTGCGGGTGGGGCTGGGTGGGCTGCTGCGGGTACTGCTGGCTCATGGGTCCCCCTCGGGATCATTCGTGTCGTGGGTACGACCCACCGGGAGCGCCGCGCGGTTGTAGAAGGCTGAACGGGTTCACCTGATGGAGGGAGGGGCGGTCGCACAACCGCAGGTGGCCCGCACGCGCGTCCACCCCGGGTCGATGACGGCTCCGGACCGTTCTCTACGATGAGCACGTGAACAGCCCCCGCCGGTCTACGCCGCGCCCCCCGCTGAGGCGGTGGCAGCTGCTGTGCGTGCTGGGGCTGTTGACGGGGTTGCTGGGGATGCACGGGCTGGCACCCGGGGGCGGTCTGCCCGGCCCGGCGCATGCGCCGCAGGCGGCTGCGCTCCGGTCCCACATGCCGCAGACCCACCCGCCCGGCGCCCCCATGCCCCGAGCGGAGTCCAAGCCCTACGCGCACTGCGCCGGCGGGCACCTCCAGCACGCCGACGCGACCTGCGCCTCGGGTGCCGTGGGCGGTGGCCCCGTGCTGCCTCCGCTCGTCCCCGACCCGGTTCCCGCGGTCGTGGGGGAGGGCGCCGTACGAGCGCACGCGGTCGCGGATACGGATGGTGCCCGCGGCCCGCCTTCCCTGGCCGAACTCCAGCTTCTGCGGATCTAGACACCACGCGTCACGCCCGCCGGCACCGGCCGGTGACGGCGTGATGCCCCCGTGGCGTCCGCGATCCCCAGTTCCTCGCAGAAGCAGGAGTTCACGCATGAGCAACAGCATTCGTACCCTGGCGCGCCGCGCCGCCCTCGTGGTGGCGACGGGTGCCGCGACGGTCGTCCTCGCCGCCTGTGGCGGTGACGGTGCCGACCGTTCCGCCGGCGGTGCCGGTCACGGCGATGCCGGAAGCCACAGCCCCACCGGGGCCCCGTCGTCCGACGGGTCCCACAACGCCCAGGACGTCGCCTTCGCGCAGGGCATGATCCCGCATCACCGGCAGGCGCTGGAGATGGCGCGGCTGGCCGGTGACCGGGCCTCCTCGGACGCGGTCAAGGACCTCGCGGGGCGGATCGAGAAGGCGCAGGATCCGGAGATCCGGACCATGACCGGCTGGCTGAAGACCTGGGGCGAGGACGTCCCCGGGGCCTCCGGCGGCGGCATGGACCACTCCGGGTCGGGCCACTCCGGCATGCCCGGCATGATGGGCGCCGAGGACATGGCCGGGCTGGAGAAGCTGACGGGCAAGGCCTTCGACGTGCAGTTCCTGACCCTGATGGTCGAGCACCACGAAGGGGCCGTGGAGATGGCCCGGACCGAGCAGAGCAAGGGCCGCTACGGCCGGGCCAAGAGCATGGCCGAGGACATCGTCACCGCCCAGAACGCCGAGATCGTCGAGATGAACAAGCTCCTCGGCAAGAACGCGGGCAGGAGTCAGAGCCAGGGCTGATCCGACGGCCGGGGCCCGTCACGAGGCTCCGCCGGTCTCCTCCGGCGGAGCCTCGCGCGCGTGCTTCAGCTCCGAGCGGGCCGCCACCCGCTCGGAGCCCGTGAGTTCGGACCAGTAGCGGTGGGTGCTGACGAACACCGCGAGTTCGTGCTCCCGCTGCCGGAGCTTCTCCACCTCGGCCTGCTCGTCCGCGCTCCAGCCGGGGGAGGCGGGCCGTTCCACCTTGCGCCAGCCGTTGTCGTCGCTGAAGCCGTCCAGTGGCTCCACCGACCACGGGAGCCGCTTCAGCAGGGCCGACAGCTCGGCCCTGACCTGATGGAGTTCCTCCTGGCCGGCCAGGAGGTCACTCGGAAAGTCATAGGTCGTAGCCACGACCCAATGATACGTCTGTTCGAATTTAGCAGGCGAGTTCCTTCCTGTGGTTCATGCGAACGTGTGCAGCTCGCCCACCACCCGGGCCGCCACCGGAGCCGGAATCCCGTGCCGCTCGGCCGCGCGCAGCAACGCGCCGCCGATGGCGTCCAGTTCGAGGGGCCGGCCGGCCTCGGCGTCGCGCTGCATCGAGGACTTCATGGACGGCGGGAAGCCGTCGTACCGGGCGAGCGCCTGGGCCGGGTCCGCCGGGCCGCCGCACGCGCGGCTGATCGCGGCCGTCTCCTCCACCAGGGCGGTCAGCTCGTCGCGGTGGCGGGTGCGGACCTCGCCGAGGGGGAGGCCGTAGCGCGTGGTGAGCAGGGCGAACGGCGCCAGGAACGACATCTTCGCCCACAGGGCCGCCGTCTCGTCCTCCAGGACGCGGGTGGCCGGACCGGCCGCGGTGAAGACTTCGGCCAGGGCGTCGAGGCGGGGCCGGGGTACGCCCGTGCCGGTCAGGTCGATCTCCGCGAAGGGGCTGCCGTGTTCGACGACGCCCGGAGCGACGCGGGTCGACTCGACGCGGATCACGGCGGGGGCCACCCGGTCGGGCCGGTGGCGGGCGCGCAGGGCCGCCGGGTGTTCGACGCCGTTCAGGAACGGCACGAGGAGTCCGTCGGACAGCACCGGCGCGGGGACCCGGTCCAGGGCGGCGTCGAGGGCCGTGTGCTTGACGGTGACCAGGCACGCGTCGACCGGCTCGCGCAGCTCGGTGTCGGCCTCGACGCGGGCCGTGAAGTCGCCGAAGCGGTCGCTGCGCACCCGGATGCCGTCCGTGCGCAGGATCTCGGCGGTCTTCTCGCCGGACAGGCAGATCACACGGTGGCCGGTGCGGGAGAGCAGGGCGGCGAGCAGACCGCCCACGCCGCCGGGGCCCAGGACGGCCACGGTGAGTTCGTTCGCCATGAACGGTTCCTCTCGTCGGTCGGCCCCGGGACGGTGGCCGCCTCGGAGCGATCATGGCAGGCGTCGCTGTCGTACGGGGGCCGGAAGGGTGAGACTGGGGGCATGTGCCGGAGTATCAAGACGCTGCGCCCGCCCGCGATGCCCGAAGAGGCCACCGAGGCGGATGTGCGCGCTGCCGCCCTGCAGTACGTGCGGAAGGTTTCGGGATTCCGCGCCCCCGCCGCTCACAACCAGGAGGTGTTCGACCGCGCCGTGGAGGCGATCGCCCAGGCCACGGCCGAGCTGCTGGACGGCCTCGAGGTCCGCGGGGCCGGGACACGGAAGGCGAGCTAGGCAGTTTCTTACGGATCACTGAACGAGACCCGAGCTGTTGGTGGTGTGATGGCTTCATGCGACCTGAGCACTGTGTGACCAGGAACCACATCGAGGTGTGGGAAGAACGCGTGCTGCCGTCGGGGCCGGACCGGATCAGGTTCGGGACGGTGCTGCGCGGCTCACTCCTGCCGATCCTGGTCTGGGCCGGAGTCGCGTGCTTCGTGTACTTGGTCTACAACCCGCTCGTAGCGACGGTCCTCGGCGGTCTCTTCGCGTCGTCGTTCATCGTGGGGTTCGCGCTGCGTCGCAGGGCGAAGCACTCGGTTCGCTGTAGCGTCTACGGTGCGCTGGGCGGAATGTTCGACAAGTCCATGGCTGGGTTCTGAGGCGTTGCGGCACAGTCGGCCCCTCGTTGTATTGAGCGTGTTGACCGACGCCCAGTGGACCAGGATCGAGCCCCTGTTGCCGGACCGGACTCCCCGCCGAGGGGGAAGATGGCGTGATCACCGGCAGGTGATCGACGCGAGTCGCCTGGAAGTACCGGACGGGATCGCCGTGGATGGATCTGCCTGCGGAGTTCGGCTCGTGGAAAGGCGCCTACAGCCGTCTGCGGAACTGGGCGATCGACGGGACCTGGGAGCGAGTGTTCACCACCCTGCTGGCCCAGGCGGACGCCGATGAGGACCTGAGCTGGGTGGTATCCGTCGACTCCACGGTCGTTCGGGCACATCAGCATGCGGCTGGAGCCCGCAAAAGGGGGCTCCAGCCGACGAGCCAGCGGACCACGCCATCGGCCGCTCCCGAGGCGGGTTGACCACGAAGATCCACCTCGCCGCCGACGGCAACTGCCGGCCGCTGGCTTTCGTGGTTACGGCCGGACAGGCCGGCGACGCGCCCGCCTTCACCGAAGTGATGGCACGACTGCGCGTCCCCCGCCGTGTCGGGCGTGCCCGGACTCGGCCTGACATGGTTCTGGCCGACAAGGCGTACTCCTCCCGGGCCATCCGCGAACACCTGCGACGGCGAGGGATTCGGACGGTCATCCCGGTCCCAGCCGACCAGCAGGGCCACCGACTCCGTCGGGGCAGCCACGGCGGCCGGCCGCCCGCCTTCGACCGCGAGGCATACAAGCAGCGCAACACCGTCGAGCGGTGCATCAACCGCCTCAAACAGTGGCGAGGGATTGCCACCCGCTACGAGAAGACCGCCATCGTCTACCTGGCCGGGCTCCACGTCGCAGCCATCCTCATCTGGTCAGCGCGATGATCCGAGAGAAACTGCCTAGCCGGAGCCGGAGCCGGAGCCGGAGCCGGAGCCGGAGCCGGAGCCGGAGCCGGAGCCGGAGCGGGTGCGGGTGCGGCGAGTGGGCTGGACCCGGCGTGCTGGGGTGAGCCGGCCGGAGTCGGGGCGGGGGAGGGTGAGCGGGTCGGAGGCCGGGTGCGGCGAGTGGGCTGGATTCGGCGTGCTGGGGCGAGTTGGCCGTAGCGGGGGCGCGGGAGGTGAGCCGGTCGGAGTCGGGGCGGGGGAGGGTGAGCGGGTCGGAGGTCGGGCGCGGGCGGGTCGGCTGGATTCGGCGTGCTGGGGCGAGTTGGCCGTAGCGGGGGCGCGGGAGGTGAGCCGGTCGGAGGTCGGGCGCGGGCGGGTCGGCCGGATTCGGCGTGCTGGGGCGAGCAGGCCGGAGTCGGGGCGCGGGAGGGTGAGCCGGTCGGCGGCCGGGCGCGGCGGGTCGGCTGGATTCGGCGTGCTGGGGCGAGCTGGCCGGAGTCGGGGCGGGGGAGGGTGAGCCGGTCGGAGGCCGGGCGCGGCGAGTCGGCCGGATTCGGCGTGCTGGGGCGAGCAGGCCGGAGGCCGGGCGCGGCAGGCGGGTCGGCCGGGCCCGGGGCGCGGGGCGGGACGTGGCCGGGCCCGTGCCCGGCGGCTCAGACCGCTGGTTCGGGCTGTGGTTCCGGGCGCGGTGCCGGGATGGACGGTGCCTCCCACAGCCTGGTGGTCCGGCGGTAGCCGTGGACCACCGAGGCCATCGCCAGCAGGAGCAGGGGCGCGAAGAGCCACGGGTACGCGGCCATCTCCAGCGGCAGGAAGCGGTAGGACGCGAGCAGCGCCGCGAAGACGACCGTCCCGTAACCGACCAGCCGGAGACCCGCCCGGTCCCAGCCGCGATCGTACGTGCGCAGCGCCGTCTCCACCGTGTACGCGAACACCACGCCGGCGATGAGGTCCACGCCGTAGTGCCAGCCGAATCCCAGCGTCGCGGCGAGGGTGGCGATCAGCCAGAACGTGCCGGCGAGCCGCAGGGCGCGCGGCCCCCGGCGGGAGTGGATGAAGATCGTGGTGGCCCACGCCGTGTGCAGGCTGGGCATGCAGTTGCGCGGGGTGATCCCGTCGAACGGCACGGCGTACGGGGTGGTGACCGGCGGCAGCGTGTCGGGCCACAGGTCGGCCACCGCCCAGTGCCCGCCCTCGGGCCCGTAGGCGAACATCGGCCCGACGACGGGGTAGATCATGTAGACGGCCGGTCCGAGCACGCCGATCAGCAGGAACGTGCGCACCAGGTGGTGGCGTGGGAAGCGCTGCTCGGCCACCACGTTGCGCAGCTGGTACAGCGCCACGCACACCGCGGCCACCGCGAGCTGGGCGTAGACGTAGTCGAGGGCGTGCTCGCCGACCGGGCCGCTCGCCCTGAGGAGCCGGCCCGCCAGCCACGAGGGGTTGCCCAGCGCGTGGTCGGCCATGGCGATGTACGGGTCGAGTACGAGCGGGCGCGTCTTGGACGTGATCAGCAGCCAGGTGTCGCCGGTCTTGCGGCCGGTCACCAGCAGCAGGCCGAGCCCCACGCCCTTCAGCAGCAGGACGCGCTCCGCTCCGGTGCGGCGGGCGAGGGCGATGACCCCGACGCCCAGGATCACCCACAGCGCGCCGTTGCCGAACGGGTGGCCCTCGTCGGGATAGGTGCCGGTCGCCCAGCGGACCAGCAGGAACACGAGGTCGATGCCGATCGCGGTGCCGAGGGCGACGAGCCGTTGCCGCCAGGTGAGCACCACCATCGTCAGTGCGAGGCTGGCGTACAGCAGGAACCCGGACTTGGGGGCGTGGACCACCTCGCGCGCCTGCGTGGTGATCGGCCCCGGTATGCCGAGGCGGTACGCGGTGATCTGGAGGGCGACGAGGAACCCGAGAGTGATCACGCCGGCCGCGGCCCACAGCATCGCGCGTGGATGCCGCCTGGCGGCGGAAGTGATCCGTTCCGTTCGGGAGGCTTCCCGCGACGCCGTCGTCGTCAATGTCTCAGCCGCTTCCAGGTCGTGGTGGTCGGGGTGGGGTGAGCCGGAGTCCGGACTACGACGTCCGGGGCTCCCGCCGCATCAGATAGGCCGCTCCTGCCCCGGCGCCGAACAGCGCCCCCACCGACACCGCCGTCGCCAGCCAGGTCGCCCCCAGCCAGTGGGCGCCGAAGTAGCCGAGGGCGACGCTGTACACGGCCCAGGTGAAGCCGGCCAGGGCCGACCAGGGCAGGAAGTCGCGGGCGCGGCGGTGGGCGGCGCCCGCGCCGAGGGAGACCACCGAGCGGCCCGCGGGAGCGAAACGGGCGACGACGACGAGGGCGCCGCCGCCCCGGGCGAGGGCCGCGCCGAGACGTTCCTGGGCGGTGCTCAGCCGCCGGGAGCGGGAGATCGCCCGGTCCAGGCGGGCCCCGCCCCGCCAGGCGAGGCGGTAGGCGGCCAGGTCACCCAGCACGGAGGCGGTGGCCGCGCAGAGGGTCAGGGCGAGGATGTCGGGCACGTCGTTCGCGGTGCCCGCTGCCGCCGCCGTGGCCGCCGTGATCACCAGGACACCGCTGGGCAGCACCGGCAGGAACACGTCGAGCAGGACGGACAAGGCCACCACCGCGTAGATCCACGGGCTGCCGATCGGCAACCCCACTTGCTCCAGCACCGCGACTCCCCGTGACTCCCCCGTGGGCCAGACCGTGCCGCGATGGCGCGGGGGGAGCGGCAGGAGTGGCCATGACAGCCATAGAGCGTACGCCGGGGGGTGACGGGCGGTTCACGGGGGGCTCATACGTTCGGTGCGGACTGTTCACCTCGCCGTGGCTTGTCCAGAGTTGTCAGCACATGTGTGCATGCGGCCCGCCTTGCCCGGGCAGCGGGTCGCCGCAGACGGAACGGCGCCTCCCCCTCGGGGAAGGCGCCGCTGTCGTGTCCGACGGGCCGGGCGGCTCAGGCGACCACCGGGGTCTGGTCCGCGGAGCGCTGCTGCTGCGTCGAGGTGCGCTTGGCCAGCAGCCGGTCCACGCCGAACGCGCCGGAGCCGGTGAAGATCAGCAGGAACATGGCCCAGCAGTACATGGCCGCGCCCTCGCCGCTGTTCTCGATCGGCCACAGGCCCTGGGGCTGGTGGACCTTGAAGTACGCGTACGCCATCGCGCCGGACGAGATGAACGCCGCGATGCGGGTGCCGAGGCCCAGCAGGACCAGGATGCCGCCGACGAGTTCGATCACGGCCGCGTACCAGTTGGGCCAGGCGCCGGTCGCGGCGGTGCCGCCCTTGCCGTCCACGCCGCCGAGGACGCCGAAGAGCGCGACGGCGCCGTGGCAGGCGAACAGCAGGCCGATGACGATCCGGAACAGTCCGAGCGCATACGGCTGGGCGCCGTTGAGGCGAGCGGTCATGTGGGGGGTCACTCCTTCGGTTGGCCGGCCCTGGGGAGGCCGGTCGGGGACGGATACCGCGGAGTAGCCCACGTTAGGTGCGCCTAATTGATGCTTGCAAGTTCAACATTTGGCCACTGCTTTACCTCCGATTGAGGCCTGATCCCGGCCCCAGCCGCACGTAGAACGGCTCTCGCCACCGCATCCGCGTCCGAAAGAGTGACCGAATCCACTCCTGGCCGGGCTCCCGCGGCGGTCACCCAGTGCACGCCTTCTGTCGGCACACCCAACGCGAACCGCCTTGTGTGTGCAATACCTTGACGATCCATCAGGCGATAGGGGCGCGGAGTGACGTCCAACCCCCCTGTCTCATAACCGTCGATGGAGTGCGGTCGGCACTGCCCGCTGCGCAACAGGCCGGCCAGAAGGACGTCGGCGGTGTGCCGCAGGTCCGGTTCCGGCAGGCGGGCCTCTATGAGGGTTCTCACAGAGACGGCCGACCCCGGTACGTCGGGGGAGTGCGCCACCCAGCCCCCGTCCTCCTCCGTCACCCGCATCCGCGGCCCGAGCACCCGCACCACCCCCGCCTCCACCAGCGCCGCGAGTTCCTCGATGCGGCGGCGCGGCGGGCCGATGGACAGGAACGCGTTGAGCGGTGTGTACCAGCGGTCCAGATGGTCGCGGCGGGAGGCGCCGGCCAGACCGGCGTGGTCGACGACCAGCCGCAGTTCGTTGCGCAGGTCGCGCAGCACGTCCAGCGCCGCCTTCAGCGGGCCGTGCACATTGCCCAGGGCGGCCTGCGCGGCGTCCTCACGCAGATACGACAGCAGCCAGTCGTCCCACGCGCCGGGATGCCCGAAGTCCCGCCCGGCGTACGGGCGGGCGATCCGCTCCCAGCACCACCGCTCGGCGTCCGGCACCCCGAACTCCGCCAGCAGCGGCGCCTCCCGGGGGTCGCCGTGCGGGACGGCGAGGAAGCGGTCGGCGAACTCCCGCTCGAGCCCCGCACCCGCCGCGGCCCGCCGAAGCAGCGCGCCGTAGTAGACCGTCTCCACCTCCTTGGCCACCAACGGCCATATCTCCGCCAGGAAATCGGGCGCCTCCCCGGAGTCCGCGCGCTTGCGGAACCCGGCGATCACCTCCGGCGTCAGGGCGAGCGGGACGTGCCGGCCGTACGGCCCCTTCGCGTTGTCGCCGCGTGCCTGGTACGGGACGCCGCGCCGGGAACCGGCGAAGAGCCGCGGCTCACGGCCGGAGGGCAGATACCGCAGGCCCTCGGCTACCCGTACGAAACGGCCGCCCCGGCCGGTCGTCAGCAGGGCCGTGTGGTCGAAGAAGTTGAGGCCGAGGCCGCGCAGCAGCACGGGCTCGCCCGGGGGGACGCAGGACAGGTCGACATCGGCCGGGTTGCCCGGCGGGACGTGACGCAGGCCGTGCCGCGCGGCGTGGGCCGTGTGCCGCAGCAGATCCGGGCCGGGGGTGCTCGGCAGATGCCCCTGGGCCAGCACCACCGCGGACAGGCCGGTCAGGGTGCGGCCGTCGTCGAGGGCGAGGGCCTGGCGGTCACCGGGGGTGTCGTCGAGCCGCAGCGCCCGGGCCCGGTGGGTCTCCACCCGTACGGAAGGCGGCGCTTGCCGTACCACCTCGGAGAACACCCACTCCAGGTAGCGGCCGTAGTCGGCCCGGGCCGGGTACTCGTCCGGGCCCAGCCGGCCGCCCGCCCACTCGTGCAGGCTCGGGCCCGGGCGGATCGGACCCGAGCAGTCCACGCTGTCGTCGGTGAACAGGGTCACCTGACAGGCCACGGTGTTCATCAGCAGCTCGGGCGACTGGGCGGTGCGCCAGACACGGCCGGGGCCCGGCGGGTCCGGGTCGATCACATGGACCGTCAGCCGGACATCGGGCGGCAGGAGTTCCGGAGCGGAGGCGCACAGGCGTTCCAGGACGCTGGTGCCGCGTGGCCCGGCGCCGACCAGGGCGACGGAGACATCCTCGGGTCTCGTGGCCGGGCCGGGGCGCCCGGCCCGTACGGGCTCCTCGGGTGCCTGGGCTTCCGCGGTTTCTCGGGTTTCCTCGTGCGACGCAGACAACGGTGGGACTCCCGGGCGTGGGGGGCGCGTTCGGCGGTCCGCCGGGCAGGAAGCGGACGGTCCGCCTCATCATGCCGTCGCCGGGGAGGGGCACCGGGCTTCGTGGGAAAGGATTGACGGTTGTTGTGGGATGCCTCACGAACATCAGGGACATCCCCAGCGCAGCGCGACAAACAGGTGGAACGGTGCGGTTACGGGGCGAGCTCCGAATCCAGCAGCGTCGTCAGGCGGGGCCCCGCCCCCTCGCGGGCCTTGGCATGTTCCAGTCGCAGCCGGGCCGAGCGGCCGCGCAGGGTGAGGGTCATGAGCTGGTTCCCGAACCAGGGGCCGCCCGTCTTGCGCCAGCCGACCGGCGGGCTCGGGAGCCGGCCGTGCCGGGCCAGGACGCGGCCGAGGCCCCGCGCCATCGCGCTCCAGCCGATGCGGAAGGCCAGCCGCATCGACAGCGGCACCGAGTTGTGGACGGGGGAGCAGACGAGCTGCACGATCCGGGCGTCCGGATCCCGGCCGGGCCACGAGGGCTCGGCGATGTAGGCGTGGTGCACGTCCCCGGACAGCACGCACACCGTCGCCGGCGCGTCCGGCCCCGAGCCCGTCTCGGCGATCAGCTCCGCCAGTCCCGCGAAGGACTCGGGGAACGCCGACCAGTGCTCCAGGTCCGCGGCGCGTCGCACCTTCTCGCCGAACCGCGCCCAGCGCTCGCCGCGTTCGCCGCCGCACAGCGCCGCGTTCCACCCCTCGGCGTCGTGCACCAGGTGCGGCAGCAGCCAGGGCAGCGAGGTGCCGATCAGGAGGTGGTCGTAGGCCTCGGTGTCCCGTACCTGCTCGCGCAGCCAGGCCTCCTCGCCCGGGTCGAGCATCGCGCGCTCGTCCTCGGCCAGGACCCGGGCGGCCCGGCTGTCCACCATCACCAGGCGTACCCGCCCGAAGTCGCGCCGGTAGCTCCAGCGGACCGTGGCCGCGTCGGCGTCGGCCCGGGAGGCGAAGGCGCGCAGCACGTCGGTGCCGTCGGGGGCCTTGCACACCGCCTCGTACACCGGGTCGGCCGCCAGCTCCTCCAGGGAGAGGTTGCCGAGGTGCTGGTGGACCCAGTACGACATCAGGCCGCTCAGCAGCCGCTCCTGCCACCAGCCGGTGGAGCGCATGTCGGCGAGCCAGGCGGCGGAGGTGTTCCAGTCGTCGATCACGTCGTGGTCGTCGAAGATCATGAAACTGGGCACGGTGGACAGCAGCCAGCGGATGCGCGGATCGAGCCACGACTCGTAATAGAGGTGGGTGTACTCCTCGTAGTCCGCGACCCCGCTGCCCGGCCCCTCCTTCACGTCGCGGCGGCCCGCCAGCCAGCGCTGCGTGGAGTCGGAGGTCTCGTCGGCGTACACCTGGTCGCCGAGCAGCAGCAGGACGTGCGGCCGCTCGCCGTCGGGGTCGGCCGCCAGGCGGGTGGCGAGGGCGTCCAGGGCGTCCGGGCCGACGGGGTCGTCGCCGCCCGCCGGCGGGGAGGCCCAGCGGCACGAGCCGAAGGCCACGTCGAGGCCGCCCTCCGGGCCGGGCGCGTGGATCGCCGAGGGCGGGAAGGGTGAGCCGGGCAGCGGCCACACCCGGGTGCCGTCGAGGAGTACCTCGTAGGTCGTGGTCGTACCGGCCGTGAGGCCCGTGACCGGGACCAGCGCGTAGTGGTGGCCCGCGATCTGGAAGCTGCGGGCCGTGCCGCCGGCGCCGTCGGCGCAGCGCACCTCGGCGGTGCACGGACGGCTCGTCTCGACCCACACGGTGGCGGACGAGCCGTCGGTGTACCTCAGCAGCGGTCCGAGGCGCAGTGCGCTCATGTCGTTCCCCTTTCCGTCGACCCGTACGGTACGCAGCGACGGAGGCCGGAGGGGAGGTCCCGGCACTACGTCAGCGTGTCAGCAGCTCGCGAGGTGGTTCTGCAGCGCGGACTTCTCGGCCGAGTCGACGGAGAGGCCGTAGTAGTACTTCACCTGCACCCAGGCGCGCACGTAGGTGCAGCGGTAGTCCGTCCGGGAGGGCATCCAGGTGGCCGGGTCCTGGTCGCCCTTGGCCTGGTTGACGTTGTCGGTGACCGCGATGAGCTGCGGGCGGGTGAGGTCGTTGGCGAACGCCTGGCGGCGGGACGTCGTCCAGGAGCCGGCGCCCGAGTCCCAGGCCTCGGCCAGCGGGACCAGGTGGTCGATGTCGACGTCGGAGGCGGCGGTCCAGGTGGCGCCGTCGTAGGGGGAGTACCAGCTGCCGCTGGTGGCGGCGCAGGAGGAGTCCTGCTGGACGTTGGTGCCGTCACGCTGGAGGACGACCTCGCGGGTGTTGCAGGTGCCGGACTGGGTGATCCAGTGCGGGAAGAGATCGCGGTTGTAGCCGGTGCGGTTCTCGGCGGCCACGGTGAGGGTGGCGAGGTAGGAGCGGGCCGTGGCGCCGCTGACCGGGGTGGGGAGGGCGGCGGAGGCCGTGGGGGCGTTGAAGAGGGCCACGGAGGATATGAGCGCGGTGGCCGCCGCGGCGACGCTCAGCCGTCGACGCGCGTAGAACCTGGGCATGCGAACTCCCTGGGGAGAAGGGGGTGCTGGCTTGCGAGCGAGGGAATGCTCGCGCTGCCGTGTGACGCGCAGATGTGCGTCCGGTGAGAAGTTAGTGACGCGGCCATGACATGACAAGATTCAAGGCGGAACTTTCCACTCCGAACGCGTCCCGTACCATGGGCGGCGCAGAAGGGGAGTAGCTCTTCGCCGGACCGTCGACATACTGCTCAGCCCGCCTGAGCCGGCGCCCGGAGGCCGGTCCTTTCCCGGACCTGCCAGCGAGACCTTCGGCAAAGCAGTGCACGCCCGTGCCGTCCCCCGGCGCGGGTACCGATGTGCTGCCGTGCCGAGGTGCCGCGTGCGAAGATCCAGCACTCTCGGTGGGGCGGCCCCGACCGATTGAGGAACCCTTGATCAGCCTGACCGTGACGGCCGTCGTCTTCGGCGTCGTCTTCCTCGCAGAACTGCCGGACAAGACCGCCCTCGCCGGCCTCGTCCTCGGCACCCGCTACCGCGCCTCCTACGTCTTCGCCGGTGTGGCCGCCGCCTTCGCGCTGCACGTCGCGCTCGCCGTCGCGGCCGGCAGTGTGCTGACCCTGCTGCCGCAGCAGATCGTGCAGGCCCTCACGGGCGTGCTCTTCCTGGGCGGGGCCGCGGTGCTGCTGCTGAAGAAGGGCGAGGAGGAGGAAGAGGTCCGCAAGCCGGAGAACCAGTCCTTCTGGAAGGTCTCGGGTGCCGGGTTCATGCTCATCCTGGTCGCCGAGTTCGGTGATCTCACGCAGATCATGACGGCGAACCTGGCCGCCCGCTACGACGACCCGCTCTCCGTCGGCCTGGGCGCGGTGCTGGCGCTGTGGGCGGTGGCCGGGATCGGCATCGTCGGCGGAAAGGCCCTGATGAAGAAGGTGCCGCTGCGGCTGATCACGCAGATCGCGGCGCTGGTGATGCTGGCGCTCGGGCTGTGGAGCCTGTGGGAGGCCGTGACCGGATGACCCGGGCGGGCCGAACAGGGCGTGAACGTCCGGTGGGGGCCCCTGGCGCAAGCCGGGCTTGTTTTGTACCGTGGAGGAACAAAGTGGCCTCCGCCCGTTTTCCCTGACCGGCGGGCGGGGCCGCCTTGTCCCCCGGGGCGGTGCCGGTCGCGATCCGCCGTCAGCCCCTCTCCCGCGCTGGAACGCGCCCCGAGCCCTGGAGCTGCCGATGACGGCCACCGCCGTGCTCACCGCCCGCGCCCTCCTGCTGGACATGGACGGCACCCTCGTCAACTCCGACGCCTCGGTCGAGCGCGTCTGGCGGCGCTGGGCCGGACGCCACGGGCTGGACGGGGACGAGGTCATGAAGGTCGTGCACGGCCGGCAGGGCTACGCCTCCATGGCGCTGCTGCTGCCCGAGCGGCCGATGGAGCAGAACCACGCCGACAACGCACGCATGCTCGCCGAGGAGACGGCCGACACCGACGGTGTCGTCGCGATCCCCGGGGCGCCGGAGTTCCTGGCCTCGCTGCGGGGGCTGCCGCACGCCCTGGTGACCTCCGCCGACGTGCCGCTCTCGACGGCGCGGATGGCCGCGGCCGGTCTGGACCTGCCCGATGTCCGGGTGACGGCGGAGTCCGTAGGGGCGAGCAAGCCCGACCCGGAAGGCTTCCTGAAGGGCGCCGCCGAGCTGGGGATCGCCCCCGCCGACTGTGTGGTGTTCGAGGACTCCGGAGCCGGGATAGCGGCCGGTCGCGCCGCCGGGATGACGGTGGTGGGCATCGGTCCCCGGGCCGCGGCCCACGAGCCGGACGTCGTGACCGAGGACCTCACGCGGGTGCGGGTGGAGGCCGTGGGCGACGGGACGATCCGCCTGCATATCGGCTGAGCCCCGGCTGCCCGTGTCACCGCCCGGCTCACCCGGAGGGAGAGGGCGAGCGCGTCACATGGGCCGCGATCACGCGGGCACACTCCAGGGACTCGGTGTGTGTCGTGTCCACCTCCAGGTCGTAGCTCATGCCCTCGTGCACCACACGGGCCTGTGACGCGGCCATGCCCCGCACCCGGTCACCCCGGGCGATCTCGCGCCCCGCGGCGACCGTGCTGTCGCACCGGACACCCACCCACAGCACGGTCAGACCGGTCAGGGCCCTCTCCCAGCGCTGCCGGGACGCCGGGCCACCGAGGAAGACGTCGTCGACGATGATCCCGGCGCCGGCGCGGGCCATGGCGGCGATGCCCTCGGTCCAGGCCGCGTCCAGAGCCCGGAACTCCGCGCCCACGCTGACGCCGCCGTCCGCCGTGAACGTGATCCCGCCGTCCGAGCCCCGCAGCCTCGCGGGCAGCGCGTCGACGAACGAGTCGACACCGAAGGCCAGCCACGGATCGGGCAGGACCTGTTGCAGGCACCGGACGATTCCGGACTTGCCCGAGCTCGAACCGCCGTTGAGAACGATCACCTGAGTAGTCACGGCGTCACGGTAGGACGCCCGGGCCGGTCACGGCTCGCGAGTTTCCGACTCCAGCTTGGCCCGGGTCTCCCGGTCGTAGACGCCGAGGTCGTCGCTCTGGATGCCGCGTGACCACTGGTAGGTGCGGACCGCTTCCTGGAGGCGGTCGTCGAAGGTGCCGTCGGAGTCGTCGTCGTAGAGGTACAACTGGCGCAGGCGGAGCTGTAGTTCGGTGACCTCCGGGCCGCGGTCGCCGAGGCGCAGGACGGTGGGGCCGGCCTGCTGGCGGGCGTTGTCCGGGGATGCCTGCTCGGCGCCGGTCGCCGCCGCGGACGGCTGTGAGGCCGACGGGGAGGGCGACTGCGACGGGCTCGCCGAGGCGCTCGGCGCGGACGGCGACGGCGAGGCGGACGGGCTCCCGCTCCGGGCCGGCGACGGCCGCGGCGCCGCCGGGGCCGGGGGAGCCGCCGGGGCGTCGCCCGCCGGGGGTGCGGACGCCGCACTGCTCGACGGGGCGTCCGGCACGCTCGCGCGGATGCCGTCCGGCAATGCGGTGTCCCGGGACGGGCTCTCGTACGAGAACAGCCCACTGGCGTACCCGGCCGCCGCGACGACGGCGACACAGGCACCGGCGGCGGCGAGCAGCAGGGTGCGCCGCCGCCCCGGCCTCCGCGCACCGCTGTCCGCCCGCGCGGTTCCCTCGAACAGGCGCAGGTCGGTGACGCTCGGCTCGGCCGCGGCGGGAGCCGGGGGCGTCGGGCCCATCGAGACGGTGGCGGCCGGAAGCACGGCGGTCGCGTCCGGGGCGACCGGGCGCATGGGCATCGTGGCGTCGGTGGGGGAGGGCGGCGGAGCGGCACCACCGGCGGGCGTCGCGGTGCCGTGCGCGTCGGTGGAGTCCGGGGTTTCCGGACGCATGGGCATCGTGGCGTCGGTGGGGGAGGGCGGCGGAGCGGCACCACCGGCGGGCGTCGCGGTGCCGTGCGCGTCGGTGGAGTCCGGGGTGTCCGCGCCCGCGTCGCCCGGGGAGACCGCGGGCGGCGTCGGGGTCGTGGAGTCGATCTCCACGTACGGGCGGATCCGCAGCGGGTCGAAGTCCTCCGCTGCCGCAGCCTCGGCCGTGCGGGCGTCGCGCAGGGCCTCGGCGGCTCGGTGGGTGCAGGCGCAGGCGGGGGTGTTGTCCCGCTGTCTGGGTGCGCCGCACTCCGGGCACGGGTGGCCGTTCGGCGGTTCCACGCGTTCCTCCCTCCCCTCGCGAACTCCAGAGATTATCCAGAACTTCTCCACAGCGCGGCCCAGCAGCCCCCGGAAGCACGGCTTCCGAAAGGGCCCGGCAGGCCATAACGGGCCACAGCGGTCACGATGGAGAACATCACGGGAGACGCGGGAGGACGGATGGCCGAGGACGGGAACGCCACCACGCTGACGCCCCCGGGCACGGCCCTGCGGGAGCAGGTGCCCGGGAACGTCCTGGTCTCCATCGGCGCCCTGCTCCTCGGCCTGCTGCTCGCCGCCCTCGACCAGACCATCGTGGCGACCGCGCTGCCCACGATCGTCAGCGATCTCGGCGGGCTGGACCACCTGTCCTGGGTGGTCACCGCGTATCTGCTGGCCGCGACCGCCGCCACCCCCCTGTGGGGCAAGCTCGGCGACCAGTACGGGCGCAAGAGGCTCTTCCAGACGGCGATCGTGATCTTCCTCGTCGGATCCGCGCTGTGCGGGGCCGCGCAGGACATGGGCCAGCTGATCGCGTTCCGCGCCCTGCAGGGGCTGGGCGGCGGCGGGCTGATCGTGCTGTCGATGGCGATCGTCGGCGACCTGGTGCCCCCTCGGGAACGCGGCCGCTACCAGGGGCTGTTCGGTGCCGTCTTCGGCGCGACCAGCGTGCTCGGACCGCTGCTCGGCGGCCTGTTCACCCAGCATCTGAGCTGGCGCTGGGTGTTCTACGTCAATCTGCCCGTCGGCGTCGTGGCGCTCGCCGTGATCGCGGCCGTCCTGCACATCCCGCGCCGGGCGCAGCGGCACGTCATCGACTACCTCGGCACCTTCCTCATCGCCGCCGTCGCCACCTGCCTGGTGCTGGTCGCCTCACTCGGCGGGACGACCTGGGCATGGGGCTCCTGGCAGATCGTCGGCCTCGCCGTGCTGGGCGCCGTCCTCGCCGTCGCCTTCGTGGCGGTCGAGCGGCGGGCCGCCGAACCCGTCCTGCCGCTCAAGCTGTTCCGCGTGCGCACCTTCACGCTCGCCGCCGTGATCAGCTTCGTCGTCGGGTTCGCCATGTTCGGCGCCATGACCTATCTGCCGACCTTCCTCCAGGTCGTGCAGGGCATCAGCCCGACCATGTCGGGCGTGCACATGCTGCCGATGGTGCTGGGCCTGCTGCTGGCCTCGACCGCCTCCGGGCAGATCGTCAGCCGGACCGGCCGCTGGAAGGTGTTCCCGATCGCCGGCACCGGCATCACCACGCTCGGGCTGCTCCTGCTCCACCAGCTCGACGAGCACAGCTCCACCGCCGAGCTGAGCGGTTACTTCTTCGTCTTCGGGCTCGGACTCGGCCTGGTGATGCAGGTCCTCGTGCTCATCGTGCAGAACGCCGTCCCCTACGCGGACCTGGGCGTGGCCACCTCCGGCGCGACCTTCTTCCGCTCCATCGGCGCCTCCTTCGGCGTCGCCGTCTTCGGCACCGTCTTCGCGGGCCGGCTCGGCGAGCAGCTCACCGACGCCTTCCGGGGCGCCCGGCTGCCGCCCGGCACCTCCGTCGACACGCTGGAGGCCGACCCGCGCGGCATCGCGGCCCTGCCGTCCGGCCTGCGCCCGCCGGCCCTGCACGCCTACGCCGTCTCCATCACGGACGTCTTCCTGTACGCCGCCCCCGTCGCGCTCCTCGGCTTCGTGCTGGCCTGGTTCCTGAAGGAGGACCGGCTGCGCGGCTCGGTGACCGCACCCGACGCCAGCGAGACCCTGGCCAGCAACCCCGTCGAGCGGTCCTCGTACGACGAGGTGTGCCGGGCGCTGTCGGTGCTCGGCACCCGCGCGGGGCGGCGCGAGATCTACCGGCGGATCACCGCCCGGGCGGGCTACGACCTGCTGCCCGCGACGAGCTGGCTGCTGCTGCGGATGCGGCGGTACGGCTCCGTGGAGCCGGGCGTGCTGGCCGACACCATGCCCGTGCCCCTGACCGTGATCATGGAGGCGGCCCGGCAGGCCGAGGAACGCCGCCTCGCCGTGCGCCGGGGCGTCGACATGACTCTGACCGCCAAGGGACGCGAGGTCGCCGGCCGGCTGGCCGAGGCCCGCGAGGAGTCCCTCGCCGAGCTGCTCGGCGACTGGTGGGGGCCGGACCGGCCGGCCGACCTGGAACAGCTCGTGCGGGAGCTCAACAGCGAACTGTGCGGATCGCGTCGCGAGCGCCCCTACCGGGTGGGCCCCTCGCAGGAGCCGGTCTGAGTCCGGGTCAGTTCCTTTCTGAACCAGTGCTCCGCGTACCGGTCGTCGTTGTGCGGGCCGGTCTCCGTGTAGCCGAGGCGGGCGTAGAGGCCGCGGGCCTCGACGAGGTCGCCGCGGGTGTCGAGGATCATCCGGGTGGCGCCGAGCGCGCGTGCGGCGTCCTCGGCGGCCCGGACCAGGAGCGCGGCGCCGCCCCGGCCGCGCATCGCCTCGTACAGGAACACCCGCGTGAGTTCGGCGGTCGCGCCGTCCAACAGCCGTACGCCCGCGCTGCCGGCCGGCTCACCGCCGTACCGGGCGACGAGCAACCGGCCGTCGGGCGGCGCGAGATCGGCACCCGGCTGGGCGGCGATCTCCCGTTCCAGCTCGGCCGGATCGGTCCGCCGCCCCTCGTGCAGCAGATACCAGCGGTCACTGACCTCGGTGTAGTACGCCCGCCACAGGGCGGCGGCGACCGGGGAGTCGTACGGTTCCGGCGTCACGGTCCACATCACGGACCGCATTCTCCGCAGCCACCCCATCGGACACGCAACCGAATAATTTCGGCCACGTGTTGGGCCCCGCGTGCGCCCGGGGGCCGTTTGGACACGGGCTTTCGGGACACCCGACGGGCGAACCGGCTCGCGAGGAGAGCCGGTTGGGCCGAGAACCCGGAAGGCATTCATGTCCACTGGCCTGATCATTGCTCTGATCGTGATCGCGGCGGTCGTCATCATCGCGGCCGTCATGACTCTGCGCGCCCGAGGGCCTCGGCGGGGCCCGAGCCTGAAGCGGCGCTTCGGACCCGAGTACGACCGGGCCGTCGCCCGGCACGACGGCGACGCCAAAGCGGCCGAGCGTGAACTGACCGAGCGCGTGGAGCGCCACGGCGGTCTGCGTGAGCGGTCGCTGGAGCCGGCGCAGCGCGAGCAGTTCGAGGCGCGCTGGACGGCCGCCCAGGAGCGGTTCGTCGACTCGCCGCGCGAGGCCGTCGCCGAGGCGGACCGGCTGCTCGCCGAGCTCGCCGGTGCCCGGGGCTTCCCGGGCGGCGGGCAGTACGAGGAACAGCTGGCCGCGCTGTCGGTGCACCACGCCCACCACGTCGACGGTTACCGGCGCGTGCACCGCGCGGCGCACCTGCGCGCGGAGGACGCCCGTGACGGCGGCCAGGGCACGGAAGACATGCGTGAGGCCTTTGTCGCGGCCCGCGCCCTGTTCGAGGAGCTGGTGAAGCCGGCCCGCCACGACGGCGGCGGCCACACCGGCGGACGGCACGACAGCGGCCGTGAGCGCGCCGCTGTGAACGGCGGCCGCAAGGCCCCGGCCCGCGGCGGACATCTGCCGTGGGCGATGAACCGACGTCAGGCGAAGGAGAGTTGAGCGCAATGGCCGACATGACCCGACCGCCCGGCGACCAGACGCCGGATGCCCCGGACGCCCGCGGCGAGAGCGCGCTGGGCACCGGCCGCCGCACGACCGCACCGGACACGGGCGGCCGTCACGAGAGTGCCCTGAGCCCGGAACAGCCCCGCGGCACCGGCCACGGCCTCGGAACCGACCGCGGCGCCACCCCCGGGCCCGACACCGACCGCGGCGTTTCGCACGGCACCGACGCGGACCGCGCCGCGACGCACGGCACCGACGCGGACCGCGCCGCGACGCACGGCACCGATGTGCCCGGCACGGACCGGCGCGCGGACCGGCCCGGCGTGGGCCGGCGTGACGAGGACCGGGGTGACGCGGACCGGCTGGGGTCCGGAGCGCTCCGCGGCGACCACGGCACCGGCCACGGCACCGGCCACGACAAGGCCGGCTCCGCCAAGAACCGGGCCCACCTCCTCGCCCACGAGGAGTGCGACAAGCTCGGCGCGCAGCTGCAGCACGCCGTCGCCGGGTTCGTCGACGGGCCCCGGGCCGCCGTCGAGGAGGCCGACCACGTGCTGGAGGAGATCGCGGCCCGCTTCACCGAGGCCGTGACGCAGCGCCGCCGCACCCTGCGCCACTCCTGGCAGTCCGTGGAGGGCGGCGAGAGCAGGTCCGTGTCGTCGGCCGACACCGAGCAGCTCCGTCTGGCCCTGAAGGACTACCGCGAGCTGGCCGAACGGCTGCTGCACGTGTGAGCCGGGGGAGATCCCCCGGTCAGCGATCCGCCCGGCGCTCCCGCCACTGCCGTACGACGTCCTCGACGTCGTACGGCTTCTTTCCCAGCGGGGGGCCGGGCGGCGGCTTGAACATCATCTCGCGGATCTTGACGTTGACCTCGTCGATGATCTTCCGGACGATCCGCTCCGAGGGGGCCGCGAGCGCGGCCTGGAGCGCGTCCTCCGCCTCCTTGCGCAGGGCCAGCGCCGGCGGGAGGACGGAGAAGCCCTCGCGGGCCATCTTCCGTTTGACCCACCACAGTTCGTCGTAGGTGCTCTCGACGTCTGAGGGGAGCGGTGCGCCCGCGCCCGGCAGCCGGTCGAACTCCCCGCGTGCCTCCGCGTCACGGATCTGCTGGTCGACCCAGGACTCGAAGCCGACGCCCGGTGGCTTTCGCTCGGTCATGAGGCCATTGTGCCGGACACCGCGCAGCCGGGCGTTTTATCATGCGGCGGGCCAAGAACCTGGCAGACCCACCAGGACGTCTCAGGAGGAGCGCACGTGCTCGAACTCACCATGGCCACCGTCGCGGAGGCGGAGGCCGGTGCCACGGCCGGCATGCTCATGGCCGAAGCGCCCAGCGAGCCGGGCGCGGTGCTGCGGGTGGGCCGCGACAAGTCCGTGTGCCGGCTGAGCACGCCGGACGACTGGCTGTTCGTCTCCCGCGTCCACCTGGAGTTCCTGTGCGGGCCGGAGGGCACCTGGCAGGTCAGCTGGCTGCGCGGCTCCCAGCCCGACCCGTCCTCCGAAGTGCGGCTGGTGACGGGGGCGTACGCCCAGCCCCTGACGTACGGCGGGACCGTCCCGCTGCCCAGAGGCGGCAGCGGCGAGATCATCGTCCAGGACCGCACCGCCCCGCGCAGCGTCAACGTGGGCTTCTACCACGAGGTGTGACGGCGGCGCCTCACGCCAGTACACGGGCCAGCGCGAACCCGTCGTAGCCCTTCATCCCCACCGTCTGGATCGCCGTGCCGCTCAGCCTCGGGTGGGCGGCGATCAGCTCGATCGCGCTGCGGGTGCCCGTCACGTCCGGGGCGGTGCTGTCCGCGTCGACGACCCGGCCGCCCCGTACGACGTTGTCGAGGACGATCAGGCTGCCCGTACTGGTGAGCCTGATGGCCCACTCCACGTAGTGCGGGGTGTTGACCTTGTCGGCGTCGATGAAGACCAGGTCGAACGGGGGCGGGTTCTCGTCGGCCAGCTTGGGCAGCGACTCCAGGGCCGGGCCCACCCGCACCTCGACCAGCTTGTCCAGACCGGCGCGGGCGATGTTGCGGACGGCGACCTCGGCGTGCCGGGGGTCGTACTCCAGCGAGACCAGCCGTCCGTCGGAGGGCAGGGCGCGGCCCAGCCAGATGGTGCTGTAGCCGCCGAGCGTGCCGATCTCCAGGATGTGGCGGGCGCCCTGGATCTGGGCGAGGAGCTGGAGGAGCTTGCCCTGGTTCCCGGCGACGTTGATGTGCGGAAGCCCGGCGGCGTCGCTGTCGCGCAGGGCGGCCGCCAGGGCTTCGTCGTCCGGGGCGAGGTGGGCGGTGAAGTAGGCGTCGACCTCGTCCCAGACGTGCGACTCGCTCATGCGCCTCAACCTTTCGTCAGCATAGTTAGCATCCCTAACTACTGGCGCTGACGAAGATAGTTGGTGCGCGGGTCGCTGTCAGCGGGATCTCACTCGGCGTGTCGGCCCGCCACCGAGGGCGCCGAACCCGGCAGGGGACGCCCCGCCGACTCCGCCATGCGCCACACCGCGAAACCACCGATCACGGCAGCGGCCATCATGTAGTACGCGGGCATCATCATGTTCCCGGTCGCACCGATCAGGGCCGTGACCACGAGCGGGGTGGTCCCGCCGAACAGGGACACCGAGACGTTGAAGCCGATCGACAGCGAGCCGTAGCGGACCTTCGTCGGGAACAGCGCCGGCAGCGCGGAGGGCATCGCCGCCGTGAAGCAGACCAGCAGCATGCCGAGGGCGCCCATGCCGAGCGAGACGGCGAGCAGGCTGCCCTGGCGGATCAGCAGCAGGGCCGGGACGGACAGCAGCAGGAAGCCGGCACAGCCGGTGGCGATCACCGGGCGGCGGCCGACCCGGTCGGTCAGCGCGCCGACGAACGGCTGGGCGATCATCATCACGGCCATCACGCCGAGGACGACCAGCAGGCCGTGCGTCTCGTCGTAGTGGAGCTGACCGGTCAGGTAGCTGGGCATGTACGACAGCAGCATGTAGTCGGTGACGTTGAAGACCAGCACCAGGCCGACGCAGAGCAGCAGCGCGCGCCACTGGCCGGTGACCATCTCGCGCAGCGGGGTCTTCGGCCGGTTGTTCTCGGCCTTCTCCGCCTCGGCCGCGAACGCCGGGGTCTCCTCCAGGCGCAGCCGGAGGTAGAGGCCGATGATGCCCATCGGGCCCGCGACCAGGAACGGGATGCGCCAGCCCCAGGAGGTCAGGTCGTCGGCGGAGAGCAGGGCGGTCATGATCGTGACCAGGCCGGCGCCGGCGATGTAGCCGGCGAGCGTGCCGAACTCCAGCCAGCTGCCGAGGAAGCCGCGCCGCTTGTCGGGGGCGTACTCGGCGATGAACGTGGAGGCACCCGCGTACTCGCCGCCGGTGGAGAAGCCCTGCACGAGCCGGGCGACCAGGAGCAGGATCGGTGCGCCGACACCGATCGTCGCGTACGACGGGATCAGACCGATCGCGAAGGTGCCCGCCGCCATCATGATCATGGTGAGGGCGAGGACCTTCTGGCGGCCCACGCGGTCGCCGAGCGGGCCGAAGACCATGCCGCCGAGGGGGCGGACCAGGAAGGCCGCGGCGAAGGCGCCGAACGTGGAGAGCAACTGGGCGGTGGGATTGCCCGAGGGGAAGAAGACCTTGCCCAGCGTGACGGCGATGTAGCTGTAGACGCCGAAGTCGAACCACTCCATCGCGTTGCCCAGCGCGGCCGCCTTCACGGCGCGCTTGACGAGCGCGGGGTCGGTGACGGTGGGGTCGGGGGTCTTCGCTTTGCTGGTCTTCACGAGGGAAGCGGGGGTGACGACTGAGGCAGTCGACAAGGCTCGCTCGCCTACCTTTCGACGGGGACAAGGACGCGGTCCCGCGCGGCGGCGCTGTCGTACGGGCCGAATGAGCGACGATAGGCGGATTTGCTCCGCTCACGGGCGGTACGGAAGTCGTTGCACACTGCACGTAAACCGGCGCTGTGCAGGTTCTTCTGCCCTCTCCCCGGCGGTTCCCACCCGATCTTCATGTGATCCTTCTCGCTTCCGCGTGTGCAGTCGCCAATGGTCCGTGATGGCCCGCGCCTTCCTTTCCGGGGTCGCGTGATCCCCCTAGGGTTCGCAGAAGAATCCACGCATTCTGGATATGTGGGACGAACTGCTGCGGAAGGCCGATGAGACGTGGCGAAGGCGGATCACGGCGGACGACCGGCGGAAGGGTTCGGAGCGACGGCCGTCGACGGGGTCCGCACACGCCTGCGCGCCACCCGCCTCGTGCTGTGGCTGATCGCCGCCGTCCTCGCCGCCCGGCAGGTGGCCGCCGTCCTGGCCACCCCGCGCGGGGAGCGGCTGACGGACCTGGAGACCTGGGTCGGGCCCGACGGTGTGCTCCATGTGAACGGCTCGCTGTACGACTCCACCCGCTTCACGGGCACGCCCTTCTCGGGCCTCGCCCTCAAGCCCCTCACCCGTTCGGCCGAACAGACCCTCGGCTGGGGCTGGACCTTCGGCACGCTCCTGCTCGTCGTCGCCCTCGGCCTGACCGCCGCCCGCGCCCTGCCCCAGCCGGTCGGACGCCGCACGGCACTGCTGGCCGCGCCGGTCGCCGTCAGCCTGCTCATGGTGTCCCTGCCCGTCCGCGACACCCTGTCGCTCGGCCAGACCAGCATCATCCCGGTCCTGCTCGTCCTGCTCGGCTGCTTCACCGTCCGCGGCCAGCCCGTCAGCGGCCTGCTCATCGGCGTCGCCGCGGCGCTCCAGCCCACCCTGCTGCTGTTCACACCCCTGCTGTGGTGCACCGGCCGCAGACGCGCCGCGCTCGCCACCGGCGTCACCTTCGCCGCCTGCACCGGCCTCGCCTGGGCGGCGATGCCGCACGACTCCTCCCAGTACTGGGTCCACCACCTCGCGGGCGCCGGCCTCGGCGGCCGGGCCGACGACCTCGCCAACCAGTCCCTGCACGGCGCCCTGCTCCGGCTCGGACTGGACGGCCCCGCGGAGATCGCGCTCTTCCTGTCGCTCGGCGCGGCCGTCACCGTGCTGGCCCTGCGCCGCGCCGTGCGCTGCTTCAGCGACGGCCGTGCGCTGCTCGCCGTCGCGATCACCGGCTGTGCCGCGATCGTCGTCTCGCCCACGGCCTGGCAGCACCAGCTGCTGTGGGTGCTGCTCACGGTCGTCGGCCGGGTCGGCACGCGCGCGTCGGACCGGTACGTGTGGCCGGTCGCCGTCGTCCTGGTCATGACCCTGCCGGCCCGGATGCTGCTGCCGGACATGGCGTTCCTGCGGCCGCTGCGGGACAACGTCGTCCTGCTGGCCGCCCTCGCCGCCGCCACCGCTGTGCCGTTCCTGTCCCGCTCCTCGCCGTACTACCGGGCACCGCTGCCGGTCGCGTACGCGCCCGCCACCCCGGCCCGCTTCCGGCACGTGCCGCTGCTGCCGTTCCTGCGCCGTGTCCTCAGCCGGCCCAACCTCCTGCTCGAACTGCTCCTCCTGCGCGTCACCTACGCCGCCTATTCCAAGGTCCGCCTCGCCGCCACCGGCGGCAGCAACTCGGCGGGGCGCGCCGAGGCCGAGGAGCACGGCATGCAGATCTACGACCTGGAGCGCATGCTGCGGCTGGACATCGAGCGCTGGGTCAACCACACCGTCGTCGGGATCGGCTGGCTGCGGGAGTTCCTCGACCAGTACTACACGTCGTTCCACTTCGTGGTGCCGCTCGCGGTCCTCGCGGTCCTCTACCTGCGCCGCCCCGGCGACTACCGCTGGGCCCGCTCCGCCCTCGGCTTCGCCACCCTGCTCGCCCTGGTCGGCTTCTGGCTCTACCCCCTGGCCCCGCCCCGTCTGATGCCGACGCTCGGCTTCATCGACACGGTGCACGGCACCCAGGACTTCTCGAAGCCCGACTACGGCACGCTCACCCACCTGACCAACCAGTACGCGGCCATGCCGTCCCTGCACTTCGGCTGGTCGCTGTGGTGCGGCCTCGTGATCGCCGTCCTGTCGTCACGGTGGTGGGTGAAGGCACTGGGCGCGCTGCATCCGCTGCTCACCGGGGTGTCGATCGTGGCGACCGGCAACCACTGGGTGCTGGACGCGGCGGGGGGAGCGGTGGTGGTCGCGGTGGGGTTCGCGCTCACGTATCTGCTGTCCGGCCCCCGGGCCGCCACCGCCGCGGCGGCCGAGCGGGAACGCACATCGGCCCGAACAGCCGTACCGCAATGACAAGTTGACGGTGCAACCTGCCCAAGATGCAACCCTGATGAGGGCCGCGCACGATGAGAGGGAAGAGCACCCTTTCTGGAGGTGATCGGGATGCGACGTGTTCTCACCGCCGTGGCGGCGCTGGCCCTTCCCCTTTCCCTCGCGGCAGCACCGGCTGTGGCGTCATCACAGGGAACCTCGACGGCCGTGGTCAAACAGGCCCAGAACGCGGACAAGTTGAATCGTCCAACAGTCCTCGTGACCCAAGGGCCGCGCGACATCTGCGACTTCACCGACAGCCGGCCGGGCCTTCGGCTGGGATCGTCGGGGGCTGCGGTCCAGCAAGCCCAGTGCTATCTGAACCAGGCGATCGGCGCGGGCCTGGACGAGGACGGAGACTTCGGCCGCGTCACGCAAGCCGCGACCAGGGCCTTCCAGCAGTGTGCCGGCATCGTCGTGGACGGTCGCATCGGGGCGCAGACCTGGTCGTTCCTCTCCTTCTGGGCCAACGCGCCGGGTGCACCCTTCTGTTAGCGGGGCCCGCATTCGAACCACACGGTCTTCCCGCCCCCCGACCACAGCGACACGCCCCACTTGTCGGCCATCGCGTCCAGCAGGAGCAGCCCCCGGCCGTTCTCGGACTCCTCGTCCAACGTGTCCGGGCTGCGGGGCAGTTCATCGCTGCCGTCCGTGACCTCCACCCGTACGCCCGTGCGCTGCCGCAGCAACAGCAGCGCGCAGCGGCGGTCCGGGACGTGCCGTACGACGTTGGCGAGCAGCTCGGTCACCCCCAGCTCCACGGCGTCGGACAGCTCGGGCATGCGCCACTCGTCCAGGAAGGAGCGGACGATACGGCGGATGTGCCGGGGGGCGTGTTCACCGACGGTGAGGCGCATCGAGTACTGGGCGGGAAAGTATTCGTTCACGGGACGAGGCTGACGTGTGGTGACTACTCTCGGCAACGGAACGGATACAACCCGTCCCGTGGTGGGCGGGGTTGCGTGAGAGGGGCTCTGCGTGACCAACATCAACGCCCTCGACCCGGGTGCGTCCCCGCTGGACTACTACGGCTATGAGCTACGGCGGCACAGGGAGGCCGCCGGGCTGACGCAGCGGCAGCTGGGAGACATCCTCAACTACACCGGCTCCCTGGTGGGCCAGATCGAGACGGCTCGCAAGGTTCCGACGCCGGAGTTCAGTGAACGGGCGGATGCGGCGCTGGGGACGGACGGCATGTTCTCCCGGCTCGTGGAACTGGTGCTGCGAAGTCGGCTTCCGGCCTGGTTCCAGCAGGTGGCGGAGTTGGAGATGCAGGCCATGGAGGTCTGCTCCTTCCAGACGCACATGGTCCTCGGGCTGCTTCAGACCCCGGGGTACGCGCGGGCTGTGCTCGGTGCGCTCCACAAGAGGGACCTCGAGGACCGTACGGCGGTTCGCCTCGCTCGGCAGCGCGTCTTCAAGAAGGGGGACCCGCCGGTCTTCTGGGCGGTCCTCAGCGAGGCCGCGTTGCATTTGGAGATCGGTGGCCGGGAGGTGATGCGGGGGCAACTCGCGCACTTGTTGTCCTTCGAGAGCAACCCTCGGATCAACATTCAGGTGCTGCCTTTCTCAGCTGGTGCGCACGCGGGACTGCAAGGCTCGTTCGACGTCTACCGCTTCTCCAGTGACCCCACCATCGTCTACACGGAGGGGTACGACAGCGGGCATCCGACCGCCAACCCGCACACGGTCACGGAGTGTT
>NZ_JBEZWO010000001.1:503423-823218 GCF_040637515.1 Streptomyces sp. NPDC029041 | reverse complement strand
TGGCGCACACGTCTCCGATTCTGTCGGATGACCAGTTCGCGCGGCAGATCCGGGAGCTCAAGCAGCATGCGGCGGACCTGGGCCGTGATCCGGATACGATCGACATCGCCGCGCCGGGTACGGCGCGTCCGGAGGCGGATGCCTCGCTGGCGGAGCGGATCGATCACATTCACGCGCTCGCGGAGATCGGGGTGACCTGGACGTCGCTGGCCATCGATCCGACCTCGGCGGAGAAGGCACTCGACGACCTTGCCTACTACGGCGAGAACATCATCGCCGCGACCCGATGACACACCACCCACGCGTCAGTGGGTGACTGTGTGCGAAGCATCAACACACCACGGTCCAGGTGGCACAAGGCACCTGGACCTGACATCGGAGTCCACCCGGCGCCAGGCTTCAGCGCGCCCCCGTTCCTTCGGGGACGAGTTTCCTGATCGCTCACGGGGTGGACACCACAGGCGGCCCGAGTGCACCGGTCATCGTGTGTGCCGCCTCCCGCGCGAACGTGCATCCGCCGAAACGCAGCGACGGTCGTAGGGCCCCCAATCTTCAAAAGCCATGTCAGGGGGGACCACGCCGTCCTGGCGTGGGAAGCGCCTACCCATATGCACGATGCGAGGAGACACGATGCCTCATCGCTTGATCTGTCCGGCTGACAAGCCGCGGAAGGACCGGTGACCTCACGTGAACCGAGATCGCTCTCAGTCGAATTGCTCACCCGCTGGACTGAAGCGTGAGCTTTTCGACTCCTCTCACGATGAGTTCAGGGAAGTCGTCCGCCAGTTCGTGGCGGCCGAGGTGGTTCCCAACCTCGAACTGTGGGACGAGCAGGGCTTTGTCTCCCGCGAGTTCTATCTCAAAGCTGCAGAGGTCGGCCTGCTCGGTCTCGCGTTCGAGCCCGAGCACGGCGGTCTTGGCCTGGACGACTTCCGCTTCAGCGTTCTGATCAATGAGGAACTGGCGCGCGTCGGCGGTATCGGAGTGTCGATGGGGGTGTGCGGCCTCAACGATCTCGTCGGTCCGTACCTCACCTCGTTGGGCACCGCAGAGCAGAAACTGCGATGGTTGCCGGGTCTCGCGGACGGGTCGAGCACCATGGCGTTGGCGCTCTCGGAACCCGGCGCCGGCAGTGATCTCGGACAGGTGCAATGCCGAGCGGTGCCGGTCGATGGTGGCTACCTGCTCAGCGGCAGCAAGACGTTCATCAGCAATGGCATCACCGCGAACCGGTTCCTCGTCCTGACCCGCACGGACCCGGACGCAGGCCGTCGGGGCCTGAGCCTGCTGGTCGTCGACGCGAACAGTGCCGGGTTCGCTCGGGGCAACCCGATCAAGAAGATCGGCCTCTCCTCGCAGGACACAGCAGAACTGTTCTTCAATGACGTGTTCGTACCGGCCGACTGTGTGCTGGGCGAGCCGGGCACCGCTTGGACCGCGCTGATGGGCAATCTCGCGGTGGAACGGATGTCGGTCGCCGTGACGGCCCTGGCGGCTGCCGAGGGAGTGTTCACGGAGACCCTCGACTACGTTTCCGTGCGCCGCGCGTTCGGCCAGACCATCGGGTCCATGCAGTACAACATGTTCGGCCTGGCGTCTCTCGCCACGGAGCTGCGCACCAGCCGCGTTTTTCTCGACCACAGCATCATGCGAGTCGTGCAGGGCGAACTGTCCCCGGCGGAGGCGGCGATGGCCAAGTTCGCCGCCACCGAACTGCAGCAAAGGGTCGCGTACCGCTGCCAGCAGCTGTACGGCGGTTACGGCTACATGCGGGAGTACCCGGTCGCCCGCGCCTTCGTCGACGGCAGGGCATCGACGATCTACGCCGGCACAAGCGAGATCATGATGGAGATCGTCGGTCGTGACCTCGGACTCAAGTCATGACTCGCCCGGCGCCGTGCGGGACCACCGGACCTGCACGGCTGCAATCTTCGGCCGACCTCCTTGAAACGGCCATGGCCGACACCACGATCGGACCCCGATCACGCAGTTCGGTGCCAACTCCACCCGAGCCAGGACAGCTGTGAGCGACATGACCGGTTCCCATTCTGCAGACTCCGCCACCCGGCCGACCGAGAACTCGATGCGTCGCGCTCTGAAACGTGCCCGGGACGGTGTCGCTCTTGATGTGGGGGAGGCGGCGGTGTTGCTCCAGGCCCGTGGTGCGGCTCTGGAGGATCTGACCGGGTCCGCTGCCCGGGTGCGCGACGCGGGTCTTGTGCAGGCGGGCCGTCCCGGCGTCATCACGTACTCGAAGAGCGTCTTCATTCCGCTGACGCGGCTGTGCCGGGACAAGTGCCATTACTGCACCTTCGTGACGGTGCCCGGCAGGCTGCGCCGGGCCGGTCACGGCATGTTCATGTCTCTCGACGAGATCCTGGACATCGCCCGCAAGGGGGCCGCGCTGGGCTGCAAGGAAGCCCTGATCACCCTCGGCGACAAGCCCGAGCACCGCTGGCCGGAGGCGCGCGAGTGGCTCGACGCGCACGGCTACGACGACACCATCGCCTACGTCCGCGCCATCTCCATCCGCATCCTGGAGGAGACCGGCCTGCTGCCCCACCTGAACCCGGGCGTCCTGTCCTGGACCGACTTCCAGCGGCTCAAGCCGGTCGCGCCGAGCATGGGCATGATGCTGGAGACCACGGCGACCCGGCTCTGGTCGGAGCCCGGCGGCCCTCACTACGGCTCCCCGGACAAGGAGCCTGCCGTGCGGCTGCGGGTCCTGGAGGACGCCGGGCGCTGCTCCGTCCCCTTCACTTCGGGCATCCTCATCGGCATCGGCGAGACCTACGAGGAGCGTGCCGACTCCCTCTTCGCGCTCCGGCGCACGGAACGCTCGTACCACGCGATCCAGGAACTGATCATCCAGAACTTCCGCGCAAAGCCGGACACCGCGATGCGCGGCATGCCGGACGCCGAGCTGGACGAACTGGTGGCCGCCGTAGCAGTGGCCCGCCTGATCATGGGGCCGAGCGGCAGCATCCAGGCCCCGCCGAACCTCGTCGACAGTGAGTACGAGCGGCTCATAGCCGCCGGCATCGACGACTGGGGCGGCGTGAGCCCCCTCACCGTCGACCATGTCAACCCCGAGCGCCCCTGGCCGCAGATCGAGGAGCTGACCGAGCGCTCACGCAAGGCCGGGTTCGAGTTGCGTGAACGGCTGTGCGTGTACCCGGAGTTCGTAGGGCGCGGCGAGCCATGGCTGGACCCGCGGCTGCTGCCGCACGTGCGCGCGCTGGCCGATCCGGACACGGGCCTCGCCCGCCCGGACGCAGTGGTCGAGGGCCACCCGTGGCAGGAACCCGACGAGGGCTTCGTCGCGTCCGGCCGTACGGATCTGCACGCCACCATCGACACCGAGGGCCGTACGACCGACCGCCGCGACGACTTCGACGAGGTGTACGGCGACTGGGGCGCCCTGCGCGAGGCCGCCGCCCCCGGAATGGTGCCCGAGCGCATCGACACCGACGTACGGCAGGCGTTGCGGGTGGCGGCCGACGACCCCACGAAGCTGACCGACGCCGAGGCCCTGGCCCTGCTGCACACGGACGGCCCGGCGCTGGAGGCCCTGTGCAAGGTCGCCGACGACGTGCGGAAATCCGTGGTCGGTGACGAGGTGACCTACATCGTCACGCGGAACATCAACTTCACCAACGTGTGCTACACGGGCTGTCGTTTCTGCGCGTTCGCGCAGCGGCGGACGGATGCGGACGCCTACACGCTGTCCCTGGACCAGGTGGCCGACCGGGCCCAGCAGGCCTGGGAGGTGGGCGCGGTCGAGGTGTGCATGCAGGGTGGCATCCATCCGGACCTACCCGGCACCGCGTACTTCGACATCGCGAAAGCGGTCAAGGAGCGAGTGCCGGGGATGCATGTGCACGCATTCTCGCCGATGGAGGTCGTCAACGGGGCGACCCGCACCGGCCTGTCGATCCGGGAGTGGCTGACCGCGGCCAGGGAGGCCGGCCTGGACTCGATTCCCGGCACGGCCGCCGAAATCCTGGACGACGAGGTCCGCTGGGTGCTGACCAAGGGCAAACTGCCCACCGCGACCTGGATCGAGGTGATCGAGACCGCGCACGAGGTCGGCCTGCGCTCCTCGTCGACGATGATGTACGGCCATGTGGATCAGCCACGGCACTGGCTGGGCCACCTGCGCACACTGGCCGCCATCCAGCAACGCACCGGCGGCTTCACGGAGTTCGTGACGCTGCCGTTCATCCACGCCAACGCCCCCGTCTACCTGGCCGGTATCGCCCGCCCGGGGCCGTCGATGCGGGACAACCTGGCGGTCACCGCGATGGCCCGGCTGCTCCTGCACCCGTGGATACCCAACATCCAGACAAGCTGGGTCAAGCTCGGCACGCAGGGCGCGGCACGGATGCTGCGCTCGGGCGCCAACGACCTCGGCGGCACCCTGATGGAGGAGACGATCTCGCGGATGGCGGGCTCCTCCTACGGCTCGTACAAGTCGGTGAGGGACCTGACCGCGGTCGCACAGGCGGCGGGCCGTCCCGCCCGCCCGCGCACCACGCTCTACGGGCAGGTGCCCCGGGAACGGCAGCGGACGGCACAGGCATCCGACGGTCACCTGCCACAACTGCTGCCCGTACTGGACGTTGCGGTGGCGTCCGCGGCGCCGGGGGAGTGAGGGCCGTGGCGCCCGAGTGGACTGTCGTGCTGCCGGTGAAACCGTTGCACCGAGCCAAAAGCCGACTGGCCTTCTCGCGCCGGGAATTGGCTTGGGCTTTCTTCAAAGACACTCTTGTGGCAGTACTCGACACCGCCGCCGTCGCTCAGATTCTTGTCGTCACCTCTGACAGGAACGCAGCCGCCGAGGCGCGCTCCCGAGGCGCCACGCCCATCTCCGACCATCCTTCACGCGGACTCAACCGAGCTGTCCGCATCGCGGCCCTCTCCGCGGAGACCTTGGCACCGAAGCGTTCCATCGTCGTTCTGACAGCGGATCTGCCGGCACTTCGAAGCGCCGAACTGGATGAGGTCCTGGCGTCGGCCGCCGCCCACGATCGGACGTTCCTCGCGGACCACGGACGAGAGGGCACCACCCTGCTGGCGGCTGCTCACCCGCGACTGCTGAAACCAGCCTTCGAACACAACTCCCGCTTGCGTCACCTGCGCGGCGGCGCAGTCGAGATTACCGACGTGGAGGCGCCGAGCGTCCGTCTCGACGTGGACACCGTCGACGACCTCATGCTCGCCCTCCGACTCGGTGTCGGCGTCTACACCCGCGCCGCCATCGAGTCCACGATCCCCCTCACTCACGCTGTCCCACCAGCACATCCCAGAATGGATCACGAACCGTGAGCTTTCCTGACGCGCCCGTGCAGACGCCCGCGCCGGCACGAACAGCCTCCAGCGCCGTCGATGTCTCGCAGCTGACCGTCGGCATCCTGGGCGGAACCGGACCACAGGGCCGTGGCCTTGCCTACCGCCTTGCCCGAGCAGGACAAGCGGTCGTCATCGGCTCCCGAGCACCCGAGCGTGCTCAGGCCACGGCCGCCGAACTCGGCCTCACCGGATACTCCAACATCGAAGCGGCCCGGTACAGCGACATCGTGATCGTCACGGTGCCTTGGGAGGGACACGCGGCCACGCTCAAGGAAGTGCGCGAGGAACTGGCAGGCAAACTCGTCATCGACTCCGTCAACCCCCTGGGCTTCGACTCCATGGGGGCGTACGCCCTTCACCCCGAAGAAGGCAGTGCCGCCCAGCAGGCCGCCGCGCTTCTTCCGGAAGCCCGCGTCACGGCCGCCTTCCACCATCTGTCAGCAACTGTGCTGACGGACTCCGCCATCGACGCCATCGAGACCGATGTCCTGGTCCTCGGGGACAACCGCGCTGACACCGACACCGTCCAAGCCCTCGTCGACCGCATCCCCGGCATGCGCGGGATCTACGCCGGCCGCCTGCGCAACGCTCATCAGGTCGAGGCTTTGGTGGCCAACCTCATCTCGGTCAACCGCCGCTACAAGAGGCATGCCGGCCTCCGTATCACGGACGTGTGACTTCGTTCCGGTGCTTCCGTTGTGCCCTGCGATGACGGAAGTCCCTCAGATTCCGGAGCCCACGGCTCGGGTCCTTGTCTTTTCTCCCCGCTCAGGAGCAACACGTGTCATTCTTCGAAGCCCCGCCACACAGATCCGATGACTGTGGCTCCGGCCTGTCCGAGCACCCTTCACTGGCCCGGTTGCGCGTCGCGTCGGTGAGAGCACGTCGATGCTTGGTGGCGGTGAATGTCTCCGCTCTGCTCGCGCTCCTCCTGTTCGGCGACCAACTGGCCACTCATGTTGCCGGGCAGCTCCCGTGGGGCCTGGTGCTGGTCGCCTGCCAGGCGTTCACCGTGCTGGTATCCGTCGTCTGGTACGACCGGGCCTGTGCAGCCCTCGGCGATCGGTACGCAGATGAACTACGGGCCGTGGCCGGCACTTTCTCATCCGGTTCGGTGGTACGGCCGTGACCACGCACAGCGCTTCGATGCTCGCCTCCGGCGGCCTCGGGTCCCCTGTGAGCGCGTTCCTTCTCGTCACCTGCTGCGCCTTCTTCCTCTGCCTGGTGATCGGAGTCCGTGACGCCGACGACCGGACCGCCGACTTCTTCGCTGCCGACCGGTCATTGCCGATGGTGCAGAACGCCCTGGCCATGAGCGGTGACTACATCTTGGTGACATCATTGTCCGCACCGGTCGGCATGATCGCGTTGAATGGTTACGACGGTTTGGTCGCTGCGGCATGCGCCGTCACCGGCCTCGTGATGCTGGCACTGCTGGCCGAACCACTGCGCAACACCGGGCAGTTCACTTTGGGTGGCGTTCTGGAAAGGCGTACGCCGGGCTCCCGCGTGAGGATTGCGGGCGGAGTGGTCACGCTGGTGGTGTGCGTGCCTCTCACCGTCGTCCAACTCACGGTGGCCGGCCATGCCATCTCCTTTCTTCTCGGGCTCCACGGATCAGGATCCGCGCTGGCTTGCACGGTGATGATCGGTCTGCTGATGATCACTTTCGCGGCGTTCGGGGGGATGCGGGGGAGCAGCATGCTGGCGGCGGGCAAGGCCCTGCTTCTGTTCGCCGTGCTCGCAGCGGCGGCACTCGTTGTCGTCCGGCGCTTCGACTGGAGTCTCGGGGCTCTGCTGTCGGCGGCCGCTCAGGGCAGCGGCAGAGGCGATGCCTTCGGCACGTCCGGGTTGCTGTTCGGTGCGTCGTCGACCGGGAGACTGGAGTTCATCTCCGTGTGCCTCGCCGTCACGCTCGGCTCAAGTGTCCTTCCCATGATGCTGATGCGTGTGAGCGCCTCACGAAACGGGCGGTCCTCCCGTCGCTCGGTCCGGCACGCCACCCTCTATCAGGTGCTGTTCTGGGGGGTACTGGTGGTCCTCGGGCTGGGAGCCGCGGCTCTCGTGGGCGGCGCTGCCATCGGTGCGAGCGACGCCACAGGCAACACAGCGCTGCTGATGCTGTCCGCACAGATCTCCGGCGGCCGCGAAGGCCTCATGTTCACCTTTCTGTCCTGCGCGGTGTTCCTTGCCTCTCTGGGATCGGTGGCGGGGCTGACCCTGGCCGGCGCAGCCTCGCTGGTCCGTGACGTCATTGCGCGAGAGCGTCTGCGGGTCTGGGTGAGCGAGGGACGCGAAGTGGCCACAGCACGCTGGACGGTCGTCGGCCTCGGGGTGATGAGCGTGTTGCTCGCTGTCGTGCTGCACCAGTGGCGGCTGGTGTTCCTCGTCTCCTTCGCCGTCACGGTCGCGGCCTCGGTCATCCTTCCCACCTTGCTCAAGACCCTTTTCGGGAGAGGCGTCACCCGCACGGGGACGCTCTGGTCCCTGTACGGCGGACTGGCCTGTTGCATCGTGCTGCAGCTCGGAAGCCCGACAGTGTCGGGCACTCCGACGGCACTGTTTCCTGATCTCGATTTCCAGTGGTTCCCGCTGCAGAACATCGGGGTGGTCACCGTTCCCGTCGGGTTTCTGCTGGCGTGGGCGGGCAGCCGGTTCAGCCGTCGGGCGGCGACGGACGGAGCCGATCACGCTGCGAGCGAGGTGAGAACGCTCACCGGCATCGACATCACCTGATGGCGGGACTGGTGAAGGTACGGCCGGGCGCGGGGCCGGTCAGTCCCGCTCAAGCCAGGTGTTCGCAGGGCGTCACACGCGGATAGGTCGGCCGGGCCGCCGTGCCGGACACCGCGCTGCTCATCGTCGACCTGAAGGTGGCTCCTTGGGCAGAGGCCCACGACGCCGAGGCCTGCTTTGCACGCGTCGCCGAACTGACTGGACGCGCCCTCGCGGCCGGTGTACCGGTTGTCTATCTACGGCTGCGGGTCGACCTCCCCGATGCCGGCCGAACTGCTCGACATCCATCGGCGGTGGCTCCGGAACCGGACAACATCGTGGTCGACCAGGACAGTGCCGACTCCTTCCCAGGCCACACCGCTCGACGAGCTCCTGCGTGACCACGGAGTGCGGCGGGTGGTCGTGACCGGCTCCGCCACCGAGTACTGCGTCGACTCCACCAGCCGCAGCGCGCTCTCGTGCAGCTGCGACCTCGTCCTGGTCGCAGACGTCCGAGCGCGGGCCAGGTGATCGGCCACCGCAACGCGGTCTTCGCCACGATCGCCTACGCAGCCCGCATGATCCAGGTGCTTCCGGCCGTCAAGGTGGACCTCGCCGAGGAGTCGACGGCCGGACAGCACCGCCGGCTCGTGACCCTGTCCGTCAGGTCGTCGCTTCAGGGCTCTGGCTGGCGTCCGCGGAAGTCTCCGCCGAGTCGGGAGCGTAGAACACGGATGAGCCCTGCTGGTTGCGCTGGGCGTGGTTCTCGGCAACCAGTCCTTCAAGGGCCGTGCGTACGACGGTTGTCTTGAAGCCGCCTTCGGGGTGCTGCTGTGCCAGGGCCTCGGCGCTCTCGGCGGCGGAACGAGGTTCGCTCCGGACGGCCAGGACTGCGCGTGCCAGAAAGACCAGTGAGGGTTGCCGAGACGCGCGTCTGCTTCGCGCGCGTAAGGACGAGCCGGCCCGAGCGCGTCATCCCGCGGCGGCAGCGGTCGTGGACCGCGATCGCCGTACACGACCGTTTCCAGGGTGGTTGCACAGCGTTCTCTCGGCGGTTTCCCCGGGCGCTGACCTCGTCCTCCCAGCTTCCCTCGCAAGGATCGGCGCCGTACCCCGCCGTTGGGTGGCGGACGAACTGGCAGCCGACTCTCCGTCAGTTCACAGCTGTCTCCCCGGGTTTCCCCTGCCGTACCGGTCAGAGTCGACCGGCACGCCGCCAGAACGCGGGTGTGCACGGGAGCCGTACCCACCGACCCCCATCACTGAGGAACCCATGACGCAGACATTCCGTAGCTTGCGCACGCCTCGGAGTTTCCAGCCGCCAGCACCCGCCGACGGCGCGGATCCCATCGCGACGCGTACGCCGACCGTCGAAATCGTCATCCCGGTCCACAACGAGGAACGCGCGCTGCCCGGCTGCGTCCGGACCCTGCACGCGCGGCTGCGCGACGAGTTGCCCTACCCCTGGTTGATCACCGTGGCGGACAACGCCAGTGTCGACGGGACCCTCGCGGTGGCCCGGGAACTCTCCGGGGAACTGCCTGGTGTCGGGGTCGTGCACCTCGACCGCAAGGGACGCGGGCTCGCACTGCGCACTGTCTGGGGGTCCAGCGCCGCCGAGATCGTCGTCTACATGGACGTCGACCTGTCTACCGGCCTCGACGGGCTGCTGCCGCTGATCGCCCCGCTGGCCAGCGGCCATTCCGACCTCGCCATCGGCAGCCGGCTCGCCTCCGGTGCGCGCACCGTGCGTGGACCGCGCCGGGAGCTGATCTCCCGCTGCTACAACGCGCTGATCCGGCTCACCCACGGCGCAGGCTTCAGCGATGCCCAGTGCGGATTCAAGGCCGCCCGCACCGACGCGCTGCATCCCCTGTTGTCGAAGACCGAGGACGACGCCTGGTTCTTCGATACCGAACTGCTGCTGCTCGCCGAGCACAACGGACTGCGTATCCATGAGGTTCCCGTCGACTGGGTGGAGGACGTCGACACCCGGGTGGACGTCGTCAGCACCGCGACCGATGACCTCAAGGGCTTGTGGCGCATGGCCCGCCTCAAGGCGTCCGGTGCCGCCCGCGTCCCGGTCCCGGCCCGCCCGCGACCGGCCCCTGAGCACCCCGACGCGGTCCTGGCCGCCGACGCGGACCGTTCCGCGCTCGCCTGGCAGATCACCTGCTTCGTCGTCATCGGCATCGGCTCGACCGTCGGGCAGGCCCTGCTCTACTGGCTGTTGCGCGGCTGGTGGCAGCCGGCCGCGGCCAACTTCGTGTCGCTGCTGGTGCTCACGCTCCTCAACACCGAGGCGAACCGACGACTCACCTTCCGCTACTCCGCGGACGGTGTCGGCGCAGGTCGCGCTCATACGGGCGCGGGGGCCCTGTTCGTCGTCGGCTACCTGATCACCTCGGCGGCCTTGCTGGTCTTCCGGAACGCCGTGCCGGACGCGTCGGCCGCCGCCGAGACCCTCGTCCTGGCCGTCTCCTCGGTCCTGGTGACCGGCATCCGCTTTCTGGTGCTGAGGCTGGCCGTGTTCCACCGCCCGTCCTGACCCCTGCCCGAGACTCGAGACCTGAGAGCGATTTCCCCGTGACCCACACCACCGAGGCGACGACGGGTATCGTCACGCGCCTTCTCGTCATCGGCCGCGCTCTGCCGCGCCGGGCGGCCGCCCCCGTCGCGCTCGGCGCGATCCTGTTGCTGTCCGCGCTGCTGTACGGCTGGGCGCTCGGCTCCCTCGGCTGGGGCAACAGCTACTACTCGGCCGCCGTGAAGTCGATGGGCCGGAACTGGACGAACTTCCTGTTCGGCTCCTTCGACCCCGCCGGCGTCATCACCGTCGACAAACCCCCGGCCGCGCTCTGGCCACAGGTGATCAGCAGCAAGATCTTCGGCCTGCACGGCTGGGCACTGATCCTGCCCCAACTGCTGGAGGGGGTCGCCGCCGTCTTCGTCCTGCACCGCACAGTCCGCCGCTGGGCGGGGGAGGGCGCGGCGCTCCTCGCCGCCCTGGTGATGACCCTGACCCCGATCACCGTGGCGATCAACCGGGACAACAACCCCGACACGCTGCTGGTGCTCTTCCTGGTGACCGCTGCCTACGCGCTGACCCGCGCCCTCCAGTGCGAGTCGGTCCGGCACGGCACGTGGTGGCTGTGCGCGAGTGGATTCCTGATCGGTTGCGGCTTCCTCACGAAGATGATGGCGGCCTGGATGGTGCTGCCGGCGCTCGCCGCGGCCTGGATGGTCGGTGCGACCGGAACCTGGGTCGCACGGACCGGGCGTCTGCTGATCGCCGGTGCCGTGTGCGCCGTCTCCTCGCTCTGGTGGGTCGCGACGGTCGCCTGGTGGCCGGGGGAACGACCGTACATCGGCGGCAGCACCGACGGCGGCGCGTGGAACCTGGTGACCGGGTACAACGGGCTCGGCCGGATCTTCGGCGAGAGTGCGGGCAGCGGCGGCCTGGGCAACATCGGCGGGGCGTTCGGAGGTGAGGCGGGACTGCTGCGGTTGTTCGACGACCAGGTGGCAGGGCAGATCAGCTGGCTGTTGCCGGTGAGTGCCGTGGCGCTGATCGTCGCCGTGACCGGGGTGGTGCTGCGGCGACGGGGCAGCGGCTCGGCGGGCGAGGCGCTGGCGGGCTCCGGGTGGGTGCTGTGGGGGACCTGGCTACTGGTGTGTGGCCTGGTCTTCTCCACCCAGGAAGGCACGTTCCACCCGTACTACACGACCCAACTCACCCCTGCTGTCGCCGCGTTGACCGCCGGACTCGTCACCGCGCTGGCGCGGGCGCATCGGGCCGGGGCCCGCTGGGCGCTCCCGGTGGGTGCCGGGACCGTGCTGCTGACCGTGGGCTGGGCGGTGGTCGTCATCCGCCGGGTCCCGTCCTGGCACGGCTGGCTGGCGTGGCCGGTACTGGCACTGGGGCTGGTGGCGGCGACATTGCTCGCCGTCGCGACACTGAAGCCGAGGCTTACGGCGGCTGCCCTCGGCGGAGCGGTGCTGGCGATCCTGCTCGCCCCGGGCGCGTGGGCCGTGAGCGTGACGGCCGGATCCGGATTGGGCGGGGGCAACCCGACGGCCGGACCGGTGACGCTTTCCTTCGGCGGGGGTGGGACGTCCGGAGGTAGTCTGCCGGAAGGCTTCGAAGCACCTGGAGTCAAGGGCAGTGGCGATCTCCCGGAAGGCTTCCAGGCGCCGGAAGCCGGCGGGGGTTCCGGATCCGGCTCTCCGTCGTCCGGCACCGGCGGCACCCTCCCCTCCTTCCCGGGAATCGGCAGCGGCACAGGCGCAGGCGGCCTTCCGGGTGCGTTCGCCGGAATCGGCGCGACCTCTCTCACCTCCGGCCAGCGCAAGATCCTCGACTTCGCCGTCGAGCATTCGGAGGGCACGCGTATCACTCTCGCGGTCGAGGGCGGCGCCAACAGCGCGGCGACCTACATCCTGGACAGCGACGCCACCGTGATCGGCATGGGCGGTTTCGGCGGCAACGACAACGCCCCGTCCGTGCGGCAACTGGAGAAGTGGACCAGGAACGGCGAACTGCGCTACGTACTCGGCTCGTCCGGCGGTGGCACCGTCCTCGGGTTGGGCGGCGAGAACAACGCGGCCGGCGAGCGGTCCGCGTGGATCGGCCGGAACTGCACCAAGGTGCCCGCCAAGGAGTACGGCGGCACCGCCGATGGCAGCGGCTCCACGACGGGCGGCATCATAGGCGGAACGAGCACGACCTTGTACGACTGCTCCGCCAAGACCCGCGCCAAGTAGCGCCCGGAGAATGGATCACACAGGACCATGCCCGACCCGGCCGCCGCGCCCGCTCCGTGCCGTCTCCTGGTGGTCGAGGACGACCCCAGCATCCGGATGCTGCTGGAGTCGGCGCTGCGGCTGTCCGGCTACGAGGTCCTCGGCTCCGCCACAGCCCAGAACGCCCTGCGGGACGTGGAGGAATGGCGGCCCGACCTCGTGCTCCTCGACATCATGCTGCCCGACCTGAACGGCCTGGAAGTCACCCGTAGGCTGCGCGCGGGCGGAGTCCGGACGCCGGTGCTGTTCCTGACGGCCCGTGGTGAGCTCTCCGACCGCATCGCGGGGCTGAGTGCGGGCGGCGACGACTACGTGACCAAGCCGTTCAGCATCGAGGAGGTGCTGCTGCGCATCGGCGCCATTCTGCGCCGCACCCACCCGGACCGTGCGTTCGGGACCGAGGGTGCCGACCACGGAATCCTGCGCTTCGCCGACCTCGAACTGGACGAGTACGCCCACGAAGTGCACCGGGCCGGCGAGTACGTCCCGCTGTCCCCGACCGAGTTCAAGCTGCTCACCTACCTCATGGAGAACCCCCACCGGGTGCTGAGCAAGACCAAGATCCTCGATCAGGTCTGGGGATACGACTTCGCGGGCGACAGCCGTATCGTCGAGACGTACATCAAGTACCTGCGCCGCAAGATCGACCGCTTCGATCCGCCTCTGTTGCACACCGTGCGCGGAGTTGGCTACTGCCTGCGGCTTCCCCAGGGCCATCCAACAGGAGTTGACCGGTGAGCCGCCGCCGCTGGGCGCTGCGCCCCCGTTCGCTGCGCGGACGGCTCGTCTGGGGTGTGACCCTGCTGGCCGCGGCGGTGGTCCTGACCGCGCAGGCGATCGGGGTCACGGGAATGCACTCCTGGCTGCTGAACCGGGTCGATGAGCAGCTCAACGACTTCGTGCTCCCGGACCGCGCCTTCACCCAGCCCGTGGGGCCGGTCTTCGCGCCCCCACCGGACTCCGGCACCCTGCCTTCGGACTTCCGGGTCACCTCCTACACGGCCTCGGGCGATCAGCAGGGCACCCTCGGCGCCGGAAGCAAGCCGGGGCCGAAGCTCCCGCGGTCCAGCGACCAACTGCATCTGAAACGGGGACGGGCAACGACAGTCGCCGCCGAGTCCGGCGACGGCCAATGGAGGGTTCTGTGGAGGGAGGGGCCGGCGCGGGGTACCACCTACGTGGTCGCCCTGCCCCTCGACACAGTCCAGGGAGCCTTGTCCAAGCAGTTGGCCCTCAACGCGATCGCCCTGGGCGCAGCCGTGCTCGGTCTGATCGCAGTGGGCCGCACGGTGGTCCGCGTCGGCCTGCTGCCGCTGACCCGCATGGAGCAGACGGCCCAGGGCATCACCGCCGGGGTCCTCGACCTACGGCTGTCCGACACCGATCCGCGCACCGAGACCGGACGCCTGGGCGCCGTACTCAACGACATGCTCGACCGCCTCCAACACGCCCTGCGGCAGCGGGAGTTCTCGGAGGCCAGGCTGCGCCGCTTCGTCGCCGACGCCGGACACGAACTGCGCACGCCCCTCACCACGGTCCAGGGCTTCGCTCAACTGGCCCTTCGTCACCCGGACCGTCCCGCCGAGCAGCGTCGGGAGGCCGACGAACAAATCGCCCGCAACGCCGAGCGCATGAACCATTTGGTCGACGACCTGCTGCTTCTCGCCAAGCTCGACCAGCAGTCGGCCTCTCGCGCCGACCCCGTCGACCTGCTTTCGCTCGCGGCCGACGCGGTGAGCGCGGCGGCCGTCCGTGCCAACGGCGAACACCGGATCACGCTCAGCCCACTGGACACGAAGAACAAAGACAGCGACCTGGACCTGGTGGAGGCAGTCGGTGACCCCGACCGCCTGCTCCAGGTCGTCAACAACCTCCTGTCCAACGCCCTCGTTCACACACCCGCGGGCACCCCCGTCGACGTACGCGTGGGCACCGCCCGGGCGGGAGCAACCAGGGGCGGAACCGACCGGCCCGGCCGCACCAGCCCGAGCCCGCCCTTGGCCGAGTCCACGCCGACAGGCGTGATCGAGGTCGTCGACCGGGGGCCGGGACTCGCCCCGGAGGAGGCCGATCGGGTCTTCGAGCGCTTTTATCGGGTCGATCCCTCGCGTTCCCGCGACCGAGGCGGCAGCGGACTCGGCCTCGCCATCGCGTCGGCGATCGCCCAGGGCCACGGCGGACGAGTGGAACTGGACACGGCGCCCGGCGAGGGCTGCACCTTCCGGCTGGTCGTTCCGCTCGGCGACGGGAGCCGTGCGCCGGTACCGGAGAGTCTGTGAGTCTGTCGCAGGCGGCAGACTCTGATGTCGTGCAGCGGGGGCGCGCAGGCATCACCACGGGCACCGGCGGCGCGAGGACGGCCGACCGCCCTCGTGGTTCCGGCAGGGGCCGCCGTGGCCGCCACAGACGACGAGAGTCCTCGTGGCTGTTCGCACTCGTCGCGCAGTGAGGCGAGTGGTCCTGGTCTGGGACGGCCTGTCCGCCCACTGGAGCGATGCGGGCCTGGGTCGCCGAACAGGACCGGCTCACCCGGGAACGATCACCCGCCTACGCTCCCGAGCTGAACCCGGTGGAACTGCTGTGGTCCTCGCTCAAGAAGCGTGAACTCGCCAACCTCGCCGGCGACCACCTCGTCGATGTCGCCGACGCTACCGAGGCAGACTCGACCGACGAGGCCGTCGGCAGTGCCCGGCGAATCGAGCCACGGATGCGTCGAGCCGTGGGCTTCCCCCGGCTGTGTGAGATTTCGTGAGACGTGAGAGGGTCTGGGACGTGAGTGAGACACCACCGAGCACCCTGCAATACCGCTTTGACGGGCCAGAAGAGGCCCCGGTCCTGATCCTCGGTCCCTCACTGGGTACCACATGGCACATGTGGGACCGCCAGATCCCCGAGCTGACCAAGCAGTGGCGCGTCTTCCGGTTCGACCTGCCCGGCCACGGCGGAGCTCCCGCGTACCCGGCGGGATCCGTGGGGGACATCGCCACACGGCTGCTGGCCACCCTGGAGGTGCTCGGCGTGCAGCGCTTCGGCTACGCGGGCTGCGCGCTCGGCGGCGCCGTCGGCATCGAGCTGGCCCTGCGCCACCCGGAGCCGCTCGCCTCGCTCGCGCTGATCGCCGCCTCGCCCCGCTTCGGCACGGCCGACGAGTTCCGGCAGCGGGGCGTGATCGTCCGCACGAACGGCCTCGACCCGATCGCCCGCACCGCCCCGGAGCGCTGGTTCACCGGCGGGTTCGCCGCCGCGCAGCCCGCGATCACCGAGTGGGCCGTGCAGATGGTGCGCACCACCGACCCGGGCTGCTACATCGCCTCCTGCGAGGCGCTCGCCTCGTTCGACGTCCGCCCCGAACTCGGGCGGGTCGGTGTCCCGACCCTGGTCCTGGTCGGATCGGACGACCAGGTCACCGGCCCCGCCGAGGCCCGCACGCTGGTCGCCGGCATCCCGGACGCCCGTCTCGCCGTCGTCCCGGGCGCCTCCCACCTGGTCCCGGTGGAACAGCCCGCGGCCGTCACCGACCTGCTGGTACGGCACTTCTCCACCGCCTGGCAGCCCGCCTTCGAGATGTCCACCGGCCAGACCGCCCTGCCCCAGGCCGCCCTCAAGCCGGTCCTGTCCACCGCCCCGCCGCAGCCCCCGCAGTCGGGGCCCGTCGCCGAGATCGCCCCGGTCGCCGTACCGCCGCAGGCCCCGGGACGGCCCGACCCGTACGACGCCGGGATCAAGGTCCGCCGCGAGGTGCTGGGCGACGCGCACGTCGACCGGGCGCTCGCCCAGGCCGACGACTTCTCCGGCGACTTCCAGGAGCTCGTCACCCGGTACGCCTGGGGCGAGATCTGGGACCGCCCCGGCCTCGACCGGCGCACCCGCAGCTGCGTCACCCTCACCGCCCTGGTCGCGGGCGGCCACCTGGACGAGCTGGCCTTCCACACCAGAGCCGCCCTGCGCAACGGCCTCACCCCGGGTGAGATCAAGGAAGTGCTGCTCCAGGCGGCCGTGTACTGCGGCGTCCCGGCCGCCAACAGCGCGTTCAAGGTGGCCCAGCAGGTGATCCGCGAGGAGACCACACCGCAGGAGTGAGCCCGCGGGAAGTGCGGAGGCAGGACGGGGGCAGGATGGACGCATGAAGCTCACGAAGAAGTCGCACGCCTGCGTCCGGCTGGAGAAGGACGGCCGGACCCTCGTCCTCGATCCCGGCGGGTTCAGCGAGGAGGACGCCGCGCTCGGCGCGGACGCGATCCTCGTCACCCACGAGCATCCCGACCATTTCGACGAGTCGCGGCTGCGCGCCGCGCTGGAGCGCAACCCGGCGGCCGAGATCTGGACCCTGAAGGCCGTCGCGGAGAAGATCTCCGCCGCCTTCCCCGGCCGCGTCCACACCGTCGGCCACGGCGACACCTTCACCGCCGCGGGCTTCGACGTCCAGGTGCACGGCGAACTCCACGCGGTGATCCACCCGGACATCCCGCGCATCACCAACGTCGGCTACCTCGTCGACGACGGCACGGTCTTCCACCCCGGCGACGCCCTCACCGTCCCCGACCACCCGGTGGAGACGCTGATGCTCCCAGTCATGGCCCCCTGGAGCAAGATCTCCGAGGTCATCGACTACGTGCGCGAGGTGAAGCCGCAGCGCGCCTACGACATCCACGACGCCCTCCTCACCGACCTGGCCCGGCCGATCTACGACCGGCAGATCGGGCAGCTCGGCGGCGCCCAGCACCTGCGGCTGACCCCCGGGGAGTCCGCCGAGGTCTGACGGGGCCGGGCGGGGTTGTCAGACCCGCCGGGTAGGTTGTGGGGCATGCGCATCGCGACCTGGAACGTGAACTCGATCACCGCCCGCCTGCCGAGGCTCCTGGCCTGGCTGGAGAGCAGCGGCACGGACGTGCTGTGCCTCCAGGAGGCCAAGGTCACCGAGGAGCAGTTCCCGGCGGAGCAACTGCGTGAGCTGGGCTACGAGTCGGCGGTTCACGCGACCGGACGGTGGAACGGCGTGGCGGTGCTCTCCCGCGTCGGCATCGAGGACGTCGTCAAGGGCCTGCCCGGCGACCCCGGCTTCGACGGCTCGGTGGAGCCCCGCGCCATCTCGGCGACCTGCGGCCCGCTCCGCGTCTGGTCGGTCTACGTGCCGAACGGCCGTGAGGTGGACCACCCCCACTACGCCTACAAGCTCCAGTGGTTCGAGGCGCTCAAGGCGGCCGTCGCCGGTGACGCGGCCGGCAGCCGCCCGTTCGCGGTGATGGGCGACTACAACGTGGCGCCGACGGACGACGACGTCTTCGACCCCGCCTTCTTCGAGGGTTCCACCCACGTCACCGCCGCCGAGCGCGCCGCGCTGGCCTCCCTGCGCGAGGCCGGCCTGTCGGACGTGGTTCCGCGTCCCCTGAAGTACGAGCACCCGTTCACGTACTGGGACTACCGCCAGCTCTGCTTCCCGAAGAACCGCGGCATGCGCATCGACCTGGTGTACGGCAACGCACCCTTCGCGAAGGCGGTCGGCGACGCGTACGTGGACCGTGAGGAGCGCAAGGGCAAGGGCGCCTCCGACCACGCGCCCGTGGTCGTGGACCTGGACGTCTAGGGCCGCAGCAGCCCCAGGTCGACCGAGTCCGCCAGGGCCGCCAGCCCCGCGTCGCCCGGATGCAGATGGTCCCCGCTGTCGTAGGCGGGGAGCATCCTGGAGGGCCGCTGGGGGTCACGGACCACCGCGTCGAAGTCGAGCACACCGTCGAAGACCCCGCCCTCGCGGATCCACTCGTTCACCACGCCCCGCTCGGCGTCCACGGCGGCGGTGCACCGCGCCTCGCCCTCGCAGGGCAGGATCGTCGCCGCGAGCATCCGCAGTCCCCGGGCGTGCCCGCGCGCGGCGAGCTCACGCAGCCCCGTGATCAGCTGCTCCGCGGAGGTCCCCCACCGCAGGTCGTTCACCCCCTCGAAGACGACGGCCGTGCGCGCCGACGGCTGGGCGAGGACGTCCCGGTCGAAGCGGTGCAGGGCGCTCACCCCGGCCGTGTCCGTGGAGACCCCGTCGCCCGGGTAGCGGTCGGTGACCACGCGGTTGCCCGAAACGCCCAGGTTCAGCACGCCGTACCGCGGGACGGCGCTCTGCCGCAGGAGCCGGGCGGCCAGGACATCAGGCCAGCGCCGGTTGGCGTCGGGCGTGGACTTGTCGCCGTCGGTGATCGAGTCGCCGAGCAGCACCACGGAGCCGGGCCCGCCGCTCACGTCGACCCCGGTGAGCAGCGGCCACCGAGTGATCGTCGAGGTGTACGCCCCGGCGGCGCCGTCCGCCGTGTGATCGCCCGGCTCGCTGACGTAGGAGCGCTGCTGCGCGAGCCCGTGCACGGGCGCCGCGGCCACCGTGCCGGGCAGATGGAAGCTCACCAGCAGGTTGGCGTCCGCCGGGACCGGGAAACCGAGCGGATCGCCGTACGCCTGGCCCCCGGCCGGGATCGTCACGCCCGCCGCACCTCCGAAGGCCAGCGCCACGGGAGCGCCCCGCGACGCCGCCCCCGAGGCCTGCACAGCGACCGTCGCGCTCCCGATCCGTACCGGGGCCGACGCGAAGGTGTTGTCGAACCGCACCCGCACGCGGGGCCCGCCGGCCGAGGTGTGCACGACCAGCCGCAGCGTCCGGTCCGTCCAGGGGCCGATGGCCGCGTAACCGCCCGTGGCGGTGGTCCAGCTGCCCGTCCAGCCCCGCGTGGCGGTCCGCACCGACATCGCGAAGACATGCAGGCCGGGCGCGCTCGGCAGCCGGACCGAGGTCACCGCGCGCCCCGGGGCCAGCGGCACGGTCACGACGTACAGGCGGGCCCGCTGGGCGAGTTGGCCGCCGGGCGTGTTGATGTGCGGCAGGGACACGGCCTTGGTGGCGAGCGGCCCGGTGCGCCAGTCCGGCGCGGTCAGCCGGTAACCGGAGCGGGAGCCGTCCGCGTACGTGATCATCCCCGGGCCGCCCGCCTCCGTGCCGCCGGTGCCCGCCACCAGGAAGGCGAGGGCGTCACCCCTCCCGGTGACCCGGACGTCCTGCCCGGCGGCGCGCACGTTGTCCGGCTGACCCGGCTGCCGCTCGGGCCAGGTCAGCCGGGCGCCCTGCACCGTGAGAGCGCGGCCGGGCGTCCAGCCCGCGGCGGTGAGGTCCTGCGCGGACAGGGAGGCCCCGGCCCCGTCGAAGTCGGCCTCCGCGGGCCGGCTGTCGTCGCTGACGGCCGCGTTGTCGAACAGCCGCTCCAGCGGCACCGGCGCGGCCCGTCCCTCCTCGACAGCCCGGGCGGACACCGCTGGGACCAGCGACCCGCACAGGGCCAGGACGACCATGATCCCCCGGACACATCGGCGCACGGCCGACTCCTCCCACTCGGCGACACACGACGCGACAACGCGGAACACAAAAACCGGGACCGGGACCATCACCGGGACCGGGACCGGGACCGGGACGAAGAGACAACGACGGCCGAGACACACGACGCACGGTGAAATTAGGGAGACAGGAGTGACCCGTCAACGCGCGTCGCGTGAACTCGGCCTGAACTCGACCGGATCGGCGGGCCCGCGCGCCTGTGGTGCGTACGCCGGTACGAATGACAGGCTGGGAGTATGAACATCCCTTTCCTGGGCCACCGGCGCCAGAAGGTCGGGTTCCCCGATCCGGCGGGCATCGCGGAACTCCTCGCCGAGTGCGAGCTGCTGCGCTCCCAGGCGTCCCGGGCGGGTGTCCGGCTGGACGACACGGTGGCCTCGCTGGAGGCGCTGGACCAGCTCCTGCCGCGCTGGCGGGACGACGAGGAGACGCTGACCTGGCTCGGCAACGACGCCGGTCTCTACCTGGGCAGCGTCATCGTGCGCACCGTACCGGGCGCCGTCTGGGAGATCCGTACCGACGGTCAGCCCGTCGTCCGGCTGGACTCCGGCCGCGAGTTCGACGTCGTGGACTCGGGCCACGAGTGGGCCGCGTACGGGGTGCCCGAGCTGTCGCAGCTGTACGCGGAAGTCGCCGAGTCATGACCCCCCTGGCCAGAACCTTTGGCCCAAAGTCCGGCGTAAATACGGCTAATGATCGAAAAGTGCGTGTCGCCCGCCACGTTCGATCTTGCCTGGATACGTTGCGGCAACCACCACACAGCTGAGAGTGAGTAGGGCCGAGTATGTCCGCCGAGCCGCTGATCGAGCTGCGTGACGTCAACAAGCACTTCGGGGAGCTGCATGTCCTGCAGGACATCAACCTCACGGTCGGCCGGGGGGAGGTGGTCGTGGTCATCGGCCCGTCGGGGTCGGGGAAGTCGACCCTCTGCCGGGCGATCAACCGGCTGGAGACCATCGAGTCGGGGCAGATCGTCCTCGACGGGCAGCCGCTGCCGGAGGAGGGCAAGCCCCTGGCCCGGCTGCGCGCCGACGTCGGGATGGTCTTCCAGTCGTTCAACCTCTTCGCCCACAAGACCGTGCTGCAGAACGTCTCGCTGGGGCAGATCAAGGTCCGCGGCCGCCGCAAGGAGGACGCCGACCAGCGCTCCCGGGAGCTGCTCGACCGGGTCGGCGTCGCCAACCAGGCGGACAAGTACCCGGCGCAGCTCTCCGGCGGTCAGCAGCAGCGCGTGGCCATCGCCCGCGCCCTGGCCATGGAGCCCAAGGCGATGCTCTTCGACGAGCCGACCTCGGCCCTCGACCCGGAGATGATCAACGAGGTGCTGGAGGTCATGAAGCAGCTCGCCCGCGAAGGCATGACCATGATCGTCGTCACGCACGAGATGGGCTTCGCCCGCTCGGCCGCCAACCGCGTGGTCTTCATGTCCGACGGCAGGATCGTCGAGGACCGCACCCCGGACGAGTTCTTCACCAACCCGAACAGCGACCGCGCCAAGGACTTCCTCTCCAAGATCCTCAAGCACTGAACGGGCGGGCACCGGACGGCTCATCGGATCGGCCCTCGACTACGATGTGCCCTTCATCCCTGTCGAAGAGGGGGACTTCGCCGAAGGCCGCCGATCCCGCCAGGGGGAGCAGACCGCCCGCCCGGTCCGCGGGGCATGCCCACCGGGTTCGGCCCCCACGGCCCGAAGGCCACGGGGGCAGGCGGTTCACATCGGCCAGGCCCGTCCGGCGGCAGCCGGAGATCACTGCTCGCGCAGCGGAACCGACACGTACGACGGGTCGTCCGCCGGTGAGGAGAAGGTCAGCTGCGCGCCGGACGGGTTGTGCTCGATGTAGAGCGGGTCGACCGTGTCGACGACCAGGGCGAGGCGATGCCCGGCCGGGACGTCGTAGGCCGTGGAGTACAGCTCCAGGTCGACGCCGAACGGCTTTCCGGGGGTGCGCCCGTGGAAGGTGTACGGCGCGTGGGTGACCAGCTTGCCGAGGCCGAGCGGCCCCACGTCGTACAGGTAGGCGACGAGGGTGCCGCTCTCCTTGGTCGGGGTGAGTGTCGTGTGCAACTTCGGCGTTCCGCGCACCTGTTGGGCTGTGGCGGGCTTCTCCGTCTGCCAGACGGCGGCCCAGCGGCGGGGGAGCAGCGGGATCGAGGCCATCGGCGGCAGCTGGGTCACCTGGTCGAGGATGCTGGACAGGAAGACGACACCGCCGTCCGCCCCGGAGTTCACGTTCGCGCGGATCGTCTTCGAGTCGTCGAGCGCGATCTTCCGGTCGGTCGCGGCGGCCGACTTCCAGTCCGGGTAGCCCTCGTAGCCGCCGGTGGAACGGGACTTGAGCTGGACGGGCTGCTCACGGTCGATGCCGTTGTCCTCGCCCCTCAGGTAGTGGTCGAACCAGCGCCCGGTGTCCTTCCACACGTCGTTGGGCAGCCCGAACAGGCCGGTCAGCTCGGCGGTGGCGTGGTCGCCGGGCCGCATCTCCAGCCGTTTGGGGCCGGTCAGCTTCTCGTAGAAGTCGGCGTACTGGTTGGGCGGGAAGACGGTGTCGCCCCAGGCGTTGGCGAGCATGACGGCCGCGCCGTTGTCGTTGATCCGGTCGACGTACGTCGCAGCGGAACGTTTCTTCCCCCAGGCGATGAGCTCCGGCTCCTTCGCCAGGTTGGAGCCGTAGAAGTCGTCGAAGGTCTGCCGGAGTTCCGCGCTCTGGCGGCCCGTCACCACGCTCGCGCCGTCCAGCAGGGCGGCGGCCTGGAGGTGCTGGGTGCGCCCGGCGTAGATCGAACCGATCAGGTCGGCCCAGCCGCTGAGCGAGGCGACCGCCCTGACCCGCTTGTCGTGCGCGGCGGTCAGCAGGCTGATGCCCGCGCCGTAGGAGACGCCCGCCATGCCGATGTGCCCGGCGTCCGCGGGAGTGTGGGCCAGCGCCCAGTCGATGACCTTCGACGCGTCGGCGACATCGGGTGGGCCCGCCACTTCTATCTCGCCGCCGGACTGCCAGAATCCGCGCACGTTGTAGGTGACGACGACGTACCCGGAGTCGGCCAGTTTCTGCGCCTGGGCCAGGTACTCGACCTGGGGCAGACCCCAGCTCGTGGGCATGACGAGCAGCGGGTAGCGGTCGGTGCCGCGGGCGCCGGCCGGTGTGACGACGTTGGCCTTGAGGGCGGTGCCGCCGTCACCGGCGATGTCGACGAAGCGGACGGGGTGCGGCGCCGCCTGGGCGGTGGGGGCGAGACCCAGGGCGGTTCCGGCGACCAGGGTTGCCGAGACGGCGCCTACGGCGGTGGTGCGCAGGGCCTTGCGGTGATGTCCCACGGGTCACTCCTCACTCGTGTCAGTGCAAAGTGACCGAACGGTAACCGCGACCTCTTACCAGAGGTAACCCGTCGGTAAGTTACGTGCCAGTAACGATTGTTGAGCGGTGGAGGAGTCTAGGAGGCACGGTGTGTATTACGTGGAACAGGGGCCTCTGGCAGGGGTGCCTGTGCCGCCCGGGTCACGTCCCCCACCAGTTCGACGACGTCCGGGCCGTACGCCTGTGAGTTGATCACCTTGAGCAGCAGGACGAACGAGCCGGTGCCGTACTTGCGGGTCAGACGCTCGTGGTTGCGGGCGAGGTAGCGGGTGGCTGCCTGATTGGTGATGGCCCGCTGGCCGCAGAACAGGAACACGGGACGCGTCTCGCGGCGGTCACCGACGGTGAGCCGGGCCAGTATCACGTACTCCGTGACGCCGGGGTTCATGCGATAGCGCTCGCTTCCTACCTGGAAGGCGCCTCGGTCCGGCCCCGGTTCGGGGTCGACGTTGACGCGCACGCCGGGGAGCATGGCCGCCATGTGCGCCACCATGCGCCGGTTCGAACCCGGGCCGCCCACGCAGAACTCGGTGCGCTCCCCGAAGCCCTGATGGGCGGCGTCATGCGTGACCACATGGAGATTCGCTCCACAGTCCTTGATCAGCGCGGAGAGTTCCAGGAGCGCGTACACGTCGAAGCGGTGGACCGCCGGCTCGGAGGCGGCCGGGTCGCGGTTGACGACGAGCAGCGACTCGGAGTTGTCGGGCAGGCCGAAGAAGGCCTGCTTGCGCCTGAGTTTCCGCTTCCACAGAAACGTACGGGCGAGCCAGCCCAGCGTCGCACTGATGCCCGCCGCGACCACACCCAGAACGATGTTGCGCACGTCGTCATTCATGGGCGCGCATGCTAGCGGGCCCGACGCACCGGTGTTCGACGCCTTCCTGACGCGACCATGGTGATGAATTAAGCTGCGCGGACGGCCTTTGACTGGAGGTGCGGATGCGTCGCCCTGTCGCACGGAATCTGACGGTCCTGGCGGTTTCGGCCGCCGTGGTGGTGTCGGTGGGAGCGGCGGCGCCGCCATCCGCCGCGCCGGGCACCGGCGGTGGGAAATCCCCGCTGGCCGTCGGCTACGGCGGTGCCGTCTCGAGTGTCGACCCGGACGCCTCCGCAGCCGGGATCGAGGTTCTGCGGAAGGGCGGCAACGCCGTCGACGCCGCCGTCGCAACGGCCGCCGCGCTCGGCGTCACCGAGCCCTACTCCGCCGGCATCGGCGGGGGCGGCTACTTCGTGTACTACGACGCCAAGTCCCGCACGGTGCGCACCATCGACGGCCGTGAGACCGCGCCCCTGAGCGCCGGCAAGAACCTGTTCGTCGAGAACGGCAAGCCCCTCGCCTTCGCCGAGGCCGTCAGCAGCGGCCTGAGCGTCGGCACCCCCGGAACGCCCGCCACCTGGCAGACCGCACTCGACCAGTGGGGCAGCGAGCGCCTGGCGAGTGTCCTCAAGCCGGCCGAGCGGCTGGCGCGCGACGGCTTCACCGTCGACGAGACGTTCCGCTCGCAGACGGCGTCCAACGAGACCCGCTTCCGCTACTTCCCGGACACCGCCGAGCTGTTCCTGCCGGGCGGGCAGCTCCCCGTCGTCGGATCCACCTTCAAGAACCCCGATCTCGCCCGCACCTACGCGGAGCTGGGGCGCAAGGGCGTCGACACCATCTACCGCGGCCGCCTCGGCCGGGACATCGTCGACACGGTCAACAAACCGCCGGTGGATCCCGGATCGGGCTGGAACGCCCGGCCCGGCGACCTGACCGCGAAGGACCTGGCCGCCTACCGCGCCAAGCTCCAGGCACCCACCAGGACCTCCTACCGGGGTCTCGGCGTCTACTCCATGGCGCCGTCCTCCTCCGGAGGCACGACGGTCGGTGAGGCGCTCAACATCCTGGAGCGGACCGACCTGTCCAAGGCGAGCAGGGCCCGCTACCTGCACCGCTTCATCGAGGCCAGCCGGATCGCGTTCGCCGACCGGGGCCGCTGGGTGGGCGACCCCGCCTTCGAGGACGTGCCGACGAAGGAACTGCTGTCGCAGCGGTTCGCCGACTCGCGCGAGTGCCTCATCAAGGACGACGCGGTGCTCACGAGTCCCGTGCCGCCGGGGGACCCGCGCAACCCCGCGCGCTGCGGCTCGGGGGGCAAGGCGGCTCCCACGACGTACGAGGGTGACAGCACCACACATCTGACGGTGGCCGACAAGTGGGGCAACGTCGTCGCCTACACCCTCACCATCGAGCAGACCGGCGGCAGCGGGATCACCGTCCCCGGACGGGGGTTCATCCTCAACAACGAGCTGACGGACTTCTCGTTCACCCCGGCGAACCCGGCCGTGCACGACCCGAACCTGCCGGGGCCCGGCAAGCGGCCGCGGTCGTCCATCTCGCCGACGATCGTGCTGGACCGGCACCACAAGCCGGTGGTGGCGCTGGGGTCGCCGGGTGGCGCGACGATCATCACGACCGTTCTGCAGACCCTCACCGGGTTCGTCGACCGGGGACTGCCGCTGGTCGACGCGATCGCGGCGCCCCGGGCCAGTCAGCGCAACGCCGCGCAGACCGAGCTGGAGCCGGGGCTGTACGACGACACCGAGCTGAGGAAACAGCTCGAGGCGATCGGGCACTCCTTCAAGGTGAACCCGGAGATCGGTGCGGCCACCGGTGTGCAGCGGCTGCCGGGTGGGAAATGGCTGGCAGCCGCCGAGACCGTGCGGCGGGGTGGGGGGTCGGCGATGGTGGTGCGGCCTGTGCGGTGAGTTGCCGGGTGCGGGTGCGTGGGGGCTTGTCGCGCAGTTCCCGCGCCCCTAGGTCGTGTCCGCAAAGTCCCGTCGTCCGCCCGGAGGGCGGGCCCCGCGGCGTCTGGTGCGTGCTCTCGGCGTGCCGGGCGGAGTCCCTCGTACTGGATGTACTTGGGTCTTCGTCCGGTGCGGCGAGAGTGCGTGCCAGGCGTCGTGGGGCAGGCGGGACTTTGCGGACACGACCTAGGGCGAGGGTGCAGCTGCCTCTCCGGTCTCGAACGCCAAGTGGCCGTCCTGCACATCCACCGTCACCCCGCCGCCCTGCTCCACCCTGCCGTCCAGCAACAGGCGTGACAGTTCGTTGTCCACCTCGCGCTGGATCGTGCGGCGCAGCGGGCGGGCGCCGTACTCCGGCTGGTAGCCGCGCTCGGCCAGCCACTCCACCGCCCGGTCGGTGAAGGTCACCGTGATGCCCTTGTCCTGGACCAGGGACCTGGTGCGGTCCAGCAGGAGGTTGGTGATCCGGCGCAGCTGCTCGGTGGTCAGCTGGCGGAAGACGACGATCTCGTCGATGCGGTTGAGGAACTCGGGGCGGAAGTGCTCGCGCAGCGGGCGCAGGATCTGCTCGCGGCGGGCCTCCTCGTCCGCGTCGGCGCCGCCCGCCGCGAAGCCCGTCGTGGCACCGCGGCGGGTGATCGCCTCGGACCCGAGGTTGCTCGTCATCACGATGACGGTGTTGCTGAAGTCCACCGTGCGGCCCTGGGAGTCGGTCAGCCGTCCGTCGTCGAGGACCTGGAGCAGGATGTTGAAGACGTCCGGGTGGGCCTTCTCCACCTCGTCCAGCAGGAGCAGCGAGTACGGGTGGCGGCGCACGACCTCGGTGAGCTGGCCCGCCTCCTCGTGGCCGACGTAGCCGGGCGGGGCGCCGACCAGCCGGCTGACGGTGTGGCGCTCCTGGTACTCGCTCATGTCGAGCCGGACCATGCGGTCCTCGCTGCCGAACAGCGCCTCGGCGAGCGCCCGGGCCAGTTCGGTCTTGCCCACACCCGTCGGGCCGAGGAAGAGGAAGCTGCCGATGGGGCGGTCGGGGGCCGCGAGCCCGGCGCGGGAGCGCAGCACGGCGTCCGAGACGACCCGCACGGCCTCGTCCTGGCCGACCACCCGCTGGTGCAGATGCTCCTCCAGGCCCAGCAGGCGGTCCTTCTCCTCCTGCGTGAGGCTGCTGACCGGGATGCCGGTCTGCCGGGACACCACCTCGGCGATCGACTCGGCCGCGACCACCAGGTCCTGGCCCTCGTCGACCTCGCCGTCCCCGCCGGCGTCGGTGATCCGCTGCTTCAGCTCCACGATCCGGTCGCGCAACTGGGTGGCCTGCTCGTACTGTTCGTCGGCGACGGCCTGGTCCTTGTCCCGGGTCAGCTGCTCGAGCTCCCGCTCCATGGACCGTACGTCCGTGCCCTTGGTCCGGGCCCGCAGCCGCACCCGGGCGCCGGCCTGGTCGATGAGGTCGATCGCCTTGTCGGGCAGGCGGCGGTCGGTGAGGTAGCGGTCGGACAGCTCCACGGCCGCGACCAGGGCCTCGTCGGTGTAACGGACCTGGTGGTGGGCCTCGTAGCGGTCCTGGAGACCGCGCAGGATCTCGATCGCGTCCGCTGCCGTGGGCTCGGGCACCATGATCGGCTGGAAGCGGCGGGCCAGCGCCGCGTCCTTCTCGATGCGGCGGTACTCCTCCAGAGTGGTGGCTCCGACGATGTGCAGCTCGCCCCGGGCGAGGGCCGGTTTGAGGATGTTGCCGGCGTCCATCGAGCTGCCGTCGCCGCCACCGGAACCGGCGCCCACGACGGTGTGCAGCTCGTCGATGAAGATGATCAGCTGGTCGGAGTGGGCGCGGATCTCGCCCACGATGTTGTTCATCCGCTCCTCGAAGTCGCCCCGGTAGCGGGTGCCCGCGACCACGCCCGTGAGGTCCAGGGCGACCACGCGGCGCCCGATGAGGACATCGGGCACGTCCGCCTCGGAGATGCGCTGCGCCAGCCCTTCCACGATGGCCGTCTTGCCGACTCCCGCGTCACCGATCAGCACGGGGTTGTTCTTGCCGCGCCGCGAGAGGACCTCGACGGTCTGCTCGATCTCCTGGTCCCGGCCGATCACCGGGTCGATACGGCCCTGGCGGGCCAGTTCGGTGAGGTCGCGGCCGTACTTGTCGAGGGTCGGCGTGTTCGTCGGGCGCGGGCGCTCGGCCTGCGGGGCCTCGGGCGCCTCGGGCGGCTCCGAGGGGGCGAAGCGGGCCGCGTTCAGGATGTGCCCGGCAGCCGAGTCGGGGTTGGAGGCCAGGGCGCTGAGCACGTGCTCCGGGCCGATGTAGCCGTAGCCGCGGGCCCGCGCCATGTCGTGCGCGTCCAGCAGGGCCCGCTTGGCGGCGGGGGTGAGGGACAGCGCGGTCGGGGGCGGGGCGTCGTCCGGGGTGTGCTGGACCGGTCCCGACCGGTCGTCGATCTGCGACGCCAGCGAGTCGGGATTCGCACCGGCCTTGCTGAGCAGGGTGCGGGTGGGCTCCGTGGCGAGCGCCGCCCGCAGCAGATGCTGGGTGTCGAGGTCCCGGCTGCCGTGCTCGGCGGCGTACTGGGCGGCGCCGCGGACGAGCTCCCGGGCCGGCTGGCTGAGCAGCCGCCCGAGATCGATCTGCCGGGGACCGGGGCGGGGTCCGCCGAAGAAGCGTGCGAGGAATTCTCCGAAGGGATCCGAGCCGTAGCCCTCCGGGCTGGTGAAGCCGCTGCTCATGGGCCTTCCGTTCCCGGCGTCCCCGGCGCGCGGGCGGGGGACGCCCTCGCTTGTCGACGTGCCGCGGTCGGGTAACCCGGGTGGCAGCCGGTTACACCTGGGGCGCGCTCGTAGAACACCTTCGCACGATCGCCGACGAGAGGCACCTTCGGGGCATACCAGGAGGAAGCGGGCTACGGGAGGTGCTCAGCGGGCGGTGAGGATCCGCGGCCCGGATTCCCTGATCGCCACGGTGTGCTCCGCGTGGGCCGCACGGGAGCCGTCGTTCGTCCGCAGGGTCCAGCCGTCGGGCGCCGCGTGGAAGGCGTCCGTGCCGCCCGCGATCACCATGGGCTCGATCGCCAGCACCATGCCGTGCCGCAGCCGCATGCCGCGCCCCGGGCGGCCCTCGTTCGGCACGCCGGGATCCTCGTGCATCCGGCGGCCGATGCCGTGGCCGCCGAAGCCGTCGGGGATGCCGTAGCCGGCGCTCCGGCACACGGTCCCGATCGCATGGGCGATGTCGCCGATGCGGTTGCCCACGACGGCCGCCTCGATCCCGGCCGCGAGGGCCCGCTCGGCGGTCTCGATCAGGCGGAGGTCCGCCGCGCGCGGGGTGCCGACGACGAAGCTGAGCGCCGAGTCGCCCACCCAGCCGCCCAGTTCGGCGCCGAAGTCGATGGAGACGAGGTCGCCGTCGCGCAGGCGGTAGCGGCCCGGGACGCCGTGCACGATCGCGTCGTTGACCGAGACGCAGAGAACCGCGGGGAAGGGGGTCGGTGCGAAGGGCGGGCGGTATCCGAGGAAGGGCGAGGTCGCGCCCGCCGCACGCAGGACGTCATGCGCCACCTCGTCCAGCTCCAGCGGGGAGACGCCCACACCGGCGGCCTTCCGCACGGCCGTCAGGGCACGGGCGACGACCTGGCCCGCCTCGTACATCGCGTCGATCGAAGGGTCTGTCTTCAGCTCCACCATGCCAATTACTATACCGGTATTAGAATGGGTTCCATGGTGCGCACCCCTCTCACCCCCGAAGAGCGCGAACGCGGCGAGCGGCTCGGCCGGCTGCTGCGTGAGGCGCGCGGCGGCCGGAGCATGACGGAGATCGCGGCGGGCGCGGGCATCTCCGCTGAGACCCTGCGGAAGATCGAGACCGGGCGGGCCCCGACCCCGGCCTTCTTCACCGTGGCCGCGCTGGCCGGGGTCCTCGGGCTGTCCATGGACGACCTGGCCGGGCAGTGCACGCCGGTGCCCCTCTGAGGCTCTTGCGCCGCACGTGAAAACTCCCCGTAGCGCTCCCGTAACACACATCGTGTTCCCTACGGGACGGAGTGCTCCGGTCTCACGGGAGTTGAGCGATGGCGGCGGATCAACTCCCGGCTGACATCGGGGAGTTCGTGACCTACCTGAACGGCCTGCTGGCACGCCTCGACCCGTCCGGCGGCTGGTGCGCCGTGTTCTGGCGGCGCGACCCGGACGGCATGCGGGCGTGCCTCGACGGGCGCGAGATGCCGCCCTGGGACGTGGTCGAGGCATTGCTTCAGGACCTCGCCGCCCAGTACGGGCCGGGGAGAGCCGGCCCGGAGACGGACCGCGCCCACGCCCTGCACACCACCGCGCTCGCCGCGTACGACGCCCGGCCCGGCGGCCGTGACGCCCTCGGCGACCGCCTCGACGTCATGCTCCGCGAACAGAGGTACGCCGCCGAACGCCAGGCCGCCCTCGCCCGCCGCCTGGCCACGGCCACGACCCGCGAACAGGCGGACGGCCTGCGTCTGGACCTGGCCTGGGCCCGGGACGACCACGAACGGGCCGGCGCGCGGTGCGCGGAACTCCGGGCACGGATGGCCCGCGTGGACCGGCGTGAACGGAAGGTGCCGCCGGCAGCGTGGAGTGCTGCCGAGGGCGCGCTCGGCGGCGGGGCGGCATCGTCGGTCGGTGATCCGCCCGGCCCCGGGGGGCCGTCGGTGGTCCACGGTGCCGCCGGTGGGCACGACCCCTGGGGCGGCGGGGCCGCCGCGGAAGTCGGCCGTCACATCCCGCAGTGGCCGGCCGATCCCCGGGAGTCCGCCGCGAGCGGCACGCCCGCCGCGTTCACCACCCCGGCTTCGGCACCCGCCCCCGCCTCCACGCCGGCCTCCGGCCCGCCCGCTCCCGAGCCCCCGGCCCCTCACCCCGCCACGGTCCCCAAGCAGCGCAATCGCCGCCGGGGCGGTGCGCGTTTCGCGGGGATGGCGGATGAGGAAGCCGCCGTCGCCGTGCCGCCCCCTGTCGTGCCCACCCTGCCCGCGCCCGCCCCCACGACCACCGGCCGCACCCTGCGCGGCGCGCGCTTCGCCGGGGCCGCCGAGGAGGCGGTGGAGCGCCCGGCGCGGGAGGCCGGCGCGGCCGGGGCCGACGACCGGGCCGAGGTCGGCAGGACCGTGGAGGTGCTGGCCCGGTTGCGCAGCGAGGGGCGCAGCGGGGAGGCCCACGCGCTGCTGGCCGAAGTCGCCGCATGGGAACCCGCCAGGTTCCCGCTGCTCGCCGAACGGCTGCAGCTGGCCGGGCTGGACGCCGACTGGCAGACCCTGCTGTGGGAGGCCGCCGCACTGCCCGCCGGACGGCTGGTCGCCGCCGCCGACGCACTGGTCGAGGCCGGGCGGCCGGGCGACGGCCGGCAGATGCTGCGACAGGGGATCGCACGGCCGCCGGGCGAGATCGGCCGCGCGATCCTCGGCCTGGTCGCCGAGGGACGTCACCGCGAGGTGCGCGTGCTGCTCGACGCGTACGTCAGGGCCCGCACCCCCGAGGAGGCCGCGCGCAGCGCCGAACCCGAGCCCGGGCGCCTCGTGCCGCTCCTGCTGGAGGCGGCCCGGGGTGTCTCGGAGGAGCGCCGCTGGGACCTCGTGCACGCCCTGCGGGTCGCCGGATTCGCCGCCTGACCGGTGACGTCGCGCCCCGTGCGGCTCACCCACAGGAGTGCGAATCGCGCAATGCCCCGCGGGTTGGCGACGATGGTCTTGGCAACCCCGTGCCAGAGGCTTACGTTCGTGGCTCTACGGCCCGCTTCTACGGGCGTAGAGGCGCAGACGTCGCGTCGAAGGAGCAGCTCATGGCCAACGTCGTACGTGCCGCCCTGGTCCAGGCCACCTGGACCGGCGACACCGAGTCCATGGTGGCGAAACACGAGGAGCACGCCCGCGAGGCGGCCCGCCGGGGCGCGAAGATCATCGGTTTCCAGGAAGTCTTCAACAGCCCCTACTTCTGTCAGGTCGAGGAGCCGGAGCACTACCGCTGGGCGGAGCCCGTCCCCGACGGGCCGACCGTGCGGCGGATGCGGGCGCTCGCGCGCGAGACCGGCATGGTGATCGTCGCGCCGGTGTTCGAGGCCGAGCAGCCCGGCTTCTACTACAACACCGCGGCCGTCATCGATGCCGACGGCACCTACCTCGGCAAGTACCGCAAGCACCACATCCCGCAGCTCAAGGGCTTCCGTGAGAAGTTCTACTTCAAGCCCGGGAACCTCGGCTGGCCCGTCTTCGACACGGAGGCCGGCCGGGTCGGCGTGTACATCTGCTACGACCGCCACTTCCCGGAGGGCTGGCGGCAGCTCGGCCTCGCCGGAGCCCAGCTGGTCTACAACCCCTCCGCGACCCACCGCAGCCTCTCCTCCCACCTGTGGCGGCTGGAGCAGCCCGCGGCGGCCGTCGCCAACGGGTACTACATCGCCGCGATCAACCGCGTCGGCCAGGAGGAGTACGGCGACAACGACTTCTACGGCACGAGCTACTTCGTCGACCCACGCGGGCAGTTCGTCGGGGACGTCGCCAGCGACAGCAAGGAGGAACTCGTGGTCCGGGACATCGACCTCGACCTCATCGAAGAGGTGCGGCAGACGTGGGCCTTCTACCGCGACCGCCGCCCCGACGCCTACGAAGGGCTGGTGCAGCCGTGACCAACGACCTCCTGGGCCGCCACCGGGCCGTGCTCCCCGACTGGCTCGCCCTCTACTACGAGGAGCCCCTCGAGATCACCCACGGCGAGGGCCGCCACGTCTGGGACGCCCGGGGCAACCGGTACCTCGACTTCTTCGGCGGCATCCTCACCACCATGACGGCGCACGCGCTGCCCGAGGTCACCAAGGCGGTGAGCGAGCAGGCCGGGCGGATCATCCACTCCTCGACCCTCTATCTCAACCGCCCGATGGTCGAACTCGCCGAGCGCATCGCCCAGCTGAGCGGCATCCCGGACGCCCGCGTCTTCTTCACCACGTCCGGCACCGAGGCCAACGACACCGCCCTGCTGCTGGCGACCGCCTACCGGCGCAGCAACACCATCCTGGCCATGCGCAACAGCTACCACGGCCGCTCCTTCAGCGCCGTCGGCATCACCGGCAACAGCGGCTGGTCCCCGACGTCGCTCTCCCCGCTCCAGACGCTGTACGTGCATGGCGGCGTACGCACCCGCGGCCCGTTCGCCTCCCTCAGCGACGAGGCCTACATCGCCGCCTGCGTCGAGGACCTGAAGGACCTGCTCGGCCACACCCGCGCCCCGGCCGCGCTGATCGCCGAACCCGTGCAGGGCGTCGGCGGTTTCACGGCCCCGCCGGACGGGCTGTACGCCGCCTTCCGCGAGGTGCTGCACGAGCGCGGCATCCTGTGGATCGCCGACGAGGTGCAGACCGGCTGGGGCCGCACCGGCGAGCACTTCTGGGGCTGGCAGGCCCACGGCCGCAACGGACCGCCCGACATCATGACCTTCGCCAAGGGCATCGGCAACGGCATGTCCATCGGCGGGGTCGTCGCCCGCTCCGAGATCATGAACTGCCTGGACTCCAACAGCATCTCCACCTTCGGCGGAACCCAGATCACCATGGCCGCGGGCCTCGCCAACCTCAACTACCTCCTGGAACACGACCTCCAGGGCAACGCCCGACGCGTGGGCGGCCTGCTCATCGAGCGGCTGCGGGCCGTCGCAGCGCAGGTGCCGGCCGTGCGGGAGGTGCGCGGTCGCGGCCTGATGATCGGCATCGAGATCACGAAACCGGAAACCGACGAGGCCGATCCGCAGACCGCCGCGGCCGTCCTGGAGGCCGCCCGCGAGGGCGGCCTGCTGATCGGCAAGGGCGGCGGGCACAACACCAGTGCGCTGCGCGTCGCCCCACCGCTGTCCCTCAACGTCGCGGAGGCCGAGGAGGGCGCCGCGATCCTCGAGAACGCTCTGCGGAGCATCACGTAGCAATGCACTGAGCAAGGGGCCCGCCATGACCATCACCCTGGATTCCCTGGAGCCCGCGCTGTCGGTGCGGCGGGTCCTCACCCTGGAGCGGGTACTCGCCGGGGAGCCCGAGGTGGTGGCCGGGGCGGGCCATCTCGACCGGCTCGTGCGCTGGGTGCACGTCGCCGAGGCGGCCGACGTCGGTGTGATGCTCAGCGGCGGCGAGATGGTCCTCACCACCGGTGTGCTGCTCGCCGGCGACGAGGACAAGCAGGCCGAGTACGTCCGGTCGCTGCACCGCGCCGAGGCCGCCGCCGTCGTCCTCGGACTCGGCCGCGCCTTCCCCACCGCCCCGGAGGTGATGCGCCGGGCCGCCGAGCGGTGCGGACTGCCGATGGTCGTCCTGCACCGGCCCTTCCCCTTCGCCGACCTGACCGAGGAGGTCCAGTCCCGCCTGGTGCGGCGCAAGTTCGCCGCCGTCAGCCTCTCCGAAGCCGTCCGCACCGAACTCACCGCTCTCATCACCGCGGGCGCCCCGCTGCAACGCCTGCTCGACGAGATCGCCCGGCACAGCGCCTGCCCGGTCGTCGTCACCAACCTGGCCCACCGCGTCCTCGGCACGGCGGGGGAGCGGCCCGCGGTCGACGACGTGCTGCGCGACTGGGAGCGCATAGCGCGGCAGGCCGGAGGCACCGAGGGCGACGGCTGGATCCGGGCCGAACTGGGCGGACGCGGGGAGCGCTGGGGCCGGATCGTGCTGTGCGGCTACCGAGGCGACACCGCCACCGGACGGCTGCTGGCCGACCGTGCCGCGGAGGCCCTCGTCCTGCACCGCATGCTCGGCGGCGGCACCGCCTGCTCCTGGGAGGAACAGTCCGCGCAGAGCCTGCTGACCGACCTCGTCAGCGGCGTCGTACCGGCACGGCAACTGCTGCCCCGGGCGCGTGCTGCCGGGCTGCCCGTCAACCGGCGCACCTTCGTGCCGCTGGTCGTCCGCGACGGCGAACCCGCCCGGCTCGAACGCCTCCTGCGGCTGCTGGGCCTGCCCGGACTGGTCGCCGAACTCGCCGACGGGGCCACCGCGGTGCTGCTGAGCCTCCCCCGGGACCAGGACGCGGGCGCCCTCGCCGAGCACTTCGCCACCCGGCTGCGCACCGAGTCACGCCCGGACCACACGGTCGTCGCCGCGGCCGAACCCCGCGCCGCCTGGGACGACGTGCCCACCGGACTGCGCGAGGCCCGGCACGTCTCGGATGCCGTGGCCGACTCATCCGCCGTCCTCGACCTCCCACCGGTGGTGCGCCTGAAGGACGTCCACCTGCGGGGCCTGATCCGGCTGCTGCGCGACGACCCGCACGTGCAGTCCTTCGCCGAGCGGGAGCTGGACGGGCTGCTGCGCGAGAGCGACGAGGACCTGCTGTCCGTCCTGCGGACCTATCTGGCCACCGGCCGCAACAAGTCCCGCACGGCCCAGCTCCACCACGTCTCCCGGCCCGCCCTCTACCGCCGCCTGGAGGCCATACAGGCCCGGCTCGGGGTGGAGCTCGACGACTTCGAGCAGGCCGCATCGGTGCACATCGCACTCCTCGCGCACGACGCGCAACAGCAGTGAAACAAGCGACCACCTGGGAAAACGGCGGTGAAACATGGGTCCACGAAAGAGTGACACGGTGGCACGCGGCACGCCCCCAGACGTGACACGGTGCAACTCAAAGACGACCACGCGGCTTCCTAGGCTCACGGCACACCGAGCGACCGGAGGTCCCGATGAGCCAAGTGATCCGTGCCGCCGTCTTCCAGACCGCCTGGACGGGCGACAAGGAATCGATGATCCAGGTCCACGAGCAGGCGGTCCGCGACGCGGCCGCACAGGGTGCTCAGGTCCTGTGCTTCCAGGAGCTGTTCTACGGGCCGTACTTCTGCCAGGTCCAGGACCCGGCCTTCTACGAGTACGCCGAGCAGATCCCCGAAGGCCCCATCGTCCGGCGCTTCCAGGCCCTCGCGAAGGAACACGGCATCGTCCTGGTGCTGCCGATGTACGAGGAGGAGCAGCCCGGCGTCCTGTACAACACCGCCGCGGTGATCGACGCGGACGGTTCCTACCTCGGCAAGTACCGCAAGACACACATCCCCCAGGTCAGGGGCTTCTGGGAGAAGTTCTACTTCCGCCCGGGCAACTCCGGCTGGCCCGTCTTCGACACCAAGGCCGGCCGTATCGGCGTCTACATCTGCTACGACCGCCACTTCCCCGAGGGCTGGCGCGCCCTCGGCCTCGCGGGCGCCCAGATCGTCTTCAACCCCTCGGCCACCTCCCGCGGTCTGTCCGGCTACCTCTGGCAGCTGGAGCAGCCGGCGGCGGCCGTCGCCAACGAGTACTTCGTCGGCGCGATCAACCGGGTAGGGGTCGAGGAGTACGGCGACAACGACTTCTACGGGACGTCGTACTTCGTGGACCCGGAGGCCCAGTTCGTCGGCGAGGTGGCGAGCGACAAGGAGCCCGAACTGGTCGTCCGCGACCTGGACATGGCCAAACTCCGCGAGGTCCGCGACCGCTGGCAGTTCTACCGGGACCGGGCACCGGGGGCGTACGGGCCACTGACGGCACCCTGAGACGCCCGTGGGGGACGTGCCCTCAGGGGCGCGGGGAACTGCGCGATCAGCCACTGACGACCCGCACCGACCCACAGCGAGGAGCGATCACGACATGAGCAGCCGTACAGTCATCCGCGGCGGCCTCGTCATCACCGCATCCGACGAGATCCACGCCGACGTCCTGATCGAGGACGGCCGAATCGCCGCCCTCGCGACCTCCCACACCCCCGCCGCGGAGGCCTTCACGGCCGACCGGACCATCGACGCCACCGGAAAGTACGTCATCCCCGGCGGTGTGGACGCCCACACCCACATGGAGCTGCCCTTCGGCGGCACCTTCGCCTCCGACACCTTCGAGACCGGCACCCGCGCAGCCGCCTGGGGCGGCACCACGACGATCATCGACTTCGCCGTGCAGAGCGTCGGCCACAGCCTGCGTGAGGGCCTCGACACCTGGCACGCCAAGGCCGACGGCAACTGCGCCGTCGACTACGGCTTCCACATGATCGTCTCGGACGTCAACGAGCACACCCTCAAGGAGATGGACCACCTGGTCGAGGAGGGCGTCACCTCCTTCAAGCAGTTCATGGCCTACCCGGGCGTCTTCTACAGCGACGACGGCCAGATCCTGCGCGCCATGCAGCGCTCCGCCGACAACGGCGGCCTGATCATGATGCATGCCGAGAACGGCATCGCGATCGACGTCCTGGTTGAGCAGGCGCTGGCGCGCGGGGAGACCGACCCCCGCTACCACGGCGAGGTCCGCAAGGCGCTGCTGGAGGCCGAGGCCACCCACCGCGCCATCAAGCTCGCCCAGGTGGCCGGCGCACCCCTCTACGTCGTACACGTCTCCGCGACGGAGGCGGTCGCCGAGCTGGCCCGGGCCCGTGACGAGGGCCTGCCCGTCTTCGGCGAGACCTGCCCGCAGTACCTGTTCCTGTCCACCGACAACCTCGCCGAGCCGGACTTCGAGGGCGCCAAGTACGTCTGCAGCACCCCGCTGAGGCCGAAGGAGCACCAGGCCGCCCTGTGGCGGGGGCTGCGCACGAACGACCTCCAGGTCGTCTCCACCGACCACTGCCCCTTCTGTTTCGTCGGCCAGAAGGAACTCGGCCGCGGCGACTTCTCCAAGATCCCCAACGGCCTGCCGGGCGTGGAGAACCGTATGGACCTTCTCCACCAGGCGGTCCTCGACGGCCACATCTCGCGCCGCCGCTGGATCGAGATCGCCTGCGCGACCCCGGCCCGGATGTTCGGCCTCTACCCGAAGAAGGGCACCATCGCGCCGGGCGCCGACGCCGACGTCGTCATCTACGACCCGCACGCCGAGCAGGTCATGTCCGCCGAGACGCACCACATGAACGTCGACTACTCGGCCTACGAGGGCAAACGCACCACCGGCCGGGTCGAGACGGTCCTCTCGCGCGGCGAACCCGTCATCACCGAGCGGGAGTACACCGGGCGCGCCGGGCACGGCGTGTTCACCCCGCGATCCACCTGTCAGTACCTCAACTAGGAGCGGCGCAGATGGACTTCGGACTCGTCCTGCAGACCGACCCGCCCGCCTCGCGGGTGATCAGCCTGATGAAACGCGCGGAACGGAACGGCTTCACGTACGGCTGGACCTTCGACTCCGCCGTGCTGTGGCAGGAACCGTTCGTGATCTACAGCCAGATCCTGGCCAACACCACGACCCTGAAGGTCGGGCCCATGGTGACCAACCCGGGCACCCGCACCTGGGAGGTCACCGCCTCCACCTTCGCCACCCTCAACGACATGTTCGGCAACCGCACGGTCTGCGGCATCGGCCGCGGCGACTCCGCGATGCGGGTGGCCGGCCGCAAACCCAACACCCTGGCCCGGATCAGCGAGGCCATGAAGGTCATCCGGGACCTCGCCGGCGGGCGGGAGGCCGACCTCGGCGGCGGCACCGTCGTCCGGTTCCCCTGGATCAAAGAGGGCGCCGAACTGCCCGTGTGGATGGCGGCGTACGGCCCCAAGGCCCTGAAGATGACAGGCGAGGAAGCGGACGGCTTCATCCTCCAGCTGGCCGACCTCTATCTCACCGAGTACATGGTCAAGGCCGTGAAGGACGCGGCCGTGGCGGCCGGCCGGGACCCCGCCGAGGTGACCGTCTGCGTGGCCGCCCCGGCCTACGTCACCGAGGACGACTCGCCCGAGGCGCTCGCCCACGCACGCGAGCAGTGCCGCTGGTTCGGCGGCATGGTCGGCAACCACGTCGCCGACCTCGTCTCCAAGTACGGCGAGCACTCCGCCGCCGTCCCCGACGAACTCACCGACTACATCAAGGCCCGCGAGGGCTACGACTACTCCCACCACGGACGCGCCGACAACCCGGACACCCGGTTCGTGCCCGACGAGATCGTCGACCGCTTCTGCCTCATCGGCCCGGTCGAGAAGCACATCGAGAAGCTGGAGGCGCTGCGCGCGCTCGGCGTGGACCAGTTCGCCGTCTACGACATGCACGACGCGCAGGAGGCCGTGATCGAGGCCTACGGATCGCGGGTGATCCCGGCCGTCAACGGCTGACCTCCGCCGCCCCACCCCCTGTGAACTCCCCCTTCCCAGCGGCACGGGAAGGGGGCCCAGGACGCTCCCGAGCGCACCCCCCATCGGCTCACCGCACGGCCTTTCCCGTCCCGCCTCCCCTGATTGGCCCGGCCCATGACCGATACCGCTCCCACGGCCCCACCGCCGACCACCCACGTCACCCTCGCCGACGGCCGGGTGGAGATCGCCCCGGGCGCCCCCGCACCGACCGGCCCCTACGCCAACGAGGACCTGCTGCCGGTCCCGGTCGAGAAGCGCACCTGGACCACGTACAACTTCTCAGCGCTGTGGGTCGGCATGGCCCACAACACGGCCTCCTGGACCCTCGCCTCCGGGCTCATCGCCGTCGGCATGGACTGGAAGCAGGCGGTGCTCACCATCGCCCTGGCCAACGTCATCGTGCTGATACCGATGCTGCTCACCGGGCACGCAGGGCCCAAGTACGGCATACCCTTCCCCGTCTTCGCGCGGGCCTCCTTCGGCATCCGCGGGGCCAACCTGCCCGCTGTCGTCAGGGCGTTGGTGGCCTGCGGCTGGTTCGGGATCCAGACCTGGATCGGCGGCGAGGCGATCTACTTCCTGGCCGGCAAGCTCATCGGCACCGGCTGGACCGACGCGGCGAAGGTCGGCGGCTACGCCTGGACCATGTGGCTGTCGTTCGCGCTCTTCTGGGCGCTCCAGGTCGTCATCATCTACCGGGGCATGGAGACCATCCGCCGCTTCGAGAACTGGGCGGCGCCCTTCGTGCTCGTCGGCGCGTTCGTGATGCTGTGGTGGATGAGCGACAAGGCGGGCGGCTTCGGCCCGCTGCTCGACCAGCCCTCCAAGCTCGGCTGGGGCGCCGACTTCTGGAAGCTGTTCGCCCCCGCCCTCATGGGCATGATCGGCTTCTGGTCCACGCTGTCGCTGAACATCCCCGACTTCACCCGCTACGGCAGGAGCCAGAAGGCGCAGACCCGGGGTCAGGCCCTCGGCCTGCCGACCACCATGACCCTCTTCGCGTTCCTGTCGGTGATGGTCACCTCCGGCTCCCAGGCCGTCTACGGCGAGGCCATCTGGGACCCGGTCCAGCTCGCCGCCAAGACCGACAACACGGTGGGCCTGCTCTTCGCACTGGTCACCGTGCTGGTGGCGACGCTCTCCGTCAACGTCGCGGCCAACCTGGTCTCCCCGGCGTTCGACTTCTCCAACATCGCGCCCCGGCGCATCAGTTTCCGGGCCGGTGCCCTCGCCACCTGCGTCCTCGGTGTGCTGATCTTCCCGTGGAAGCTGTACTCCGACCCGCAGGGCTACATCTTCACCTGGCTCGGCCTGGTCGGCGGCCTGCTCGGCACCGTCGCGGGCATCCTCATCGCCGACTACTGGATCCTGCGCCGCGCCCGGCTCGACCTCGCCGACCTGTACCGGCCCGGCGGCCGCTACTGGTACGAGGGCGGCTGGAACTGGCGGGCCGTCGTCGCCTTCGCGGTCGGCGGTGTCCTCGCCGTGGGCGGCGCGAACTTCAAGCCGCTGATAGACGGCCGCCCCCTCCCCGCCCTGGCCGATCTGGCCGACTACGGCTGGGCCGTGGGACTGGGCACCTCGATGCTCCTGTATCTGGCGCTGATGGCCACCCGGAGCCGCAGCACCCGCTGAGGAAGCCCGGCGTGCTGGAGAGCGCTCAGTCCTTGTCGCTCTCCAGCGCGGCCACCGCTTCCTTCGCGGCCTTGATGGCGCCCTTGTTGATGGTGTCCGTACTGGGCGCCTTCTTCGACTCGAAGTCACTGCCGTTGTAGGTGATCGTCACCAGCGCGTTGGAGGCGCGGGCGAACACGACGCCCTCGCGGGTCTCCTGCTTGTCCTCCGTCGTCAGGTTCACGACGGAGTACGCGCTGTCCCCCAGACCGGGGACCGCTCCGCCGCCGCTCTGTTTCTCGGTGTGCGCCTGGTACGACTTCCGCGCGGCCTCGTCCGACTCCATCAGCTCGTAGGACACGTCGAGCCAGCGGTAGTCGTACCCCTTGAGCGCGTTCCAGGAGCAGGTGCGGCGCAGCTCCGCGTCCGTGGACGGGATCTCCTTGCCGGCCGTCCTGGCGCCCGGCACGAGCGCCTCGACGGTCTTCTTGGCGACGCTCTCGCACGGGGCGGGCGCGACCGAGTACGCCTTCGACACCGTCGACGTCGACGGGGCCGACTCCGATCGGGTCCCGGTCTTCTCCGCGGCCGGTTTGTGCTCGGCGGCCTGCGGCGCGGCGGGCTGACCGGACGACAGCGCCCAGCCCACCGCGGCGAGCACCACCACCGGGGACAGGCGGGCGGTCAGGGCCAGGGGCAGAGGTAGGGAACGCACGGCGCCCTTCAGGTGGGGACGGACGGTGCGGAACGGGTCCGCACGGCGGACGGGACGACAGTTTCACATGCGTGCCCGTGCGGCGGAAGTGCGGCCTCCCCACGCGTTCCGATGAACCACCGTGCGTGTCGGCGCGGTCGCGCTGCGCCCGTCCCGGCCTGCCGATGCCGCCCGGGACAAGGCCGGACATGCCCCAACTTCCAGCGACAGGAGGGGACATTCACTCCCCGGTCGACGTCCGCAGCGCGTGGTCGAGGAAGCGCCGGGTGACCGGCGGCACGGCGCGGGAGCTCAGCCAGGCGATGCCGATGTCCCGGGCGCCCCGTACGTCGGTGATCTCCAGGTAGCGGATCGGGGACTCGGGGGCCGCCGTGACGTCCGGAGACGACGGGATCAGGGACACCCCGAGGCCCGCGGCGACCAGACCGCGCAGGGTCTCCACCTCTTCGCCCTCGAAGGCGATGACCGGCGCGAAGCCGGCCTCGCGGCACAGTCCCGCGGTGATGTCCCGCAGCCCGTATCCCGGTTTGAGCAGAATGAACCGTTCCTCGGCCACCTCGGCCAGGCGGATCCGGCGGCGCTTGGCCAGCCGGTGCCGGGACGGGACGGCCAGCCGCAGCGGCTCCACCAGAAGGCGGCGCCACGTGATGAGGGGGTGGCCGGGGTCGCTGCTGGTGATGACCAGATCCGCCGTCGTGTCCAGGAGGTGCCGCGTCAGGCCCATCTCGCCGTCCTGGTGCAGCTCGAACTGCGCCTGCGGGAAGGTCCGCCGGAAGTCGGTGACGAGCCGGGGGACCAGCCAGGTGCCCAGGGTGTGCAGGAAGGCGAGTGAGACCACGCCCGAGTCGGGGTGGACCATCTCGGCCACCGCTCGCCGGCCCCGGTCGTAGGTGTCGAGCACCCCGTCGACGTACTCCTTGAAGACCCGGCCCGCCGGGGTGAGGCGCAGTACGCGCCCGACGCGCTGCAGGAGTTCGGCGCCGACCTCGTCCTCCAGCCGGGCCAGGGCGCGGGACAGCGCGGGCTGGGTGATGCCGGCGTCCGTCGCGGCGTCGGTCACCGTCGTCCCCTCCGCGACGGACCGGAAGGAACGCAGCACCTGGAGATCCATGGCGCCATTCTGCCCCGTCATGGGTCGCCGATGACCTAGGCGGTGACAGCATGGATCGCACCAGGGGCAGGACCGGACCGGGACCGGGGCCGGTGCCGAGCCGATGTCCGAAGCCCGGCACCGGGCCGCTGCCGAGCCGATGCCGGGGCCGTTACCGGACCGGGTCCGCCGCGCCCGCGACCACGTGTGCCGTCACCTGGTCGCAGAGCTGTTCGGCCGCGGTGATCGCGCCCTCCCAGTCGGGCAGCGGCCGCCCACGGCGGGCCGGTTCCCGCCGGGCGTGAGCGACCGTGCGGCGCGCCTCGGCCAGCTGGTGGTAGGCGGCACGGCGCAGCGACTGCCGCTGGACCGGGCCCGCTTCGAGCGCGGCGTCGCGGTAGCGCCGTGCGGCGGCGACGGCGGCCTCGGTCTGTGCCTCGGCGCGGTGGGCGGCGGAGTCCGGCCACACCGCGAAGTGCGCGACGAGCACCAGCGCGGACGCCAGCGCCGTGTCCACCACCCGCGTGCCGTACAACGGACGGTGGTCGCCCAGCAGGTCGAGCAGCACGAACACGACGGCGGTCAGGCCCAGCGTGGCGAGCGCGTAGTGGTGCCGCACGCCGATGGCCATGAGCGCGCCGAACACGGCCACCACGCCCACCACGGCGTACGTACCGGTGGCCGCCGCGGACACCGCCCCGATGGCGGCCACCCCGACGATCGTGCCGACGCACCGGTGCAGTGCGCGCGGGAACAGCGGCCCGAAGTCGGGCTTGTAGACGAAGGCCACCGTCATGGGCAGCCAGTAACCGCGAGGCCGGTGCAGCACCTCCGCGAGCACATGGGCGGCGAGCACGCACCCGGCCAGCAGCAGCGCGTAGCGCACCCGCGCCGCCCGTCCGGGCCCGTCGTGCGCCGGCAGACGCAACTCCAGGTCGGTTCCGTCCGGTTCGGCGTCCACGGAGGCGACCAGGCCGGCCAGGGCGCGCCTGCCCGGCGAGCCGCCCACCGGTGCCGGCTGCGCCGCACCGTCCTCCGGGGCCGCGAGGCGGCCCGGCAGCAGACGTCCGGCCAGCAGCCGCGGTACGCGGGTCAGGGCGGGCGGCAGCGCACGGCCCTCCCACACCACCGCCGTCACGGCCTCGCCCAGCCGCACGGCGTAGTGGAACGCCCGGACGAGCTCCCCGGTCTCGTCCCGCCGCCGCCCGCGCGGGGCGAGATGGGGGGCCATGACCTCGTGGGCGTGGTTCAGGGCCAGCGTCATCCGCAGGCGCGCCTCCTCGGCGGCCTCGGTGCCCGCGGCGGTCAGCGCCTCGCCCGCGCTCCGGTACACGGCGAGCACGGCGGCCCGCTCGACGTGGTACCGGCGCCACAGCCACGGCGCCGCGGACAGCACGAGGACGAGTGCGACACCGGCGAGCAGCGCCAGCGGCGGCTGCCACCACGGCCCCGGCACGGGGATGCCACTGCCGATCGTGACGCCGAGCAGCAGGTGCATGCCCGACACGGACGCGATCCGCCCGCGCAGACCGACACCGCCCGCAACGAGCGCGGCCGTCACCAGACACCCCGCCACCGCCGCCGGCTCCCCGCTGCGCAGGGCGACTTCACCGGCGAGCAGACCGAGCGCGCTGGACACCCCGGTCCAGCCCAGCCGCCGTACCCGGACCCGGTACGGATCGGAACCGTCCTGGCTCACCCCCCACAGGGCGCCGATGGCGGCGATCGCCGAGAGAACGACCCACCCTGTGGCGAGCCCGACGAGCAGGGGCAGCGCCAGCGCGACCGCCCCCCGCGCCGCCGCGGCGAACGGCAGGGATCCGGGCAGGCGGCCGACAACGGAGCGCGGCCACGACCGCCGCGGCGGGCGGCTCGGGCGGCCCGGTCGCGAGTCTGCGGCTGATGTCATGAGGCCGTGTCCTTTCGGGTGGTCGGGCGGAGGCCGGGTGCGGAGCGCGAAGGGCGCGGCCCGGGACGCACCGCCCCGGCCGGGGTCAGCCGACCAGCTCGATGAGCAGGGGCAGGGTGACGAAGGAGAGGAGCAGGCTCAGCACGACGGCGGAGCCGACGGTCCGCACGTCCTCGGCCGAGCCGTGCCGGGCGGCGAACATCAGGGGGACGGGAGAGACGGGGAACGCGAGAATCAGCGCGGCCTGGGTGGCGACCGCCCCGGAGGTCAGCAGCAGCCCCGTCCCGTAGACGAGCAGGGGCAGGACGACCACGCTGGTGAGCGAGACCGCCCACACGGCGGGGGACAGCGCGGGCCGGCCGATCCGGGCGACGGAGACGCCGACGTACAGCAGTGCCGTCGCCGAGGCGGCTCCCGCCAGCAGACTCAGCGCTGAGTCGGCGATCTCCGGCACACCGACCCCGGCGATTGACAGCACCAGGCCCAGGACGGGTCCCCAGCAGAACGGCTCGCGCAGCGCGTGCCCGACCGTGTCCAGCACGGAGGGACGCGGGCCGGGCGCCCCGGCCTCGGCGGGGGCCGGCCGGGCGGCCGCTTCGGGCGCACCCCCGCCGACGGTGGCCGGGACGGGCCGCCGTGCGCGGGCCGCCGCCCCGGCGGTGACCTCCCGGTGCTCCGGGTGTTCCGGCATGCCGAGGAGGATCAGGACGACCGGGTCGAGAACGACGTTGACGATGATGCCCGCGACGGCGATCGGCACGGCGGCCTCGGCGGTCCCGAACAGGCCCCCCAGGATGGACGTGCCCATGAAGGCGTACTGCGGCTGGACACAGGCCAGAGCGAACAGCGCCGCCCGCCTCAGCGGCCGGCGGGCCGCGAGGCGCAGCACGCCCAGCAGGACGGCGTACACGGCGAGAAACCCGAACGCCAGCAGGCCCACCAGGGGCAGTTGCTCGACCAGCACGTGCCGTGGCGTCTGCCAGATGCTCAGCAACAGGGCGGCCGGAAGCGCCAGTTGCATGGTCAGCTCGCGCAGTGCCTGGGCGCCGCCCGCGTCGAAGAGCGCCCGGCGGCCGGTGCCGTAACCGACCAGGATGAGGAGGAAGACCGGCACCACGACGGTGAAGATCCCGGCGAAAGACATGACTGCGTCAATCCTTTGAAGCAAGGCGGGGGCGCGACCGTGCGGTTGGGTGACGGCATGTCAGAGAGCCGAGCACCTGCGGTCGGCGCCCCCTCGGGGGTGTGGAGCGATATCCGGGCGGAGCCGGTCAGACGGCCTCGATCGGCGGGTACACCGGATGCCACATGGCCGCGCGGACCCGGTCCTCGACCGCGTCGTCGGCGCTCGCCCGGGCGACGCCGTCGGCGACCGCCGCGCGGGCCACGGCCACGGCCACCGCCACGGAGGTGTCGCGCAGCCGGTCGATCGGGGGCAGGATCGGCGCGCCCGGCGCCGTGGGGTCGGTCTGGTCCGCGATGGCGCGGGCCGCGGCCACCAGCATGCCGTCGGTGATCCGCCCGGCCCGCGCGACGGCCGTGCCGAGACCCAGGCCGGGGAAGACCAGCGCGTTGTTGGCCTGTCCGATGTGGTGGGTGACGCCGTCCGTCTCCACCGGCTCGAAGGGGCTGCCGGTGGCGATCAGGGCCCGGCCGCCGGTCCAGGCGAGCAGGTCGGCGGGGACGGCCTCGGCCAGCCGCGTGGGGTTGGACAGGGGAAGGATGACCGGACGGCCGGTGTGCGCGGCCATGGACCGGACGATGTCCTCGGTGAAGGCGCCGCCCTGCCCCGAGGTGCCGATCAGGACGCTCGGGCGCACCCGGTCGACGACCTCGGCCAGCGGCACACCACCGAGGTTGTCGTCGTGCCGCCAGCCGGTGACCTCGGCGCGGCCGCGGGCGAAGGGCGTCTGGAAGTCCCGCAGCCCCTGCTGGCCCTCGGTCAGCAGGCCGTGGCGGTCCACGGCCCAGATGCGCTCCGCGGCCTCCCGCGGCGTCAGCCCGTCGGCGATCATCGCGTCGCGGAGCTGCTCGGCGATCCCGATGCCGGCGGTTCCGGCGCCGAAGAGCACCACCCGGTGGTCGCACAGGGCGGCCCCGCCGGCGCGCACGCCGGAGAGCACGGCGGCCAGATTGACCGCGCCGGTGCCCTGGATGTCGTCGTTGAACGTGAGCGTCTTCTCGCGGTAGCGGTCCAGGATGTGCCGGGCGTTGGACGAGCCGAAGTCCTCCCAGTGCAGCAGGGCGTCGGGGAACAGCTTCGTGGCCGCGGTGACGTAGGCGTCGACGAAGGCGTCGTAGCGGTCCCGGTCGGCGCGCGGGTGCCGGTTGCCCAGGTACAGCGGGTCCTCCAGCAGCTCCTGCCGGTCGGTGCCGACGTCCAGCATCACCGCCAGGGTGCGGGCCGGGTCCACTCCGGCGGCGGCCGTGTAGACGGCGAGCTTGCCGACCGCGATGTCGATGCCGCCCACACCCCAGTCACCGATGCCGAGGATCGCCTCGCCGTCCGTCGCCACGATCAGGTCGACGTCGTCGGCGCCCAGTCCGGAGGCGCGCAGGGAGCTCTCGATGGACTCGGGGTCGTCGACCGAGAGGTACACCCCGCGCGGGCGGCGGTACTCGTAGCTGTAGCGTTCGATCGCCGTGCCCACGGTCGGGGTGTACACGATCGGCAGCATCTCGGCGAGATGGTCACCGAGGAGCCGGTGGAAGAGCACCTCGTTGCGGTCGCGCAGCGCGGTCAGATAGACGTTCTTGGCGAGGTCGTCGGGCTGGGACCGGAACTGCGTGTAGGCGCGGGCCGCCTGCTGGTCCTGCGTCAGGACCTGCGGCGGCACCAGACCGGTCAGCCCGAGCTCCTGCCGCTGCCGCCGGGTGAAGGCCGTACCCCGGTTCAGCCGCGGACTGTTCAGGACGGCGTGACCGCGCGCGCTCGTCCGGATGACACCGTCGACGGTGCTCCTCTCTGTGCCCATGATGACTCCTCACAAGGTCGGGACCGGGGACTCGTTCCAGACTGTGACCCTGCGTGTCATGCGTCCAATGCCTGACATGGCGGAGATCCATAACTCCAGGACATTCGAGCGCTGACCTGCGGCTTCTCGGGTGCGGGAAGCCGACCGGGCCGCCGACTGTGATTGACGTCGCCCCGGCGGGGGCAGCGAAGGGAGGGGGGTTCCGGACCCGAGGGCTCCGGCCCCCGGTCCGCGTTCCGAGGCCCCCGGTGAGAGGTCAGATGTTCACCACCCGCCCCACCCTCCAGGGCACCTTCGGCATGGTGTCCTCCACCCACTGGCTCGCCTCGCAGTCGGCGATGGCCGTCCTGGAGAGCGGCGGCAACGCCTACGACGCGGCGGTGGCGGGAGCGTTCGTGCTGCACGTCGTCGAGCCGCACCTCAACGGCCCGGCCGGCGAGGTGCCGATCCTGCTCGCCCCGGCCGGTGGCGAGGTGCGGGTGCTGTGCGGGCAGGGCGTCGCACCGGCGGGCGCGACCGTAGCGCACTACCAGGGCCTCGGACTGGATCTCGTCCCCGGCACCGGGCCGCTCGCCGCCGCCGTGCCCGGTGCGTTCGACGCCTGGATGCTGCTGTTGCGCGACCACGGCACCAAGTCCCTCGACGACGTCCTGGCGTACGCCATCGGCTACGCCGAGCACGGGCACGCACCCGTGGAGCGGGTCGGCGAGACCGTCGAGACCGTGCGCGAGCTGTTCGAGACGGAGTGGACCTCCTCGGCGGACGTCTACCTCCCCGGCGGCAAGGCACCCCGCCCCGGCGAACTCTTCGCCAACCCCGCGCTCGCCGCCACCTGGAAGCGCCTCCTCGCCGAGACCGCCGGCGCGGGTGACCGGGAGGCCCGCATCGACGCGGCCCGGCAGGTGTGGCGCTCCGGCTTCATCGCCGACGCGCTCGTCCGCCAGGCCGGGCGCCCCACGAGGGACACCAGCGGCGAACGCCACACCGGCACCCTCACGGCCGCCGACCTCGCCGGCTGGTCCGCGACCTACGAGGTACCGGCGACGTACGACTGGAACGGCTGGACCGTGTGCAAGCCGGGCCCCTGGAGCCAGGGCCCTGTCCTCCTCCAGCAACTCGCCCTGCTCCCGCCCGAACTGCCCCCGTACGGCTCGGCCGACTACGTCCATCTCCTGGTGGAGAACTGCAAGCTCGCCATGGCCGACCGGGAGGCCTGGTACGGGGACGCCGCCGATGTGCCCCTCGAGGACCTGCTGTCCGACGCGTACAACACGCTCCGCCGCGCCCTCGTCGGCGAGCGGGCCGGGAACGACCTGCGGCCCGGCAGCCCCGGCGGACGCACCCCGCGGCTGTGCGCGCACGCGCGCGTGGCGGCCGCCGCACAGGAGGGCTTCGACGCCCTGGGCGTCGGCGAACCGACCGTCGCCCAGAGCCCGGCATCCCCCGTGCCGGGCGAGCCGGAGATCCTTGCCGACGGGACCACCCGCGGCGACACCTGCCACCTCGACGTCGTCGACCGCTGGGGAAACATGGTCTCGGCCACGCCCAGCGGCGGCTGGCTCCAGTCCAACCCCGTCGTACCCGAACTCGGCTTCCCGCTCGGCACCCGGCTCCAGATGGCCTGGCTGGAGGAGGGCCTGCCGAATTCCCTCACTCCCGGTCGCCGCCCCCGCACCACGCTGACGCCCTCGATCGCGCTGCGCGACGGCGTGCCCGTCCTGGCGTTCGGCACGCCCGGCGGGGACCAGCAGGACCAGTGGCAGCTGCACTTCTTCCTCGCGGCCGCCCTGCGCGGCCCCGTGCGCGGCGGCCCCGACCTCCAGGGCGCGATCGACGCCCCGAACTGGCACAACGACAGCTTCCCCGGCTCCTTCTACCCGCGCGGCATGCGCCCGGGCAGCGTGACCGTGGAGTCCCGCACCGATCCCGCCGTCGTCGAGGAGCTGCGGCGCCGGGGCCACGACGTGACCGTGGGCGGCCCCTGGTCGGAGGGCCGGCTGTGCGCGGTCGCACGGGACCCGGAGACGGGCGTGCTGTCGGCGGCGGCGAACCCGCGCGGGATGCAGGGGTACGCGGTGGGCCGGTGATCCGGCGGGGGTCCGCCGACGCACGAGCAGGCGGCACCACCGTCGTCCGGCCGCCCCCGCTGTTCATCGCGATGCCACCCGGAGTGCACCCGGTGGGCGGGGCTTGTCAGTGGCTCGTGTTGTCATGGAGGGGTGATCGACAGCAACGAAACCACCGAAGAGTTTCTCGCAGAGCACGCCTCCGACGTCGAAGAGGCGATCCGCAAGGCAGCCGCCGCCGAGATCCTGCCGCGCTGGCGCCGGCTCGCCGCGCACGAGGTCGACCAGAAGAGCGGCCCGCACGACCTGGTGACCGACGCCGACCGCAAGGCCGAGCTGTACCTGACCGAGGCCCTGGCCGACCTGCTGCCCGGCTCGGTCGTGGTCGGCGAGGAGGCGGTGCACGCCAACCCGGCGGCATACGAGGCGATACGCGGCGACGCCCCGGTCTGGATCGTCGACCCGGTCGACGGGACACGCCAGTTCGTGCGCGGCGAGGCCGGGTTCTGCACCCTGGTCGCGCTGGCCCATCGCGGCACCGTGCTCGCGTCCTGGACGTACGCGCCCGCCCGCGACCGGCTCGCCTTCGCCCAGCGGGGCAAGGGTGCCCACCTCGACGGGGAGCGGCTGTTCGCCGGAGTGCCGGAGCCCGGCCGCGATCTGCGCGTGGCCACTTCCCACCCCGACTACACGACGGACGAGCAGAAGGAGGCCCTGCTCGGCCTGCGCGCCGACGGTGTGGCACCGCGCCCGTGCGGCTCCGCGGGACTGGAGTATCTCGCCATCGCCCGTGGCGAGTCGGACGCGGTGGCCTTCTCGTGGGAGGCGGCATGGGACCACGCGGCCGGTCTGCTCCTGGTCGAGGAGGCGGGTGGCGCTCACCTCACCCTCGCGGGCGACCCGTTCCGCATCCAGGGCGACAACGTCCTGCCCTTCACCGCCGCCCGCGACGCGGCCACGGCCCGCAGGGTGCTGGGTCTGCTGTCGGGCGGGGCCTGAACACCGAGACCGGTTGCGTGTCGCACACATGTGGTGACACAGAGTGCGCACGCGGGCGTTCCGGTCGCCGTGAAGTGCCCTTCCGCAGCGGAAATCAGCTGCGGCCGGTGACTGTCAGTCTCCGGGCATATCCTGAGGCCCAGTGGCCGTCGGCTGACGAAGGGGTCCGAAGGTGCCGTCGATGCTCGATGTCGTCGTAGTGGGTGCGGGGCCGAACGGACTGACCGCGGCCGTGGAACTGGCCCGCCGCGGTTTCTCCGTCGCCGTCTTCGAGGCCCGGAGCACCGTGGGCGGCGGGGCCCGCACCGAGGAGCTGACCCTCCCCGGCTTCCGTCACGACCCGTGCTCGGCGGCCCACCCGCTCGCCATCAACTCACCGGCGTTCCGCGCCCTGCCGCTCGAGCGGTACGGCCTGGAATGGCTGCACGCCGAGCTGCCCATGGCGCATCCCTTCCCGGACGGCTCGGCGGCCGTCCTGGCCCGGACCGTCGGCGAGACGGCCGCCTCCTTCGGCCCGCGCGACGCCGGCGCGTACCGCAGGCTCGTCGAGCCGTTCCTGCCCAAGTGGGACACCCTGGCGCGGGACTTCATGTCACTGCCGCTGACCGCCCTGCCCCGCGACCCGGTGACCCTCGCCCGTTTCGGCCTGACCGGGCTGCCCCCCTCGACGCTGCTGATGCGCCGCTTCCGGGACGAGCCGGCCAAGGCCCTGTTCTCGGGGCTCGTCGCCCATGTCATGGCACCGCTCGGCGGCTTCGCCACCGGAGCCATCGGCCTGGTCTTCGCCCTCGCGGCGCACGCCCGCGGCTGGCCCCTCGCCCGCGGCGGCTCCCAGTCCCTCTCCGACGCCCTCGCCGCCTACCTGCGCGACCTCGGCGGCAGCGTCCACACCGACTACGAGGTCAAGCGCCTCGACGACCTGCCGCCCGCCCGGGCGTACGTCTTCGACACCTCACCCACCGCCCTGGCCCGCATCGCCGGCTTCGGCAACCACTACGGCGGATACCGCTACGGGCCGGGCGTCTTCAAGATCGACTACGCGCTGGACGGTCCCGTGCCCTGGACCGCGAAGGAAGCCCGCGCCGCCGGTACCGTGCAGGTCGGCGCGAGCAGCGCGGAGATCGGCACCGCGCTGCGGGCAGCCTCCCGGGAGGGCCGGGCCCCCGACCGGCCGTTCCTGATCACGGTCCAGCCGAGCGTCGTCGACCCCACCCGGGCCCCGGCGGGCCAACACGTCTTCTGGGTCTACGGCCACGTCCCGCACGGCTGGACCGGCGACCTCACCGACGCCATCGAGCGTCAACTGGAGCGCTTCGCGCCGGGTTTCCGCGACCGCGTCCTCGCACGTGCCACGGCGGGGCCGCCCGAGCTCGCCGCCCGCAACGCCAACTACATCGGCGGCGACATCGCCTCCGGCGCGGTCTCCGGCCTGCAGCTCCTGCTGCGCCCGAGGCCCACGCTGTTCCCGTACCGCACCCCGCACCCGGCCGTCTTCATCTGCTCGTCGGCGACCCCGCCCGGCCCCGGCGTGCACGGCATGTCGGGGCACAACGCGGCGAAGGCCGTATGGAAGCGACTGAGGCAGATATGACGGCCATCGAACTGGTCCGGGGCGACATCACCCGCGAGAGCGTCGACGCGATCGTCAACGCCGCCAACTCCTCGCTGCTGGGCGGGGGAGGGGTCGACGGGGCGATCCACCGCCGTGGCGGGCCCGCGATCCTTGAGGACTGCCGCAGGCTCCGCGCGGCGCACCTCGGCAAGGGCCTGCCCACCGGTCAGGCGGTCGCCACCACCGCGGGCGACCTGGACGCCCGCTGGGTCGTCCACACCGTCGGCCCGGTGTACAGCACGACCGAGGACCGCTCCGGCCTGCTCGCCTCCTGCTATCGCGAGTCGCTCCGCGTCGCCGGTGAACTCGGCGCCCGTACCGTGGCGTTCCCCGCGATCTCAACCGGTGTCTACGGCTGGCCGATGGACGACGGCGCCCGCATCGCGGTCGAGACGGTGCAGACAGCGGACACCACCGTCGAGGAGGTCAGGTTCGTCCTCTTCGACGAGCGGGCGTACGAGGCGTTCGCCGCGCGGCTGCGCTGAGCCCGGCGACCGCAGGGGGGCTCAGACGGGCTCCGGTTCGAAGTGCTGCAGCAGGTCCCGCCCGGGCTGCACGACACCGTAGGTGCTCTCCGGTACGGCGTTCCACACGCCGGGGAGATCGCCCAGCGGCTCCGACACGACCAGCCGGGTCTCGTCCGAGACGTGGTTGAGGAACCCGAGGTCGGGGTGGAGCGCACGCACGTCCTCCACCCGGCTGCTGTAGTACAGCGACCGTGACTTCCCCGCGCTGGAGTAGCGGAAGAACCACACCCGCTCGCCGTCGGTCACCGCGACCGTCATCTGCAGCGGCTGCGGCACACCGTGCTCGCGGCCCAGCCGCTCGATCAGACCCGTCATCCGGGCCACCGCTCCCGGCGGGTCGCCGTCCAGCCCGAGGGTGAGCGCCACGTGGAACATCACCTCGGAGTCCGTCGTGCCCTCCATCGACGAAAACAGCCCCGGGTCCACCGCCAGCGTGAGATCCCGGCGCAGTTCGCGGAACCCGTCGATCGCCCCGTTGTGCATCCACATCCACCGCCCGTGGCGGAACGGATGGCAGTTCGTCTGCTGCACGGCCGAACCGGTGGAGGCGCGCACATGCGCGAAGAACAGCGGCGAGCGGACGTGGTCGGCGATCTCCCGCAGGTTGCGGTTGCTCCAAGCCGGGCCGGTGTCACGGATGACGGCGGGGGTGCGCAGATGCCACGCGTACCAGCCGACGCCGAACCCGTCGCCGTTGGTGGTCTCGACCCCCATCCGCGCGTGCAGGCTCTGGTCGATCAGCGAGTGCTGAGGGCGGTAGAGGACGTCGTCGAGCAGCACGGGAGTGCCCGAGTAGGCGAGCCAGCGGCACATGGCCGTACCCCTGTTCCGAGCGGCCCGGGCCGGACCCGGGGGTGCTCCGTAGGTGGTGTCCGTGGACCCAGGGAACCCCGTGTCGCGCTCGGGACGCATCGCCCGCGACGGGTGAGAGCACGACGCGCCGCCGGAGCGGACCCCGGCAGGGCGGGGGCGCCCAGGGCCGCCCGGGGACTGGGCGTCACTGCGCCGCCGCGCGGACCCGGCCCGAGCGGACCGCCGCGCGCAGGGCGTCGAAGTCCCGCTCGTTCTGGTCCGCGTACGCCTGGCCGAACACCGTGAGGGCACGGTCGAAACGGTCGCCACCGCCCAGATAGGCCGCGATGGCAATGGGGTCGCCGGAGCGGGCGTGGGCCCGTGCCAGGCTCGCTCCGCACAGCCGCCCGAACAACCGCAGCAGGCCGGGGTCCATGGTCTCCGGCCGGGCGATGCCCTTCCAGTCGCGCAGCTGCCGCACGTAGAAGTCCCGCTCCTGCCCGTCGAGGCCCACAGCGTGCGTCCAGCCCAGCAGGATGTCGCTGGTCGTCTGGATCAGCCGCTGTCCCGCCACCACACGGCGGCCCTGGTTGTCGTAGCGCTCGCCGCCGCTGTGCGCCGCGAGCACCGACTCCTGTGCCTCCTTGGCCTGGAGCAGCAGCGGATCGTCGTCGTCGCGTCCGAGCAGCAGCACGATCCAGCAGCGGGTGCCGACGCTTCCGACCCCGACGACCTTGCGGGCGATGTCCACCAGGCGGTACCGGCGCAGCAGATGCCGGCGCTCGGACGACAGACTGCGGGCGTACCCCTCCAGGACGGTGCGCAGCTCCCTTTCCCGTCCGTGCTCCGAGGTGTCGCCCACCAGGTCCCGCAGCGGGGTGATCAACGGCGGGTCCGGTGTGATCCGCCGCCCTACGGCCGTGTCCCTGGTCAGCTTGGCGTAGGCCTGCATGTGGGTGCGGGTCCGGGCGCTCGCCGTGGCCTTGGCGGTGCGGCGCCGTGCCTCCTTGGACAAAGACGCGGCCATCAGCTCCCGCAAGTGGTCGGCGTCGTCCTGGGCGTACCAGATGTCCAGGTTCCGCATCCCGGCGAAGTCCCGCATCCGCCTCCGGTAGGCCCGGACGCAGGTCTCGATCGCACTGTTCTGCTCAGCGGTCCTGAAACCGTTGGCGCGGCCTGCGATGGCGAAGCTGGCCGCGAGCCGTTTGACGTCCCATTCGAACGGTCCGGCCAGCGTCTCGTCGAAGTCGTTGATGTCGAAGACCAGATGGCGCTCCGGCGAGGCGAGCAGCCGGAAGTTCAGCAGATGGGCGTCCCCGCACAGCTGCACCCGCAGCCCGGTGTCCGTGGCGGCCCCCAGGTCCGCCGCCATGATCGCCGCCGCGCCGCGGTAGAAGCGGAACGGGGACTCCAGCATGCGGGCGTAGCGCAGCGGCACCAACTCCGGTTCGCGGGTCGCCGACTGGCGCTCCAGCACCTCGACCGGGTCGAACCGGTCCGGTCCCGCCTCGAACCCGGCGTGGAACGACCGCGGCACCCGCCGCCGCGCCGCCCGGCCGGCGGCGGCCCGCTCGGCCGGTGACATGAAGGCCGTGAAGGTGCTCGGTGCGGTCATGGCTCAGTCCTTCCGCCGCGTGGGGAAGCCGTCCGAGGGCTCCCGGCCCTGCCGGCGCAATCCGGCCTGCACGGCGCCGGCGAGGATGCGCGCCGCCACGCCCACCAGCAGCAGGCCGCCCGCCATCTGAATCATCGCCAGCACCCGCCCGGTCTGTGAGCGGGCCACGATGTCGCCGTATCCGACGGTGGTGAACGTCGTGAGCGTGAAGTACAGGGAGTCCGTCTTGGTCAGCGGCTCGCTGAAGGAGCCGGGGGTGGTGTGCTCCAGCAGGAAGTAGGCGCCCGCGAAGAGCAGCAGGAAGAGCGCGGCCGTCGTGGCCAGGGCCTCGACGGCCTTCAGCCGGGGGTGGGGCGAGGTGACGATGGCCCGCACCTGCCACCAGAAGACCACGACCACCAGCAGCAGACCGCAGGCCAGCAGGACCGACTCGCCTCTCGTGCCGCGTCCGTCCAGGGGCAGCACGTAGTAGACGGTGACGAGCCCGGCCGCCACGAGCGCGGCACGCAGGAGGGTCGAGACCGCCGCACGCCGTGGCTGTCCCGGCCGCCGCCGGTAGGGCTGCTCCGGATCGTCCATCGTGCGTCTCTCCATCGCGGTCCCGCCTCCGGCACCTGGGCGCCCCACAAGGCCTGTCCCACCACCTCAGCGCCCCGGCGTCGCATACGGATCACCCGCCACGGGTGAGGCAGCCCGGCCCGTGCCCCGGCACGCTGAGGTGGACGGGGACCGCTGCCGGGCGGGCCACCGGGACACGAGGACCGCACGGAGCGGTTCCCGGGGCGGCGAGGACCGGCCCAGAGGTGCCGGGAAGCTCGCCGGGCCGTCCGGCGGACATGGCGCGCGGCGGCTTCGCCGCACAGGGCGTCCCGGTCCCCGCTTCCTGTCGCTGACCGATCCGGACCCAGCAGAATCGAGGAGCAGGATGGCTGCCACACACCCCACGCACGGGCGCTCGACGGCGAAGCAGGGCTGGGCCACCGGCATGACGGCCTTCGCTGCGATCATGCTGATGATCGCCGGAATCCTGGCCGTCATGCGCGGCATCTCGGCCATAGCCGAGGACGAAGTCTTCGTCTCGACCCCCAACTACATCTTCCAGTTCGATCTCACCGGCTGGGGCTGGACCCACCTCGCCCTGGGCGTGGTCGCCGTGCTGGTCAGCCTGGGCCTGTTCCAGGGGTCGGGCTGGGCGCGCGTCGTCGGCGTGGGCATCGCCGCCCTCGTGATCATCGCGAACTTCCTCTCCCTGCCGACCTACCCGGTCTGGTCGGTCATCATGATCGCGATGTCGGGGTTCGTCATCTGGGCCCTGTGCACGCCACGCAGGGGTGACGCCTAGCCCGTCATGGCTCAGGCCCTCGTGCGGACCAGCAACAGGGCGACATCGTCGTCCGGCTCGGGACTCAGCGCGCTGAGCAGACTGTCGCTCGCGCGCTGAAGGCTGGGCCCCGCGTGCTGGAGCAGCCGGGTCAGCGTGCCGAGGCCGGTGTCGATGGGCTCCCCGCGGTTCTCGACCAGGCCGTCCGTGTACAGCGCGAGCAGGGAGCCCGGGGCGAGTTCCACCTCCACCGTGCCGAACTCCACGCCGCCGACCCCGAGCGGGACACCGCCCGGCACCTCGACGAGCCGCGCGCTGCCGTCCGCCCCGGCGAGCACCGGCGGCAGATGCCCGGCGCTGGACAGCTCGCAGGTGCCACGCCGCAGGTCGCACACCGCGTACACGCAGGTGGCGATCGCGTCGCCGAGCGAGCCGGCGATGTCGTCGAGGTGCCGCAGCAGCTCGGCGGGCGGCAGGTCCAGCCGGGCCAGCGCCCGCGTCGCCGTGCTCAGCTGCCCCATGATCGCCGCGGCTTGGACACCCTTGCCCATGACGTCCCCGACGACCAGCCCGGTGCGCCCCGGACCCAGCGGGAGGACGTCGTACCAGTCGCCGCCGACCTCGCTGAGGGCCGGGCGGTAGCGGGCGGCGATGTCCAGCCCTTCCCGCTCGGCGGGCGTGCTCGGGAGCAGACTGCGCTGCAGGGTCAGGGCGGTGCCGCGTTCGCGGCCGTAGAGGCGGGCGTTGTCTATGCAGATCGCGGCCCGTGCGGCGAGTTCCGAGGCGAGCACCCGGTCCTGGTCGTCGAAGGGGCGCTCGTTGACCGTGCGGTACAGCGAGAGCGTGCCGAGCACCTTGCCCCGGGCCACCAGCGGCAGCGCCAGGTAGGAGTGGGCGCCGGCCTCGTGCAGGGCCAGGGCGGCCCGTGAGTCCCGGGCCAGCCGCCGCAGCATCTTGGCGTCCACGCGCTCGACCAGGACCGGGCGGGCACTGCGGACGCACTGCGTGATGATCCGCGACGAGCCGTACACGGCGAGCTCGCCCACCGGGTCGGCGGCGTGGATGGCGTCGGTGGGGTACCCGGCCGCGACGGCCAGCGCCCGGAACTCGGCGGGGGAGCCGCCCGACACGGGTGTGATGGTGCCGCGGGCCACGACCGACTCCAGGACGTCCACGGCGGCCAGGTCCGCCAGATGCGGGACGACCACGTCGGCCAGTTCCCGGGCGGTCTGCTGGAGGTCCAGCGTGGTGCCGATCTTCACCCCCGCGTCGGCGATCACCGACAGATGCTGGCGCGCCTGTGCGACCTCGGCCGCGGCCTGCTGGCGCTCGGTGACGTCCAGCACGGCCATCGCGAGGCCCAGGACCCGGCCGTCGGTGTCCTCGATGCGGTGGTACGACTCCGAGTAGGCGCGCTCCTGCGCGTCCGCCGCCGTACGCCCCACGGTCTGCTGGTCGAGCAGCGGTCTGCCGGTCTCCAGGACGTGCCGCATCCGTGCCTCGATGGCCGTCACGTCCAGGTCCGGCAGCACTTCCCCGACCCGGCGCCCCAGCACGGCCTCCTCGGGCACGCCGTTGATCCGCTCCAGCGCGGGGTTCACGCCGACCCAGCGCAGGTCGTTGTCGAACACCGCGATGCCGAGCGGGGTCTGGTTGACGAGGCTGTGCGAGAGGGCGAGGTCGCGCTCCACCTTCCGTACGGTCGTCGCGTCCGTGGCGAGTCCCAGCAGGTGGGGCTGCCCTTCGGGGTCGAGGAGGCGCATCGTACGGAACTCCACGGCCCGTTCCGTGCCGTCGCGGTGCCGCAGCGGGAACACTCCGGCCCACCGCGCCCCCGTGCTGACCTGGGCGAACAGCTCCCTGCCCCGGGAGCGGTTCTCGGGGGTGACCAGGAGGGTGTCGGCCCGCTGGCGCAGGGCTTCCTCCGCGCTCCAGCCGAGCAGCTGCTCGATCTCGGGGCTCCACAGCACGATGTGGCCGCCCGCGTCGAGAACCACGGCCGCGACCTTGAGCAGATCCAGCAGTCCGCCGGGCGCGGCCGTGACGGCGTCGCGGTCCGAGGTCGCGTAGCCGTTCATGCGGGCCGCTCCTTCCGGCGCGGCAAAGGTACCGCCATGATCTGTTGTGCGGGCTGTCCGATGAGGTCACATTACGGTCGGAGCAGCGGCACTGTCGCGCCGAAATGACAAAAAAGCGCGGGTCACCACCCGCGAAGGGAGTGAGCGGCACCGTGCAGGACTGGACGCTGCGGGAGAGCCTGCGCACAGGGTCGGGGACGGTGCGCTGGGACCGGTGGGGCGATCCCGGCGGAGAGCCGGTCGTGCTGCTGCACGGGACGCCCTTCTCGTCGTACGTGTGGCACGAGATCGCACCCGCCCTCGCCGCCGTCGGGCACCACGTGTACGTCTGGGACATGGCCGGCTACGGCAGCTCCGGCAAGCACGCCGGCCAGGACGTCTCACTGGCCGCGCAGGGCCGGATCCTCACCGAGCTGCTGGCGCGCTGGGGCCTGCGGGAGCCGTCCGTGATCGCGCACGACTTCGGCGGGTGCGTGGCACTGCGCGCCCACCTGCTGCACGGGGCCCGCTACCGGCGGCTCGCCCTGGTCGACCCGGTGGCCCTGAAGCCCTGGGGCTCGCCCTTCTTCCGCCTGGTCGGGGAGCACAGTCAGGTCTTCGAGCAGCTCCCGGCGGCGCTGCACGAGGCCCTGGTGCGCGAGTACGTCACCTCCGCGAGCCACCCCGGCCTGCGCCCCGCCACGCTGGACGCCCTGGTCGGGCCCTGGACGGGGGAGGAGGGGCAGGCGGCCTTCTACCGGCAGATCGCGCAGGCCGACCAGCGCTACACCGACGAGATCCAGCCGCTCTACCCGACGATCGATCTGCCCGTCACCGTGTGCTGGGGCACCGAGGACACCTGGATCCCCTTCGCCAAGGGGCGGGAACTCGCCGATCTGATCCCGGGTGCGCGGCTGGTACCCGTTCCCGACGCCGGACATCTCGTCCCGCTGGACGCGCCCGCCCGCCTGACGAGCGAGCTGCTCGCCTTCCTCGCGGCCTGAGTCATCAGGACCGCACAAAGTCCGACGCGGTCATTGCTTCGAATGTGTGCGAGTCCTAGGGTGTGCCTGCTCAGCAGTTGCTCTGTCACCGTCAGTTGCCAAGCGAATCAACAGAAACACCCACCACGGGTGCGCAGTTGAGAGTCGCATCTGACGTGCCCTCAGTCCGTGCAGCACCGCACCTGTCGAACCGAGGAAGGCCACGTTCATGCCGCACCCCCCGCACCCGTCCCCCGCCGACCGGCCCGTCGTCAGCCGCCGTCGTCTGCTGGAGGGAGGAGCCGCCGTGCTCGGCGCCCTCGCCCTCTCGGCGTCGCCCACCGCCTCCTACGCGGCCGGCCGGCGCCCGGCGGCGGACGGCCCTCCGGAGTGGAACGACGGCCTGAGCGTGTACCGGGTGGGCACCGAGCCACCGCACACCACCCTCATGCCCTACGCGGACCTCGGGCAGGCCCTGAAGGGCGACCGCGAGCGCTCGCCGTACCGGCTGAGCCTCGACGGCACCTGGAAGTTCGCCTACGCGGACCGCCCCGACGACCGCGACCCGGACTTCTACGGCACCGATGTCGACGACTCCGGCTGGGACACCATCCCCGTGCCCTCGGCCTGGCAGCTGCACGGCTACGACTTCCCGATCTACGTCAACATCACCTACCCCTGGTGGGGCCCCAACGGCGGCGGCGAGAACGCCCAGCCGCCCGCCGCCCCGACCCGCTACAACCCCGTCGGCCAGTACCGCCGTACGTTCACCGTGCCCCGCACCTGGAAGGGCCGGCGCACCTTCCTGCACTTCGAGGGTGTCAAGTCCGCCCACTACGTGTGGATCAACGGCAAGCTGGCGGGCTACCACGAGGACTCCTACACCTCCGCCGAGTACGACATCACCCCTCATCTCAAGCCGGGCACCAACCAGATCGCCGTCGAGGTGTACCGCTACTCCGACGCGGAGTGGCTGGAGGACCAGGACATGATCCGGCTGAGCGGCATCTTCCGCTCGGTCCACCTGTTCTCCACGCCCAGCGTGCACGTGCGCGACTTCCGCCTGGACACCCCGCTGGGCGACGACTACACCTCCGCCGAGCTCAAGGTCACCGCGCAGGTCCGCGACTACGGCGGCGAGGGCGCGGGCCGCTACACCGTCGAGACCCAGCTCTACGACGCGCGCGGCCACGCCGTCTGGTCCCGTCCCCTGAACCGCACCGTCGACGTCCCCGACGGCGACGAGGCGACCGCCGAGGCGTCGAGGGCCGTCCCGTCGCCCAGGCTGTGGTCGGCCGAGCACCCGAACCTCTACACCGCCGTGCTCCGCCTGCGCGACCCGGCCGGCAAGGTGGTCGAGACCCTCTCGCACCGTGTCGGCTTCCGCGAGTTCGCGCTGAAGGACGGCCTGATGCGCATCAACGGCAAGCCGGTCTCCTTCCGCGGCACCAACCGGCACGAGATGCACCCCGTCACCGGCTCGGCGCTCACCCGCGCGCAGATGGTCGAGGACATCGGGATCATCAAGCGCCTCAACATCAACAGCGTCCGCACCTCGCACTACCCGAACAACCCCCTGTGGCTCGAACTCGCCGACGAGTACGGCCTGTACCTCGTCGACGAGACCAACCTGGAGACCCACGGCATCCGCGACAAGTTCCCCGGCAGCGGCCACCCGGAGTGGACCGAGGCGTGCGTGGTCCGCGCCCAGAACATGGTCCACCGCGACAAGAACCACGCCTCGGTGGTCATCTGGTCCCTCGGCAACGAGGCCGGCGGCGGCACGACCTTCAACGCCATGCACGACTGGATCCGCTCCTACGACCCCACCCGCGTCATCCAGTACGAGGGCGACGACCGCCCGGGCATCAGCGACATCCGCTCCGAGATGTACGACAGCCCGCAGCGGGTCGAGCAGCGCGCCAAGGACACGAGCGACACCCGGCCGTACGTGATGATCGAGTACTCCCACGGCATGGGCAACTCCAACGGCAACTTCAAGAAGTACTGGGACATCGTCCGCCGCTACGACGTCCTCCAGGGTGGCTGGATCTGGGACTTCGTCGACCAGGCCCTGCGCTGGCCCACCCCCACCCGCAAGCTGCTGACCGAGTCCGGCCCGGGCGCGCTGCGGGGCGAGGTCATGGCACCCGCCGGCACCTTCGACCGCGCCAAGGGCGTCTCCGGGGGCACCGTCTTCCCCCGCGACACCCGCCTCGACCTCACCGGCTCCCTGACCCTGGAGGCCTGGGTCACCCCGGACGTCACCGGCGGCCACCAGCCCGTCATCGCCAAGGGCGACACCCAGTACGCCCTCAAGCAGAGCGACAAGAACCTGGAGTTCTTCATCCACGGCGGCGGCCAGTGGGTCACCGCGAGCTGGCCGCTGCCCGAGGGCTGGACCGGCAGGGAACACCACATCGCCGGCGTCTTCGACGCGGACGCGGGCACGCTGACCCTGTACGTCGACGGCCAGGTGCGCGGCACCAGGACCACCGCCCGCCGCCCCGCCGACAACACCGCCCCCCTCTCGCTCGCCACCGACGTCGACAACCCGACCCGGGAGTTCAGCGGCACCATCCGCCGGGCCCGTGTGTACGCACGCGCCCTGAGCGCCGCGGAGCTCGCCTCGGACACCCGCAGGCCCGACGACGAGGGCGTGCGCTTCTGGTTCGACGCCGCCACCGCCGGGTTCACCGAGAAGCGCCCGCGCGACAAGACCTTCTACGCCTACGGCGGCGACTGGGGCGACAACCCCAACGACGGCGCCTTCGCCGGCGACGGCATCGTCCTGCCCGACCGCACCCTCACCGGCAAGTCCGCCGAGGTCAAGCAGATCTACCAGGCCGTCAACGCCACACCGGCCTCGGGCGGCCCCGGTGCCGTCACCCTCACCAACGAGTACCTGTTCACCAACCTCCGTGAGTTCGAGGGGCGTTGGTCCCTGGTCGCCGACGGCGAGGTCGTCCAGCGTGGCCGGCTGACCCGCGACCAGCTGGACGTGGCGCCGCTGAGCAGCAAGGACATCAAGGTCCCGGTGCGGATCCCGGCCGGGCCCGAGCCCGGCACCGAGTACTTCCTCCAGCTCTCCTTCACCACGAGGGAGGCCACCCCGTGGGCGAAGGCCGGCTTCGAGGTGGCCAAGCAGCAACTCGCCCTCGACACGGACAGCCCGGCCGTGCGGCCCGCGCCCCTGCGGAGCGTCCCCGCCCTGAGCCACACCGACGGGGACAAGGCCGTCACCGTCAAGGGCAAGGGTTTCTCCGTCACCGTCGACAAGGCCACCGGAACCATCACCTCCTACGAGGCGGGCGGCACCCGTCTCCTCACCTCCGGACCCGTTCCGAACTTCTGGCGCGCGCCCACCGACAACGACCGCGGCAACGGCCAGCACACCCGCAACCAGACCTGGCGCGACGCCGGAGCGAAGCGGAAGGTGTCCGACGTACGCGTGCGGCCCCTGGCCGACCGGGCCGTCGAGGTCACCGTCACCGGCACGCTGCCCACCGGGACGCAGTCCACGTACAGCACGACCTACACGGTCTTCGGCAACGGCGAGATCAAGGTCGACAACACCGTGCACCCGGGGGCGGCGAACCTGCCGTACATCCCGGAGGTCGGCACCCTGCTGTTCCTGCCGCGGAGCCTGGACCGGCTGCACTACTACGGCCGGGGTCCCGAGGAGAACATGTGGGACCGCAACAACGCCACCGACGTCGGCGTGTACTCCGGCACCGTCTCCGGGCAGTGGACCCCTTACCTGCGCCCCCAGGAGAACGGCAACAAGACCGACGTCCGCTGGGCCGCGCTGACCGACGGCCGAGGACGCGGACTGCTCGTGAGCGGTGAGCCGCTGGTGGAGGTCAACGCCTCGCACTTCACGCCCGAGGACCTGTCCGTCGGAGCGCGCCACGACTACCAGCTCACCCCGCGGGACGCCGTGATCCTGCGGGTGAACCACCGCCAGATGGGCGTGGGCGGCGACGACAGCTGGGGCGCGCACACGCACGCCGAGTTCAAGCTGCTCGCCGACCGCGACTACGCGTACACCTACCGGCTGCGTCCGCTGACGCGGGTGAGCGAGGCGATGGAGGCCTCGCGACGGCGGACCGCCACCGACTAGGGCCGGACGCCGCGACGGGACGCATGCTGCCGGTCGCGGCACCGGAACCGACGCCGGGCCGGCGGCGCCGCCTCAGTCGGCGGCGTCGCTGATGCCGAGCCGCAGATGCTCCACGTGGTAGACGGCCTGGTCGAGCAGCTCGGCGACATGGTGGTCGTGCAGCGCGTAGACCACCGAACGGCCCTGCCGCTCGCCCACGACCAGGCCCAGATTGCGCAGCAGCCGCAGCTGGTGGGAGCAGGCCGACTGTTCCATGCCCACCTCGGCGGCCAACTCCGTGGCCGGCAGCGGGCCTTCGCGCAGCCGCGCGAGGATGAGCAGCCGGGAGGGCGTGGACAGGGCCTGGAGCGTGGTGGCGACCTTCGCGACGTTGTCCGCGTCCAGGCGTACGCGCTCGGCGGCGTCCTGCGCGGGAGTGACGGCTCCATGACCCATGCCGTCATCGTACCGGCCCCGCACGAACACATGAATGAATCTTCATCTGTCCCCGTCCGGCGGCCGGGCCCGGCACCACGATGTCGGATTCTCGCCAGCCCCGCGCCACCCGGTGCCGGATGCTGGACCCATGCAGAAGGGGATGCACACCGACACCGAGCGCTGCGTGCGCGCCGTCCGGTCCAAGGACGCGCGCTTCGACGGCTGGTTCTTCACGGCCGTCCTGACCACCGGCATCTACTGCCGTCCCAGCTGCCCGGTGGTTCCGCCCAAACCGGAGAACATGGTCTTCCACCCCAGTGCGGCGGCCTGTCAGCAGGCCGGGTTCCGGGCCTGCAAGCGCTGCCGGCCCGACACCAGCCCCGGCTCCCCGGAGTGGAACCAGCGAGCCGACCTCGTGGCCCGCGCCATGCGGCTGATCGCCGACGGCGTCGTGGACCGCGACGGCGTGCCCGGCCTCGCCGGCCGCCTCGGCTACAGCACCCGCCAGGTCGAACGCCAGCTCCTCGCCGAGCTGGGCGCGGGCCCCCTCGCGCTCGCCCGCGCCCAGCGCGCCCAGACGGCCCGGCTGCTCGTCGAGACGACCACCCTGCCCATGGCGCAGGTCGCCTTCGCCGCCGGCTTCGCCTCGATCCGGACCTTCAACGACACGGTCCGCGAGGTCTTCGCCCTGTCCCCGAGCGAGCTGCGCACCCGCGCCCCCAAACGGCAGGGCGCGAGCACCCCCGGCGCCCTGTCGCTGCGGCTGCCGTTCCGCGCACCGCTGAACCCCGACAACCTCTTCGGCCACCTCGCCGCGACGGCCGTACCCGGCGTGGAGGAGTGGCGCGACGGTTCCTATCGCCGCACCCTGCGCCTGCCGTACGGCCACGGCATCGTGGCCCTCACCCCGAACCCCGACCACATCGCCTGCCGCCTGACCCTCAGCGACCTGCGCGATCTGACCGTCGCCATCAGCCGCTGCCGCCGTCTGCTCGACCTGGACGCCGACCCCGTCGCGATCGACGACCAGCTCCGCACGGACCCGGTCCTCGCGCCCCTGGTGGACAAGGCGCCCGGACGCCGGGTGCCGCGCACGGTCGACGAGGCCGAGTTCGCCGTCCGGGCCGTGCTCGGGCAGCAGGTCTCCACCGCCGCCGCCCGCACCCACGCGGCCCGCCTGGTCACCGCGTACGGCGAACCGGTCGAGGACCCCGAGGGCGGCCTCACCCACCTCTTCCCGTCCCCCGAGTCCCTCGCGGTGCTGGACCCCGGGACGCTGGCGATGCCGCGCACCCGCCGCACCACCTTCACCACCCTGGTCGGCCGGCTCGCCGACGGCGACCTCCACCTGGGCGTCGAGAGCGACTGGCCGCGCACCCGCGCCGAACTCCTCGCCCTGCCCGGATTCGGGCCCTGGACGGCGGACGTCATCGCCATGCGCGCCCTCGGTGACCCCGACGCATTCCTGCCCACCGACCTCGGCATCCGCCGCGCCGCCCGCGACCTGGGTCTGCCGTCCACCCCGGCCGCCCTCACCGCCCGCGCGGCGGCCTGGCGCCCCTGGCGGGCCTACGCGGTCCAGTACCTCTGGGCGACCGACAGCCACCCGATCAACTTCCTTCCGGTATAGGGACGTTCGATGAAGCAGCACACCGTGACCGACAGCCCGTACGGCCCCCTCACCCTCGTCGCCGACGACGGTGTCCTGTGCGGCCTGTACATGACCGGCCAACGCCACCGCCCGGCGGAGGAGACCTTCGGCACCCGCGACGACACCCTCTTCGCGGAGGCGGAGGAGCAGCTGAAGGCCTATTTCGCGGGCGACCTCGAGGCGTTCACCGTCCCCCTGCGCATGAACGGCACCGCGTTCCAGCGCACCGTGTGGGACGAGCTGTGCCGCATCCCCTACGGCGAGACCCGCACCTACGGTCAGCTCGCCGACGCCCTCGGAGCCCCCGCCGCCTCCCGCGCGGTCGGCCTCGCCAACGGCCGCAACCCGATCGGCATCATCGTTCCCTGCCACCGCGTGATCGGCGCGAACGGCAGCCTGACCGGGTACGGCGGCGGCCTGGAGCGCAAGCAGCGCCTGCTGGACTTCGAACGCGGGGCGGCGCTTTTCTAGGCAGGGGGCTCGGTTCGAAGGCGCAGACCGACCACCCGGGAGAAGGCTCACGTACAGTTCGGCAGCACCTCGTTCTGGCGCCCGAAGCCCAGCTCCCAGATCCGCTCCAACTCCGCGCAGTCGGAATCGCTGAGTGTCCCAATCGAGCTGGACACGAGGGGCAGGCGACTGAGGACGACCTTGGTGACGATGTTGGTGGAGTCCCACGTCCTCACGAAGCCGATGCCGAAATACTCGGAGAGCTCTCCGCCGAACTGCGGGTACACCTCGACGAAGACATTGGATTCGTCGCGCGCCTTGTGGCTGATGATGGTCAGCCGCTCATGCCGTACGAATGCCTCCACCAAGTACTTGTTGACGAGCCCCATGTCCGATTCCACGTCGATCTCCACGGCTAGGGAACCGACGTTGGCACTGAGGTCGAAAGGGTACTGCTCATAGCGCCAGACGTTCTTGCCTCGCACGGTGGTGATGAAGTAGTGGTGCCACAGGTGCCGTACCGGAGTCAGTCGCGCATTGTCCGACCGCAGACTGCTGGTGAGTGAGTGCTCCAGTACGTGCGTCATGCGCTGCAGCGTCTCCTGGTTCGAGGCCCTTGTGACAAGGATGCTGATCACCGCGCCCACGATCCCGCCGCCGACGGCGGTGAGGACACCGGAGATCTCCTGGTTGAGCAGGGAGATCTTCCCGTCCTGCTCGGTGGCCGCGGCGAAGGAGACACCGAAGCCGGTGGTCACGATCCCCAGTACCAGAATTAGCCAGGCGCGCGCCGCTCCGGCCGCGTCGCTTCCCGCTCCTCCTCTGCTGCTCCTGCTGGACATCCCTCATCCCCCATGCCATCCGATTCGGTGTGGTGCCGCGTGGTACATGACGGTGTTGTGCAAAGAGCTCGGGTATGCAGAATTGTGCTGGATGAGGCGACAGCCTGATCCTCGCTCGCGAGTATGGCGCAGATCTCCGTAAAGTAGCACCAGTGCAGGTGAGTTGGCAGTACTTCGGTCATTTCGGGCACCCCTGCCCCAGGGAGACGCATGGCTGGGAACCTCGCGTACGACTGGGACGCGTTCGACGCGCAGGATTACCTGGCACACAACTACGCCGATCTGCACGACGAGGACCGGCGAATCCTGGAGATCGTCCGCGAGTTCCTGTGCGCTCAGGCCTTCGACGCGGATGCCTGGGGTGTGGACGTGGGCACCGGGACCAACCTGTATCCAGCGCTTTCCATGCTTCCGTTCTGCGGCCGGATCAGCCTGCTCGAGATCTCGAAGGCAAACAGAAGGTGGTTGACGGGTCAGCTGCGCGGCTACTCCGGCAACTGGGACGGTTTCTGGCAGGTCCTGGCCGAGCACGAGGCCTACCGTGTGATCGACCGGCCCCGCGACCGGCTGTCTCAGGCCGCGTCTGTGCAGAGGTGGGACATCTTCGGCTCCGTACCGGACAGGAGGTGGGATCTGGGGACCATGTTCTTCGTCGCAGAGTCGATCACGACATTCCGGAATGAATTCACCACGGCTCTGGCGAAGTTCTGTTCCCTGCTGAAGCCGGGAGCTCCGTTCGTGATGACATTCATGGAGAACTCCAAGGGCTACGAGGTCGGAGGTCGCCGTTTTCCGGCATTCGGTATCGATCTGGTGAACCTCCGGGAGGAAATGTGGGGGCTGGGGAACGGAATGGAGTTCTACCGGTTCGGTGTGGGACCCGAACCACTCAGGGACGGGTATAGCGGCATGATCCTTGTGCACGGGTACGTCAAGTAGTTGATCCGGCTTCCGAAACGGCCACGGGACGACGGGGAGACCGAGAGCCGGTGATCGTTTTTGCTACCTCCGACCAAGGCGGCACCGGTCGCTCGGTCACGTGCGCCAACATCGCCTATCGCCTGGCCCTGGGAGGAGATGACGTCGCGTACGTGGACTTCGACTTCGGATCCCCGACGGCCGCCGCCGTCTTCGCTTCCGGTGCGGCCGCACGTGGTGTGCGGGCCGGCGGCCTGCACTCGTTTCTTCAGGGGCGTATCGCCGAGCCGACTCGCCTCGATGTGTGGTCACTCTCGCAACGCGCTGCCCTGCGTGAGGGTCACGTGCACCGTGGTCGGCTCTGTCTTGTGCCGGGGGACCGGGGAGGCGGAGATTTCCCGGTCGGCGGCACCGAGACGAAACGCTGTGCAGAACTGCTGCTCACCTTGGAGGAGGAGTTCGATGTGACCATCGTCGATCTGCGAGCCGGCCGGTCCTACGCCCTGGACGTCAGCCTGCGGGCCACGGCGCGACAGGAACTACGGCACGTCCCGACACGATGGCTCGTCTTCCATCGCTGGACCAGGCAGCACGTCGAGGGTGCGGTGGACCTTGTGCACGGTGACTGCGGCATCCTGCGGACCGGTGTCCAGTACGGGCACGACGAGACAGGGTTCTCGGGGCGACTCCGGTACGTGCCGACCGCTGTTCCCCCTCTCGACGCCGCGAAGAGCGGCTCGCGGGACTCCGAGTACGGGGCCTGGCGAAAGGCCAGGGATGCCGAGCTGAAGGCAATGACGGCACCACTGCATCCGGATCACGAGGTCCTGATCGGGCCGGTGCCGCTGGATCCCGTGCTGCTGTGGCAGGAACGGGTGATCACCGACGAGGACACCGCTGTTTCGCCAGGGGCCGCCGAGGAGACCGTGCGAGCCTTCACGAATCTCGCCCATGCTCTTAAGGACAGCCGGACATGGGCGTTCGGATGACCGGCCGGGGAGGAGACGCAGACCCCGTCGGGCAGGAAGCGGACTGGTCCTACGGTGAAGGGCCGGCCAAGTCACCGACGCAGGCCGTCCCCTACTCACACCTTTCCCTGGAACTCGGCCACTTGTACCTGGAAGACCTCGCCGCCGGGCCGGAAAAGCTGCGTGCCCACTTCACCCAGGTGGCGCCATGGGCCGAGACCGCGACCCGCGCTCTCGCCGGGCGCATTGACCCTGCGAAGCTGCGTGTCAGCACATGCCTGCTGATCGACGACTACTTCTCGCGCTCCTCCTCACCCGCCGAGGTCATCCCTCGGGTGACCGGAGCAGCGGCCCGGGCCGGACTGCGTGTCGACTACATCGCGCGGGAGTCCGGATGCGCCACCGCCGAGGGGGTCGACGTCGCCGCGCTGCTCCTTGCCCGACTGGTCGCCCCGCCATCCATGGACACCGAGGGCGGACGGCCGCCCGTCACCCAGTCCGGCTGGCTGCCGAACGGCACACGTTCCCCGTATCGGGGCACGTCCCAAGCGATGTCCCCCGTCCCCGCGTGGCAACCGCCGCTCGAGTTCGGGGCCGCCCGGCGCCACTCGGTCTTCCTCGACGCGGAGCTCTGGACCGACGGTCCTGGGGGCACTCGCCGGTGGTCGTGCCCCTTCTTGGGAGCCGTGTGGCAAATGCTCAGACTCGGCCTGCTCAGGCACCACGGTGCGGCAGTCGTCCCGGCCCGCACCTGGCCCGACGGGACCATTCCTGACGAGTGGGACTCCATGCCGCCACTGGTGAAACTCGATCAGAACGCGGCTCCGTTCTGCGCCTACCGCACGTTCTCGGTGCTGGGCAGCCGCTTCCTCCCGGTCGAGCATGCCGTGAGAGTGATCCTCGATCACACGGTTGCGGACCCTGATGCGTTGGCCCAGGCTGCCGAGCGTGGTGAACGGGAGAGCGTGTTCGTGCCCCCGGGCCTTGCCGAACGTGTCATGTATGCCTTCATCCCTTCGGACGGGGCCTCACACGGAGACATGGACTACGCCGGCGGAGTACCGGACGGGCAGGTCGGCGAGACATGACCCGACCGACCAGCAGCAGGCCGCACCCGTCCCTGTTCATGGTGGGAGAGGTCTGCACGGGACTGCTGATGAACCGTGCGGCTCTCCCTGCGTCAGTGGCAGCCGAGCTGCTGAACGTCGCAGCGGGCGAGCGCGTGCGCTCCCACGAGCGCCCCGTGCGCCGCTCGGTGTCCCCTGATCTCCTGCACGGCCTGGACCGCTCCCTTGAACCCGGTGCGGGCGGTCCCCTGCGCGGAACCGGCACACTGCGAGTGCGAGGTCGTGTGGTGGGTGGCCGTGTCGTCCAGTCCTCGACACGAGCCGTCGTCCGTGCGGGGAACGGCCGCCGCATGCACTGGGGCCACCATCTGACACAGCCCGGCGTGGTCGAGGTGAACGGCCGCGGAGATCGCGCGGACCTGGCGAGGAGCTTCGCGGAGTCAGACGCCTTCGGCACCCTGGACATGAACGCGGCCAATACCTCGCTGCTCGTCCGGCTCCAGGCGTCCCGGCTGCTGAACCAGCGTCCGCCTCTGCGCACCCGGCGCACCCGGCTGCGCTGGTCGGCTATCGTGGATCACGGCTCGCCGGGCTTCCAGGGGGCATTCGCACTCATCGACGACAGGGTGCGCGCCTTCCGGCTCGTGATTCCCCCGTCGGCCGACGCGTCACCGGAGCGACTGAGTACCTTGTGCGAGGACTTGGCCTTCCACGACTGGTTGCTCACCACGGTGACGTCGGCTGCCGAGCGAACCGGCACAGATCGTGGCGAAACATCGGCGGCGGAGAAGCTGGCACCGCTGATTCTCGAACTGGCCCACCTGTGGATGCCCGGTGCAGTGGTCACGGCCGGGCTCCAGGAGGTCTGGGACCGGTTGGAGGCGCACGCGGGATTCACACGCCAATGGAGTGTCTGCGTGGGCCGGATACGTGACCATCTGGCGCTGCATCCATGAGGCTCAGTCACCGTAGCCGGAGTGGGGTGGGGCCACGCAGACCGGAGCATCAGGATCCGTCGTGTTCCGCGAACTGCTTCAGCAGTCTCGGCAATGCCGTGCCGATGGGGTCGCGGACGATCTCGTCGGCACGGTCGTCGTACGGGGTCGGTTCGGCGTTGACGATGAGCAGACGGGCTCCGTGGTCGGCGGCGACACCGGCGAGTCCGGCCGCGGGCTGCACCTGGAGGCTCGAGCCGACGGCGACGAAGACGTCACAGGCCTTGCTGACGGCGGCCGCCTCGCCGAGGACGACCGGGTCGAGCCGTTCGCCGAACATCACCGTGTCGGGCTTGAGGATCCCGCCGCACTGCCGGCAGGGCGGATCGTCCTCGCCTGCCTCCACGCGGGCGAGCGCGTCCGCCATCGGGCCGCGCGCGTGGCAGCCGGTGCAGACGACACTGCGTGCCGTGCCATGCAGTTCGAGCACCTTGCGGGCGGGCATCCCGGCGAGCTGGTGCAGCCCGTCCACGTTCTGCGTGATGACGCGCACCGGCGCCCCGGACCGTTCCAGCTCCGCCACCGCCCGGTGCGCGGCGTTGGGCTCGGCCCGCAGCGCCCCGGTCTCGCGCCGCATCAGCCAGGAGCGGCGGCGGATCTCGGCATCGGCCATGTAGTACTCGTACGTGACGAGCTTCTCGGCCTCGGGATCGCGCCGCCACAGCCCGTTCGGCCCGCGGTAGTCCGGGATCCCCGAATCCGTGCTGATGCCGGCACCGGTGAGCAGGGCGACGAGGGGTTTGGCCATGCCGCCGAGGGTAGGCCGGTCCACGGGGCGGCGGCGAGCGGATATCGAACGGGACGCCGAGGGGTGAGCGGCCGTCCTGTCAGTACACCCGCCTGCCGTTCTCCAGCTCCGCCGTCCCCGACCCCTCCGCCAGGACGTCGAGGGCGGCCAGGACGCGACCGCTGTGGCCCACTGACAGGTACTCGGTCAGCTCCTCACGCGCCACCAGCCGCCAGGACAGCAGCTCCTCCTCCTGCAGGCGGATCGCTTTGAACTCGTCCTCGCTCAGCACCCCACCGTCGTACACGTACGCCACCAGCGGCGGACGGCCCGCGCCCTGCACCCAGTCCACCGTCAGCAGCCGGCCGAGCTCACGGTCGAGACCGATCTCCTCGGCCGTCTCGCGCCGCGCACCCTGCCGCGGGGTCTCGCCGTCGTCGGACTCGACGGTGCCGCCGGGCAGCGTCCAGCCCTCCCGGTAGTTGGGCTCGACGAGCAGCACACGGCCCTCGTCGTCCCGGAACAGCACGGCGGCGCCGGCCAGGACGCGGGGCAGGGACGCGATGTAGGCGGCGTAATCAGGAGAACTGGTCATCGGTGCAGGGTAACCACCGGGCGCCGGATCAGCCGCAGGGGAAGACGTAGTCGGACTTGTAGTTGATGTAGAGGCTGCTGGACGAAGTACCCATCTTGGCGGTCACCGGGGCGCAGGCGAAGCCGGAGACGTACACCGGTCCGGCGTACTCGCTGAAGTTGCCCGAGTCCTTGTCGCAGGAGGTGCCGCCGACCTTGCAGACCTGCACGAACATGTACCGGGCCTGGCCGACGTTGTTGTCGAGGATGACGCAGCCCTTGCCGCCGTTCTCGTAGGCGAAGAGGGTGGCCAGACGCTCGCTGGGGTCGGTACCGAGGGGCAGTGGGATCGCCTTGCGCAGGGTGTAACCGGTACCGCACACGTTGGCCGCCGCGGCGGCGGGCGCGGACTGCTCGGCGGCGACGGCCTGGGGGGCGGTGAGGACGGCGGCGGTCAGAACGGACACGGAGGCGGCGGCGCGGACAGCGGTTCTAAAACGAGACATGACAAGCAGACGCTTTCTGTCAGGCGCGAGGGCGCGGAGGCGCGGGCCGAATGACTGGAAACGATCGGAAGGTCCGATGGTCAGATCACTTTACGATCGGGTTTGATCGGTCTCGGCGGCTCGCGACCGAGTGGCCGGAATCAGCCGGAGGGGAGCTTTTCCAAGCGGAACGGCCTGCCGATCTCCGAGATGGTTTCCGATACTGAGCGGTCATGACGCCCGGGCCTCGAAGTGGAAGGCCGGGCCGACCGCCGTACGTGCCCGGGATTGGCCGGTTCGGTCCGGTCAGGCCTCCGGGTCCGCCAGCCGCAGCGTCCGCTGCGCCAGCTCGCTGATCCGTACCCCGTCGAAGCCGAACACCGCGCTGCGGACCGTGTCCTCCAGCGGCGCCTTCCACTGGTCCGGGATGGCCGCGGCCCCGCCGAACACGCCGGCCACCGAACCCGCGGTCGCGCCGTTGGAGTCGGTGTCCAGACCGCCGCGGACCGTGAGCGTGATGGTCCGGGTGAAGTCACCGTCGCCGTAGAGCAGGCCGGCGGTGAGGACGGCCGCGTTCGGCACGGAGTGGATCCAGCCCATCCCGGCGGTCTCCTCGGCGAGCGTGCTGAGCGTGTCCTCCCAGGACATCCGGGTGTCGTGCAGAGCGACCACCCGGCGTACCGCGCGGGCGAGCCGGCTGCTGGCCGGGATCACGGCCAGGGCCTCCTCGACGGCGTGCCGCACGGTGGGCGCCGTGAACGCCGCCGCGATCAGCGCCGCCGCCCACATGGCGCCGTACACCCCGTTGCCGGTGTGCGACAGCACCGCGTCCCGCCGGGCGAGCAGCGCGGCGCGGCGCGGGACGCCCGGGCAGGTCCAGCCGAAGACATCGGCCCGGATGAGGGCGCCGATCCACTCCTGGTAGGGGTTGTCGTAGGTCGCCGTCAGCGGCGGCTTGAGCCCGCTCGCGAGGTTGCGGTACGCGGCCCGCTCGGCGGTGAACGTCTGCAGGTACGGCAGCCGCAGCAGCCACAGCTCGCCGACCTGCTCGGTGGTGAAGCCGAAGCCGTGGGTCTCCAGCAGGTCGAGGCCGAGGATCGCGTAGTCGACGTCGTCGTCCCGGCAGCTGCCGTGGATGCGGCCGCGGACGCAGCTGCGCCACTCGGGGCGGAGCGCGAAGCCGTCGTGTTCGCTGATCGGCTCGGGCAGGTAGTCGGTCAGCGGCAGGGCCGCGGCCTGTCCGAGGTAGCGGTCGATGCGGTCGCGGGTCCACACCTCGCCCTGTTCGACCGGCTTGCCGAGCATGTTTCCCGCGATGCGGCCGGTCCAGCCGCCGAGGATGCGGTCGGAGAGCGCCGTTCCGGTGTCAACGAGGGTCATGGTTGTGGTCTACCCGTTTCGGGAGGGGGCTTGCGGCGCGTTGGGGCCTGCCGGTCCTCGGTGGCTGTTCGCGCAGTTCCCCGCGCCCCTGACGCGTCGGTCCATGGGTTGGGCAAAGGCTGACGGGCGAGGGTTCCTCCGGCTAAGGTCACAGCGGCGCGACTGGCCCTGACGTGCGTGAGGGCCCGGAGAGCAAGGGGAGTGCAAGTGGCGGACGCTGCAGTGAGCGGCACCCGGAAGGCACAGCGGGTGCTCGTCGCCGCGGACAAGTTCAAGGGGTCGCTGACGGCCGTGGAGGTCGCCGAGCGGGTGACGGCCGGGTTGCGCCGTGTCCTGCCGGACCTCGAGGTCGAGGCGCTGCCCGTGGCCGACGGCGGCGACGGGACCGTGGCCGCGGCCGTCGCGGCCGGATTCGAGCGCCGGGAGGTACGGGTCGCCGGGCCCCTCGGCGACGAGGTGACGGCGGCCTTCGCGCTGCGGGAGGGCACCGCGGTCGTGGAGATGGCCGAGGCGAGCGGGCTGCAACGGTTGCCCGCGGGCGTCTTCGCCCCGCTCGCGGCGTCCACCTACGGCTCCGGCGAGCTGCTGCGGGCCGCGCTGGACGAGGGTGCCCGCACGATCGTCTTCGGGGTCGGCGGCAGCGCCACCACCGACGGCGGCGCCGGGATGCTGTCGGCGCTGGGCGCCCGGTTCCTGGACGCCGACGGGGAGCCGGTGCCCCCGGGCGGCGGCGGACTCGCCGGGCTGGCCACCGCCGATCTGTCGCGACTCGACCCGCGCCTCGCCGAGATCGAGCTGGTCCTCGCGAGCGACGTCGACAACCCGCTGACCGGCCCGAAGGGCGCCCCCGCGGTCTACGGCCCGCAGAAGGGCGCCTCGCCCGACGACGTGGCGGCACTGGACGCCGCCCTCGCGCACTTCGCGCAGGTGCTCCAGGGGCCGGCCGGTTCCAAGGCCGCCGAGTACGCGGCATCGCCGGGTGCGGGCGCGGCGGGCGGCATCGGCTACGGCGCCCTGCTGCTGGGCGCCCGGTTCCGTCCCGGGATCGAGGTCATGCTCGACGTCCTGGGCTTCGCCTCCGCTCTGGAGCGTGCCGACCTGGTCATCACCGGTGAGGGTTCCCTCGACGAGCAGACCCTGCACGGCAAGGCCCCGGCGGGTGTGGCCGCGGCGGCCCGGGCCGCGGACAAGGACGTGGTGGCGGTCTGCGGCCGCCTGGCCCTGCCGCCCCAGACCCTGGGCCACGCCGGTATCCGCCGGGCCTACCCCCTGACGGACGCGGAACCGGACGTCGACAAGTGCATCGCGGAAGCGGGCCCGATCCTGGAGCGGGTGGCGGAGCGGATCGCGCGGGACTTCCTGACCTGAACCGTCACGGCAGGGGGATCAGCACGCCGTTGGAGTCCCGGAAGAAGCTGCCGGAGCTCTGGCCCTCCACCTTGCCGTTCTTGAACCACTGCTTCGACATGTGGTGCACCGTCTTGGCGGTGATCTCCCACACCAGCGAGTGGCCCGCACCCTCGAGGCAGAACATCAGCTTGCGGGGTCCCTTGACGGCCTTGTACAGGTCCGGCACGGAGAAACGGATGGGGTCGGGGAAGGTGGCCGGGCTGTTGGCGGCCCGGTCCAGTTCCCCGTAGACGATGAGGACGGGAATCCGTTCCCCGAGCACGGGCGTGCCGGCCGGGTTCTCGTGCGGCACCGTCTGGTTGTTCCAGCCCCACCAGTACGTGTTCCGGTACCGGAGGATGCCCTCGTACTCGCCCGGGGCGACCTCGGGGCCCCATTTGCTGCCGACGGGGTCGCTGTGCATGCAGGCCTCCCAGGCGAGGTCCACGACGCCGGGCTCGCGCAGGTCCGGGTTGCCGTCCAGCCCGGTCCTGAAGCCCGTCCTGGTGCCGACGAACATCGGGAAGCCCCAGGTGACGGCCGGTTTCGACATCGGCAGCGTCTGGGCCTCGGCCGGGCGGCCGAACGGGTCGTCGGGCTTGTCCGACCACCGTCCCCTGGGCGGGAAGACCGGGGCGAGCAGCAGCAGGCTTTCGACGTTGCCGGGGTGCTGGAGGGTGTAGGCGCCCATGATGGCCGCGCCCAGGGACCAGGCGATGAAGCGGATCGGCTTCTTCCGGTCAGGCAGGCCTCTGATGTACGCGACCACGGCGTCCAGCTCCGCCCACTCGCTCTCCGAGTTGCCCAGCTGGCGCGGGTACGGCGGAGGGGGAGGGCAGGGCGCCTGGAGGGGATTGGGGACGAGGACCGGCTGCTGGGCCGGGTTGGCGTTGCACGGGTCGTCCATTCTCGGGCGCGGCGACCGGCCCGAGCCCTGCAGGTCCATGATGAAGACGTCGTAGCCGTCGTCCGCGAGTTCCTGTGCCCAGCTGTACCGGGTGGCGGGCCCGCCGGGCACCGGCGCGAGGTCGAACCCCGCCAGCGCCGGCACGCTCCTGCCGTGCAGCATCAGTACCGGCTGGTGCGGTTGGTTCGGCTTGGTGCCGTCGTACTCCCGTACAGGCAGGGTCACCGTGTCGCCGGCGTTCGCGGGGATCTTGGACTCAAGTGTGACTTTGTGCTCTTTGAGGATGGGTGCGGGCATGGCCGCCTCCCGTGGCGAAAGTGGGAGCAAGTGGATTCAATCCCCTCTTCCCACCCTCCTCTTCCCGGATTTTCTGCGCAAATCGACCTCGAGCAACGGTAGTTGACCAGTCAAGGGCAAGAAGGGCATCCCTTGAACGAGAAACGGGTGTGGCCCGGGCCTCGAAGGCCCGGGCCACACCCGTCAGTGCGGAGACGAGATCAGGGCAGCTGCGCCGCCCGCGCCTCGCGGCGGTTGTCGCGGAAGTTGTTCACCCGACGGGCCGTCGCGAACAGCGGGATCACCGCCCCCATGACCAGCTGGAGCGCACAGCCCGTCTGGAGCAGCAGCTGGCCGCTCGGCGCGTCGAACGCCCAGGCGGCCATCATGCCCATGCCCAGCACGATCCACGACAGCATCGCCACGGCGAGCCGGCCCCGCGGCTTCGGGTACTCCACGCGGCTCACCATCAGCCACGCCGTCCCCAGGATCGCCAGCAGGGTCGCCACGAAGGGCAGCTCCAGCAACACGATGGACACGACGGTCAGCGCGCCGAACGGTGACGGCATGCCCTGGAAGGTGCCGTCCTTGACCGTGACGCACGAGAACCGGGCAAGCCGCAGCACCACCGCCAGCAGCACCACGATCGCCCCGACCGCCGCGACCCGCTGGTACGCGCCCTCGGCCACCATGCCGTAGACGAGGACGAAGTACGCCGGCGCCAGGCCGAAGCTGATCAGGTCGGACAGGTTGTCCAGCTCGGCGCCCATGGGGGAGGAGCGCAGCTTGCGCGCCACCAGGCCGTCGAACAGGTCGAAGACCGCCGCGCACAGCATCAGGATGACCGCCGTGGCCGCGCTGTTGCGCGCCATGCCGGACTCCTGGCTGCCCATGAGGTCCGGGATCAGGATGCCGGTGGTGGTGAAGTACACCGCCATGAAGCCGCACGTGGCGTTGCCGAGCGTCAGGGTGTCCGCTATCGACAGGCGAAGAGAGAGGGGCATCTCCTCTTCCTCGTCGACCCCGTCGGACTCCGGGACCCAGCCGGCCTTGGTGTCAGGATCAATCACGGTCAATGCGAGTCACCCCCGCCACGGTCTTCTGGCCGACCTCGACCGCGACCTCCACGCCCTCGGGCAGGTAGAGGTCGACCCGCGAACCGAAGCGGATCAGGCCGATCCGCTCACCCTGCTCGACCTTCGTGCCCTCGGGCAGGTAGGGGACGATGCGACGGGCGACCGCGCCGGCGATCTGGATCATCTCGATGTCGCCGAGCTCGGTGTCGAAGTGCCAGACGACACGCTCGTTGTTCTCGCTCTCCTTGTTGAAGGCGGGAACGAAGCCACCGGGGATGTGCTCGACCGACGTCACCGTGCCGGCCAGCGGCGCGCGGTTGACGTGCACGTTGAGCGGGCTCATGAAGATCGCGACGCGGGTGCGGCCGTCCTTCCACGGCATGATGCTCTGCACCACACCGTCGGCGGGCGAGATGACCCGGCCCTGGGTGATCTCGCGCTCGGGGTCGCGGAAGAACCACAGCATCCCCGCCGCGAGCGCGGTGGCGGGAACGGCGACGGCCTTGGCGGCGCCGGAGCGCCGGGCCCGTGCCAGGCTGAGGGCTGCGGTGGCGACGGTCGGAAGGAGCCACGGCGATGCTCCGCGCGCGAGGCGTACGCCGGCCCGGCTGTCGCGAGGTGCAGAGGTTTGGCTGTGGGGCATGGATGACCTTCGTAGCGGATGATGCCGCACACTGACGGGGGACGGCGGCTTTCCGGCGATCGTAGCGGCTCGGGGCCCTAACTGGGTAAGCCAGGCAGCCGAGTCGGCGGCAGAAGAGTGCTGACGGGGTGTGATCTTCTTCTCCAAGAAAACACCCCGTATCCGGACATCTAGCCCTGGAACCGATACTCTTCGAGCAGCCGCCTGCCGATGATCATTTTCTGGATCTCGGCGGTACCTTCACCGATGAGCAGCATCGGAGCCTCACGGTAGAGGCGCTCGATCTCGTACTCCTTGGAGAAGCCGTAGCCGCCGTGGATCCGGAAGGCGTCTTCGACGACCTCCTTGCAGTACTCGGAGGCGAGGTACTTCGCCATCCCTGCTTCCAGGTCGTTTCGCTCCCCGGAGTCCTTTTTGCGTGCTGCGTTCACCATCATCGCATGGGCGGCCTCGACCTTGGTAGCCATCTCGGCCAGCTTGAACTGGATCGCCTGGTGCTGGGCGATCGGCTTGCCGAAGGTGTGGCGCTGCTGCGCGTACTGGACGCCCAGCTCGAACGCACGCTGAGCGACGCCGCAGCCACGCGCCGCCACGTTCACGCGGCCGACCTCGACCCCGTCCATCATCTGGTAGAAACCACGGCCGGTGACCCCGCCGAGCACACGATCCGCAGGAATCCGCAGGCCATCCATGATGAGTTCGGTGGTGTCGACGCCCTTGTAACCCATCTTGTCGATCTTGCCGGGAATGGTGAGGCCGGGACGCACCTCGCCGAAGCCGGGCTCCTTCTCGACCAGGAAGGTGGTCATCGACTTGTGGGGCGCCGTACCCTCGGGGTGACCTTCGTCACTTTTGACCAGAACGGCCACCAGCGACGACGTTCCGCCGTTCGTCAGCCACATCTTCTGGCCGTTGAGGACGTACTCCTCGCCGTCCTTCACCGCCTTCGACGTGATCGCCGACACGTCCGAGCCGAGGCCCGGCTCCGACATCGAGAAGGCGCCCCGGATGTCACCGGCGGCCATCCTCGGCAGGAAGTGGTCCTTCTGCTCCTGCGTGCCGTGCTGCTTGAGCATGTACGCCACGATGAAGTGGGTGTTGATGATGCCGGACACCGACATCCAGCCGCGGGCGATCTCCTCGACGCAGAGGGCGTAGGTGAGGAGCGATTCGCCCAGGCCCCCGTACTCCTCCGGGATCATCAGGCCGAACAGGCCCAACTCCTTCAGCCCGTCGACGATCGCTTGCGGGTACTCGTCGCGGTGCTCCAGCTCCGTGGCGACCGGAATGATCTCCTTGTCCACGAAGTCCCGGACGGTGGACAGGATCTCCTGCTGGACGTCCGTCAGACCGGCGGTCTGGGCGAGTCGCGCCATGGCTACTTCTCCTGCTCCCTGAGCTCGGGGCGGCCGGGCTGCTCGCCGCCGCGCTCCTTGATGTACGTCTCGGTCGGCACCATCACCTTGCGGCGGAACACGCAGACCAGCGTGCCGTCCTGCTTGTAGCCCTTGGTCTCGACGTAGACGATGCCGCGGTCGTTCTTCGACTTCGACGGCCACTTGTTGAGCACGGTCGTCTGGCCGTAGATCGTGTCACCGTGGAAGGTCGGCGCCACGTGCTTGAGCGACTCGATCTCCAGGTTGGCGATGGCCTTGCCGGAGATGTCCGGCACGGACATGCCGAGCAGCAGCGAGTAGATGTAGTTCCCGACGACGACGTTCTTGCCGAAGTCCGTCGTCTTCTCCGCATAGTTCGTGTCCATGTGGAGCGGGTGGTGGTTCATGGTGAGAAGACAGAACAGGTGGTCGTCGTACTCCGTGACCGTCTTGCCCGGCCAGTGCTTGTACGTCGCCCCGACCTCGAACTCCTCGTAGGTGCGCCCGAACTGCATCGCGCTCAGCCCTCCGGAATCTCGAACTTGCTGGTGCGCTGCATGCCGGCGGCGCGGCCCTTGCCGGAGATGACCAGGGCCATCTTGCGGCTGGCCTCGTCGATCATCTCGTCGCCGAGCATCGCCGAGCCCTTCTTGCCGCCCGCCTCGGACGTGTAGTAGTCGTACGCGTCCAGGATCAGCTCGGCGTGGTCGTAGTCCTCCTGCGACGGCGAGAAGATCTCGTTGGACGCCTCGACCTGGCCCGGGTGCAGCACCCACTTGCCGTCGAAGCCGAGCGCGGCGGCGCGCTGGGCGACCTCGCGGTAGCCGTCGATGTTGCGGATCTGCAGGTAGGGACCGTCGATCGCCTGGAGGTTGTTGGCGCGGGCGGCCATCAGGATCTTCATCAGGATGTAGTGGTAGGCGTCCGCCGGGTAGCCGGGCGGCTGCTCGCCCACGACCAGGGACTTCATGTTGATCGACGCCATGAAGTCGGCCGGGCCGAAGATGATCGTCTCGACGCGCTGGGAGGCCGTCGCGATCTCGTTGACGTTGTTCAGGCCCTGCGCGTTCTCGATCTGCGCCTCGATGCCGATCTTGCCGACCTCGAACCCCATCGTCTTCTCGATCTGCGTCAGCAGCAGGTCCAGGGCGACGATCTGCTGGGCCGTCTGCACCTTCGGCAGCATGATGCAGTCGAGGTTCTGGCCGGCGCCCTCCACGACCGTGACGACGTCGCGGTACGTCCACTCGGTCGTCCAGTCGTTGACGCGCACGACCCGCGTCTTGCCCGTCCAGTCGCCCTCGTTCAGGAACTTCACGATGGTGTGCCGCGCCTCGGGCTTGGCGAGCGGGGCGCACGCGTCCTCCAGGTCGAGGAAGACCTGGTCGGCCGGGAGGCCCTGGGCCTTCTCCAGGAAGCGCGGGTTCGAGCCCGGTACCGCCAGGCAGGAACGCCGGGGGCGAAGGCGGTTGACCGTGGTCATGCGGGGACCTCCAGGGGGTCGAGCTTGTTCGCTTTCCGGATCTCGTCGACGATGCGGCCGATGATTCCGGTGATGTCGAAGTCCTTCGGGGTGAAGACCGCGGCCACTCCGGCTTGCCTGAGCTGCTCGGCGTCACCATTCGGGATGATGCCACCGGCGATCACGGGTATATCTGTGGCACCGGCCACACGCAGCCGTTCGAGGACGTCCGGGACCAGCTGGGCGTGGGAGCCGGACAGGATCGACAGGCCCACCGCGTGCACGTCCTCGGCCAGGGCCGCGTCCACGATCTGCTCCGGTGTCAGCCGGATGCCCTGGTAGACCACCTCGAAGCCGGCGTCGCGCGCACGGACCGCGATCTGCTCGGCACCGTTGGAGTGACCGTCCAGGCCCGGCTTGCCGACCAGGAAGCGCAGCTTGCCGACGCCCAGGTCCTTGGCCGTGAGGTCCACCTTGCGGCGGACCAGGTCGAGCGCGCTGCCCTCCTCGACGGGCACGGCCACCGGCGCCGAGGAGACGCCCGTGGGTGCCCGGAACTCGCCGAAGACCTCGCGCAGGGCGCTGGCCCACTCGCCGGTCGTCGCCCCGGCGCGGGCGCACTCCAACGTGGCCTCCATGAGGTTCTCGCTGCCGCGCGCGGCCTCCTTCAGCCGCTCCAGGGCCTTGCAGGGCCGCGGGTGGTTGAAGGGCGGCTGGTAGCGGCTGTCGCGCCATTGCTGGAGCGCGGCGATGACCCGGGCCTCGACCGCCGGGTCCACCGTCTGGATCGCGGTGTCCAGATCGGCGGTCAGCGGGTTCGGCTCGGTGCCCTCGAAGGCGTTGACGCCGATGATCTTCTCCTGGCCGGACTCGATCCGGCCCCGGCGCTCGGCGTGCGAGGCGACGAGCTGCGACTTGAGGTAGCCGGACTCGACGGCCGCCATCGCGCCGCCCATCTCCTGGATGCGCTCGATCTCGGCGAACGCCTCCTCGACCAGTTGCTCCACCTTCGCCTCGATCACCTTCGAGCCCTCGAAGATGTCCTCGTACTCCAGCAGGTCGCTCTCGTACGCCAGCACCTGCTGGATGCGCAGCGACCACTGCTGGTCCCAGGGGCGGGGCAGGCCCAGGGCCTCGTTCCAGGCGGGCAGCTGCACCGCACGGGCGCGGGCGTCCTTGGAGAGGGTGACGGCCAGCATCTCCAGGACGATCCGCTGGACGTTGTTCTCCGGCTGCGCCTCCGTCAGGCCCAGGGAGTTGACCTGGACGCCGTAGCGGAAGCGGCGTTGCTTGGGGTTCTCGATGCCGTAGCGCTCGCGGGTGATGCGGTCCCAGATGCGGCCGAACGCCCGCATCTTGCACATCTCCTCGATGAAGCGGACGCCCGCGTTCACGAAGAACGAGATGCGCGCCACGACATCGCCCATGCGCTCCTGCGGCACCTGGCCGGAGTCGCGCACGGCGTCGAGGACGGCGATCGCGGTGGACATCGCGTACGCGATCTCCTGGACCGGTGTGGCGCCCGCCTCCTGCAGGTGGTAGCTGCAGATGTTGATCGGGTTCCACTTCGGGATGTGGGAGACCGTGTACGCGATCATGTCCGTCGTCAGTCGGAGGCTCGGCCCCGGCGGGAAGACGTGCGTCCCGCGGGACAGGTACTCCTTGACGATGTCGTTCTGGGTCGTGCCCTGGAGCTTGGTGATGTCGGCGCCCTGCTCCTCGGCGACGACCTGGTAGAGCGCCAGCAGCCACATGGCGGTGGCGTTGATCGTCATCGAGGTGTTCATCTGCTCCAGGGGGATGTCCTGGAACAGCCGGCGCATGTCACCGACGTGCGCGATCGGCACGCCGACCCGGCCGACCTCGCCGCGGGCGAGGATGTGGTCGGAGTCGTAGCCGGTCTGCGTCGGCAGGTCGAACGCCACCGACAGACCTGTCTGGCCCTTGGCGAGGTTGCGCCGGTACAGCTCGTTGGACGCCTCGGCCGTGGAGTGACCGGCGTAGGTGCGCATGAGCCACGGCCGGTCCTTCTCCCGCCTCACGTCGGCGGTCTGACGCTCATTCATCTGTGCCCCCGGATGTCTCAGATGTTGCGGAAGCGGTTGATGGCGTCGATGTGCTGGGCTCGCTTCTCCTGGTCGCGCACGCCCAGGCCCTCCTCGGGGGACATGCACAGCACGCCGACCTTGCCCTGGTGCAGGTTGCGGTGCACGTCGTAGGCGGCCTGGCCGGTGTCCTGGAGGGAGTACACCTTCGACAGGGTGGGGTGGATCTTGCCCTTCGCGATGAGCCGGTTGGCCTCCCAGGCCTCGCGGTAGTTGGCGAAGTGCGAGCCGATGATCCGCTTCAGCGACATCCACAGGTAGCGGTTGTCGTACTCGTGCATGTAGCCCGAGGTCGACGCGCAGGTGGTGATGGTGCCGCCCTTGCGCGTGACGAAGACGCTCGCGCCGAAGGTCTCGCGGCCGGGGTGCTCGAAGACGATGTCGATGTCCTCGCCGCCGGTGAGTTCGCGGATGCGCTTGCCGAAGCGCTTCCACTCCTTGGGGTCCTGGGTGTTCTCGTCCTTCCAGAACCTGTAGCCCTCGGCGTTGCGGTCGATGATCGCCTCGGCGCCCATCGAGCGGCAGATGTCCGCCTTCTGGTCGCTGGAGACGACGCAGATCGGGTTGGCGCCGCCGGCCAGCGCGAACTGCGTGGCGTAGGAGCCCAGTCCGCCGCTCGCGCCCCAGATGAGGACGTTGTCGCCCTGCTTCATGCCGGCACCGTTGCGCGAGACCAGCTGCCGGTAGGCGGTGGAGTTGACCAGACCGGGGGCCGCGGCCTCCTCCCACGACAGGTGGTCGGGCTTCGGCATCAGCTGGTTGGACTTGACCAGCGCGATCTCGGCGAGGCCGCCGAAGTTGGTCTCGAAGCCCCAGATGCGCTGCTCGGGGTCGAGCATCGTGTCGTTGTGGCCGTCGCTGGACTCCAGCTCGACCGAGAGGCAGTGCGCGACGACCTCGTCACCGGGCCGCCAGGCGTTGACGCCCGGGCCGGTGCGCAGGACGACGCCCGCGAGGTCGGAGCCGATGATGTGGTACGGCAGGTCGTGGCGCTTGGCCAGCTCGTTGGTGCGGCCGTAGCGCTCCAGGAAGCCGAAGGTCGACAGCGGCTCGAAGATCGAGGTCCACACCGAGTTGTAGTTCACCGACGAGGCCATGACGGCCACCAGGGCCTCGCCCGGGCCGAGCTCGGGCAGCGGCACCTCGTCCAGGTGGATCGACTTGCGGGGGTCCTTGTCGCGGGTCTCGAGGCCCGCGAACATCTCCGTCTCGTCCTTGTGCACGGTGATCGCGCGGTACGACTCGGGGAGCGGGAGGGCGGCGAAGTCCTCCGACGTGGAGTCGGGCGACTGGATCGCGGCCAGGATGTCCTTAACGGTCACGGTGTTGCCTCCGGCGGTGAGCGCCCTGAGGGAGGGGCGCCGATGGGTTCGTCGGTGCTGCTGAGGGTTGAGGGTGTTGCCGTCGGTTCGGCGGTGGTGCTGATCGGCAGCGCTGGGTGGCGCGGGAGGTTGCCTGTGACGCAGGCGCCGGGCGGACGAGCGGGTGAGCTCGCTGGGACGTCGCCCGGACTCCTTCAACGTATGACACCGCGTGTCACCCCGCAAGGCACTGAGTGCCAGAACTTCGCCTCAGATGAAATCTTTGCGTAACAAATGAGCGATGATCGATCGAACGGCCTCCTCAAGGCCCTGCAAAACGGCCTCTGACATGCCAAAACGGCCACCCCGAAGGGTGGCCGTCATCACAGGGCTGGGGAGGCTCAGCGCTCCTTGAGTGCCTGCTCGATGGTCCGCATGACCTCGTCCAGCGGGGCGTCGGTGCGGGCGACCGTCACCAGCACCTCGCCCTGTGCCGAGGCGGTGGCCACGGCCGGCTGCGGTTCCGAGGAACGCCCGGCCCCGATGCCCGTGCCGAACGTCTTGCGCACGATGGCGAAGGCGTGGTCCAGCTGCGCCTCCACGTCGCCCTGGCCGCCCGCGCGCAGCCAGCGCCGCAGCACGTGGTTGTGGGCCGTGACGACCGCGGACGCGGCGACCTCCGCCAGCAGCGGATCGTCGTTGGCGTCGTCGGCGTGCGCCCGCTCGTCGAAGTGGCCGAGGAGGTAGCGGGTGAAAAGGCGCTCGTAGCGGGCCACCGACGCGATCTCCGCCTCGCGCAGGGTGGGCACCTCACGCGTCAGCTTGTAGCGGGCGACCGAGATCTCCGGCCGCGCCGCGTACATCCGCATGACCTCCTTGATGCCACGGCACACCGTGTCGAGCGGATGCTCGTGCGCCGGCGCGGCGTTGAGCACCGCCTCGGCCCGGATCAGGGTGTCGTCGTGGTCGGGGAAGATCGCCTCTTCCTTGGAGCGGAAGTGGCGGAAGAAGGTGCGGCGGGCGACGCCGGCCTGAGCCGCGATCTCGTCGACGGTGGTCGCCTCGTACCCCTTGGTCGCGAACAGCTCCATCGCGGCGGCCGCCAGTTCCCGGCGCATCTTGAGCCGCTGGGCGGCGGCGCGGGACCCGGCTGCGCTCTCCGGCGCGTCGGCCGCAGCTGGTGTACGTGAGGACTTGGCGGGCTGGGGCATGCCCTGAACGTACTGCATGTGCGCAGCTCGCCGCGCATGGCCCGGTTCTTCCCCGGTGTCCGGGGACGGGGCGGCGACGGGCCGCCCGGCCGGGTGGAACCGGTCCGGGCCGAGCAGGCCACCCCACTCCGCGCCGGACCGGAACCAGTCGCCGGGACGCTCAGCGCTTGGCATATTCGCGGAAGCCACGGCCGGTCTTGCGGCCGAGGCAGCCCGCGGCCACCAGGTGCTCCAGCAGCGGCGCCGGAGCGAGCCCCGGGTCGCGGAACTCGCGGTGCAGGACCTTCTCGATGGCGAGCGAGACGTCCAACCCGACCACGTCCAGCAGCTCGAACGGGCCCATCGGGTAACCGCCGCCGAGCTTCATCGCCGCGTCGATGTCGTCGAGCGAGGCGTAGTGCTCCTCGACCATCTTGATCGCGTTGTTCAGGTACGGGAAGAGCAGCGCGTTCACGATGAAGCCGGCGCGGTCACCGCAGTCCACCGGGTGCTTCCTGATCCGGGCGCACACCTCGCGGACCGTGGCGTGCACGTCGTCGGCGGTCAGCACCGTGCGGACCACCTCGACCAGCTTCATGGCCGGCGCCGGATTGAAGAAGTGCATGCCGATCACGTCCTGCGGGCGCGAGGTGGCCCGGGCGCAGGCGACGACCGGCAGCGAGGAGGTCGTGGTGGCCAGGATCGCGCCCGGCTTGCAGACCTTGTCCAGGGCCGCGAACAGCTGCCGCTTGACCTCCAGGTCCTCGGCGACCGCCTCCACGGCCAGGTCGACACCGGCGAAGTCCTCGTAGGTGCCCGTGGCCGTGATGCGGTCCAGGGTCTCGGCGGCGGCCTCCGCGGTCATCCGCCCCTTGTCGACCGAGCGGCTCAGGGACTTGCCGATCCGGGCCTTCGCGGTCTGCGCCTTCTCCGCGCTGCGGGCGGCCAGGACCACCTCGTACCCGGCCTTGGCGAAGACCTCGGCGATCCCGGAGGCCATGGTGCCCGAACCCGCGACACCCACCGAGCGGATCTCCCGGCCGGGGACCGGGTCGCCGCCCTCCAGCGGGGTCAGCGCGTCCCGCACGACGGTCGCGCTGCCCGGCGCCTCGTAGGTGTAGAAGCCGCGCCCCGCCTTGCGGCCGGTCAGACCCGCCTCGCTGAGCTGCTTGAGGATGGGTGCCGGAGCGTGCAGCCGGTCGCGGGAGGCGGCGTACATGGCCTCCAGGACCGTGCGCGCGGTGTCGACGCCGATCAGGTCGAGCAGCGCCAGCGGCCCCATCGGCAGTCCGCAGCCCAGCCGCATCGCGGCGTCGATGTCCTCGCGGGAGGCGTACTTCGCCTCGTACATCGCGGCCGCCTGGTTGAGGTAGCCGAACAGCAGGCCGTCCGCGACGAAACCGGGGCGGTCGCCCACGGCGACGGGCTCCTTGCCCAGGTCGAGCGCGAGGTCGGTGACCGCCGTGACCGCGGCCGGCGCGGTCAGGACCGAGGAGACGACCTCGACCAGCTTCATGGCCGGGGCGGGGTTGAAGAAGTGCAGCCCCAGCACGCGCTCGGGGCGGGAGGAGTCGGCGGCCAGCCGGGTCACGGACAGGGCGTTGGTGCCGGTCGCCAGGATCGTCTCCGGGCGCACGATCCCGTCCAGCTCCCGGAAGATCTGCTGCTTGATCTCGTACGACTCCGGGGCCACCTCGATGACCAGGTCGGCGTCGGCGGCGGTGCGCAGGTCGCCGGAGGTGCGGACACGGCCGAGGATCTCGGCGCGCTCCTGCTCGGTCAGCCGCCCGCGCTCGACGCCGCGGGCGGTGGAGGCCTCCAGCGCGGCGACGCACTTCGCGGCCTGGGCCTCGCTGATGTCGATGCCGACGACCGTGCGGCCGGCCTTGGCGAGGACCTCGGCGATGCCGGTGCCCATCGTGCCGAGGCCGACGACGGCGACGGTCTGCAGCGTGGACTGGGACGGGTCGGAAAGGGGAGAGGCCATCGCGGGACTCCAGGATGAGGGTGACGACGGGGAACGCGCTCCGGGTGCGCCGAAGGGGGCCCGGCGGGAGCCGGACCACGGGCGCACCGGGTGCGTGATGAGTGCGGGTGCTGGCCGGGCTGCGAAGCGCACACGCCCGGTGCCGCCTCCACGGGCGTGCACACGCCCGGGATGAACGGTGATTCCGACCGGCCCTGTCCCGGGGCCGAGCCGTACTGCGGTACCTGAGGCACCGAACCGACTGCTCCCGCGACAGCCGCGTCACCAGACCGCCGCGAGGAAAATGCGAGTGGGTAACCCGCTCGTCTGAGCTTAACCGGCGGGTAACGAGCACGCCAGCCCCCGGGTTTGTGATGTACGTCCCGCCCGGCTCGCGACGCCCCTAACCTCTGAGTCATGGACGAAGAGTTGCGATCACTCACGGAGCGCTTACGGAAGGAGTCGGGGGCGTCGCCGGCGTTCGAGCGGCTCGTGGCGACCGACGACCTCGACGCCCTGGCCGCGATGCTGACCGAGCCCGGGCAGCACCTGTGGGCGAGGGAGCTGGCGGCGTTCCGGCTGGGGCTCGCGCGGGACCGGCGGGCCTTCGAGGCCCTGGTGCTGCTGCTCAACCACCGCGACCCCCCGCGCTGCGCCTCCGCCGCCCACGCCCTCGCCCGGCTGGGCGACCCGCGCACCGCCCGCGCGGCCGCAGCCCTCGCCACCAACGAACTGCGGGTCGCCTACGCCCTGCACCCGGTACGGCTCCTGGTCGAGCTGCGCGCCCCCGAGGCGGTGCCCGCGCTGATCACCACGCTCCGGCGGCGGCTGCGCCCGCACGACCCGTACCGCCGCGTGGCCCTCGCCTGCGTGGACGGGCTCGGTGCGCTGGGTGACGTCCGGGCCGCACCCGTGCTGAACGAGGCCCTCGCGCATCCGGCGCTGGCCGAGGCGGCGGTGCGGGCGCTGGGGCGGATCCCGAGGCAGAGGTGAGGTCAGCGGTCCAGGGGTTTGGCGTACCGCACCTCGGGAACCGTGACCCCGTCCACCTCGAAGGGCTCCTCGGCGCCGTCCGCGCCGAAGCCCGCCCGTTCGTAGAACCGGCGGGCCCGGTCGTTCTCCTTGAGCACCCACAGCAGGAGACGGCCGTGGCCCGCGGCGGAGCAGCGCGCGACGGACTCCGCGAGCAGCGCCCGTCCGGCGCCCCGCCCCACGTGGTCCGGGTGAACGTAGAGCGCGTACAACTCGGCTTCCTCGGTGAGGACTTCGCCTTCCCGATACGGCCCGTGGCAGGCCCAGCCGACGAGTTCGCCGCCGCTGCCCTCGGCGACCAGGTTCACCACGCGGCCGTCACCGCGCGAGAGGTGCGCACGACGCCGCTCGGCATCCTCCTCGACGCTGAGCCCGTCCAGGTACGACTGGGGGATCAGGCCCCGGTAGGCGCTGCGCCAGCCGCCGGTGCGGATCTCCGCGACGCGGTCGCAGTCGGCGAGCGTCATCTCCCGTATCTGCGGGCTCCTCATGGCGCCACCACCGCGAACGCCTCGACCTCGAGCAGAAACTCCGGCCGGACCAGGGCTGCGACCTGCACCGCCGAAGCGGCCGGCAGCCGGTCGTCGGGTATGTGCGCGGCGCGGGCCGCGCGGACGGCCGGCATATGAACCATGTCCGTGACGAAGTAGGTGAGTTTGACGACGTCGTCGAAGGTCGCGCCGGCGGCCGCCAGGCAGTGCCGGAGGTTCTCGAAGACCTGGTGTGCCTGCGCCGCCGCGTCGCCGTCGCCGACCGGCCGGCCCTGGTCGTCGAGCGGGACTTGACCGGCGATCGCCACGAAGCGGCCGGTACCTACGACGACATGGGTGTACTGGGTCGCGGCGGCGACTCCATCGGGGGCGGGGATCCTCGTCAGCTCACTCATGCGCCCATGGTGGACCATGGCACCGACGACGAGTGCCCCCGACGGGTCGTCAGCCGCTCAGCGACGGAAGCCGAGCAGGGCGTGCAGTACCGCGCCGTTCGAGGAGGCCGACGCCGCCTTGTCCGACGCCGCCGTGGGGGGCTTCGGTTCGGGCAGCGCGTCGCACACCGCGTCCGCCTCGCCGAGGCCACGCGGCACCGTGCCGTCGGTCAGGTAGGCCGCCAGGTGCTTGTCCAGGCAGGCGTTGCCGCTCAGTGTGATGCCGTGGTTGCCGCCGCCCTGCTCGACCACCAGGCTGGAACCGGCCAGCAGACGGTGCATGGTGACACCGCCCTCGTACGGCGTGGCCGCGTCGGCGGTCGCCTGGAACAGCAGCACCGGCGGCAGCTTGCCGTTCGCCACGTTCACCGGGCGCAGCGACTCCGTCGGCCAGAACGCGCACGGCGCGTTGTACCAGGCGTTGTTCCAGGTCATGAACGGCGCCTTCTCGTACGCCCCCCAGTTGTCCTTGCGCCACTGGTGCCAGTCACGCGGCCAGAAGGCGTCCCGGCACTGCACCGCCGTGTAGACGCTGTAGCTGTTGTCGTCGGCGGCGTCGATCGCGCCGAAGTCCTTGTAGGCCTCGACCAGCGGTTCGGCGTTCTTGCGGTTCACGTACGCCGCGAACGCCTCCGCCAGAGGGGGCCAGTACCCGTTGAAGTACGCTCCCGGGAGGTAGGTGTCCTCGAGCTCCGCGGCGCCCACCCGGCCGCCCGCGGGTTTCCTGGCCAGAGCCGCCCGCATGGCGTACCAGGTGGCCTCGACCCGTTCCGGGTCGGTGCCGAGCCGGTACCGCGCGTCGTGCCGGGCGACCCAGGCCAGGAAGGCGCGGTGACGGTCGTTGAAGGCGTGGTCCTGGTTGAGGTTGGCGGTGTACCACACGTCGGTGGGGTCGGCGACCGAGTCCAGGACCAGACGCCTCACCCGCTGCGGGTACAGGCCGGCGTAGACCGCGCCCAGGTAGGTGCCGTACGAGTAGCCGAAGTAGTTGATCTTCTGTGCGCCCAGGGCCTGCCGGATCGCCTCGATGTCGTGGGCGGCGCTGATCGTGTCGATGTACGGCAGCAGGTGCCCGTGTTTCCTGCTGCAGGCGGCCGCGAAGGATTTGGCGCGCGCGAGGTTGGCCCGCTCGGCCTCGGGTGTGCTCGGCACGGAGTCCGGCCGCACGGGGCCGAAGTAGCCGGGCTCGCAGTCCAGTGCCGGTCTGCTGGCGCCCACTCCGCGCGGGTCGAAGCCGATGACGTCGTACTGTGCCGCGACCTCCTTGGGCAGCGTGGCCGCGACGAAACCGGCGAGGGTGAGGCCGTCGCCGCCGGGGCCGCCGGGGTTGACCAGGAGCGGGCCCTGGAACCTCTCGGCGGTGTGCGGGACGCGGGACAGCGCGAGGGTGACCTGCCGGCCGTCCGGGTGCGCGTGGTCGAGCGGCACCTTGAGGGACGCGCACTGGAGCGACGGATACGCGCTGGTGCCGCACTTCCTCCAGCTGGGTTTCGCCGGGCGGGAAGCACCTGCGGAGGGCGGTGCGCTCGCCTCGGCGGGCACGGCCGTGAGGCTCCCGGCCAGCGCGACGGCGACGGCGCCGCACAGCACGGCTGCGCGTGTTCTCATGGCGGCCTTCCAGGACAAGGGGGCGTCGGACCGCGGGGCTCACAGTCCTCGCCGATTCGTCCCGGCACACGACGCTGGAGGAACGTGTTCCGTCCAGACTTGACCCGAATGGGCCGCGGGATGCGCTCGGACGCTCCTAAAGGAGCGACAGTTGGGTCGGCTCGGCCGGGGGGAGCTCGGACGAGGGGGGTCCGGCCGGTCCGGGCGGCCCGGTCCGGCGCGGTATGTCCGCGCGCGTGGGACCGATGCCGTACTCCTCGGCGAGTTCGTGCACCTGGCGCGTGATCCGCCGCTGGTACCACTTCGGGGCGTAGGAGCCCTCCGCGTACATCCGCTCGTAACGGGCCACCAGGTGCGGATGGTGCTGCCCGAGCCAGGCCATGAACCACTCACGGGCGCCGGGCCGCAGATGCAGCACCAGCGGCGTCACGGACGTGGCACCGCAGGCGGCGATCGCCCGTACGGTGGCGCGCAGTTGCGCGGGGCTGTCGCTCAGGAACGGGATCACCGGCGCCATCAGCACCGCGCAGCCGATGCCGTGATCGCCGAAGGTGCGCACGACCTCCAGGCGCCGCTCGGGCGCCGGTGTGCCCGGCTCGACGGTGCGCCACAGCTCCTGGTCGGTGAAGCCGACGGAGACGGAGATGCCCACGTCGGTCACCCGGGCCGCCTGCCTGATCAGCTCCAGGTCGCGCAGGATGAGCGTGCCCTTGGTCAGGATGGAGAAGGGATTCGCGTGGTCGCGCAGCGCCGCGATGATGCCCGGCATCAGGCGGTAGCGGCCCTCGGCGCGCTGGTAGCAGTCGACGTTGGTGCCCATCGCGATGTGCTCGCCCTGCCACCGGCGCGAACCGAGCTGCCGGTGCAGCAGCTGCGGAGCGTTGACCTTGACCACGATCTGGCTGTCGAAGCCGAGGCCCGTGTCGAGGTCGAGATAGCTGTGCGTCTTGCGTGCGAAGCAGTACACGCACGCGTGCGAGCAGCCCCGATAGGGATTGACCGTCCACTGGAACGACATCCGCGAGACCGCCGGCACCCTGTTGATGATCGAGCGGGCCCGGATCTCGTGGAAGGTGATCCCGCGGAACTCCGGCGTGTCGAAGGTACGCGTGACCACCGCGTCCGCGCCGAACAGCGCGGCATCGGCCCGGCTGTGTTCGGAGTCCACGGTGAGGTTCTCCCAGCGCATGACGCCTCCTCGGTAGCACTGCCCACAGAATAGAACACATGTTCCCTTGATCGTGCGAGGGTGTTTTCCGAACGCGTTCGACCGGTTCGGCCACCCCGATTTGGGAGGCCGGGCGGCGGGGTGATTGGCTTGCCCCGACCCTTGAGCAACCAGGTCCTGGAGGAATGCGATGGCGCAGGTCGAGGCCACTACGGAGCGGATCGTCGCGGCGGACGCGGAGACGGTGTTCGACGCCCTCGCCGACTACAGCGGCACGCGCGCGAAGCTGCTGCCCGAGCAGTTCAGCGAGTACGAAGTGCGCGAGGGCGGCGACGGCGAGGGCACCCTCGTCCACTGGAAGCTCCAGGCCACCAGCAAGCGGGTGCGCGACTGCCTCCTGGAGGTCACCGAACCCACCGACGGCGAGCTGGTCGAGAAGGACCGCAACTCCTCCATGGTCACCACCTGGCGGGTCACCCCGGCCGGGGAGGGCAAGTCCCGGGTCGTCGTGACCACCACCTGGACCGGCGCCGGCGGCATCGGTGGCTTCTTCGAGAAGACCTTCGCGCCCAAGGGCCTCGGCCGGATCTACGACGCGATGCTCGCCAGGCTCGCCGCCGAGGTCGAGAAGTAGTCCACCCAAGAGGCGCAAGTCCGAGGGGTGTTGCCGCCCCTCACCGGTTCGGGTGATCTCGGTGCCGTCCGCTCCTGTGCCGTAACTCGTCGCGCTTGCTCGTAGTTGTCGCTTTTACGCGGGAATTGCGCGGCAGCGCGACGAGGGGAGCGGTGAGTGGGCGGGATCACTCTGGCGCAGGACGAACCGGCGGTGGCGCCTCCCGACACCCCCGCACCGCCGCCGGATCAGGACGGCGGACCCAGCCCGCGGCGGGTGCGGCTGATCTTCTTCGCCCTGATGCTCGCCCTGCTCCTGGCCGCCCTGGAGCAGATGATCGTCGCCACCGCGCTCCCGAAGATCGTCGGTGAGCTGCACGGCCTGGACCGGATGTCCTGGGCGATCACCGCCTACCTGCTCACCGCCACCGTCGGCCTGCCGGTCTACGGCAAGCTCGGCGACATCCTCGGCCGCAAGGGCGTCTTCCAGTTCGCGATCGTCGTCTTCGTCGTCGGCTCCGCGCTCGCGGGCCGGGCGCAGACCATGGACCAGCTGATCGCCTTCCGCGCCCTGCAGGGCGTCGGCGCCGGCGGCCTCATGACCGGCGTCCAGGCGATCATCGCGGACATCGTGCCGCCCCGGCGGCGCGGCAGCTACCTGGGCCTGATCGGTGCGGCCTTCGGCCTCGCCTCCGTGGCCGGACCGCTGCTCGGCGGCTACTTCACGGACCACCTCTCCTGGCGCTGGTGCTTCTACGTCAACGTCCCCGTCGGCCTGGTCACCCTCGCCGTCGTCGCCGTCGCGCTGAAGCTCCCCAAGCCGGCCGCGAGGGCCCGTTTCGACGTCCTCGGCGCGCTGCTGCTGACCGCCGCCTCCACCTGCCTGGTCCTGCTGACCGGCTGGGGCGGCACCGAGCACGCCTGGGACTCCCGGATCATCCTCGTTCTCGCGGCCGGAGCGGCGGCGGCCACCGTCCTCTTCCTCGTCGTCGAGCACTTCGCCGTCGGACCCCTCATCCCGCTACGGCTGTTCAAGGACTCCGTCTTCAACGTCACGGGCCTGGTGGGCCTGGTGACCGGGGCCGGTCTGTTCAGCGCCGCCGGCTACCTGCCGACGTACCTGCAGATGGTCGAGGGCGCCTCCGCCACCGAGTCGGGACTGCTCATGCTGCCGATGATGGCCGGCATCGTCGGCGCCTCCGTGGTCGTCGGCCGGCTCATCCGCCACACCGGCCGCTACAGGGCCTATCCGATCCTCGGCGCAGCCCTCTCCGTCGCCGGCACGGTGCTGCTGTCGCGGCTGGAGGTCGGCACGCCCCGGCTGCACTACAGCATCTGGATGGCCGTCCTCGGCGCCGGCTTCGGCATGGTGATGCCGGTACTGATCCTCGCCGTGCAGAACTCCGTGCGCCCCGCCGACCTCGGCACCGCCACGAGCGCCAACAACTACTTCCGGCAGATCGGCGGGAGCGTCGGGGCCGCCGTCTTCGGCACCCTCTTCGCCGGCCGGCTCGCCGACGCCCTCGCCGAGCGCCTCCCCGCGGGCGGAGGCACCGCGCTGCCGGACCCCGAGTCCCTCACCCCGCAGCTCGTGCACGCGCTGCCCCCGGCCCTGCGCGACGACTACATCCGGGCGTACGCCGACGCCATGCCGCGGATCTTCCTCTACCTGGTGCCGGTGCTCGTCCTCGGACTGGTCATCGCCCTCTTCCTCAAGGAGAAACCCCTGGTGTCCCACCACACCTCCGTCACCGATCCGGCGCCGGGCACCGTCCCGGTCCCGCAGGCCCGCGCCGCGTACGCCGCCGGTGTGCCCGTGTGCGGCTCGGTACAGCACCACGACGGAACCGTCGTGCCCCGCGCGGCGCTCACGCTCATCGACGTCACCGGGCAGCAGACCGGGCGCGGCGCGAGCGGCGAGGACGGGCGCTACGCGCTGGCCACCCCGGGCCCGGGCTCGTACGTGCTGATCGCCGCGGCCGGCGGCCACCAGCCGCAGGCGGTCACCGTGACCGTCGGCGAGCGTCCCGTCGAGCTCGACATCGTCCTCGGCGGCGCCGGCAGCCTGATCGGCACCGTGGTCACCGCCGACGGCACGCCCGTACGGGACGCCACCGTCACCCTCACCAACGCGCACGGCGAGGTGGTGGCCACCACCCGCAGCGGCCGGGAGGGCGGCTACGTCATCACCGAGCTCGTCGCCGGCGAGTACACCCTCGCCGCCGGCGCACCCGCCTTCCGTCCGGCCGCGCTCCCCGTCACCGTCCAGGCCGCCCGCGAGACCCGCCGGGACATCGAACTGGCCGGCGGCGCCCTGCTGCGCGGAACCGTCCGGGCGGGCGGCGGCCGGCCCGTGGAGGACGCGCGGGTGACGCTGCTCGACGTGGCGGGCAACGTCGTCGACACCCTCACCACCGGCGCCGACGGCACGTTCCGCTTCGTCGACCTGTCCTCCGGCGAGTACACGGTCATCGCGGCCGGTTACCCGCCCGTCGCCACCGTGCTCCAGGTAGCCGGAGGAGGCCGCAGCGAGCGTGACCTCCAGCTGAGCCACGAGGACTGACCGAGCGCCGGGTTCGAGGAAGGAACGGCACCGGCGCGCGGGGGTCGTACGCCGGTGCGAGCCCCGCGCGGGCAATTCCCGCATTGCCTCACATGGCCGGCGGCGGTCGCCGTACGGTGGTGACGCCGGCACAGATCTTGCGTCCGTGGGGAGAGAGGGCCTGGCCATGGACCGTGGCATCGACAGGGCTGAGCAGGACGCGGGGAGGGAACCCGCCGAGCCCGGCCGCGTGCCCCTGGCCGTCGTCGTGGTCGACCGCGACGGCCTCGTCTCCCACTGGAGCCGCGGCGCGCGGCGCCTGTTCGGCGTCCCCAAGGAAGAGGCGATCGGACGAACCGCCCTCGACCTGCTCCCCGTCTCCGGCGCCCTGCCCGAGCAGCAGGACCCCCTCGGACCCGCGTCCGACGACGGCCTCGGCCCCGGTCTCGCCTCGTCCCTCGACGGTGGGCTCTCCTACCCGGCGGCGGGCCGCGCCCGGCTCACCGCGGCCGGGGACGGCCGGGTCGACGTCCTGTGGTGGGCCTACCCGCTGGTCGGGCCCGGGCCCGAGCGGCTGCTCGTACTGGCCGCCGGCACGGACGGTCTGGGCGCGGACGACGGGACGTGCCGGCGGATCGCGCCCGGCTTCGCCCTGCACACCGACTTCCCCGGGGCGCAGGAGCTCGCCCGCCGGCTCCCCGAGATCATGCCCAGCATGAGCGTCGGGGAGAGCGCCCGGATCGTCGCGCAGGTCCTCGAACTCGGCTACCCGATCCTGGAGTTCAGCCAGAACGACCGGGTGCCCGTCACGCCCGACTGGGGTGTGGCCCGGCGTGCCGAGCGCCGGGCGCGCCGGGAACGGGCCGCGCGGGCCCTGGCCGCCGGTGAACCGCCGCCGCAGGAGCTGCGGGACGAGGGCGAGGACCTCGAGTACGCCGCCGTCCGTGAGCGCCTGGAGTTCCTCAACGAGGTCAGCGGACGCATCGGCTCCTCCCTCGACCTGTCCCGCACCATCGTCGAGGTCAGCCGGGCCGTGGTGCCCCGCTTCACCGACGTCGCCGGGACCTATCTGCGCGAACAGGTCGTCGCCGGCGAGGGGTTCGAGGACGGTGTGCCCGACACGACCACGATGTGGCACCGGGTCGCCCTGGAGCACACCGACGAACCGGGCCGCTGGGACGACGTCGTCCCCGTCGGCGAGGCCATGCCGTTCCCGGCGCACACGCCGTTCTTCCAGTGCATGACCAGCGGCGAACCCGTTCTCGTGCCGCGCATCAGCGAGGAGATGGGGCACGCCATCGCCGCGCAGTTCGACAAGCGCGACATCCGGCCCCTCATCACCGGCCGCTCGATGCTGGTCGTGCCCCTCAAGGCGCGCAACGTCGTGCTCGGCTTCATGATCCTGCTGCGGCACCCCGAGCGGCCCGTCTTCAACGACATGGACCGCGTCACCGGAGCCGAACTCGCCGCCCGCGCGGGCCTGGTGCTGGACAACGCGCGCATGTACACCTTCCAGGAGAACGTCGCCGAGACGCTCCAGGACAGCATGCTGCCGCACATCCCGCCCCGCATGGCCGGCTGCGACATCGCCACCCGCTACCTGCCGGGTACGCTGCTCGGGCGGGTCGGCGGCGACTGGTTCGACGCGGTCAAACTGCACGGCGGACGCACGGCGCTCGTCGTCGGCGACGTCATGGGCCACGGCCTGAACTCGGCCGCGATGATGGGCCAGTTGCGGACGGCCGTGCAGACCATGGCCGCGCTCGACCTGCCGCCCGCGCAGCTGCTGCGCAACCTCGACGACCTCGCCCAGCGCCTGGGCGACGGCTACCTGGCGACCTGCCTCTACGCCGTCTACGACCCCATCGCGGGCGAACTGCACCTCGCCAACGCCGGGCACATCCCGCCCGTCCTGGTCCGGGCCGGCGACGGCCGCAGCGAACTGCTGGACCTCCCCACCGGCGCGCCCATCGGCATCGGGGGAGTGCCCTTCGAGGCGGTACGCGTGCGCGTCGAGCCCGGTGACCGGCTGGTGATGTGCACCGACGGGCTGGTGGAGGTGCGCGGCGAGGACATCGGGGTGGGCCTCGCGACGCTCTGCGAGTCGGCGGCGCACCCGGCCGCGTCCATGGACGACGCCTGCGACACCATCATCCGGGCGCTCAACACGCGGGGTGGCCGCAAGGACGACGTCGCCCTGCTGATGGCCCGCCTGGCCGGCATCGAGCCGGACGACGTGGCGGAATGGCGGCTCGCGCTGGACCCGGCCGAGGTGGGCCGGGCCCGAGCGGCGGTGCGCGAGCAACTGCACGACTGGGGATTGGCGAAGCTGGCCGCACCGGCCGAGCTGATGGCCGGCGAACTCGTGACCAACGCCGTACGGCACTCCCACGCCCGCCCTGTCGCACTGCGGCTGGTGCGCGGCGACACCCTGCTGTGCGAGGTGGACGACGACGACCACGAGCTGCCGACGCTGCTGCACGCGGGCCCGCTCGACGAGGCAGGACGCGGTCTGCGCGTCGTCAGCACGCTGTCCCGTGAGTGGGGGACCAGCCGGACCGAGGCCGGCAAGACGGTCTGGTTCGAGCTGACGCTGCCGCGCCGCTGAGCACCGCCCGTGCCGCTGCCGCAAGCGCCGGGCAGCACGGCGGCCGGGTTTCTTCGGCGCGTGGGCTCGCCGCCGGCCGGCGGTCCGGTTCCGGACGGACAGCGCGTGACGCCGGGCGCCCGTGTTCTTGTGGCCGCGGCCCGGGCGCGGTACACCGTACTCGCCCGTCGCACGGCGGGATCCGTTCGCACCCGGGGAGTGGGCCATGAGCGTGACGCGTAGGTACCGGGAAGCCTGGGAGGGGTTCTGGCGCGAGGTGTCCGCCGAGCCCGGGGCGGTGTTCTGGGACGCGGAACCGGTCCTGACGGTGGGCCCGCACCTCGCGCTGTTCGAACCGTACCTGGCCGATCCCGCGCTGCCGCTGGTGGATCTCGGCTGCGGCAACGGCACGCAGACGCGCTACCTCGCCGACCGTTTCCCCCATGTCCTGGGCGTCGACCTGTCCGCCGCGGCCCTCGACCACGCCCGGCGGGCCGACCCGGCGGGGCAGGCGGTCTACCGCCAACTGGACGCCGCCGCGAAGGAGGAGACGCAGGCGCTGCACGCGGAGCTCGGCGACACCAACGTCTACCTGCGGGGCGTCCTGCACCAGTGCGAGCCGGACGACCGGCAGTCCCTGGCCGACGGGATCGCCACGCTGGTGGGTGACCGCGGCCGCGCCTGTCTGGTGGAGCTCTCGGGCGCCGCCAAGCCGGTGCTGGCGGGCCTGGCGGGCGGTCCCGACGGTCCGCCGCCCAAGCTCGCGCCCGTGTTCCGGCACGGCATCGCGCCCGGAGAGGTGTCGGACGAGGCCGTGCCCGAGTATCTGCGCTCAGCCGGTCTGACCGTGCTGGCGAGTGGTCGACTGCCCTTGACGACCACGGAGTACCGCCCCGACGGCACGCGCGTCGAGCTGCCGTCCACCTGGCTGGTGGCGGGGCGTACGGCCTGAGACGGGCGGTCGGGAGAGCCGGGCGCGGATGCGGTCTTACGGCCGACAGATTTGTCGGTGTACGGTCACCCTGCCCCGGTCCGTGCACCTGCCTCGTCCCCACGGAGGACAGTCATGCCGATGCCCTGGTTACGGATGCTTGCCGCCTCAGCGGTGTCGACGGTACTGATCGGCGCGAGCGCCGTCACGACCGTCGCCGCACCGGACCCTCGCGGAGTACGCGACAGCGTGCACACCGCCGGGCGCGTCAAGGCCGCCGGGGACGTGCTCCAGTACAGCTGGCCCGGCGTCTACTTCGAGGGCCGGATCCGGGGCACCGGCGTGGGCGTCGTGCTCGACGACGCGGCCGCCGACTACGACGTCCAGGTCGACGGGGCCACCGTCGCGACCCTCGTCACGCCGGGCAGGACCACGCACTGGATCAGGGGCCTGCGCGACGCCGTGCACACCGTCCGGCTGGTCAAACGCAACGACACCCCGTGGAGCACCAGCTCCTTCGGTGGCTTCGTCGCCGCACCCGGCGGTGCCGTCCTGGCCCGGCCGGCCGCGCGCAGCCGCCAGATCGAGTTCATCGGCGATTCCCTCACCGTCGGCTACGGCAACCTCTCCACCTCCCGCGACTGCGACGGCGAGCAGCTCAGGCGCACCACCGATGCGGACGTGAGCTACGGCGCCCTCACCGCCCGGGGACTGGGGGCCGACTACCAGATCAACGCCTACTCGGGCCAGGGCATGGTGCGCAACTACAACGGAGGCTCCCCGGAGGTGAACTACCGCAGCTTCTACGACCGTGCGCTGCTGAACACACCCGGCGACGTCTGGCAGAACCCCGGCACCTGGCGGCCGCAGCTCGTCGTGGTCCACCTCGGCACCAACGACTTCTCGACCCCCCTCAACCCGGGCGAGCCGTGGACCGACGAGAGCCTCGCCGCCGCCTACCGCAGCGCCTACGGCGGCTTCCTCGCGAAACTGCGCCAGCGCTACGGGGCAGCCACCACCATCCTGGCCGCGGGGACGGGGCCGTTCGCCGGCCACGTCGAACACGTCGTCCGGGAACGCAACGGCGCGGGCGACCGCCGGGTCCGCTTCTGGGCCCTCGACACCACCGGCCTGGACCACGGGGGCTGCCACTGGCACTACTCGGCCCGCGACCACCGGCTCCTGGCCGGCCGCCTCACCGCGTTCCTCGCCGACCTGCCGATCCGTTGGTGACCGGTTCGTAGCCCGCTCCGCCCGTAGCGCGTAACGTGACGAACCATGAACATCTCCGCCCCGGACGGCTCGTCATGAGAGTCCTCATCAGCGCCGACATGGAGGGCGCCACCGGCGTCACCTGGCCCGACGACGTGGTGCCGGGCGCCTCCCAGTGGGAGCGCTGCCGCTCCCTGTTCACCTCCGACGTCAACGCCGCCGTCCTGGGATTCCACGACGGCGGCGCCGACGAGGTGATCATCAACGAGGCGCACTGGTCGATGCGCAACCTGCTGCTGGAGCAGCTCGACGACCGGGCGCAGCTGCTCACCGGCCGGCACAAGGCGCTGTCCATGGTGGAGGGCGTGCAGCACGGCGACATCGACGGCATCGCGTTCGTCGGCTACCACGCGGGCGCCGGCATGGAGGGCGTCCTCGCGCACACCTACCTCGCCAACTCCATCACCGGCGTGTGGCTGAACGACGTACGGGCCAGCGAAGGCCTCCTCAACGCCCACGTGGCCGCCGAGTACGGCGTACCGGTCGTGCTCGTCACCGGGGACGACGTCGCCTGCGAGGACGCGCTCGGGTACGCGCCCGAGGCGCTGAAGGTCGCGGTCAAGGACCACGTGTCGCGTTACGCGGCGGTGTGCCGGACGCCCGCCAGAACGGCGGCGGACATCCGGGCCGCCGCCAAGGAGGCCGCCGCGCTGGCGATGCGTCACGAACCCGTGCGGGGCGGCCCGTTCACCGTCGCCGTGGAGTTCGACGCCGAGCACCTGGCGATGGCCGCCACCGTCGTCCCGGGGGTGGAGCGGATAGCGGAGCGCAAGGTGGCGTACACGAGCGGGACCATGTACGAGGGCATCCGCGCCTTCAAGGCGGTCACCACGATCGTCTCGGCCGCGGTGGAGGAGCAGTATGGCTGAGCAGGTGGACGCGACCGCGCTGGACGAGGTCGTGACGTTCACGTCCGACCTCATCCGGATCGACACCACCAACCGGGGCGGGGGCGACTGCCGGGAACGGCCCGCCGCCGAGTACGCCGCCGCCCGGCTCGCCGACGCCGGGATCGAGCCGACGCTGCTGGAGCGCACCCGGGGGCGGACCAACGTCGTCGCCCGCGTCGAGGGCACCGACCCCTCGGCCGGTGCCCTGCTGCTCCACGGTCACCTGGACGTCGTGCCCGCGGCGGCCGGCGACTGGAGCGTGCACCCCTTCTCCGGGGAGATCCGCGACGGGGTCGTCTGGGGGCGCGGCGCCGTCGACATGAAGAACATGGACGCGATGATCCTGGCGGTCGTGCGCGGCTGGGCGCGCCAGGGCGTCCGGCCCCGCCGGGACGTCGTCATCGCCTTCACGGCCGACGAGGAGGCCAGCGCCGAGGACGGCTCCGGGTTCCTCGCCGACGAGCACCCCGCGCTGTTCGAGGGCTGCACCGAGGGCGTCAGCGAGTCGGGCGCCTTCACCTTCCACGACGGCGACGGCCGGCAGATCTACCCCATCGCGGCCGGGGAGCGCGGCACCGCGTGGCTGAAGCTCACCGCCCGCGGACGCGCCGGGCACGGCTCCAAGGTCAACCGGGACAACGCCGTGACCCGCCTCGCGGCCGCGATCGCCCGGATCGGCGCGCACGAGTGGCCGCTGCGGCTGACCCCGACCGTGCGCGCCGCGCTCACCGAACTCGCCGCGCTCTACGGCATCGAGACCGACCTCGGCGACGTGGACGCGCTGCTGGAGAAGCTCGGCCCGGCCGCCGCGCTCGTCGAGCCGACCCTGCGCAACAGCGCCAACCCGACCATGCTGAACGCCGGTTACAAGATCAACGTCATTCCGGGCGAGGCCGTGGCCCACGTGGACGGCCGGTACTTGCCCGGGGGCGAGGAGGAGTTCCGCGCCACCCTCGATTGGCTCACCGGGCCGGACGTGGACTGGGAGTTCCACCACCGCGAGGTCGCCCTCGAAGCGCCGGTGGACTCGGCGACGTTCGCGGGCATGCGCGCCGCCGTCGAGGAGTTCGCGCCCGAGGGCCACGTCGTGCCGTTCTGCATGTCCGGCGGCACCGACGCCAAGCAGTTCTCCCGCCTCGGCATCACCGGCTACGGCTTCACCCCGCTGAGGCTGCCGGACGGCTACGACTACGCGGCCATGTTCCACGGGGTCGACGAGCGGGTACCGGTCGAGGCGCTGCACTTCGGTGTCCGCGTACTCGACCGGTTCCTGCGGACGGCCTAGGAGAGTGGGGGAGACGGTGCGGACGCTGGCCTACGGGGCGTGGCCCTCGCCCATCGACGCGGCCATGACCGCCGCGCACGACGGGCACCCGGAGTACGTGGGCTGCGTCGGCGACGAGGTGTGGTGGACCGAGCCGCGCCCCGCCGAGGGCGGCCGGCGCACCCTGGTGAGGCGGCACGCCGACGGCCGGGAGGAGTCCCTGCTGCCCGCGCCGTGGAACGTGCGCAGCCGGGTCATCGAGTACGGCGGGCACCCGTGGGCCGCGCTCCCCGGTGAGGCCGGACCGCTGGTGGTGTTCGTGAACTTCGCCGACCAGCGGCTGTACCGCTGCCAGCCGGGCGGTGAACCCCGCCCGCTCACCCCCGTGTCCCCGGTGGGCGCGGGACTGCGCTGGGCCGAGCCGCTGCCGCTGCCCGAACGGGGTGAGGTGTGGTGCGTGCTGGAGGAGTTCACCGGCGACGGACCCAGCGACGTGCGCCGCGTCCTGGCCGCCGTCCCCCTGGACGGATCGGCGGCCGAGGACCGGGGCGCCGTACGCGAACTCACCGACGGCCGGCACCGGTTCGTGACCGGGCCGAAGCTCTCGCCCGACGGGCTCCGGGCCGCCTGGCTCGCCTGGGACCATCCGCGCATGCCCTGGGACGGCACCGAACTGCTCCTCGCCGACGTCACCCCCGACGGCACCCTGAGCGGCGCCCGGGCCGTGGCCGGCGGCCCCGGCGAGTCCATCGCCCAGGCCGACTGGACCCACGACGGCCGCCTGCTGCACGCGAGCGACCGCACCGGCTGGTGGAACCTCTACCTCGACGGGCAACCGCTGTGCCCGCGCGAGGAGGAGTTCGGCGGCGCGCTGTGGAAGCTGGGTTCGAGATGGTTCACCCCGCTCGACAGCGGTCTGATCGCCGTCGTGCACGGCCGGGGCGCCACCGCCCTCGGCGTGCTCGACCCCGAGACCGGCGAGGTCGTCGACGCCGCCGGACCCTGGACCGAGTTCGCCCCCACCCTCGCCGCCCACGGCGAACGGGTCGTCGCCGTCGGCGCCAGCCCGCGCAGCGCCTACGAGGTCGTCGAGCTGGACGCCCGCACCGGCCGGGCCCGGGTCGTCGGCGCCGAGCACGACGACGCCGTGGATCCCGCGTACTACCCCGAGCCGCAGATCCGCACCTTCACCGGCCCGGACGGGCGCGACATCCACGCCCACATCTACCCGCCGCACCACCCCGGCTGCGTGGCGCCCGGTGACGAACTGCCGCCCTACGTCGTCTGGGCGCACGGCGGGCCCACCGGCCGGGCCCCGCTCGTGCTCGACCTGGAGATCGCCTACTTCACCTCGCGCGGCATCGGCGTCGCCGAGGTCAACTACGGCGGCTCCACGGGGTACGGCCGCCCGTACCGGGAGCGGCTGCGCGAGCAGTGGGGCGTGGTGGACGTCGAGGACTGCGCCGCGGTCGCCCTGGCCCTCGCCGACGAGGGCACCGCCGACCGCCGCCGGCTCGCCGTCCGGGGCGGCAGTGCGGGCGGCTGGACCGCGGCCGCCTCGCTCACCACCACCGACGTCTACGCCTGCGGCACCATCAAGTACCCCATCCTGGATCTGGCCGGCTGGGGGACGGGCGATACCCACGACTTCGAGTCGCGGTACCTGGAGAGCCTGATCGGGCCGCTCGCCGACGTGCCCGCCCGGTACGCGGAGCGCTCGCCCGCCGCCCACGCCGACCGCCTCACCGTGCCGTTCCTGCTGCTCCAGGGCCTGGACGACGTGATCTGCCCGCCCGTGCAGTGCGAGCGGTTCCTGGCCCGGCTGGCGGGCCGGAGGGTGCCGCACGCCTATCTCACCTTCGCGGGGGAGGGGCACGGATTCCGCAGGGCGGAGACCATGGTGCGCGCTCTGGAGGCCGAACTCTCCCTCTACGCGCAGGTGTTCCGCCTGGACCCGCCCGGTGTCCCGACCCTGGGGCTCGCCGGGTGAACCCGCCCGCACGACCGCCCCGGCTCGCCCCCGGCGCCCGCGTCGCCGTCGTCGCGCCGAGCGGGCCCGTGCCCGAGGAGCGGCTCCAGGCCGGGCTCGACATCCTGCGCGGCTGGGACCTCGACCCCGTGGTGGCACCCCATGCGCTCGCCCGGCACGCAGCGCTGGGCTACCTGGCCGGCACGGACGAGCAGCGTGCCGCCGACTTCCAGGAGGCCTGGTGCGATCCGTCCGTGGCGGCCGTGCTGTGTGCCCGCGGCGGATACGGGGCGCAGCGCATGGTCGACCTGCTCGACTGGGAGGCGATGCGGGCGGCGGGCCCGAAGGTGTTCGCCGGGTTCAGTGACATCACCGTCCTGCACCAGGCCTTCGCCGGCCGTCTGGGCCTGGCCACCCTGTACGGGCCCGCGGCCGCCGGCGTGGACTTCCTCAAGAGCGCCCGGGCCCAGGACCACCTGAGGGCCACCCTCTTCGAGCCGGAGTCCGTGCAGGTCATCACGGCCGTCCCCCCGGGCGGCACCGCACTGGTGCCGGGCCGCGCCCGGGGCGTCACGCTCGGCGGCTGTCTCAGCCTGCTCGCGAGCGACCTCGGCACCCCGCACGCCCACCCCGGGGCGCGGGGCGGGCTGGTGCTGCTGGAGGACGTCGGCGAAAGCCCGTACCGCCTGGACCGCTGCCTGACCCAACTCCTGCGCAGCGGCTGGCTCGACGGCGTCGCCGGCATCGTCCTCGGTTCCTGGGCGGGATGCGGACCGTACGGGCAGGTGCGCGCGGTCCTCGCCGACCGGCTCGGCGGTCTGGGTGTCCCTGTCCTGGAGGAGTTCGGGTTCGGGCACGGCGTGGGCGCGCTGACCATGCCCCTCGGGGTGAGGGCCGAACTGGACGCCGCTTCGGGCACGTTGACCCTGGAGGAACCGGCCCTCGGCTGACGGCGGGCGCTGCTGAAATACCGTCAAGAACCCTCGTTTCGGTGATTGACGGCTCCTGACACGTGTCACACCATGACAAGCGGCCGGTACCTACTGGTCGGTATCCGGGTTGCCCTCACCGTGGAGGTCCGAGTGTCCCGACGCGCGCCCAGAACCCGCGCACTCCTCGCTCTCGCTCTGGGCGCCGCCCTGGCCGTGCCCCTCGCCCTCACCCCGCCGTCGGCCGCGGCCGACGCCTACACCGTCACGCCGCTGAAGTTCACCGTGCGGGCGGGCGGCCGCGCCTGCACGATCGACGCCGACCTCTACCGTCCCGCCGGCGTGGACCGCGACCACCCGGCGCCCGCCGTGCTCGGCACGAACGGCTTCGGCGGCGGCAAGACGGACGGCTCGACGGACGCCGTCGGCAAGGCCTTCGCCCGGCGCGGCTACGTCTCGCTCGTCTACTCCGGACTCGGCTTCGGCCGCAGCGGGTGTCTCATCTCCCTCGACGACCCGGACATCGACGGCGCCGCCGCCTCGCGGCTGGTCGACTTCCTGGGCGGCACCCGCGCCGCCGACGACGGCACCACCGCCGACTTCGTCACCCGTGACGCACCCGGCGACCCACGCGTCGGCATGATCGGCGGCTCCTACGGCGGGGCCGTCCAGCTCGCGACGGCCGCCGTCGACCACCGCCTCGACGCGCTCGTCCCGATGATCACCTGGAACGACCTGGCGTACGCGCTCGCTCCCAACAACGCCGTCGGCAGCCGGGACGTCCCCGGGGCCTTCAAGTGGCAGTGGACGAACGGCTTCTACCTCATCGGCGAGGGCCAGCCGCTGCTCCAGCCCGCTCTCGACCCCTCCCGCGTCAACTCCCTGGCCTGCCTGCACTTCGTCACCGAGGCCTGCCGGACCGTCCACACGCTCAACACCGGGCGCTTCCCGGCCGGCCGCACCGCCGAGCTGCTCGCCTACGCGCGCCGTGTGTCCCCGGTGTCCTACCTCGACCGCGTCGACACGCCGACCCTGCTGGTCCAGGGGCAGGCCGACACCCTGTTCAACCTCAACGAGGCGACGGCGACGTACCGGACGCTGAAGGCCCGGGGCACACCCGTCAAGATGATCTGGCAGTCCTGGGGGCACAGCAGCGGCCGCAGCGGCCCGGCCGCCGGAGAGCTCGACCTGACCAAGGGCAACCTGGAGACCAGCTACGTCGGCCGACGCGTCCTCGCCTGGTTCGAGCGGCACCTGCGCAACCGCCCCCACATCGACACGGGGCCGGCGTTCGCCTACCGCCGCGACTGGATCACCGACCCGGACCGCGCCTACGCCACCGCCGAACACCTCCCGCCCCTCAGCAGCACCCTGTACCTCTCCGGCGACGGCAAGCTCGTCGACGACCGCGGCAAGGTGGCCGGCGGCAGCCGCGGCTACACCAACCGGCTGATCCCCACCAGCCATTCGGACAACTCGATCGCCGCGATCATCGGGCTGCCGGACGTACCGCCGAGCGACACCGAAGGCACCTACCTCGGCTGGACGAGCGCGCCGCTGGAACGCCCCCTCGACGTCGTCGGCGCACCCCGGGCCACGCTCAAGGTCCTCTCCCCGAAGGCCGAGCGCACCCAGAACAGCTCCGACGCCGCCGACAAGCTCGTCCTGTTCGCCAAGCTCTACGACGTCGCCCCCGACGGCACCCGGACCCTGGTGCGCCGTCTGGCGGCACCGGTACGCGTCCCGGACGTCACCCGGAGCTTCACCGTCACCCTGCCCGGCATCGTGCACCGGTACGACAGAGGGCACCGGCTGCGGTTCGTGATCGCCGCGAGCGACGACGCGTACTTCGGCAACCGGGGCGTCAAGCCGGTGACCGTGGTCAGCGGGCCGCACGACACCGGGGTGCTGCGGCTTCCGGTCGCCGGCTCCTGACGCCCCGACTGGGGGCGCACGGGCAGCGCGGTTACTGTGGCGGGGTGCCGCACCACGCATCCCGCCACCTCGCCGAAGGCCCCCGGGTGGGCATACGCCCCTTCACCCACGAGGACGGCGCCGAGTTCACCGCCCGCGCCCGGGAGAGCAAGGACCTGCACCACCCGTGGCTCTTCCCGCCCACCACGGCACAGGCGTACACCGCCTACGCGGGCCGGCTGATCGAGGACCCCGCCAAGGCCGGCTTCCTGGTCTGCGCGAAGAACGACGGGGGCATCTGCGGCTTCATCAACATCAACAACATCGTCGAGGGCGGCTTCCAGTCCGGGGCGCTGGGCTACGGCGCCTTCGCGCACGCCGCCGGGCGGGGGCTGATGCGCGAAGGGCTGGACCTCGTCGTGGGCTACGCGTTCGGCCCGATGCGGCTGCACCGGCTGGAGATCAACGTCCAGCCGGGGAACGCCGCCTCGATCGCCCTGGCCCGGGGCTGCGGGTTCCGCCTGGAGGGCTTCTCGCCGAAGATGCTCTTCGTCGACGGGGCCTGGCGCGACCACGAACGCTGGGCGATCACCACCGAGATGATCACCGGGCCGGGGCGGCGCCGAGGCCCCGGCGGCGCTCAGACGTGACGGTCCACGTACTCGTAGACCGAGCCGTCCGGATGCAGGGCGATCAGGTTGCGGCCCGCCGGTGAGGCGATCGGCCCCGCGACGATCTGAGCACCCAGCTCGGTCAGCACCTTGTGGGTCTCGTCCACGTCCGTCACGGCGATCGTCGCGGCGACCTTGCGCAGCACCTCCAGTTCGGCAGGGGGACCGCTCATCAGCAGGAAGCAGCCGATCGCCGCGACCTGGACACCTCCCCGCTCGAAGCGCTGGGCTCTGCCGCCCGCCAGTCGCTCGTAGAAGGGGATCGCGGTCTCGAGGTCGTCGACGCAGACGCGCAGTGTGGCACCCAGAATCTCCATACGGCTGAGCCTAGTTACGCACAGGGGGCCGAGGGTACCCGGCCGGGCATGAAGCCGTTGGATCACCTGGAGCATCTGGACAAGCACCTCGTCGACGAGCTGGCACAGGTGGCGCGCGAGACGGTACGGGAGGAGCTGCGCGAGCAGACGCGCAAGCAGCGCCGCAAGGCCGCCCTGTACGCCGCGTCCGGCACGCTCGCCCTCTACGCGGGCGCGGCCCTCGCGCTCGCCGTGGGGCTGGCCCTCGCCCTCGCCCTGCCCGACTGGGCCGCCGCGCTGATCACCGCCGTGATCCTGGGCGCCCTCGCCTACGTGCTGCGCGGCATGGCGCGGCCGTCCGGCCCGGGTGCCGGGCACGCGGCCGGGACGGCGCCGGACCAGAACAGCGCCCGCCGGAGCGCGGCCGAAGCGGTCGGCGGCATGCCGTATCCGCCGGTGCCGCCCGCCCCGCCCGGCGGGACGGCCGCCCCGGGCCCCGTGCCCCCGCGGCCGGCGGGCGAGCCGGACGTACCCCACCGCGGGGTGTGATGCCGGGTGCGCACACCAGGGACATCGCACCGGCGCGGCCGCGTGGTGGTGGTGACCGGCGCCAGCGGAGGCGTCGGCCGGGCCACGGTCCGGGCCTTCGCCGCCCGCGGCGACAGGGTCGCCCTGCTCGCACGCGGGCGTGAGGGGCTCGCCGCCGCGGCGGACGACGTGGAACGCGCCGGAGGCGAGGCGCTCGTCGTCCCCGTGGACGTCTCCGACGCCAAGGCCGTCGAAGACGCGGCCCAGCAGGTCGTCGACGCGTACGGCCACATCGACGTCTGGGTCAACAACGCCTTCACCGGGGTGTTCGCACCGTTCACCGAGGTCGCCCCGGACGAGTTCCGGCGCGTGACCGAAGTGACGTACCTGGGCTACGTGTTCGGCACCCGGGCCGCCCTGCGCCACATGCTGCCGCGCGACCGCGGCACGATCGTGCAGGTCGGCTCCGCACTCGCCTACCGGGGCATTCCGCTGCAGTCGGCGTACTGCGGGGCCAAGCACGCGATCCAGGGGTTCAACGAGTCGGTGCGCTGCGAACTGCTGCACGCGCGCAGCGGGGTGCGGACCACGATGGTGCAGCTGCCGGGCCTCAACACCCCCCAGTTCGACTGGGTCCTGAACCGGATGCCCGGACGGGCCCGGCCGGTGGCGCCCGTGTACCAGCCGGAGGTCGCGGCCCGTGCCGTCGTGCACGCCTCGTCGCACGCACGGCGCCGCGAGTACTGGGTGGGCGGCTCCACCGCCGCCACGCTCCTCGCCAACGCGGTCGCCCCCGGGCTGCTCGACCGCTACCTCGCCCGCACCAACGTCGACGCGCAGCAGGAGGACGGCCCGCCCGAGGGCCCCGCGAACCTGTGGTCCCCGGCGGACGGGCCGCACGGGCGGGACTTCGGCGCCCACGGCCGCTTCGACGACGAATCCACGGACGACAGCTTCCAGCAGTGGCTGTCGAGGAACCGCGGGTGGATGGGCGCGGCCCTCACCACGGCGGCCGCGGCCCTGACCATGAGGAAGCTGGCAGGAGCAGCCCGGGGCTAGCGCCCTCTACGCGCCTTCCGCTCCGTCCCCGGGTTCGTCGAGGAACCGCAGCAGCACGGCCGCCTCCGCCCGCAGCCGTTCGGCACGATCCGCGTGGGCGGGGGCGGTCAAGTGTGCTGCCGCCTCCAGACGTTCCGCGGCCTCGCCGCGCACGACGTCGATCATCTCGCGCTCGCTGAGCTCGCGCCGGGCCGCCTCGGTGGCACCGGCCCCGACCGGCGAGGCCTCCAGAGCGGCCGCCCGGGGCACGGTGCCGTCCACGGGCACCGCCTCGGCGTTGTCCAGCGCGGCGAGCGTGCCACGCAGGGCACTCACCGCGGCCTTGTCCCGGGCCCGCATCGCTTCCGGCAGGGCGTCACGCATACGTAAACGAACAGACATGCGGGCGACTTTAGACGACACCGGCCCCGCCACACCCGCGTCAGACGGCCTGCTGGAGCTGCGGCAGCACCTTCGTGCGGTAGAAGTCGAAGAAGCCGCGCAGGTCCGGACCGATCTGGTTCACGTAGACCCGGTCGAAGCCCGCGTCGGCGAACTGCTTCAGCTCCGCCACGTGTTCGTCCACGTCGTCACCGCACACGCGGTTCTCCCGCACCATGTCCTCCGTGACGAGCTGCTGCGCCTGCTCGAAGTGCTTGGGGGAGGGCAGCACCTGGCCCAGTTCGCCCGGCAGCTGCTCGTTCGCCCAGAGCCGGTGGACGGTTCGGACGGCCTCTTCCTTGTCCGTGCCGTAGCAGACCTTGGTGCCGCCGCTGACCAGCTTTCCCCCGCCCCCGCCTTTGCGGTACTGCTCCACCATCGCCTCGTCCGGCATGACCGAGATGTAGCCGTCGCCGACGCGGGAGGCGAGCTGGGTCGCGGCGGGCCCGAAGCCGGAGATGTCGATCGGGATCGGCTCGTCCGGGACGGTGTACAGGCGGGCGTTCTCGACCGTGTAGTGCGGACCGTGGTGGTTGACCTCCTCGCCGGTGAACAGCCGGCGCATCACCTGGATGGCCTCCTCCAGCATGTCCAGCCGGACGTGCGCCGGGGGCCAGTGGTCGCCCAGGATGTGCTCGTTGAGCGCCTCACCGGAGCCCACCCCGAGCCGGAAGCGGTTGTTCGTCATCACCGCGCTGGTCGCCGCGGCATGCGCCACCACCGCCGGGTGCATGCGCACGGTCGGGCAGGTCACCGCCGTCTCGATCGGCAGGGACACCGCCTCGGACAGCGCGCCGATCACCGACCACACGAACGGGCTCTGGCCCTGCTCGTCGTTCCAGGGGTGGTAGTGGTCGGAGATCCACAGCGCCTGGAACCCGGCCTGCTCGGCCATCCGCGCCTGCTCGATGAGCTCGGCGGGTCCGTACTGCTCGCACGAGAGGAAGTATCCGTACTCGGGCATGGGGAGGTGCCTCCGCAACGTCGGCGGTCCGTATCCCGCACCGGGTTACCCGAGCCGGGGGCCGGAAACCGGCGTCGTCCGGGCGGGCGGGGCCCCGCCGACGTTTGGGTGCCCTGGCCAGGGGGACGCGGAAGGCTCCCGAGCTACGCGACAGCGCCGGAGGCGAGCGACCGTGAGTCGACCCCGCATCCTGATCGTCGGTGCCGGCTTCGCCGGGTACCGCACGGCCCGTACCCTGTCCCGGCTCACCCGGGGCCGGGCCCACATCACCATGCTCAACCCGACCGACTACTTCCTGTACCTGCCCCTGCTGCCCCAGGTCGCCGCCGGTGTCCTGGAGCCGCGCCGGGTCACGGTCTCCCTGTCCGACTCGCTGCCGCACGTACGGCTGGTGCTGGGCGAGGCCGACCGCATCGACCTCGACGACCGCACGCTGCACTACACCGGCCCCGAAGGGGAGGGCGGCACCCTCGCCTACGACCGGCTGGTGCTCGCCGCGGGCAGTGTCAACAAGCTGCTGCCCATCCCCGGCGTCGCCGAGCACGCGCACGGCTTCCGGGGGCTGCCCGAGGCGCTGTACCTGCGCGACCACGTGACCCGGCAGGTGGAGCTCGCGGCCTCCTCCGACGAACCGGAGACGTGCGCCGCGCGCTGCACCTTCGTCGTGGTCGGAGCGGGGTACACCGGCACCGAGGTCGCCGCGCACGGGCAGATGTTCACCGACGCGCAGGTCCGCAGGCATCCGCTGCGCCACGGCATGCGGCCGCGCTGGATGCTGCTGGACGTGGCGCCGCGGGTGCTGCCCGAGATGGACGAGAGGCTCTCCGCCACCGCCGACCGGGTGCTGCGGCAGCGGGGGGTCGACGTGCGGATGGGGACGTCCGTGAAGGAGGCCACGCACGAGGGGGTCGTGCTGACCGACGGCGAGTTCGTCGCGACCCGGACGCTGGTGTGGTGCGTGGGCGTACGGCCCGACCCGCTGGTCGAGTCCCTGGGGCTGCCCATGGAGAAGGGACGGCTGCTGGTCGACCCGCACCTGCGGGTGCCCGGGCGGCCGGAGCTGTTCGCGTGCGGTGACGTGGCCGCGGTACCCGATCTGGAGAACCCCGGGAGCTACACCCCGATGACCGCGCAGCACGCCTGGCGGCACGGCAAGGTCGCGGCGGAGAACGTCGCCGCGTCGCTCGGCCTCGGCGGTGCGCGCAAGCCCTATCGCCATCGCGACCTGGGGTTCGTCGTCGACCTGGGCGGGGCGAAGGCCGCCGCCAATCCGCTCGGCGTGCCCCTGTCCGGCGTACCGGCGGGCGCGGTGACGCGCGGCTACCATCTCGCCGCGATGCCCGGAAACCGCGTCCGGGTCGCGGCCGACTGGCTGCTGGACGCCGTACTGCCCCGCCAGGCCGTGCAGTTGGGCCTCGTACGGTCCTGGTCGGTGCCGCTCGACACCTCGTCGCCCGAGGTGGCACGGGTGGCGGGCGGGCCCGGGCAGCGGCAGGAGGCGAGCGCCCGGTCCGGGCCGGGAGCGGCGCTCGCGGCCGACACGGACGACGGGGGGACCGGCGAGGGCCGCTACCGGCCCCCCGATGAGCCCGCGAAGGGGCAGCCCGGATCCGGGGCGACGCAGGTGCGGCCCGGATCCGGGGCCGCGCGGCCGAACGCCCAGCCGCGCTCCGAGTCGGAGACGGCGAAGGGCCGCCCGACGGCGGAGGGCCCCGGCCCTGGGCCCGCACGGCCGCTCACCGAACCCGAGACGGCCAAGGGCCGCCCGGCTGCGGAGGCACCACGGGCCGCCGACGAGCCCGCGAGGAACCAGCCGGGTGGTGAGCCGGCCAGGAACCAGCCGGGTGGTGAGCCGGCCAGGAACCAGCCGGGTGGTGAGCCCGCGAAGAACCAGCCCGGACCCGGGCAGCCACCCCCGGCTCCCCACCCCGCGCCCGGCCCGGTCAAGCGAACCGACGTCCCGGACGACCCGGACGACACCACGAAAGGAGACTCATGAACACCGGTGAACTCACCGACCTCGGACAGCAGCTGCGGGTGGACAGTGTCCGTGCCGCCGCCGCGGCGGGCTCCGGGCACCCGACGTCCTCGATGTCCGCGGCCGACCTGATGGCCGTCCTGCTCGCGCACCATCTCCGCTACGACTTCGACCGCCCCGCCCACCCCGGCAACGACCGCTTCGTCCTCTCCAAGGGCCACGCCTCCCCGCTGCTGTACTCCGCGTACAAGGCGGCCGGAGCCATCGACGACGAAGAACTGCTCACCTTCCGCAAGCTGGGCAGCCGCCTCGAAGGGCACCCCACCCCGCAGCGCCTGCCCTGGGTCGAGACGGCCACCGGCTCGCTCGGGCAGGGCCTGCCCGTCGGGGTCGGCATCGCGCTGGCCGGCAAGCGGCTCGACCGCACCGGCTACCGCACCTGGGTGCTGTGCGGTGACAGCGAGCTCGCCGAGGGATCCGTGTGGGAGGCCGCCGAGCACGCCGGGTACGAGCACCTGGACAACCTCACCGTGATCGTCGACGTCAACCGGCTCGGCCAGCGCGGCCCCACCCGGCACGGCCACGACCTGGACGCCTACGCCCGGCGTTTCCAGGCCTTCGACTGGCACACCATCGAGGTCGACGGCCACGACGTCGACGCCGTCGACCGGGCCTACGCCGAAGCCGCCTCCACCAAGGGCCAGCCCACCGCGATCCTCGCCCGCACCCTCAAGGGCAAGGGCGTCGAGGGTGTCCAGGACCGCGAGGGCCTGCACGGCAAGCCGCTCCCCGAGGCCGAGGACGCGATCACCGAGCTCGGCGGCCCGCGCGACATCCGTGTCCGGGTGCAGGAGCCGCCCGCCGCCCGCATGCTGCACTCCGTGCACACCGGCGACTTCGACCTCCCGAGGTGGGACAAGGGCGAGGAGGTCGCCACCCGCAACGCCTTCGGCGAGGCGCTCGCCACCCTCGGCACCGGCCGCGGCGACATCGTCGCCCTGGACGGCGAGGTCGGCGACTCCACCCGCGCCGAGTTCTTCGCCAAGGAGCACCCCGACCGCTACTTCGAGTGCTACATCGCCGAGCAGCAGCTCGTCGCCTCGGCCGTCGGCCTCGCCTCCCGCGGCTGGGTGCCGTACGCCGCCACCTTCGCGGCCTTCCTCACGCGTGCGTACGACTTCATCAGGATGGCGTCCGTCAGCGGCTCCGGCATCAACCTCGTCGGCTCCCACGCGGGCGTCGCCATCGGCCAGGACGGCCCCAGCCAGATGGGCCTGGAGGACCTGGCGATGATGCGGGCGGTGCACGGCTCGACCGTGCTGTACCCGTGCGACGCCAACCAGACCGCGCGGCTCGTCGGGGAGATGGCCGGCCTGGAGGGCGTCCGCTACCTGCGCACCTCGCGCGGCGAGAGCCCGGTGATCTACGGCCCGGACGAGGAGTTCCCGGTCGGCGGCAGCAAGGTGCTGCGTTCCTCCGGCCAGGACCGGCTGACCCTCGTCGCGGCGGGCGTCACCGTGCACGAGGCGCTGGCCGCCGCCGAGGCCCTGGAGCAGGAGGGCATCGCCGTGCGGGTGATCGACCTGTACTCCGTGAAGCCCGTCGACCGGGCCACCCTGCATCAGGCCGCCGACGAGACCGGCTGCCTTGTGACCGTGGAGGACCACCATCCCGAGGGCGGCCTCGGGGACGCCGTCCTGGACGCCTTCACCGACGGGCGCCCCGTGCCGCGCCTGGTGCGGCTCGGCGTACGGACCATGCCCGGCTCGGCCTCCCCGGAGGAGCAGCTGCGGGCCTCGGGCATCGACGCGGAGTCCATCGCGGCGGCCGGACGGCTGCTGGTGGAGGAGGCGGTCGTGCGGTGAGCGGCGACGACGGCACGCGCAGGGTGCGGGCGGGCCGCCGCACGGTGGGGGTGCACCGGCCGGACAAGGTGCTCTTCCCGGGCGGCGGCGACGCCAAGGAGTACACCAAGGGCGACCTGGTGGACTACCACCGGGCCGTCGCGCCCTTCATGCTGCCGCACCTGCGCGGGCGCCCCCTGATGCTGGAGCGGCACCCGGACGGCATCGACGGCCCGACGTTCATGCAGAAGAACACCCCGGAGCACTACCCGGAGTGGATTTCCCGGGTCGAGGTGGCCAAGGAGGGCGGCACCGTCCGCCACGCCGTCTGCGACGACACGGCCACCCTGCTGTACCTGGTCGACCAGGCGAGCATCACCCTGCACCGCTGGCTGTCCCGCGCCGACGCCGTCGACCACCCCGACCGGCTGGTCTTCGACCTCGACCCCTCGGGGGACGACTTCGAGGCCGTGCGCGAGGCCGCCCGGCTCCTCGGGGAGCTGCTGGACGAGCTGGAGCTGCCCGCGGCCCTGATGACCACCGGCTCGCGCGGGCTGCACGTCATCGTGCCTCTGAACGGCCGGCACGACTTCGACGAGGTGCGCGCCTTCGCCCGGGACGTCGCCGAGACCCTCGTGGACGCGCACCCCGACCGGCTCACCACCGCAGCCCGCAAGAAGGAGCGCGGTGACCGGCTCTACCTCGACATCCAGCGCAACGCCTATGCCCAGACCGCCGTCGCGCCCTACACGGTCCGGCCCCGCCCGGGCGCGCCGGTGGCGACCCCCATCACCTGGGACCAGCTGGACGACCCGGAGCTGCACGCCCGCCGCTGGACCGTCGCCGACGCCGTCGAGCAGGCCCGCACCGACCCCTGGTCGGGCCTGTTGCACCGCGGCCGGGCGCTCGGACCGGCCCGACGGCGGCTGGACGCCCTGCGCGGCTGAGACCCCCAGGGAATCTCCCGGCGATCTCCCGGTGGGTGTCAGATGCATGCGCCTGTAGAGGTTTGGCGAACACTCTTGCGGCCACACGGAGGGGGAGGTGGCCATGTCGAACACAAAAAACACGCAAGAGTCACAGAGTTCACAGAAGTCTCAGGACTCGCAGAATTCCGGCAAGACGAACGACAACCACAAGGCCGACAGCCGGCCGAAGCCCATGGAAGTGCTGCGTCAGGCGCGCGGCCAGCTCGCGGAGCTCACCGGCATGGAGGCCGAGTCCGTGTCGTCCTTCGAGCAGACGGAGGACGGGTGGGCGCTGGAGGTCGAGGTCCTCGAACTCGAGCGCGTGCCCGACACGATGAGCCTGATGGCGAGCTACCAGGTGGAGCTCGACGCAGAGGGGCAGCTCACGGGTTACCGGCGTGTCCGCCGCTACGAACGCGGTCGGTCCGACGCGCGCAGGCCCGGCGGCCGCTAGGCCGCCCGACCGGACCCGCACCCATACACAAGGAGGAACATCCGGCATGACTGTCGTACCGGCACAGCAGTCCGGCGGCGGAGGCGGCAGCAGCGGTCTCTACGACGTGCTCGAACTCGTCCTGGACAGGGGGCTCGTGATCGACGCGTTCGTCCGTGTGTCCCTGGTCGGCATCGAGATTCTCAAGATCGACGTACGCGTCGTCGTCGCCAGCGTGGACACCTATCTGCGCTTCGCCGAGGCGTGCAACCGGCTCGACCTGGAGGCCGGGCCCCGCAAGGACCCGGGCCTGCCCGACCTGGTCGGCGAGATCACCGAGTCCGGTGCCCGCGGCAAGTCCAAGGGGGCGCTGTCCGGCGCCGCCGAGACCATTTCCGACGCCTTCAAGCAGGCCCGGAGCGAGAGTGAGACCGAGTCGCGTCCGCGGGCCCGCAAGAGCACGTCGTCCCGCCGTAAGGAGGAGCAGGAGTGAGCACCTACGTCTACGGCATCGCGGCGAGCTCGCACCCCGCCCTGCCCGAGGGCATGGGCGGCGTCGGGGACCCGCCCCGCGAGGTGCGCATTCTGCGGGAGGGCGACCTGGCGGCCGTCGTCAGCGAGGCGCCCGAGGGGCTGCGGCCCAAGCGCAAGGACCTGCTCGCCCACCAGAACGTGCTCAGTGAGGCCGGCGCGGCCGGCTGTGTGCTGCCCATGCGGTTCGGCAGCGTCGCCCCGGACGACAACGCCATCACGGCGGTGCTGGCCGAGCGCGCCGAGCACTACAAGGAGCGGCTGCAGGCCCTGGACAACCGGGTCGAGTACAACGTCAAGGCCAATCACGTAGAAGAGGCCGTCCTGCATCAAGTGATGGCCGAGAGCCCCGACATCCGCGGGCTCGCGGAGGCCAACCGGCAGGCGGGCGGCGGTAGTTACGACGACAAGATCAGGCTCGGCGAGCTGGTCGCGGCGGCGGTCAAGGCCAAGGAGGCCGACGACGGCGCCGCGGTGCAGCGCGCGCTGGAGACGGCCGCCGACGACGTGAGCACGGGCCCCGAGTCGACCGGCTGGCTGGCGAACGTGTCGTTCCTGGTCAACCGGGAGTCGGCGGACGCCTTCCTGGCCGCGGTCGAGCAGCTCCGCAAGGACATGCCGCACCTGGAGGTGCGGGTCAACGGACCGCTGCCGCCGTACAGCTTCGTCGAGCCCGGCCCGGCCGAGCCCGCGGGCACCGCGGTGAGTGGCACGGACACCGGAGCGGGGTGACGACGTGGGCCTGATCTCGGAGGTGCTGCTGCTGCCGTTCGCACCGGTACGCGGCAGCGCCTGGGCCGTCAGACAGGTACTCCAGGAGGCGGAGCGGATCTACTACGACCCCGCCACCGTCAGGGCTGAACTGGGCCGACTGGAGGAGCAGCTGGAGGCCGGAGAGATCACGGAAGAGGAGTTCGACCGCCTCGAGGACGAACTCCTCGACCGGCTGGAGATCGCTTCGCGCAGGAGCGCGGGAACAGGCAACGGGACGACACAATGAACCGAATGGGACTGGGCCTCGCGGTGGGGGCCGGATATCTCCTGGGACGCACCAAGAAGCTGAAGATGGCGGCCGCCGTCGGTGGCCTGGTCGCCGGGAAGAAGCTGAATCTGAGTCCGCGCATGGTCGCCGAGCTTCTCCAGCAGCAGCTGCGGAACAACCCGCAGTTCAAGGAGATCGGGGACCAGTTGCGCGAGGACCTGCGCGGCGTGGGCAAGGCGGCCTCCGGCGCCATGGTCGAGCGGCAGCTCGACGCCCTGTCCGAGCGGCTGCACGGCCGGACCGCCCAGATGCGCGACCAGCTCTCGGGCGCGGTGCCCGGCGGCCGCAAGGACGACGAGGCGGACGACGAGTACGAGGACGAGGAGCCCGAGGGCGACGAGGCGGACGAGTCCGGTGAGCCCAGGGACGAAGAGGAGTCCGAGGACTCCGCACCGCAGGAGGACGAGGAGGAGGACGAGGAGCCGGAGCCGGCGGCGAAGAAGGCACCGGCCAAGCGGCCGTCCGCGAAGAAGACGGCCAAGAAGACCGCGAAGAAGGCCCCCGCCAAGAAGGCCGCCGCGAAGAAGGCGCCGGCGAAGAGGACGGCGGCCAAGAAGAGTACGGCCGCCAAGAAGGCGACCTCCGGGAGCAGGGGCGGCAGCGCCCGGTCCCGGCAGTCGAAGGGAGGCGGTGAGGGATGAGCGAGACACTCGGATCGGCGAAGTCCGCCGCCAACGGAGCGGCGAAGAACCCGCTCACCGACCTGGCCCACAGCGAGGCCGCCGACCGGCTCAAGGCCGAGCTGCAGGAGTACCTCGCCGCCCAGGCCACCCGCATGCTGACGGGTGTCGGCCGCAAGCTCGGCGAGACCACCGGCAAGCTGAACGACATCGCCGAGGGCAACAGTCCCGGCTTCGCCAAACTCGCCCTCGACGGCGGTCGCAAGATAGCCGAGGGCAAGGGGCCGCTGCGCTCCGCACTGGAGATGGGCGGCTCGCACCTCAAGGACAAGGTCACCGGCGCCGTCAAGAACCTGGGCGGCGGCGGCAAGGGCAAGAAGGGCAAGGGCCGTTCCGGCAACAAGCCCACGGTCATCATCGAGCACATCGACGTCGGCGTGCCGCTGCGCACGGCGTACGACCAGTGGACGAAGTACCAGGACTTCAGCACCTTCGCCAAGGGCGTCAAGAGCGCGAGCCGCGACGACGACACCCACTCCGACTGGCAGGCGAAGATCTGGTGGTCCAACCGCAGCTGGAAGGCGAAGACGACCGAGCAGATCCCCGACGACCGCATCGCCTGGACCTCCGAGGGGGCCAAGGGCACCACGAAGGGCGTCGTCTCCTTCCACCGGCTCACCGAGAACCTCACCCGCGTCCTGCTCGTCATCGAGTACTACCCCTCCGGATTCTTCGAGAAGACCGGCAACATCTGGCGTGCCCAGGGCCGCCGGGCCCGGCTCGACCTCAAGAACTTCGTCCGCTTCATCACGATCAAGGGCGAGGCGGAGGACGGCTGGCGCGGTGAGATCCGCGACGGCGAGGTCGTCACCAGCCATGAGGACGCCCTCGCCGAGGAGGAGTCCGAGGAGGGCTCCGAGGAAGAGCGCCCCGAGGGTGAGGGCGAGGACGCCGAGGGCGAGTACGAGGACGAGGACGCCGAGGAGCCGGAAGAAGGGGACGAGGAGGAGCCCGAGGGCGAGTACGAGGACGACTCCGAGGCCGAGTACGACGATGAGGACGAGGAGGAGCCCGAGGACGAGGAGGAACCCGAAGGGGAGTACGAGGACGACGAGTACGAGGACGAGGACGAGGAAGTCGAGGCGGGGAGCCGGCGATGACGACGCCCAGCAGGATGCCCGAGCCCTACGGTCAGGGAAGCAGTGCCAACCTCGCCGACATCCTCGAACGGGTGCTGGACAAGGGCATCGTCATTGCGGGCGACATCCGGATCAATCTGCTCGACATCGAACTCCTCACCATCAAACTGCGGTTGATCGTCGCCTCGGTCGACAAGGCGAAGGAGATGGGAATCGACTGGTGGGAGACCGACCCGGCCCTGAGCTCACGGGCCCGCCGGGACGAACTGACCCGTGAGAACGCCGAGTTGCGCGAGAGGCTGGCCCGGTTGGAGGAACTGGAGCCCGGCCGCGCGGAGAAGAAGGAGGCACCGTGACCGGACTGCGGTACGTCTACGCCGTCTGCCGCCCCTTCGGCACACCCCTCCAGGCCCAGCTGACCGGGGTCGCGGGTGATCCACCCAGAGCACTGACTCACCACGGCCTGGTGGCCGTGGTGAGCCACGTGCCGGAGCGGGACTTCGCCGAAGAGCCGCTCCGGCGCCATCTGGAGGACCTGGACTGGCTGACCGAGACCGCCCGCGCCCACCAGGGCGTCATCGACGCGCTCACCACGGTCACCACCCCGCTGCCGCTGCGTCTCGGCACCGTCTTCCACGACGACAGCGGCGTGCGGATGATGATCGAGGCCCGCGAGGAGGACTTCCGGCGCACCCTGGACCGGCTGGAAGGCCGCGTGGAGTGGGGCGTCAAGGTCTACGCCGAGTCCGAACCGCAGGAGAGCGCCACGTCCGCGCAGAAACCCGCGTCGGGCCGGGACTACCTGCGGCAGCGGCGCATGCAGACCAGGTCCCACGAAGAAATGTGGCAGAAGGCCGAGGCTTTCTCGAACCGGCTGCACGAGGAGCTCTCCGCATTCGCGGAGGATTCCCGGTTGCATCCCCCCCAGAACCCCGCGCTTTCCAAGGCGACGGGGCGGAACGTGCTGAATGCCGCCTATCTCGTCCCGCGTGCGCATTCCGAGGAATTCGTGGAACTGGTGGACCGCACGAAGGGGGAGGCGCCTGGAATGCGCATCGAACTCACCGGCCCCTGGGCGGCCTATTCGTTCGCCGGGGAGGCCACGTGAACGGGGAGAATCCGTGACCATAGTGGAACGCCGTGAGGTCGCCCTCGTGGACCTGCTCGACCGGCTGCTCGCCGGCGGCGTCGTGATCACGGGGGACATCACCCTGCGCATCGCCGACGTCGACCTGGTCCGTATCGACCTCAACGCGCTCATCAGCTCGGTGAACGCCCAGGTGCCCTCACCGTTCGAGGAGTTGCTGTGACCGCCCCGGAGAACCCCCGGCCGCGCTCGAACCACATGGATCTGGAGCCCGACACCGTCGAGCGCGACCTGGTCAAACTCGTGCTGACGGTGGTGGAGCTGCTGCGCCAGCTCATGGAGCGCCAGGCGCTGCGCCGGTTCGACGTGGGGGATTTGAGCGAGGAGCAGGAGGAGCGGATCGGGCTCACGCTCATGCTGCTCGACGAGCGGATGACGGAACTGCGCGAGCGCTACGGACTGCGGCCCGAGGACCTCAACCTGGACCTCGGGCCGCTCGGGCCGCTGCTCCCGCGGGACTGACGCGCGCACCCGTCTCCCCGGGCCTGCCCCAGGCCCGGGGAGACGAGTGCTCATTCACCACCTGTACCAACGGCCCCTGCCGCCGGTTGCCGACGTGCCGCGGACGAAGAATCCCAGCAGCCACAGCACGAGAACCGCGAGTGCGATCCACCAGAGAACCTCTACTGCAAATCCGGCGCCGAACAGAACCAGGGCCAGAAGCAGCACCAGCAGGATGGGAACCATAATTCGAACCTCCTGCTTTCAGGGTGTCCCCGAAACGGTGCTTCAGGCTTCCTTGCGGCAGAGAATTTCTCCGTGCAGCACGCTGAACCATCCGTCCTCCCGCGGGCCCCACTCCCGCCAGGCCTCGGCCACCGCCCGCAGTTGTCCGTCGTCGGCGTGCCCGCCCAGCCGGGCCCGGTCCGCGTACGCGGAGGCCAGTGTGCGGTCCGCCCACAGACCGCTCCACCAGGCCCGCTCCTCGGGCGTGTCGAAGGTCCACGTGCCGGACGTCGCCGTGATGTCCGCGAACCCGGCCCGCAGCGCCCAGGCCTTCAGCCGGCGTCCGGCGTCCGGCTCGCCGCCGTTGGCCCGGGCGACCCGGCGGTAGAGGTCCAGCCAGGCGTCGAGCCCCTCGGACGCCGGGTACCAGGCCATGGCCGCGTAGTCCGCGTCCCGCACGGCGACGATCCCGCCGGGCCTGACGACCCGCTTCATCTCGCGCAGCGCCCGCACCGGGTCGCCCACGTGCTGGAGCACCTGGTGGGCGTGGACCACGCAGAACGTGTCGTCCGGGTAGTCCAGTGCGTGCACGTCGGCGACCGCGAAGTCGATGTTGGTCAGTCCGCGCCCGGCCGCTGTGGCGCGTGCCCGCTCCAGGATCTCCGGGACCCGGTCGACGCCGGTGACCTGTCCGTCGGGCACGAGCTCCGCCAGGTCGGCGGTGATCGTGCCCGGCCCGCAGCCGATGTCGAGGATCTTCATGTGAGGCCTGAGCGAAGGCACCAGATAGGCGGCGGAGTTGGCGGCGGTCCGCCAGGTGTGCGAGCGCAGGACGGACTCGTGGTGCCCGTGGGTGTAGACGGCGGTGTCCCGGGGTTCCGGCATGGCGGATCCCACCCCTTCCGGTCGGGTCGGCAGGAGATCACCGTACGCGGTATGGCCGCATGTTGAGACCAAGCGTCCTGCCATATGGACTGACGGTGTGTCAGTTCAGGAGGGCTGGACACATCGGCTTCCACCGGGCAGGCTCGCGACGATCACCAACGGCGACACAGGGGGGAAACCGACAGATGAACGCGCACGTGACAGCCGTCAGCAGCAACGGGGAGTACTCCTTCACCAAGCCGAACCGCGAGAGCATCACGCTGCTCACCGGGCTCGGGGTGGAAGGGGACGTGCACGCCGGGGTGACGGTCAAGCACCGCTCACGCGTCGCACAGGACCCCACCCTGCCGAACCTGCGCCAGGTCCACCTCATGCACGAAGAACTCTTCGCGGAGGTGGGCGAGGGCGGATTCGACGTGGCGCCCGGCCAACTCGGCGAGAACATCACCACGCGGGGCATCGACCTGCTCGGACTGCCGACCGGCACGCTGCTGCACATCGGCGACGGCGCGGTCCTCGAGGTCACCGGGCTGCGCAACCCCTGCCTGCAGATCGATCATTTCCAGGACGGTCTGCTCAAGCAGGTCGTCGGACGCGACGAGGCGGGGAACATCGTGCGCAAGGCGGGGATCATGAGCGTGGTGCGGGAGGGGGGCGTGGTGCGCCCCGGAGACCCGATCGATGTGGAGCTCCCGAGCGAGCCGCACCGGCCGCTGGAAGCCGTCTGACCGGCACCCCGCGCCGAAACCCGTTTGCCCCCCGGACCCGGGCCCGCCCAGAATCGCGCCCATGGGACACCTCGAAGCCGCGCACCTGGAGTACTACCTGCCCGATGGAAGGGCGCTGCTGGGTGATGTCTCCTTCCGGGTGGGGGAGGGGGCCGTCGTGGCCCTCGTCGGGCCCAACGGCGCCGGGAAGACCACCCTGCTGCGGATGCTCGCCGGTGAGCTCAAGCCGCACGGCGGCTCCGTGGTCGTCGGCGGCGGGCTCGGCGTCATGCGGCAGTTCGTGGGCTCCGTACGCGACGAGACCACCGTGCGGGACCTGCTCGTGTCCGTCGCCACGCCCCGCATCCGCGAGGCGGCGAAGGCCGTCGACAAGGCCGAGCACGCCATCATGACCGTCGACGACGAGGCCGCCCAGCTGGCGTACGCGCAGGCCCTCGCCGACTGGGCGGAGGTCCGCGGCTACGAGGCCGAGACGCTGTGGGACATGTGCACCACGGCCGCGCTCGGGGTGCCCTACGACAAGGCGCAGTTCCGGGAGGTCCGCACCCTCTCCGGCGGCGAGCAGAAGCGGCTCGTCCTGGAGGCGCTGCTGCGCGGCACGGACGAGGTGCTGCTCCTCGACGAGCCCGACAACTACCTCGACGTCCCCGGCAAGCGGTGGCTGGAGGAACGGCTGAAGGAGACCCGCAAGACGGTTCTGTTCGTCTCCCACGACCGAGAACTCCTCGCCCGAGCCGCCCAGCGGATCATCTCCCTGGAACCCGGCCCCGCCGGGGCCGACGCCTGGGTGCACGGCGGCGGTTTCGCCACCTTCCACGAGGCCCGGCGCGAGCGCTTCGCCCGCTTCGAGGAGCTGCGCAGGCGCTGGGACGAGAAGCACGCGCAGCTGAAGAAGCTCGTGCTGACACTGCGTCAGGCCGCCGCGATCAGCCATGAGATGGCCTCCCGCTACGCCGCCGCGCAGACCCGGCTGCGCAAGTTCGAGGAGGCCGGCCCGCCGCCGGAGCCACCGCGCGAGCAGGACATCAGGATGCGCATCAAGGGCGGCCGTACCGGCGTCCGGGCGGTCACCTGCGCGAACCTGGAGCTCACCGGCCTGATGAAACCCTTCGACCTGGAGGTCTTCTACGGCGAACGCGTCGCCGTCCTCGGTTCCAACGGCTCCGGCAAGTCCCACTTCCTGCGCCTGCTGGCCGGTGACGACGTGGCGCACACAGGGCACTGGAAGCTGGGCGCACGCGTCGTGCCCGGCCACTTCGCGCAGACGCACGCACACCCGGAGCTGGAGAGTCGCACGCTCCTCGACATCCTGTGGAAGGAACACGCACAGGACCGCGGCGCCGCGTCCTCGCGACTGCGCCGCTACGAGCTCACCCAGCAGGCGGAGCAGACGTTCGAACGCCTCTCCGGAGGCCAGCAGGCACGCTTCCAGATCCTGCTGCTCGAGCTCCAGGGCGTGACGGCGCTGCTGCTGGACGAGCCGACCGACAACCTGGACCTGGAGTCCGCCGAGGCGCTCCAGGAGGGCCTGGAGGCCTTCGACGGCACGGTTCTCGCCGTCACCCACGACCGCTGGTTCGCCCGCTCCTTCGACCGCTTCCTGGTCTTCGGCAGCGACGGCCGGGTCCGGGAGACCCCGGACCCGGTCTGGGACGAACGACGGGTGGAACGGGCGCGCTAGGGAGCGCGCCCCCTCAGGGGGTGCGGGGAACTGCGCGACCGGCCACGATGTGCCCGCACACGCGACGTGTGCAGCAGCGCCACGGAGGCCGGGCGCACAGCAACCCCGGTCACTTCCAGCGCAGCAGCGCTCCGAGGCCCCCCACCGGGACCTCCTCCTGGGAAACCGCCAGCGCGGGCGCGTCCGTGGCCACCGCGGAGCGGATCAGCGCGTCGTCGGCGCGGGCCGGCCACGAGTGCTGCTCGCCGAGGACCTTCAGGTCCGTGCGGCGCACGGCGAGCTGGTCGGGGTCCTCCCCGATCCACACCTCGCGGTGCGCGTCGGGCCCGTCCACCCTGACCAGCAGCTCGTCGATGCGGTGCTCCCGCGCCGCCTCGACCAGCGCCGGCACGCCTTCGACGGCTCCGGCCCGGCCCTCGTCATCCGGGGTGCGGGAGGCGCGGAAGCGCTCCAGTTCCGCCTCGGCCCGCCGCCCCACGTGCTCCGCCCGGGCCCGCTCCACGTCCTCGTCGAGCAGCCGGCTGCCCGTGCCGTGCGGCGCCTCCACCACCAGGTCGTGCAGCCGCTTGGGCAGCCGCTCGTGCACGGACCGCCGCTCACGGTCGTCGCCGACGAGAATCAGCAGGTCGGCTTTGGTCTCCTCCTGGCACACCGCGAGCGCGTCGGCGATCTCCGCGGCGTTGTGCTCCCAGGTGTTCTCCACCCGCAGCTGGAAGTGCCGCTCGGACCAGTCCGCGGAGCTCGTCCGGTGCACCGGCCACTGCCGCCCGGTGACGCTTCCGGCGTCCTCCCGGCCCAGCGCGTTGCGCAGCTCGAAGTCCGCGCCCTTGCGGTCGACGTACGCCACCACGCACACCGGGTCCTCCCCGGCCAGCTCCAGCAGCGGCGCGACCCGCGGCAGCGGTGCCCATTCGGCCCAGTCACCGCCCCGCGGGGGACGGACCAGCGGCGGGTCGAGGACGACCTCGCCGGCGCGGGCGAAGAAGGCCCGGCCGTGTGGCTCGGAGGAGTGCTTCAGATCCTCGATCGCGCTGCGCACGGCCTGGCACGTCGCCTCGTCCGCTCCCTGTTCGGCCAGCTGCCCGGCCATCGCCTGGGCGGTCAGCTCCCGCTCGTGGGGAGTGCCCTCCGTGTGCCGTGAGGTGTCGACGTACACGGAGGCCCAGGGCCCGGAGTGTTCGTACAGTGGGTGCAGAAAGGCGAGATCCATGGTTCCTCCCGGATGCCGCTCGGGGGTAGTGCTCAGTTGCTCCGGGGGCGGGTACCCGGACGGCGGAGACGAACACGACGAGCGGGGCGAGACGATGACCGGAGTGGATCCTGACCGGCTGGACGACCAGCAGCTCATGAAAGAGCTGGAGACCATCCACCGCACACGCCACGACACACTGCTCTACGGCTCGAACGACGCGCTGCGCGCCCACAACGAGCGCATGGCACAGCTCGAGGGCGAGTACCTGCGCCGCAACCCGAGCCGCCCGGTGGCCGCGGGCCGCACACGCGAAGGGGCCCGGGAGCGGGGGAGCGGGGAGTCGACGACCCCCACGACCCCCGGCACCTGAGCCCCTCCGAGGGAACGACCGGGAACAGCACCGGCACGGACGCCCGGACCGGGGCGGAGACCACCGGCCCGAGCCCGCGGCTCAGCGCCCCATCACCGGCCTCACCCCGTGGCGATGTCCCGCGACCGCCGCCAACGCGTCCCAGAACTCCTCGGGAGGAAAGCCGCGCGGGTGAACTCCGCGCAGGACTCGTACGGTTCGACATAGCCGTACGCACCCGCGCCCCGCGCGTGCACCACCCTGTCGTCGGTTGTGGTCCACCTCGACGCCCTGACCGGTGGTGAACGGACCGGCGGTGGGGGCGTCCGACCGGACGCCTCGCGCTGTGCCTGTCCGCGGTCGGCGGGGGACGCGATCAGGCGGCCTCCTGCGCGAAGACGTCCAGGAAGGTCTCGCAGAACGCCTTCAGATCGTCCGGCTTGCGGCTGGTGATCAGCTTGTTCGCACCGTGGTCGCAGACCTGCACCTGCTGGTCGACCCAGGTGCCGCCCGCGTTGCGGATGTCCGTCCGCAGGCTCGGCCAGGAGGTGAGTACCCGGCCGCGTACCACGTCCGCCTCGACCAGCGTCCACGGCGCGTGGCAGATCGCGGCCACGGGGCGGCCGTGCTCGAAGAAGTCCCGGACGAAGGCGACGGCCTTGTCGTCCATCCGCAGGAAGTCCGGGTTGGCGACACCGCCCGGCAGCACGAGGGCACCGAAGGAGTCCGGTGCGGCGTCGCCCACGACCTCGTCCACGGGGAACGTGTCCGCCTTGTCGAGGTGGTTGAAGGCCTGGATCTCACCCTGCTGCGTGGACACCAGCACGGGCTCGTGGCCGGCGTCCTTCACGGCCTGCCACGGGTCGGTCAGCTCGACCTGCTCGACGCCCTCGGGCGCGACCAGAAACGCGATACGCATGATGTCAGCGTCCTTTCCGGGAGCGGACGGCGCTCCGGCGCGCCGCACGGCTCCCTGCACGGTTCTCGTGGTTCTCGTTCTTCGTGGCGCCGGTGGCACCGTTCCGCCGGGCCGGTCGGGGCTCACGCATCGCCCCGGGCGTCCGGGGCGGCCCGGCTGATGTCGGCGAGTGCCGACGCCGGGTCCTCGGCCTCGGCGACGTCACCGAGGCTCACGATCCCGACCGGCAGGCCGTGCTCCACCACGGGCAGCCGGCGTACCGCGTGCTCGCGCATCAGCTCCACCGCGGTCGCCACCCGGTCGTCCGGCGTCACCGTCACCGGATTCCTGGTGCACACGGTCTGCGCGCTGACCGTCATCGGGTCGGCGCCGTCCGCGACGGCCCGTACGGTGATGTCACGGTCGGTCAGCACGCCGATCACGTCCTGCCCCTCGGCCACCACCACGTCGCCGATGTTCTGCGTCCGCATCAGCTGCGCCGCCTCGACGAGCGAGGCGTCCGGGCGCACGGCGACCACACCCGCTGTCATCACGTCCTTGACGTACTCGGCCATCACTGGGCCTTCCCTCCGTTTCCCAGCCCGGCGGGGGGCACCGCGGCAGGGCCGCGGTGCCCCCCGCCGCGGTCCCTACGCGTACTCCTGCGGACCCGTCTCCCGGGCCCGGACGAGGGCCTGGGCCAGCTCCTGGACATTGCCGTAGCGCTCCTGGCGCGGCAGCCCCTCCAAGGCCTCGACGAGGGCGTCGGGCGCCTGGTGGCCGCGCAGCTCGCGTGCCAGCTCCCGCGGGCTCGCGGGGAACGCCTTGCGGCCCAGCATCCGCGCCAGTTCCAGCCGCACCGACTCCAATGACGTCGGCGCACGGCTCGGCGTCACCGGCCCGCGGGCGACCTCGGGGTCGTCCTCGGCGGCCGGCTCCGGGTCGTGCCACTCCTCACTGCGCGTGGGGTGCCCGGACCTGAGCAGACCCTGCAGTTCGTGTTTCATCTCGTCGTCCCGGTGGACGCTCAGCCGGTCGCTGCCTCGCTGCATGTCTCCCTCCAGACGTTCGGGGGCCCGCACCGCGTACCCGAACACCGGAGGGCGACACGGATTCCGTCGGCCCGATCGCCGCCGTCCGCACCGGTTTGCGCCACGCCTCGCGGGAGACCCGGATCGTCCCCCCCCACACCTCCCTGGGGAAGGACACGCCATGGCGTTGCTCGCTGTGCTCATACCGGTGCTCATGCTCGGAGTCGTGCTGGTGCTGGGCCGTTACGAGGAGCTGCTGCTGCCGCAGGACGACGCCGACCGGCGTGAACCGGCCGCCGCGCCGCCCGCCGCCGCGGCGGTCGTCTCTTCTCCCGCCTCGTCGGGGACTCCCGCACCCGCGCCGTGAAGCCCTGCCTGACCGGCGGCTTCCGGTCCCCGGCACCCTGGGCGAGGAGGCGGCGGACGACGACGGGAGCCGGCGGCGCGAGTCACACTGCGCGACAGCCGAAAAGCTCTCCGGGTTTGCGGGTGGGGGCCGGGGGCAGGCGCCCTTGAGTGCTTCGGACAGGAGGCACGCCCGTGGGAGCGGCGTCGCGCCGCACCCGAGGCCCTGTCCCACAGCGGATGCGCTTCCACGGTGACCGTCCGGCCCACTGCACTTCCAAGGGATTGCGACGCATCATGCCGACCCGAATCCGCGCGCAGAAGCACCCCCACGACGACGCCCCCGACACCGCAGAGGCCTTCCGCAGGCTCACCTCGATGCCCGCCGGCCCGGAGCGCGACGCCCTCCGCGACGAGATCGTCGAAGCCTGGCTGCCCATGGCCGACCGCCTCGCCGGACGCTTCCGCAGCCGCGGCGAGAACTACGAGGATCTGCGCCAGGTCGCGGCCCTCGGCCTGGTCAAGGCCGTCGACCGGTACGACCCCGACCGCGGCCACGCCTTCGAGAGCTACGCCGTACCCACCATCACCGGAGAGATCAAGCGGCACTTCAGGGACCACATGTGGACCCTGCACGTGCCCCGCCGCGTCCAGGATCTGCGCAACCGGGTGCGGGCCGCCGGCCAGGACCTGTCCCAGAGCATCGCCGGCCGGCAGCCCACCGTGGCCGAGCTCGCCGCACACGCCGACATGAGCGAGGAGGACGTCCGGGCCGGCCTGGAGGCGCTGGAGAGCTTCACGGCGCTGTCCCTGGACGCGGAGCTGCCCGGCAGCGAGGACGGGTACTCCCTGGGCAACGCGCTGGGCTCCACCGACCCCGCCCTCGACACGGTCGTCGACCGCGAATCCGTCAAGGCGCGGCTGGCCGCCCTGCCCGAGCGGGAGCGGGCGATCCTGTACATGAGGTTCTTTGACGACATGACGCAGAGCCGGATCGCCGAGGAGCTGGGCATCTCGCAGATGCACGTGTCCCGGCTGATCAGCCGGTGCTGCGGGCGGGTACGGGAGCAGGTCATGCGGGACGTCGCCTAGGGCCGCAGGGGTTGACGTGGTCGTGCGGGTGCGGTGCCGTGATGGCTCGTCACACCGACGCGGCGGAGCCGCACACGCCACCGTCCCGGGTCCCCGGGGCGCTCCGTATTCACCCGTTTGAATGGCACTGTCCCGCCAATGGGGCCTCGCCGCGCGCAACGACACGGAGGCCTGGCTGTCATGGCAGAGGGGTAACACCACCGAAGGAGTCCCCTCGATGCGCCGCAGCCTGTACGCCCTGTCCGTCTCCGTCCTGGCGGGCTCAGCCCTGGTGGGCTTCGCACCGGCCGAGTTCTCCGAACCGGCCGTCGAGGTCAGTCCCGCCGCCGTCCAGCCCGGAGGCACGCTCACCGTCTCGGTCGGCTGCGACCCGACCGAAGGGCCGCCGCCCGACAGCATCGACGCCACCTCGCAGGCCTTCGAGGAGGGCACGGTGCCGCTGCAACTCGTCTCCGGCAACGACGACGAGGTGTCCGGCCCGGCCTACCGCGGCACGGCTCTGATCGCCTCGGCGGAGAGCTTCGAGGGTGATCCGGACGCCCAGGGTGAGGACTCGGCGTGGACCGTCGACGGCACCTGCCCGGCCGCTCCCGGCGGCGAGGGCACACCGTGGAGCGCCACGTTCACCGTGACCCACGACTCCCCGCCCCACAAGCCGTCGCACCGGCCCGCGGACCCACCCGCCCACAAACCCTGCCCCGAGCCCCCGCACCACCACGAACCGCAGCACACCGACTGCGAACCGGCAGCCGTCCAGCGTGGAGTGCGGGCCGGTGACGGCGGCGCCTTCACCGACTCCGTGCCCGCCCTGGTGGCGGGCGGGGTTCTGATCGCGGGCGCGTTCGGCGCCGCCGTGCACCGGCTGCGCAACCGTGGAAGCGACCCCCACCGCTGACCTCCGGGGCCCGGTCCGCCGCCCCGGACGGCAGCGGCTTCCCCGGCCGGGCCCGCTCATGCTGTGACCCTCACGACCCGGCCGGCGCCCATGAGGCGGCGGCACGCGGGGTACTCGGTGGCCGAGGGCACGAGCCGCGCCGTACGGACCACCCGGCAGCGAACGGCGCACGCGCCGGGGCGGCACGACACGGCGGCACCAGGCACTGGCACTGCGGAGGTACGGATGCGGCGGACGGCCCCCGAAGGTCACGGCCCCGTCCGGTTCGGGCCACCGCTCCCCGAGGACGGGCTGCCGGTCCTGCCGGAGCTGTCCGCGGTGCTCGCCGCCGCGGCGTCCCGGGGCGGCCACGAGCCGGTCGGCGGCAACCGGACCCTGCGCGAGGCCGCCTGCGGTTACTGGGACCGGCGCGGACTGCGCTGCGACCCGGACCGGGTGGCGTCCGCACCCGGCGCGCCCGCCCTGCTGCTCGCGCTGACCGCCGCCCTCGGCGGCGACGTCCTCGTACCGAGACCCTGCGCCGCCTGGTGGGCGCCGTACGCGCGTCTGCTGGGGCGCCCCGCCTTCCATGTGCCGACCCCGCCCGAGAGCGGCGGGGTTCCCGACCCGTACGCCCTGCTGGAGACCGTGCGCCGGGTCCGTGCCGAGGGCGGCGACCCACGACTGCTCGTGCTGTCCGTCGCCGACGACCCCACCGCGACCGTCGCCCCTCCCGAACTGCTCCACGAGACCGTCGAGGCCGCACAGGGGGAGGGCCTGCACCTGGTCAGCGACGAGACCTGGCGCGACACCCTGCACGATCCGCACGAAACGGTGCTGCTCAGTCCCGCCGAGATGATGCCCGACCGGGTCACCGTCGTCACCGACCTGGCCGGAGCCCTGCTCCCGGCCGGCTGGCCCGCCGCCGTGGCCCGTTTCCCGGCCGGGGAGGACGGGGCCGCCCTCCACGCGCGCGTCCTCGACGTGCTCACCGCCCTCGACGCCCGCGTGGCCGCGCCCGTCGCCGCGGCGGCCGGGTACGCCCTCGGGGAGCCGGACGCCGTCACCGCGCGCGTGGCGGCCGCCGTGCGCCTGCACGCGCTCCTGGCCGCCGCGGCGCACACCGCCGTCGTCGCGGCGGGCGCCCTCGCCCGGCCCCCGCGGTCGGGCCGCCACCTGTACGTGGACCTGGCCCCGCTGAGCCCCGCGCTGGCCGCGCACGGCATCGGCGACGCACAGGAACTGGAAGACTTCCTCACCGCACGCCTCGGCATGTCCGCGCCGGGCGGGCACCGCTTCGGCGACGACCTCGAAGCCCCGCGCGTGCGGCTTTCCACCGGCGCACTGGTGGCCGGTTCCGAGGCGGAACGCGCGGAATGCCTCACCTCACCCACACCGTTGGAACTGCCGCACGTGCACCACGCGTTGATCCAGCTGAAGTCGGTCTTCGACGATCTCCGCGACGACGCTGAGCGATGGGAGTCTCCTCGATGACGCAGCAGTCAGAGTCGATCACCGGCGCGGTCCCTCGGGCAGTCGACGAGCCCGTGCTCCCCTCGCCCCTCGCACCCCCGTCTCCGCCCCTGGCCGAACCCCGGCCCCTGGCCGAGCGGCGGGTGTGGCCACGCACCTTCCACGACCGGCTGACCGCGCCGCTCCCGGGGTTGAAGGCCATGGCCCGCTTCGCCCGCGAGGGAGCGGTGAGACCCGACCCGCAGGGCCTGGCCGACATCCCCCGGCTGCCCTACGCCCCGGCCCCGCTGCCCCGTGTCGACGCCCGCACCGTCGCCGTCACCTGGGCGGGCCACGCCAGTTGGGTGCTGAGCATCGGCGGACTGACGGTCCTCACCGACCCGGTCTGGTCCCGCCGCATCCTCGGCACGCCCGCGCGCATCACCCCCGTCGGCGTCCCCTGGGAGGACCTGCCGCGCGTCGACGCCGTCGTCATCAGCCACAACCACTACGACCACCTCGACGCCCCCACCCTGCGCCGACTCCCGCGCGACACCCCGGTGTTCGTCCCGGCCGGGCTCGCCCGCTGGTTCCACCGCCGCCGCTTCACGCGCGTGACGGAGCTCGACTGGTGGGAGGCGGCCGAACTGGACGGCGTCCGCTTCGACTTCGTCCCGTCCCACCACTGGTCCAAGCGCAGCCTCACCGACACCTGCCACAGCCTGTGGGGCGGTTGGGTCCTCACCGACCGGGACGGACAACGCGTCTACTTCGCCGGCGACACGGGCTACGGCCACTGGTTCTCCCGCATCGGCCGCCGCTACCCGGGAATCGACCTGGCCCTCCTGCCCATCGGCGCCTACGACCCCCGCTGGTGGCTCCGTGACGTCCACTGCGACCCCGAAGAAGCGGTCCTCGCGGCCCAGGACCTGGGCGCGGCCAGGATGGCCCCCATGCACTGGGCGACGTTCGTCCTGTCGGCCGAGCCGGTCATGGAGCCCCTGACGCGGGTGCGGGCGGCCTGGGAGAAGGCGGGCCTGCCCCGGGAAGACCTGTGGGACATGCCCATCGGCGCGTCAAAGGTGCTGTAGGTGTCCAAGGGGCGCGGGGAACTGCGCGATCAACCCCGCACCACCCGCACCCCGAGGACAACCGCGAACCACCACGGCGCTACCGGACCCGCCGCACCACCGCCGGCACCGCACTGACCAGCACGGTCAGCGCGATCGCCGCCAGCACGCCCTGCCACGGCTCGTCGAACAGCGACCCCCCGAGAATCCCGATCAACTGATACGTCACGGTCCACGCCAGACACGCCGGGAAATTCCCCCGGGCGAACCTCCGCATCGGCCACTGGGCCAGCAGACACGCCAGCATCACCGGAATCCGCCCGGCCGGCACCAGCCGGGACAACACCAGCACGGCGACCCCGTGCGCGGCGAGCTTCTCCTGCGCCTGCTCCAGCCGGTCCTCCGGCGCCCGCGACCGGATCGCCTCCAGCCACCGCGACCCGTTCTTCGACTTCAGTCCGCGCCGCCCCAGCCAGTACAGCGCCGCATCACCCAGGAACGCCGCCAGCGACGCCGTCACGAACACCATCGCCAGCGAGAACGGCGCCGTCCGGTGCACGGCGACCACCGCCGCCGAACTCACCAGCGCGCCGGTCGGAATCACCGGCACCAGCGCCCCGGCCAGCACCAGCACGAAGAGCGTCGGATAGCCGATCGCCTGCTGCGTGGACGCCGGCACCACGGACGCCGGGGTGACGGCCGATGCCGCGAGCAGGGGCGTGAGCGCGGCAGGCGCGGACCAGTTCACCGCGCGGCCTCCAGGCGCACGCTCTCCCCGTGCCCGAGCCGGTGCACCGAAACCGCGGGCGCGTGCCGGGCCGCGAGCCGGACGAACTCGTCCCCGGGCGCGTGGAACTCGTGGGGGCGCACGGCGTCCATGCCGATCGGCCAGTACGTGCCGTAGTGCACCGGCACCGCACTGCGCGGCGCCAGCCGCGCCAGCGCCTGCGCCGCCCGGCCCGCGTCCAGGTGCCCCTCGCCCAGGTACGGTCCCCAGCCGCCCACCGGCAGCAACGCCACCTCGACCGGCCCGACCTCCTTGGCCATGTCGTCGAACAGGCCCGTGTCCCCGGCGAAGTAGGTCCGGGCCTCGCCGGATATGACATAGCCGAGCGCGGGGGAACGGTGCGGCCCGAACGGGAGCCGCCGCCCGTCGTGCCGCGCGGGCACGGCCCGTACGACGATGTCGCCGACCGGCGTCTCGTCGCCTGGCGCCACCTCGCGCACCCGCAGGTGCGTGAGCCGGCGCAGACCCGGCACAGCCCGGCGCGCACCCCGGGGCACGAGCAGGCGCGTGCCCTCGGCGAGCCGCATCAGCGACGGCACGTGCAGGTGGTCGGCGTGCAGATGCGACACCAGCGCCACGTCCGCGTGCGGGGCGCCCGGGGGCGGCAGCGCGCCGCGCCGGCGCCGCAGGTGTGCGAGCCGGCGTGCGAACAGGGGATCCGTGAGCACGCGCACGTTCGAATCCTCGACGGTGCAAGTGGCGTGACCCCACCAGGTGATCTCCACCGGCACTTCTTTGCCTCCTTCGCGCGACTCCCCCGAAGCCTACGTGCAGGAGTAGGGTCGGCGGCGAAACCGGAGGTGAGGGGGGACGCCATGGTGCCGGTGCGGGTCACGGCGATCGCGAGTCTGACGCCGCTGGAGGAACTGGACGACGATCCGTTCCTCGTCGACTCCCGCAGTCAGCACGCCATGTGCGCCCGCTGGGCCGCCGAGCGGGGCTACGTGATCAGCCGGGAGTTATTGGTCCGGGGGCTGCGGCCCGACCACGGCGCCCTGTGGGACGGCGTCCGGCCCGGCCTCGACCTCTTCGTGGCGCCCAGCCGGCGGGTCCTGGAGAGCGCGCTCGCCTCCGTCGAGGAGTTCACCGCCGAATGCGCCCGGCGCGGTGTACGGGTGGAGACGGTGGGGCATGCGGAGCCTGCGTACGACGCGGCGATGAAGGCGTGCGTGCACCGGCGGCTGTCGATGCCGACGGCCGGCTACGACGGGCGCTGACGCCGTCCCCTCACCGGTGTGCGGCCCGGGGACGAAACCGCCCGGCCGGACGTTGAGACACTGTGGGGGAGGGCTCGCCGCGGCTGCGGGCCATGGACGTGAGGTGGCTGGGCGTGCGGGGCGTGCGATGGCGGCGGGCCGCCAGTCAGGTGGGGCGGAGCGTCGCCGTGTGGGCGGTTTCCACCGTCACCATGCTCGTACTCGCCGGGATCCTCCCCGACTTCCGGCTCCGCGCGGAGAACGGCGACAGCGCGACGGACATAGCCGTCACGGCGGCCTTCGGGGCCGGTGCCTTCGGTCTGCTGTCGGCCCTGGTGTGGCCGCTGCTCGTCCGGCTGCTGCTGCTCGTACCGGCACTGGTGCTGGGACTGCTGGTCTTCTTCCTCAACGGCGCCCTGCTGCTGCTCGCCCTGCACCTGAACCCGGCCGAGCGCGGTGCCGCGGCGCCGGAGACCGCCGTCGTGGTCGCCGCCGTGATGTCCGCGGTGGCGTCCGCGACCGGCGCGGCCCTGGCCGTGCGGGACGACGACGCCTACCGCCGCAGGCTCTACCGCCTCTCCGACCGCCGCCGCCGGTCCGGACCGCCCGCACCGGCCGGCCCCGGCACGGTCTTCGTGCAGCTCGACGGCGTCGGCCACGACACCCTGCTCGACGCCGTCGGCAGGGGCCTGATGCCCACCGTCGCCCGCTGGCTCGACATCGGCGACGGCGGCCGCCCCACCCACCGGCTCACCCCCTGGCGCACCGACTGGTCCAGCCAGACCGGCGCCAGCCAGCTCGGCATCCTGCACGGCAGCAACCACGACGTCCCCGCCTTCCGCTGGTACGAGAAGGACACCCGGGAGGTGGTCGTCTGCAACCGTCCGACCAGCGCCGCCGAACTCCAGCGCCGCGCCGTCGAGCACGCGGGGCACGGCGGGCTGCTCGCCGTCGACGGTGCCAGCCGCGGCAACCTGTTCAGCGGCGGTGCCGAACAGCAGGCCCTCGTGCTGTCCATAGCGGCCCGCCGCCGCAGCCGGGAGAACCGTTCCCGCGCGGGCTACTTCGCCTACTTCTCCGACCCGGCCAACGCCGTGCGCACGGCGCTGTCCTTCATCGCCGAGGTGGGCCGCGAGATCGGCCAGTCCACCCGCGCGAGCCTGCGCAAGCAACGCCCGCGCGTCTCCCGCGGCGGCCTCTACCCCCTCGTCCGGGCCTTCGCGACGGTCGTCGAGCGGGACGTCGTCGTGGCCGCCGTGACCGGCGACATGCTCGTCGGCCGCACGGCCGTCTTCGCCGACCTGGTGGCCTACGACGAGGTCGCCCACCACTCCGGCCCGGCGAGCCGGGACGCGCAGAAGGTCCTCGAACGCCTCGACCGCTCGCTCGCCCTGATCGAGAACGTGGCCGAGCACGCCCCGCGCCCGTACCGGATCGTCGTGCTGTCCGACCACGGCCAGAGCCCGGGCGAGACCTTCCGCTCCCGCTACGGCCTCACGCTCGGCGACCTGGTGCGGGCCGGCTGCGGCATGCCCGTACCGCGCAAGGCCGAGCGCACCCGCAGCGGCGCGGAGGCCCGCGCCGCCGTGCGCGCCGCGCTGCGCTTCCCCGTCGCGGAGACCGGCGAGCAGCACCGGCCCGCCCGTGACTCCGAGCCGATCGTGCTGGCCTCCGGCAACCTCGGCCTGGTCTCCTTCCCGGACGTCCCGCACCGGATGAGCAAGGAGGAGATCGACGCCCGCCACCCCGCGCTGCTGCCGACCCTCGCCAACCACCCCGGCATCGGCTTCCTGCTGGTCCGCAGCGAGGAGCACGGCGGTGTCGTCCTCGGCGCGTACGGCGCCGAGATCCCGCTGGCCGCCCTCGACGACGACCCGGGGCCGCTCGCCCCCTTCGGTCCGGGCGCGGCCGACGCGATACGCCGCACGCACTCCTTCCCGCACACCGCCGACATCATGGTCAATTCCTTCCACGACCCGGCCGACGGCGAAGTCCTCGCCTTCGAGGAGCAGATCGGCTCCCACGGCGGCCTCGGCGGCGCCCAGGGCAGACCCTTCCTGATGTCCCCGCTCGGCGTCTCCGCACCGGTCGGCGAGGGCGAGGAACTCGTCGGCGCCGAGCACGTGCACCGGGTCCTGCGGCGCTGGCTGCGCGAGGCGAACGGACCGCAGGTGCCGCTGGAGGCCACCGAGGAGGAGCACGCCGCCTGACGTCCGGCAGCGCACCCCTGGCCGCACGCACACCCCCAGAGGGCAGGTCCTCCGCGTGAGTTGAGCCGTAGTGTGATCGGATGGGGGACACGGGGCCCGGCGACGGGCCCGCACGCGAGTCCGCACGCGAAAGGAAGAACTCGTGGCTACCACGCGCTCCGCACACACCGTCTGGGAAGGCAACCTGCTCGAGGGCAGCGGTGTCGTCACCTTCGACTCCTCCGGTGCCATCGGCGAGCAGCCGGTCACGTGGGCCTCGCGCGCCCAGGAGGCGAACGGCAGGACCAGCCCCGAGGAGCTGATCGCGGCCGCCCACTCCAGCTGCTTCTCCATGGCCTTCTCCAACATCCTCAACAAGGCCGGGACGCCGCCCACCAAGCTCATCACCTCGGCCGACGTCTCCTTCCAGCCCGGTGAGGGCATCACCGGCATCCACCTCACCGTCGAGGGCACCGTCCCCGGCATCGACGAGGCGGCCTTCCAGGCCGCCGCCGACGAGGCCAAGGTCGGCTGCCCGGTCAGCCAGGCCCTCAAGGCGACGCCCATCACGCTGACCGCCAAGCTCGCCTGAGCTGTCGCATCCCCGCCGCGCGGGCCCGCCCACCGGGGCGGCCCGCGCGACGTCGAAACGACGACCATGACGCCACACCCCGCCGTCTGCGCCCACCGGGGCGGCAGCGAGCGAGCCGGTCCCGCCACCTGGGGGGCGTACGAGGACGCCATCGCGTCCGGTGCGGAGTACGCCGAGTTCGACGTCCGCCGCACCGGGGACGGAGTCCTCGTCGTCCACCACGACCCCCGGGTCGGCCCCGCCGGGCCGCCGCTGTCCGCGCTCACGTACGCCGAGCTGTGCGAGCGGGCCGGATACGCCGTGCCCGTGGTGGACGACGTCATGGCGCTGATCGCGGGAAGACTCGTGGCCCACCTCGACCTCAAGGAGGCCGGCTACGAGCAGGAGGTGATGGACCGGGCGGTCGCCCTGCTCGGCGTGGACGGGCTCGTCGTGACCACGCTGCAGGACCGTTCCGTCGCCGCCGTCACCCAGGGCTTCCCCGGCGTGCGAACCGCCCTGTCCCTGGGGCGGGACCGCCGGGAACTCGCCCTGTCGCGGCTGCCCGGCACCCGGCTGAGCGAGCTGTTCCCGGCCCGCCGCATCCGGGCCTGCGGGGCGCACGGCGTCGCCGTGCACCAGCGGCTCGCCAGGACCAACGTGCTGCGCGAGGCGACCCGGCACGGCCTGTTCACCATGGTCTGGACCGTCAACGACGACACCCTCATGCGGGCCTTCCTCGCTCACCCGCGCGTCGACGTGCTCGTCACCGACCGGCCCCGGCGGGCCGTGACGCTGCGCGGCCCGATCACCCCATCGCGGCATTGACAACAGCGCACTCAAGTTTTGTGCTGGAGTGTGTGGAGAGTCGTCGCCCTGGCGGAAGGGGACAGCGATGGGACGAGCGGTCGGAGTCGACCTCGGAACCACGAACTCGGTGGTCGCCGTACTGGAAGGCGGCGAGTCCACCGTCATCGCCAACGCGGAGGGGGCGCGCACCACACCCTCGGTCGTGGCGTTCGCCAAGAACGGCGAGGTGCTGGTCGGAGAGGTGGCCAAACGGCAGGCCGTGACGAACGTGGAGCGCACCGCCCGCTCGGTGAAGCGGCACATGGGCGACGCGCACTGGCGCTTCCCCGCCGAGGGCGATGTGGACGGCACCCGCTACCGGGCGCAGGAGCTGTCCGCGCGGGTGCTGCAGAAGCTCAAGCGGGACGCGGAGTCCTACCTCGGCGAGGACGTCACCGACGCCGTGATCACCGTCCCCGCCTACTTCGACGACACCCAGCGGCAGGCCACCAAGGAGGCCGGTGAGATCGCGGGCCTGAAGGTGCTGCGCATCATCAACGAGCCGACGGCCGCGGCCCTCGCCTACGGCCTGGACAAGGAGAACGACCAGACGGTCCTCGTCTTCGACCTCGGCGGCGGCACCTTCGACGTGTCGCTGCTGGAGATGGGCGAGGGCGTCATCGAGGTGAAGGCCACCAACGGTGACACGCATCTCGGCGGCGACGACTGGGACCAGCGGATCGTCGAGTACCTGATCAAGCGCTTCAAGGGCCAGAACGGCGTCGACCTCGCGGGCGACAAGATGGCGGTGCAGCGGCTGCGCGAGGGCGCCGAGCGGGCCAAGATCGAACTGTCCAGCTCGACCGAGACGACGATCAACCTGCCCTACATCACGGCCTCCGCCGAGGGGCCCCTGCATCTCGACGAGAAGCTGACCCGGGCCCAGTTCCAGGAGCTCACCGCCGATCTGCTCGACCGCTGCAAGGCCCCGTTCCACCAGGCGGTCAAGGACGCCGGGGTGAAGCTCTCGGCGATCGACCACGTGATCCTCGTCGGCGGCTCGACCCGGATGCCCGCGGTGACCGACCTGGTCAAGGAACTGACCGGGAAGGACCCGCACAAGGGCGTCAACCCCGACGAGGTCGTGGCCGTGGGGGCGGCGCTCCAGGCGGGCGTCATCCGCGGCGACGTCAAGGACGTGCTGCTGCTCGACGTCACCCCGCTGTCCCTGGGCATCGAGACCAAGGGCGGCATCATGACCAAGCTCATCGAGCGCAACACGACCATCCCGACCCGGCGTTCGGAGATCTTCACGACGGCCGCCGACAACCAGCCCTCGGTCGGCATCCAGGTCTACCAGGGCGAACGGGAGATCGCGGCGTACAACAAGAAGCTCGGTGTCTTCGACCTGACGGGCCTGCCGCCGGCGCCGCGCGGGGTACCGCAGATCGAGGTGGCGTTCGACATCGACGCCAACGGCATCATGCACGTCTCCGCCAAGGACATGGCGACCGGCCGCGAGCAGAAGATGACCGTCACCGGCGGCTCGGCCCTGCCCAAGGACGACATCGACCGCATGATGCGCGAGGCCGAGCAGTACGCCGAGGAGGACCGGGAGCGCCGTGAGGCCGCCGAGACCCGCAACCAGGCCGAGCAACTCGTCTACCAGACCGAGAACTTCCTCCGCGAGAACGGCGACCGGGTCCCGGACGGCACGAAGTCGGAGGTCGAGTCGGCCGTCACCGGGGTGAAGGAGCGCCTGGAACAACAGGCGGACACCGCCGCCCTGCGTGCCGCCGTCGAGCAACTCGCCTCCGTCAGCCAGAAGATGGGCCAGGCCATGTACGCCCAGGCCCAGCAGGCCCCCGCCGAGGAACCCTCCGGCACCTCGCGCGACGAGGAGGGCGTGGTCGACGCGGAGATCGTGGACGAGGAGAAGCACGACCGCGACGAGAAGGGGGGCGCGGCCCAAGGCTGAACCGCTGGTGGGGAGTGCCCCTGGCGGAACGGCGACCCGGGCGGCACCGCTCGAGGGCCGAAAAGCCGCGGGCGACGGCCCTCTAGCGCCCCATGGCCACCGGCGGCAGCGTCGCGCACACCGCGTCCAGGACCGTCGCGTACGGCGTGCCGAAGTCGGTGAGCCTGGACCGGAGCCGTTCCAGGCCGTCCCGGTGCTCCGCAAGCAGCTCGGTGTCGCCGGTGCGGGCCGCGCACTCCAGGACCGCCGGCAGGAAGTCCGGCGGCTCCTCGCCGGTGGTCTCCAGGCCGTGCGCGCGGTACAGCTCCTCCGACGGCGCCGGGGCGTCCTCGCGCCAGACGCTCAGATACAGGCTGTGGTCCTGCCCGGCCTCGAAGACCTCGACGTAGTGGGCGGCCAGTTCCATCGGCGGGGTGAGCGCCGCGTGGTCGGCGAACGCCCGCAACTGCGGGGCGGCTTCGCGCAACAGCGGCAGCCGGGTGCGGAAGTCGTCGTCGGGGTACATCAGGCACAGTGCGGCCGCCTGGTACAGCACCTCGAATCCGGGCATCGGACCTCCTCCGCGAGCGCTTGCCTGCCCGCCCCGTCCTCCCGACGCTAGGGGCGGGCCGTGAGGCGCACCTGCCGACGGCGCCCGTACGGGTCAGGACCCGTCCCCTGACGTCGGGCGGGAGCCGAGCGGCTCAGTAGCGCTCGCGGTACTCCCGCAGCAGTTCCTCCGTGCGCTGAGCGGAGCCGGCCCGGGCCGTCATGTGGTCCAGCACCTCCAGATGCGCGGAGACCTCCTTGCGGGAGTCCAGGTACAGCGCACCGGTCAGATACTCGGTGAAGACCATGTCGGGCAGCTCGGGCTCGGCGAAGCGGAACAGCGAGAACGGCGCGTACGTGCCCGGATGGGGACCGTCCGCGAACTCGGCGATCTGGAGGGTGACCCGGTCGCGCCCGGCGTACTCCAGCAGCTTGTCCAGCTGGTCGCGCATCACCCGGCCGTCCGCGCTCACCGGGCGGCGCAGCACGGTCTCGTCCATGATGACCCACAGGTGCGGCGGGTTCGGGCGGTCCAGGAGCCGCTGCCGCTCCATGCGCAGCGACACATGCCGGTCCACGGCGTCCGGCCCGGCGTTGGCGATGGTGCCGGTCTGCAGGACGGCCCGCGCGTACCCCTCGGTCTGCAGCAGCCCCGGCACGAAGTGCGGCTCGTACGACCGGATGATCCGGGCCGCGCCCTCCAGGCTCACGTACAGGCTGAACCACTCCGGCAGCACGTCGTGGAACCGCTGCCACCAGCCCGGCCGGTTCGCCTCCTCCGCGAGGTCGACGAAGGCGGTGATCTCGTCCTCGGCCACCCCGTACGCCGTCAGCAGGATCTGCACGTACGGGATCTTCAGCGCGACGTCGGCGGTCTCCATCCGCCGGACCGTCGCCGGGGCGACCCGCAGCACCTTCGCGGCCTCGTCACGACCGAGGCCCGCGGCCTCCCGCAGCTCCTGCAACCGCTTGCCCAGGACCACCTGGCCCACGGTGGGTGCGGCCCGCCGTTCACTCACGCCACGCCTCCCCAACGTGCCCAAGCCTGCGATCAGTCTGTCACGGTCGGTCGCCGGCACGACAGGTCCGGGAGCGAGAAGATCGCCGGAAGCGGAGGGGCGGCGCGGGCATTACCCGGCGGGTAATCGACCGGACGCCACCCGAAAGGGATCGTGGACGTACCGGTTCCCGGGCCGGCGCACTCCGGCCCGGGAACCGGACCCAGTCGCCGCACCACGACCCGACGGAGGGTGATTCCCCATGTCCGCGATCCAGCTCGCCGCACTCGCCCGGACCTCGGAGCCGCACTCGGTGCTGCGCCGCTTCCTCGCCCTGGACGCCGCCGTGACCGGCGCCAACGCGCTCGCCTACCTGGCCTTCTCCGGCCCGCTCGGACGGTTCCTCGGGGCCGACGCCGCGCTGCTCCTCGCCGTGGGGGCGTTCCTCGCCGGCTACGCGGCGGCCGTGGGCCTGCTGGCCGCGCGCAGGCAGCCGCCGGCACTCGGGGTGCGGGCCGTCGTCGAGGCCAACCTCGCCTGGGCGGCGGTGAGCCTCGCCGCCCTGGCGCTGTGGCTCACACCGAGCACGGCGGGCGCCGTGTGGACCGTGCTCCAGGCCCTGGCCGTGGCCGGTTTCGCCGTCCTCCAGCACATGGCTCTGAAAATCCGTCAGGACACGGTCGCCTGAAGGTACTTGACCGTCGCCGGGTCGGCCGGGAGCAGCGTCTCGATGGCCAGCTCGGCGACCGTCACGTCCATCGGCGTGTTGAACGTGGAGATCGACGAGATGAACGACAGCGTCCGTCCCTCGTGCTCGATCCGCAGTGGCAGCGCGAAGTACGGAACCGGCTCCGACGGCTCGTCCACCGGATCCGCCTCGGGCGCCGGATACGCCGCCACCTCCTCGTACAGCGCCCGCAGCGGCTCCGAGCGGTGCAGCGCGATCTGCCGCTCCATCTGCTCCAGCAGATGCCCGCGCCAGGCGCGCAGATTGCGGATGCGGGGCGCGAGGCCCCGCGGGTGCAGGGCGAGCCGCATCGCGTTCAGCGGGGGTTCGAGCAGCGACTCGCAGACTCCGTCGACCAGCGTCATGACCCCCCGGTTGGCGGCCACCACGTTGTACAGCGCGTCCACCACCAGCGCCGGATACGGCTCGTAGCCGCTGATCAGCCGTTCGATGCCGGCTCGCAGCGCGCCCAGCGCCGGGTCGTCCAGCGGGGTCTCCGGGTAGCGGGGGGCGTAACCGGCCGCCAGCAGCAGCGCGTTGCGCTCCCGCACGGGCACGTCCAGATGCTCGGCCAGCCGCAGCACCATCTCCTCACTGGGCCGGGAGCGGCCCGTCTCGACGAAGCTGATGTGCCGGGCCGAGGAGTCCGCGCGCAGGGCCAGCTCCAGCTGGCTGACCCGCCGCTGCTCCCGCCAGGCCCGCAGCAGCGGGCCCACGCCCTGCTCGGCGGTGGACGGGTGAGTGGTCATGCCGGGACCGTAGTCGAGAACAGGTCGCACCGGACAGACGCCCCCTGGTGACCAGGGCCCGGACCGCCCCGCTGTGGCAGGCTGAGAGGACACCGACGACACCGCAGCCCGGGAAGGAGCGCAGCCCATGCCCGTCGAACCGCTGTCGCAGAAGGAGGTCGAGGACCGGCTGGCGGAGCTGCCGGGCTGGTCGCTCGACAGGGACCGCCTCTTCCGCTCCTACCGGCTCGGCTCGCACTTCGCGGCGACGGCGATGGTCGTGCACATCGCCCAGGTCCAGGAGGAACTGAACCACCACTCCGACCTGACGCTCGGCTACGACACCGTCTCCCTGGCCGTGCACACGCACAGCGCGGGCGGCGCCGTCACCGAGAAGGACTTCGAGCTCGCCCGCAGGGTGGAGGACCTGGCCCCGGGGCACGGGGCACACTGACCCGGTGCTCGACTACGACAAGGAAGCGGAGCGCTACGACGCCTCGCGCGGCGGCGAGCCCCGGGCGGCCGCCGCCGCGCAGGCCGTGCTGAGCCTGCTGCCGCAGGACACCCGGAGTCTGCTCGACGCCGCCTGTGGCACCGGCATCGTGACCCGCCGGATCGCCGCCGCCCGCGATCGCATGCGGGTGACGGGCGTCGATCTCGCCGCCGCCATGGCCCGGCAGGCCTCCACCCGCCTCCCCGGGGCCGTCGTACGCGCCGACAGCCGTCGGCTCCCCTTCCGGGACGGCCAGTTCGACGCCGTGTGCACCGTGTGGCTGCTGCACCTGGCCGCCGGGCCCGCCGAGGTGCGGACCATCGTCGGCGAGTGCGCCCGGGTGCTGCGCCCCGGCGGCGTCTACGTCACCACGGTCGACAAGGCCGCCTCGCACAACGTGGGGAGCGACATCGATGTCGTGCTGTCCTCCCGTCCGCCCAGCCCGGTCCGGGACGCGGCGGCGGACATCGAGGCCTGCGCCGCCGCCCACGGCCTGGTCCCGGCCGGGCAGGCCCGCTTCACCGGTCACGGCCAGGGCCGCAGCCCCCGGCGGACCATCGCCGACCTGCGCCGGGGCTGGTTCGTCACCCTGCCGCCGGGACACCCGCTCGCCGACGGATTCGCCACCCGGCTGGCGCAACTCCCCGACCAGGACCGGCCGCGCCCCGACCCGGTGTTCGGCCTGCGGTCGTTCTGCAGGACCGGGTGACCCCGGCGGCAAACCCTTGCCCTGGAGGTTGGTGCCGTCGCTGCCGTAGGTGATGTCGACACCGGACGGGGCCGAGCCCCACACCTTGAACACCGCCGTGCCCTCGGCGGCGGTGCCGGCGGCCTCGGCGTCGTCCGCGGTGGCCGCCTTGGGCTTCGGCTCGGGCTTGGCTTTGGCGGTGGCCGTCTTGGTGACGGTCACCGTCGGGGCCGGTTCCGCCTCCTCGGCCACCCGCGCCTTCTCGGTGACGGTGACGGTGACGGCCGGGCGGGGCGAGGCGGCGGTCTTCTCCCCGCCGCCGCCGTTCCCGTCCGGGCGGTGGAGAGGGCGCGTACCGTGCCCGGTACGCGCCCCCGGATGCCCGCTCAGGCGACCGTGCAGACTTGCTCACCCAGCTTGAACACCGCCGGTTTCGTGTTCGCCCCCGACCGGTTCGCCGTAAAGCCGAAGCTCACCGACGACCCCGCCGCCACGTTCGTGTTCCAGCCGACGTTCTTCGCCGTCACCGCCGGACCCGACTGTGCCGTCTCGGCGTTCCACGCCTGCGTCAGCTTCTGGCCGTCGGCGAAGGTCCAGCCGAGCGACCAGCCGTTCCAGGCGCTCGTACCGGTGTTGGTGAGCTGGACGTCGGCCTGGAAACCGTCCGACCACTGGCTCGTGACCTTGTACGTCACCTTGCAGGCACCGGTCGGCGTCGGGTCGGGGCCGGGCCCCGGATCCGTCGGTCCGGCGCCGGAGCTGTCGCCGTAGAGGACGCCGCGGCCGTTCGTGGAGACGTAGACGCGGCCGTACACGCGCGGGTCGCCGGTGATCGCCGCGCCCGTCCAACCCCACTGGTGCGCATCGTCGTTGATGCGCGTCCAGCTCACGCCCTGGTCCGTGGAGCGGAAGACGCCGCGCACTCCGCCGATCTTCGCGCTGGTGTAGAGGGTCTGGTAGGAGGCGCCGGGTGCCGCCTTGCCGAAGCCGATGGTGTCGGCCTGCTCGACGTGCGCGAGCTTGGTGAAGCTCGCTCCGCCGTCCGTGGAGTGCCACAAGCCGTACGCCCCGCCTGCCGCGCCGCCAGCCAGCCAGACGTCGCCCTTCTTGCCGGGCAGTGCCTTGAAGCGGACGCTGTCGCCGCCCGGCAGCCCGTCGGCCGGGGACTCGACGAAGGACGCTCCGCCGTCCGTACTGACGTAGAACGTGCCGGACTTGAATCCGTAAAAGGTCTTCGGGTCGGCCCGGTCCGACTCCACGATCGCCCCGGCGGGGATCCCCGTGGACGCCCGCCACGACGTCCCGAAGCCGGTCGTGTGGTGCACGCCCGCACCCTCGGGGCTCCACACGAACCGGCTGCCGTCGGCCGCCGACGCGACGGTGCCGCCGCCGCTCACGCCCGAAGGGTCGGTCCCGGCGAACCAGTTCGCTCCGTTGTCCGTCGAGAACGCGATGTGCGGCCCCGAGTCCAGGTTGCCCGCCCGCACCACCGTGTCCGGATTCGACTCGGCGAAGTCCAGGCTCGTGGTCGTCGTGAAGTTCGGCTGGGTGAACATCATCGACGGCACCTTCGTCAGGTCCGTGTGCCGGAAGCCGCCGATGTCGCCGAGCGCGCTCAGCAGCGGGGCGCCGGACGGGGGAGAGGCGAGGTCGTTGACCGCCGTCTCCTCCAGGCCACGCACCATCGGTCTGATGGCGAACTTGCTTCCGCTGTCCCAGTTCGTGAGGTTCTCCGTGCCGTAGATCGTCGCGCCCGTCCCGTACATCATCCGGTTCGAGTCGAACGGGTCGATCTCCAGAGCCTCGGTCATCCATCCCAGCTTCGGCGTCTGCTCGGGCGGTTGCGGGTTCGCGCCCCAGGTCAGCCACGGTGAGGAGGAGACGTCCATCGTGTAGCGGTTCTCACGGTTCGGGTACGACGTGTAGTCCCACGCCTTGGTCCAGCTCATACCGCTGTCCGTGGAGCGGAAGATCTGGGTGTCCGGCCACCAGGCGCTGTACGCGGTCGCCATGACCGTGCCCGGCCGCCGGCGGTCCACGGTCAGCCCGCTGAAGCCGTAGAAGGTGTCCGCCTCCGCCACCGGGCTGATGTCCGTCCAGGTCGCCGTGCCGGTCGCGTACCGCCACAGCCGGCCCTTGCCGCCGTCGTACGGGCCGCCCTTGTCGCTGTAGGAGAGATAGAGGTAACCGTTCTTCGCGTCCAGGACGCCCTTGTGGGCGAGGTAGCCGGTGGGCTGCCCGGCCAGCCGCTGCCAGGTGGCGCCCGCGTCCGTCGACCGGTACACCGCGTTGTCCTTGTCGGCGACCCCGACGTAGATCGTCTTCGTGGCGCTCCCGGCGGTGCCGGTGGACTCGTCGAAGGTGACCCAGACGATGCCCTGGTTGTCGCTGGAATAACCGGACGTGTCGCTCGGGTCCGCCACGTAGTTGCCCACGTTGGGGAAGTTCGTCACCTGCGACCAGGTCACGCCCGCGTCCGTCGACCGCCACAGCCCCTTGCCGCTGGGCGCGCCCAGGTACAGCACGCTGTTCCGGTTCGGGTCGATCGCCAGCCGCTCGCCCATGCCCCGCCCCGGCATGTTGCCGCCCAGCTTGAACGGCAGGTCGGCCTTCCGCCAGCTCGCGCCCCGGTCCGAGGAGCGCATCACCGCACCGTTCTTCGGATCCCAGCTGTTCGTGTACGTCCCGACCGCCGCGTACACCCGGTTCGGGTCGACGGAGTCGGACGCGATGCTGACGACGCCCGTGTGGCCCCAGTCGTCCCACCCGACCGAGTCCAGCAGCGGCGTCCAGGTCTTGGAGGCCTCCTGCCAGCGGTACGCACCGCCGATGTCCGTGCGGGCGTAGGCCAGGTTCTTCTCCGAGCGGTTGAAGACGATTCCGGGGACGAACCCGCCCCCGTCGATCCGGGCGTTCCTCCAGGTGTACGTGTCGGCGGCGAGCTTCGGCGCCGGGGGATCGGCGGCCAGGGCGGTGGGGGCGCCCGACAGCAGTCCGGCCGCCAGCGCCAGCACGGCCGTGAGGATGCGGGTTCTTCGCACGGTGGGGTTCCTTCCTCGAGGGGAACGTGCGAGGGCCGGGCGGCCCCCGTGCAAGGAAGCCGCCCGGCCGTGGTGACCCTGCGTCAGGTGCAGGGCCGTGTACGCAGAGCTTCGGACACTGTCAGGGGTGCGGGGCACCGCGCGACCAGCCACAACGGGCCCGCAGCCGAAGAACCACCCACCCCGCGCAGCGCCCGGCGGGGGCTATTCGAGAAGCTCCGCGTACGAGCCCATGGCAAGCGCGATGTCCGCCTGGGCCCAGAACCGGTGGTAGGTGAACGACGGGACGGCCCCGCCGGCCAGATAGCTCTCGATCTTCGACCAGGCCGGGTCGTCCTCGTAGAAGGAGCGGATCGAGTCGAACGTCGACGACGAGTTGATCGCGTCACCGTTCGGCATCGTGCCCGTCCAGCCGCTCGGGATGTGCACCGGGTCGTCGAAGCGGTTGTAGTCGGCCCGGTTCTCCGGAACGGCGATCCCGAGGGCGTCCTGGTGGTTGACCCACATGCCGTCCAGCAGCTTCTTCGCCGCCGCGGCGGCCTCGGTGTCACCGGAGCGGTCCGCGTAATAGGTCAGGGTCTTGGCGAACGCGGCCGCCACACCGACGTCGTTGGTGTAGTCGGCGACGGTGACGTGCAGCCCGCGGTTCGCGCCGGGGCTCGAGGCGTTCCAGGTGTCGGGCTGGCCCGACCACTGCAGCGTCGACGGGATCCGGTAGGTGCCGTCCGGGTTGAACGTGGTCTTGGACAGCGCCCAGTCGACCCACTTGTCCAGGACGGCCTTGGCCTGGGCGTTCCCCGTCTGCTGGTACAGCTCGGCGACCCGCTCCACCGACCACGCCTGGAAGCCGAACCACTGGTTGGACGGCGGGTCGTGGTAGACGGGCTTCTCGTCGTAGTACATGCCGTAGAACGTCGACTTCCCGGCCGGCGGGGTCGCGTACCGGCCCGCCCAGCTGTTGGTCGCGCCACCGGCGATGGCACCCTCGTCCGACTGCAGCCAGCGGTAGAACTCCAGCTGCCGGTCCATGGACTTGGCCCAGTCCGCCTGTCCCGTCGCCGACTTCGGCTTCAGCGGCGCGTAGTTGGCGAGTGCGTGGGCCGCGAGGGGGTTCTGGTAGCCGCCGTGGGCGTGGCTGGAGCCGATGCGCCAGGCCCAGCCGGCACTCGTGTCGGTGGCGCCGCCCCAGGCGTAGTACCAGGACATCAGGTACATCGAGGCGTCCTTGCCGGTACCCGCCGGACAGGCCGCGGGACCGACGCAGTTGCCCACCTTCTTGAAGTACTTGTCGTACATGGAGTAGCGCAGGTAGTCGCCCATCTTGGCGGCCTTGCCGACCGTCGCGGAGACGGCCGAGCCCTTGCCCTGCTGCTTGGCCCAGATGTCGGCCCAGTACGCGGCCTGCACGGCCCGCGCGTCGGCGTCCGGAGCGTTGGTGAACTTCCACTGCTTGGCGTAGGAGGCGTCAGCGGTGAACAGGTCCAGATAGCCGTTCCTGCCGCCGTACTTGAAGGCGTCGCAGGTCGGCTGCGGCACCGTCTCCCACACCGACTCCTGCGCGCCGCGCTGGAAGGTGTTGATGTACGAGGGGCCGGTGTCCGAGGGGCCCGCCTCGCACTTGCCGGGCGCGTTGCCGTAGCCGTAGACGTTGTCGACGTCCTGCAGCCAGTGCATGCCGTAGACGTCGTCCGTGCCGTACGCGCTCTTCAGCTCGGCCGCGATCGGGTCGCGGCCGACCGGCACACCGGTGTCGAGCTTGGCCGGGTACTCGTTCGGCGTGTCCAGCTCGGGCGCGTAGGTGGCCGGCTTGGAGGCGTTGTAGAAGGAGTTGGTCGGCTGGTCGGCACGGGTGGGGATCATGTACTTCTCCATGAGGTCCCACGCGCCGTTGAACTTCGACCAGTCACCCGTCACCTTGCCGTACATGGCCTGGAGCCACAGGAGGTAGCTGTACGCCTCCGAGGTGGTCTCGTGGCCGTGGTCCGGCGCCTCGACGATCAGCGTCTCGACCGAGTGGTAGGGGATGCCCTCGGGGGAGAAGTAGCCGTTCGCCGGGTTGGTGATCTTCCCGTACAGCTCCAGGAAACGGGCGTCGTAGACCTTCGACGCCGCCAGCTGGGTGACGGTGACCGAGGCCTTGGCGTGGCCCGGGGCCGTCGACTCGAACACGGCCGACCCGGTGCCGGAGTTCGCGGCCGCGACGGTCACCTTCTGCGCGGTGTTCCAGTTCTGCGGCGTGAAGGTCAGCGAGGCGCCGGCCGAGACCGACAGCCCCGAATTGCCGCTCGCGCGGGCCGACGTCACCGTCACGCTGGAGGCCGGCTGCTTGGACAGCTTCACCTCGTAGGTGCCCGACTTGCCGGACTGGACGCCCAGTTGGAGGGGCGAGGCGACGACGGTCGGGCCGGAGGAGACGGTGATGCCGACCGGCGTGGAATCGGCGGAGGCGCCCATGCTGTCGTAGGCCTTCGCGACCAGGGAATGACTGCCCACGGCCAGGTCGGAGACGGACAGCGTGTAGGGCGCGCTGGTGTCCGTGCCCAGCAGCGCGGTGTCGTCGTAGAACTCCACCTTGCTGATCGTGGCGTTGTCCGCGGCAGCCGCGGTGGCCGCCAGCGGCACCGCCTGACCCTGGGTGTAGACGGCGCCCGCGCTCGGGCTGGTCAGCACGGCGATGGGCGGCTGGTGCGCACCGGTGCAGGGCGTGCCGTTGACCGAGAACGACGTGGGCGCGGTGTTGGAGCCGCTGTAGGAGAACTGGGCACCTGTGGAGACGGCGGCGCCCGCCGCGACCCGACCGTTGTGGGAGGCGTTCTTCACGGTGATGTTCTGGCCGGACTGCGACCAGGTGCCGTTCCAGCCGTTGCCCAGCCTCTGGTTGCCGGAGTAGGCGTAGGTCAGCGTCCAGCCGTCGATGACGTCCGTGCCGCGGTTGGTGAGGGTGAGGTCCACGGTGAAACCGGAGCCCCAGTCGTTCGTCCTGTAGTCGACACTGCACTGAAGTGCCGCAGCCTGTGCGGGAGTCGACCCTGAGGAGAGCATCGTCAACGGAAGGGTGAGAGCTGCGAGCGCGGCGGTCCACAGACGCCGCACTGCTCTCCGCCTCCGGGGTGGGGGATGCATGGTGCTGGTTCCTCCTTGGGGCTCGGAGAAGTCAAGGCTTGAACCAGTGGGAGCGCTCCCATAGTGCGGATGCGTCAGGTACCGGTCAAGGTTCTCGAAGAGTCGAAAAGATTCGACGCCTCGCGCTGAGCAAAAGTCAGTGACTCCCCTGTTCTTTACCGTCACTTGCCGCTACCTTCCTTGACACCAGTGGGAGCGGTTCCATCAGTTCGACGCGTCCGTGACGGCACGCCCGACCTGCAAGGAGTCGCTCATGCGACACCCCCCGCGTTCAGTACTTTGAGCCGCCGCCGGCGTGAGAGCGCCGCGCGCGGCGGACAGTCGCCGCCCTCCGTCGGCCGCATACGGCGCCGCACCGGCCCCGGCATGCCCGCGGACACCCCACCGCACCTGCTGAACACCTCACCGCACCTCTGAACCCCCCACGGAACCGCGCACAGCGCAAGGAACCCAACGGAAAGAGGGACCCCCACTCATGAGCCGTACGAGAACCGCGTTACTGGCCGCCATGGCCCTGGTCGGCGGCGTGACCGGAACCGCCTTCGCCGTCGACCCGGGCGGTGCCGACGCCGCCGCCGTCCCCTGCACCGTCGACTACAAGATCCAGAACCAGTGGAGCACCGGCTTCACGGCCGCCGTGACCATCACCAACAACAGCGCCGCCAAGTCGTCCTGGTCGCTGAAGTGGTCGTACGCCGGCGACCAGAAGGTCACCAGCGGCTGGAACGCCAAGCTGAACCAGAGCGGTGCCGCCGTCACCGCCGCCAACGAGACGTACAACGCCCAGCTGGGGTCCGGCGCTTCGGTGAGCTTCGGCTTCCAGGGCAGCTACAGCGGCAGCAACGCGGTCCCGGCGACCTTCACCCTCGACGGTGTCACGTGCAACGTCGACGGCGGCGGTCCCGGCGGCCCGACGGATCCGCCGGACCCGGGCGGACCGTCCAACCGGGTGAACAACCCCTACGAGGGCGCGAAGGTGTACGTGAACCCGGAGTGGTCCGCGAACGCCGCCGCCGAGCCGGGCGGCAGCCGCGTCTCCAACCAGCCCACGGGCGTCTGGCTGGACCGCATCGCGGCCATCAACGGCGCGAACGGCAAGATGGGCCTGCGTGCCCACCTCGACGAGGCGCTGCGCCAGAAGGGCTCCGGCGAGCTCGTCGTCCAGTTCGTCATCTACAACCTGCCCGGCCGGGACTGCTCCGCCCTGGCCTCCAACGGCGAGCTGAAGGCCGACGAGATCGGTCGCTACAAGACCGAGTACATCGATCCCATCAAGGCCATCCTCGCCGACCCGAAGTACGCCTCGCTGCGGATCGTCACCACGGTCGAGATCGACTCGCTGCCCAACCTCGTCACCAACACCGGCAGCCGCCCGACGGCCGTCCCGCAGTGCGACGTGATGAAGGCCAACGGCAACTACGTCAAGGGTGTCGGCTACGCGCTGAACAAGCTCGGCGACGTGCCGAACGTCTACAACTACGTCGACGCCGGGCACCACGGCTGGATCGGCTGGGACGACAATTTCGGCCCCACCGCCGCCATCATGAAGGAGGCGGCGACCGCCGAGGGCGCCACGGTGAACGACGTCCACGGCTTCATCACCAACACGGCGAACTACAGCGCCCTGAAGGAGAACAACTTCACCATCGACGACACGGTGGCCGGCAAGTCCGTCCGTGAGTCGAAGTGGATCGACTGGAACCGCTACCTCGACGAGCTGTCCTACGCCCAGGCCTTCCGCACCCGGCTGGTCACGGCGGGCTTCAACTCGGGCATCGGCATGCTGATCGACACCTCCCGCAACGGCTGGGGCGGCACCGCACGGCCCACCGGGCCGGGTGCGACGACCAGCGTCGACACCTATGTCGACGGCGGGCGGTACGACCGTCGCTTCAACGCCGGCAACTGGTGCAACCAGTCCGGAGCCGGTCTCGGTGAGCGTCCGAAGGCCGCCCCGGCCGCGGGGATCGACGCGTACGTGTGGATGAAGCCGCCGGGCGAGTCCGACGGGGCCAGCAAGCAGATCCCCAACGACGAGGGCAAGGGCTTCGACCGCATGTGCGACCCGACCTACACGGGCAACCCGCGCAACAACCACAACATGTCCGGTGCCCTGCCGGACGCGCCGCTGTCCGGGCACTGGTTCTCCGCCCAGTTCCGGCAGTTGATGCAGAACGCCTACCCGCCGCTGTCCTGACCGGTTCGCGGTGAACCGCTGATCCGCCGGGGCACCGGGCCCCGGCGGATTTTGCGGGACCGGCAACAGCAGTGGCCTCCGTCCGGTGTGCCGGTGCACGCTGACCGCATCCGAGCGAGAGGCTGACCACCATGGGGCACGATCACCACGACCACGAGCGGGGCCACGGCCCTCGGCACGACCACACCCATCTCGACTGGGCCGAGATGGGCCCGATGCTGGAGTCCTCGGCGGAACTGTTCGCGTCCCTCTACGAGCGTGCCCTGGGCTGGCTGGCGCAGGAGGTGACCGAGCCGGGGCTGATCGTCGACGCCGGCAGCGGGCCGGGTGTCGTGGCGTGCCTGTTCGCGGAGGTGTTCCCGGGCGCGCGCATCGTGGCGGTGGACGGCTCCGAGGCGCTGCTGGAGCGGGCCCGGGCACGGGCCGGGCGCCTGGGCGTCGCCGACCGCTTCGGCACGCTCACCGGTGATCTGCCCGAGGTGCTCGACGAGCTGGACTACCCCGCCGATCTGCTCTGGGCGAGCCGCAGCCTGCACCACCTGGGCGACCAGCGGGCCGCGCTGGCCGCCTTCGCGCAGCGGCTCGCGCCGGGCGGCACGCTGGCCCTCATGGAGGGCGGTCTGCCCCTGCGGTTCCTGCCGCGCGACATCGGCATCGGCCGGCCCGGTCTCCAGGCGCGGATCGACGCGGTGGAGGCGGAGTGGTTCAGCCGGATGCGCACCGACCTGCCCGGGCACGTGGCCGAGACCGAGCACTGGCCGGCCCTGCTGGCCGCCGCGGGTCTCAAGCACACGAGGACGCACAGCTTCCTGCTCGATCTCCCGGCCCCGGCCTCGGACCGGGCGCGCTCCTATGTCGTGGCGTCGCTGTCGCACCTGCGCGACATGCTCGCCGGGGAGCTCGACGCCGAGGACCTCGCGACCGTCGACCGTCTGCTCGACCCCGACGACGAGGCGAGCCTGCACCGCCGCCCGGACGTGTTCGTTCTGGAGGCCCACACGGTGCACACGGCGGTGCGGGCGGGGTAACGCGGCCGCCCCTGACTTCGAGAGCAGTGGGGGAGGGCGGTGACAGGTCTCGCCGAGAACACCCGGCGGCAGGTCACCGAAGGGGACGTGGGCGTCACCCTGGTCGCGCCGCCGTCCGGGCGATGAGCCGGCAGGAGGGCGTCGACGTCAACACCAGTCGTACGCCCGTTGGGACAGCCGGTCCGAGGCGGCGGGAACGAGGCGCCCCGGGCCGGGCCTCCGTGAGGGGCCCGGGCCGGGGCGCTGCCGGGGCTCCGGCCCCGCGAGGGGGCTTCGGGACCGGGTGCTGCCGGTGCGGTTCAGGCGCCGTTGAACTCGGCCGGGTCCGGGCCGATGCGCCGGTCCTCGTTCAGCGCGCTGATCGCCGCCAGGTCCTCGTCGTCGAGGCTGAAGTCGAACACCTCGATGTTCTCCTTGATCCGCGACGGCGTCACGGACTTCGGGATCACCACGTTGCCCAGCTGGATGTGCCAGCGCAGCACCACCTGGGCCGGGGTGCGGCCGTGCTTGCGGGCGATGGCCACGATCGCCGGGACCTCCAGCAGGCCCTTGCCCTGGCCGAGCGGGGACCAGGCCTCGGTGGCGATGCCCTGCTGTGCGTGGTACTCACGGGAGGCGGCCTGCTGCAGGTGCGGGTGCAGCTCGATCTGGTTCACCGCCGGGACGACCGACGTCTCACCGATCAGCTTCTCCAGGTGCTCGGGAAGGAAGTTGGAGACACCGATGGCCCGGATCCGGCCGTCGGCGTGCAGCTTCTCGAACGCCCTGTAGGTGTCGACGTACAGACCCCGCTCCGGCGTCGGCCAGTGGATCAGGTACAGGTCGACGAAGTCCAGGCCCAGCTTCTCCAGCGAGGTGTCGAAGGCGCGCAGCGTGGAGTCGTATCCCTGGTCGGCGTTCCAGAGCTTCGTGGTGACGAAGAGCTCCTCGCGGGGCACGCCGGCGGCGGCGATGGCCTTGCCGGTGCCCTTCTCGTTGCCGTAGATCGCCGCGGTGTCGATGCTGCGGTACCCGGCCTCCAGTGCCGTCCCGACGGCCGTCTCGGCCTCGTCGTCCGGCACCTGCCAGACGCCGAAGCCCAGCTGGGGCATCTCGACGCCGTTGTTCAGGATGATCGGGGGGACCTTGCTCACGAGCTCTCGATCCTTCGGTAAGTGGTCAGTGTGCTCCCATCGTCAACGATCACGGGCGGTGATGCATTCCTGACGGGAGATCTCCGAAGCCACACCTGCCCATCGGGGCGGAGGTCACGCCCGGTAGAGCGCCTCGACCTCGTTCTCGTAGGCGTTCTCGATGGCCTTCCGCTTCAGCTTCAGGGACGGGGTCAGCAGCCCGTGCTCCTCCGTGAACGGCTGGGCCAGTATGCGGAACGTGCGGATCGACTCGGCCTGCGAGACGAGCGTGTTGGCGGCGACCACCGCGCGGCGCACCTCCGTCTCAAGATCCGCGTCGCGCACCAGCTGCGCCGGCGACATCTGCGGCTTGGACCGCATGGCCAGCCAGTGCTCCACGGCCTCCTGGTCGAGGGTGATCAGGGCGGCGATGTACGGGCGGTCGTTGCCGACCACGATGCACTGATTGACCAGCGGATGGTCCCGGACGCGTTCCTCCAGCACGCCGGGGGAGACGCTCTTCCCGCCGGACGTGACGAGGATCTCCTTCTTGCGGCCGGTGATGGTGAGGAAGCCGTCCTCGTCCAGAGCGCCGAGGTCGCCGGTGGCGAGCCAGCCGTCGTGCAGGGTCGCGTCGGTGGCCTTCTGGTTGTTGAGATATCCCTGGAAGACGTTCTCGCCGTGCAGCCAGATCTCGCCGTCGTCCGCGATGTGCACGGTCATGCCCGGGATGGGCTGCCCGACCGTGCCGAACCGGGTTCGTCCGGGCGGGTTGGCGGTCGCGGCCGCCGTGGACTCGGTCAGGCCGTAGCCCTCGTAGATGTGCACGCCCGCCCCGGCGAAGAACAGCCCGAGGCGGCGGTCCATCGCCGAGCCGCCGGACATGGCGTGCTTGATGCGGCCGCCCATCGCGGCGCGGATCTTGGTGTAGACGAGCTTGTCGAACAGCTGGTGCTGCATGCGCAGGCCCGCCGACGGGCCGGGGCCGGTGCCCCAGGCCTTGGCCTCCATCGCGTCCGCGTACCTGATCGCGATGTCGACGGCCTTCTCGAAGGGGCCGGAGCGCCCCTCCTTCTCGGCCTTGCGGCGGGCCGCGTTGAACACCTTCTCGAAGATGTACGGCACGGCCAGGAAGAACGTCGGCTTGAACGCGGCCAGATCCGGCAGCAGGGCCGCCGCGTTCAGCTGCGGCTGGTGGCCGAACTTCACCTTGCCGCGGATCCCGGCGACCTGGACCATCCGCCCGAAGACGTGCGCGAGCGGCAGGAACAGCAGGGTCGCCGCCTCGTCGCCGCGCCGGGAGTGGAAGACCGGCTCCCAGCGCTCGATGACGGTGTCCGCCTCGTACATGAAGTTGCCGTGCGTGAGGACACAGCCCTTGGGGCGGCCGGTGGTGCCCGAGGTGTAGATGATCGTGGCGACCGACTCGGGTGTGACGGCCTGCCGGTGGCGATGCACCACCTCGTCGTCGAGGTGCGCGCCCGCGTCGTACAGCTCGTGCACGGCGCCGGAGTCCAGCTGCCACAGCCGGCGAAGCCGGGGGAGCCGGTCGATGACGGTGGCGATCGTCATCGCGTGGTCCTCGTGCTCCACCACCGCGGCCGTCACCTCGGCGTCGTAGAGCATCCAGAAGCACTGCTCGGCCGAGGACGTCGGATAGACCGGCACGACCTGGGCGCCGATCGTCCACAGCGCGTAGTCGAACAGGGTCCACTCGTAGCGCGTACGGGACATGATCGCGACCCGGTCGCCGAACCGGATGCCGCTCGCCAGCAGGCCCTTGGCCAGGGCGAGCACCTCGTCGCGGAACTCGGCGCTGGTGACGTCCTGCCATTGTCCGGAGTCGTCCTTGCGGCCCAGCGCGATGTGCTGCGGGTCCTCCTGGGCATGCTCGAAGACCACGTCGGCCAGACCGCCCACCGGAGGTGCCAACGCCAACGGAGGGTTGGTGAACTCGCGCAAACCCCGCTCCCCGTTCCTCAGCGCTCTTGTCGAGTGACGCCCCGCACAGCGCCGTGAAAGCTACCCCACCCGGCCGGGGCGCGGGAGGGGGTACGGAAGCACACACCGCTCCGGTCCGCGCTGGTCAGCGAGGGAAAAAGCGCTCACATGGGGAAGGGTCGGACACAAACCTGACGGTTGAGCAAGTTTCGGTGCCGTAATCTCCACCGAATCTGTACGAGTCCGGCCGTGGAGCGGGAGCACCGTCGAAGGGGGTCCCTTCTGTCAGCGAAAGGGCGGCGGATTCTGTCACTCCGCTTCCGCCGGAGGCGATGGACCGGCCAGATCACAGCCCCTTCCGCGCGCTGCGCTGCAGCCGGTCCCCGCCTGCCAGGATCGCCGCTGCCAGGGCGTCCGCCGCGCCCTGGGCGGAGGGGCGGCGCCGGCCGTGCACCAGGACGAAGTCGACCTGTCCCAGTACCGGCAGCCCGGCCCGGTCGGGGATCCGGACCAGACCCGGTGGGATCAGGCCGCGGGAGTGGGCCATCACACCGAGACCGGCCCGGGCCGCCGCGACGAGGCCGTTGAGGCTGCCGCTGGTGCACACCACACGCCAGCCGCGGCCCTGCCGTTCCAGGGCCTCCAGGGCGAGTGCGCGGGTGATGCCGGGCGGCGGGTAGACGATGAGCGGCACCGGGCGGTCCGGGTCGAGCCGGAGGCGTTCCGCGCCGATCCACACCAGCCGGTCGTGCCGGACCAGCTCGCCCCGCGGGTCCTCGGGCCGCCGCTTGGCCAGGACCAGATCCAGCTTCCCGGCGGCCAGCTGCTCGTGCAGCGTGCCCGACAGCTCGACCGTCAGCTCCAGGTCGACCTCCGGATGCTCGTGCCGGAAGCCCTCCAGGATCTCGGGCAGCCGCGTCAGGACGAAGTCCTCCGAGGCGCCGAAACGCAACCGGCCGCGCAGCCGGGTGCCCGTGAAGAACGCCGCCGCCTGCTCGTGCACCTCCAGGATCCGGCGCGCGAAGCCCAGCATGGCCTCGCCGTCCTCGGTCAGCTCGACCGAGTGCGTGTCCCGGCTGAACAGCGTGCGTCCGGTGGCGTCCTCCAGGCGCCGCACGTGCTGGCTGACCGTCGACTGCCGCACCCCGAGCCGCCGCGCGGCCTGCGTGAAACTCAGCGTCTGCGCCACCGACAGGAACGTGCGCAGCTGGGACGGGTCGTACATGGGCCCAGGCTATCGCGGAACGCGATGACAGTGAGAGCGGTATACCGGATTCCCGATCGCCGGTCGGGGAAGCAGGATGGAAGGGGACCGCTACGGCCCCCGGACCGACCGAAGTACCAAAGCAAGTGGAGCACCGTGAAACGCCTGCGCTGGCCGCATTGGATGCCGATCGACCCCTACATCCTGCTCCTCCTCGGGACCGTGGGCCTCGCCGCACTGTTCCCGGCGCGCGGAACGGCCGCAGATGTCGCCTCGGGTGCTTCCACGGCGGCGGTCGCCCTCCTCTTCTTCCTGTACGGCGCCCGGCTCTCCACCCGTGAGGCGCTCGACGGACTGCGGCACTGGCGGCTGCACGTGACCGTTCTGGCCTGCACCTTCCTGGTCTTCCCGCTGCTCGGTCTCGCGGCCCGCGGGCTGGTGCCGGTGATCCTGACGCACCCGCTCTACCAGGGCCTGCTCTTCCTCACCCTGGTCCCGTCGACCGTCCAGTCGTCGATCGCCTTCACGTCGATGGCCCGCGGCAACGTCCCCGCCGCGATCTGCGCGGGCTCCTTCTCCTCCCTCATCGGCATCGTCGCCACCCCGCTGCTCGCGGCCTCGCTGCTCGGCGGCAGCGGCGGCGGCTTCTCCGCCGACTCGCTGCTGAAGATCGTGCTGCAGCTGCTGGTGCCGTTCCTCGCGGGGCAGCTGCTGCGCCGCTGGATCGGCAGCTTCGTCACGCGCCGCAAGCAGGTCCTCGGTCTGGTGGACCGCGGCTCCATCCTGCTCGTCGTCTACACCGCGTTCAGCGCGGGCATGGTCCAGGGCATATGGCACCAGGTCAGCCCGGTGCGGCTGGGCGCCCTGGCCGTCGTCGAGGCCGTGATCCTCGCCGTGATGCTGCTGCTCACCTGGTACGGAGGCAAGGCGCTGGGCTTCGGCCGGGCGGACCGGATCGCGATCCAGTTCGCCGGCTCGAAGAAGTCGCTGGCCGCCGGACTGCCCATGGCGAGCGTCCTGTTCGGCGCGCAGGCGGCCCTCGCCGTGCTGCCGCTGATGCTCTTCCACCAGATGCAGCTCATCGTGTGCGCGGTGATCGCCAAGCGGCGCGCGCGGGAGGCGGCGGCGGAGGAGGTCAGCGCGTCGCGGCCAGTCGCAGCGACACGAACCGCGGTCGGTACAGGGACACGTTCCGGCTGAGCCGGTCGGCGGCGCCCGTCGGCTCCAGCCAGTTGACGTCGTAACTCAGGACGAGCCGTCCGCCGCCGCTCAGCTCCGGATGCGCCTGCGGGTTGTAGGCGGCCACCAGCCCCTGCGGGAGCGGGGGGCCGAACTCCTCTCCCGGACCGTGCCACGGCCCGGCCGGGGAGCAGGCCCAGTACGACGCCACGGTGGTCAGCCCCTTCGTGCCGGCGGCCATGGTGAACAGCACGTAGGTACCGCCCTCCCGGACGACCGAGAAGGCGCTGCCCACGCCCCTGCTCCGCCCGTCCCCGAGCACCGGACGGGGACGGGCACGCGGCACCCACGCCGAGCCGCTCCAGTACTGCCAGGCCGAGGGGTCCGCGAGCCGGCCCTCCGGCACCCGGGCCGCGTACGCGTGTGAGGCGGGACGGGAGGCGGCCCGGCCGTCGTCGCCGCCGAACACGTACGTCCAGCCGTCCTCCTCGACCAGCGTCGTGCCGAACAGCACCCGCCGGGACGGGTCAGGCACCGACTGCTGTCCGAACACCTCGACGATCGATTCCAGGCGCAGCCCGGGCAGTGACAGGGTGGCGACCTCGGTCGCGGTGGGCACGCCGTAGATCCACGGGGCCTGTCCCGCCGTGCGCACCCACAGCAGCACCCGGACGACCTGCTCCGAGGAGCCGGGGGAGCGGGGTTCGACGCGTGCGGCGACCGGCCAGCGCCACCGGTCCGGTGCCGGGTCGGCGAACAGCGGGGCGGGCAGGGTGGATTCGAGCCGGCCGTCGCGCATCAGCACGGCCGAGTTGCGCACCAGCGGCGTGGTGGCGTCCCGCCAGGCGTAGGACTCGCCGTGCGGATTGGGCGGGCCGTACACCCGGCCCAGATAGGTGTCCGAGAACAGCCACAGCACCCGGCCGTCCGGCAGCCGCACCGAGTGGGTGCCGTCGCCGCCGGTCCAGTCGTCCGTGCGGCTCGCGTCGTCGCCGTAGCGGGCGAACTCGGCGTCGAGGGCGTCGTCCCTGTCCCAGGACCCTACGGTGAGCGCCTGGCAGGCGTCGTCGTCCGGACCGTCGTCGCCGGGCAGGGCGACGATCAGCGCCGCGCCGAGCACCAGGACCAGCAGCAGGCCGATCCCGGTTCCCGTGCGCTGTCGTGCTCGTAATGCTCCTGAGTCGTCGGGCACGTCCCGTGACGTTAGTTGCTGCCGCTCACCCGGTCCATGGGCAGCCACAGCACCGTGCCCCGCGAGGCCGCGCCCGAGGCGCCGAAGGCCAGCTCATCGTCGCTCAGGGCCCGGTTCCACACCCGCACGTCGTCGATCGCCCCGGTGAGGAAGGCCCGGCTGTCCATGCGCTGGCCGATGTGCACGCCGAACGGCGAGTTGCGGCTGACCGAGCCCGGCACGTCAGCGGTGGTGAGCGGCGTGCCGTCGAGGAACAGGGTCAGCCGCCCGCCGCCCCGGCGCAGCGCCAGATGGTGCCAGCGGCCGTCGTTGCGGGCGCCGTCGGTCCACACCGAGGCCGACCTGACGGCCGTCGCACCCGTCCTGGTGGTGATCAGCGCCCGGACCCGGTCGCTCGCGGGTTCCCCGCGCAGCCAGATCTGCGGCTGGGTGCCGCCGATGCCGCCCATCCACAGGAAGGGCTGCTCACCGGCCGTGGCCGCGTAGCGGAAGTGCAGCGACACCGTGAAGTCCCCCTCCCCGAGCGCCGGCCGGGACCGGTACGGGAGCCGGACGGCGTCGTCGGTGCCGTCGAAGGACAGTGCGCCTCCCCGGACGCCGTCCGTCCGCGCCGCGCCGCCGAGCACGGCCGCGGGCCGGCCACCCGCCGCCGCGTCAGGCGTGGCCGGGTCGGCGCCCCGACGCGGCTTCAGCCAGTCGTCGGTGAAGCGGGCGAAGCGGATCTCCTCGCGCGCGTCGGCCGCGCCGCCCTCGTACAGCAGTCCCACCGCCGTGCCGCCCAGAGCCGCCATGTCGGAGTAGCCGGACCAGTCCGTGGTGACGACCGTGCCCCGGTCCACGCTCTCCCAGGTGCGCCCGCCGTCGTAGGAGGAGCGGATCATCATGGTGCGGCGGCGGTCCGGGTCGGCCGGAGCGGACAGCAGCATCCGCTCGCCGAGGCGCAGGGTCGCGCCCTGGACCTGCGGGGTGTACAGGTCCGGCAGGCCCCGGAAGGGCGTGGCGAAGCTGTCGCCGCCGTCCGTGCTGAGGGTCTGGGAGCGGTGGCCCAGGTCGGTGCCGTCCTGTTCCCGGCCGCTGACGAGCAGGGCGCCGTCGGCGCGTTCGGTGAGCGTCACCTCGGACGGCCTCTGCCGGACCGTGCCGTCCTGCGCCACGGGCCAGGTGTCCGTGGCGCCCACGCGCCAGGAGTCGCCGCCGTCGTCGCTGACGACGAGCGCGGCGTGGGCGGCGGAGACGCTCGTGCCGTCCCACGTCTCGGCGTTGACGCCGAACACCAGCCGCCCGGCGTGCCTGCCGCGGGTCAGCTGGACGCCGTGCACGGGGCCGGTCGCGTACCAGGAGTTCCAGTCCTCGGGCAGGATGGCGGCGCTCAGGTCGCGCGGCTTCGACCAGGTGCGGCCGTCGTCGTCGCTGTACTGCAGGTGCGGGGTGCGGTCGCAGGGGACGGTGCAGTTGCCGGCGTCCTCCCGGCCGGTGTTGTACGTCTCGGCCAGCAGGATCCGGCCTGACCTGCGGTCCACGACGGGCGCCGGATTGCCGTGCGTGTCGCCCGCGCCCTCGGTGACGACCTGGAGCGGCCCCCAGGTGCGGCCGCCGTCGGTGGAGCGTTTGAGAACGATGTCGATGTCGGCCGCGTCACCGCAGTTGAGGACACGGCCCTCGGCGAAGGCGAGCAGCGTGCCGCCGGTGGTGCGCACCATGGCCGGAATGCGGAAACAGGCGTAGCCCGGGTCCTGGGAGGCCTTGAAGAGCACCTGCTGGTCGAACCGTCCCGAGGCCGTGACGGGCCGGCTGTACGCCGCGGTCGTGGGCGCGAGGAGCGCCCCGGCGACGGCGGCTGTCAGGGTGGATCTCAGACGTGCGTGAAGACTCGACGGCATGGTGCGACCTGACCTTCATGCGTCCGCCGGCCGGACCACCGGGCGTGGAGAAGGACATCCGGTCGTGCCGGACACTCCACGTCCGACGCGTCGGCCGCAGGCGGTACTCGGGTGGACAACCCCCCCACGAGAAGCGCCCGTCAGGGCATCAGGACGACCTTGCCCAGGTTGGACCGCCCCTCGATCTCCGCGTGCGCCTTGGCCGCGTCCTCCAGGGCGAACTCCCCGTGGACGGCGGGCCTGAGCTCTCCGGCCGCGAACAGCCGCCACAGTTCCTCACGCCACTGCTCGTACAGCTCCGGTCTGCCCCGGGCGATGCGGGCCATCTGGAACCCGATGACCGACTTGGCGCCCACGAGCAGGTCGTAGGCCTGGATGGCGCCGCCGCCCGAGCTGTACGCCACCAGCCGCCCCTCGGGGACGAGCGCGTGGAGGGCACGGGTGAGCAACTCGCCCCCGACCGCGTCCAGGACGTAGTCCACGGGTGTTCCCCAGCTCGCGTCGCCGTACGAGATGACGTGGTCGGCGCCGAGACCGCGCACGAAGTCGGCCTTGCCCGGGTCGGAGACGGCTCCCACCACGCGCCCGGCGCCGCGCGTCCTGGCCAGCTGCACGACCAGGTGGCCGACACCGCTCGCGGCCGCGGTGACCAGGGCCGCCTCCCCCGGCTCGGGACGGGCCGCCTCCAGGGCACCCAGCGCGACCAGGCCGCTGCGGACCAGGGCGACCGCGTCGACGGCGCTCGCGTCCCCGGGGACCGGGGAGGCCATGGCTTCGTGCAGCACCGCGAAGTCCGCGTAGCCGTGGCCGAAGCAGAGGCCGGTCACCCGGTCGCCGGTGCCGAAGTCGGAGACGCCCTCGCCGACGGCCACGACCTCGCCGGCGATCTCGCCGCCGAGCGGGACGGGCTCGTCCGCCTCGGTGACCTTGCGGACGACCGGGAGCGTCACGCCGACGGCCTCCGTGCGCACGAGCAGCTCTCCGGGGCCGGGCCGGGGGAGCGGCGCCTCCTCCACGAAGAGGGGGCCGCCTCGGGATTCGTAGCGGACGCGGCGCATCGCACCTCCGGGATCGTCGGTGGTCCCCACGTATTCATTGGGAACCCCAACGATATAGGAGGATCATAGGAAGAACCAACGATTTTGTGGTTAGGCTGCGCCCATGTCGGAAGCCCCCCTGCCCGCTATCCGCTCCCTCCCCAGCTGGCTGCTCGGCCGGGCCGCCGCCCGCGGCCGGACCCTGGTGGCCGAGGCGCTGGCGGAGGAGGACATGCGGATGTGGCACCACGTGGTGCTGGCCGCTGTCCGCGACCTCGCACCCGTCGCCCAGGCGGACCTCGGCCGCGGGGTCCGGCTGGACCCCAAGGACCTGGTCGGCGTGCTCAACGACCTCCAGACGGCCGGCCTCGTGGTCCGCGAGCCCAACCCGGAAGACCGCCGCAAGAACGCCGTGTCCCTCACCGATCGGGGGGCACGGCTGCTGAAGCGCTGCGAGAAGGCGGCCCGCGCCGCCAACGACGAACTGCTCGCACCACTGTCCGCGACCGAGCGGGAGCAGTTCATGGCGATGCTGCTCCGGATATCCGGTACGGCCGACCAGGCGTGACGCCCTGGGCAGGCCGAGACGGGGCCCCTGCGGCGCAGGGGGCGCTCCCCGCCGGTCGGGGCCCCGCCGCCGTGCAGCGGAGGAACCTGCTCAGCCCTGGGCGGCCGCGGCCCGCAGGGCGATGCGGTCCTCACCCGCGTACACGTTCATGGAGCTGCCGCGCAGGAAGCCCACCAGCGTCAGGCCCGCCTCGGCGGCCAGGTCCACCGCCAGCGACGACGGTGCCGACACCGCTGCCAGCACGGGTATGCCGGCCATCACGGCCTTCTGCGCCAGCTCGAAGGAGGCCCGGCCCGAGACGAGCAGGACCGCCCGCGACAGTGGCAGCTCCCCGTGCTGCAGGGCGCGGCCGACCAGCTTGTCGACCGCGTTGTGCCGGCCCACGTCCTCCCGGACGTCCAGCAGCTCGCCCGCTTCCGAGAACAGGGCCGCCGCGTGCAGGCCCCCGGTCCGGTCGAAGACCCGCTGGGCCGCGCGCAGCCGGTCGGGGAGGCTCGCGAGCAGCTCGGGAGAGATCCGGACCGGGGGAGTGTCGGCGATGGGCCACCGGGCCGTGGTGCGCACCGCGTCCAGCGACGCCTTGCCGCACAGCCCGCAGGAGGACGTGGTGTAGACGTTGCGCTCCAGCGTGATGTCGGGGATCACCACGCCCGGGGCCGTCTTCACGTCGACGACGTTGTACGTGTTCGAGCCGTCGTCCGTGGCCCCTGCGCAGTAGACGATGTTCTGCAGGTCCTGCCGCCCCGCCAGCACCCCCTCGCTGACCAGGAACCCCGCGGCCAGCGCGAAGTCGTCGCCCGGGGTGCGCATGGTGACCGCCAGGGGCTTGCCGTTGAGCCGGATCTCCATCGGTTCCTCGGCGACGAGCGTGTCCGGGCGGCCGGAGACCACCCCGTCCCGGATGCGGATCACCTTGCGTCGTTCCGTGACTCGTCCCATGTCCTGATCAGTCCCGGTTCTGTACGTGCTGGTAGCCGAAGCGGCCCTTGATGCAGAGGTTGCCGTGGGTCACCGGGTTGTCGTGCGGCGAGGTGACCTTCACGATCTCATTGTCCTGGACGTGCAGCGTCAGGTTGCAGCCCACTCCGCAGTACGCGCACACCGTGGTCGTCTCCGTCTGCCGCGACTCGTCCCAGGTACCCGCCGCGCGCATGTCGAACTCGGACTTGAAGGACAGCGCCCCCGTCGGGCACACCTCGATGCAGTTCCCGCAGTACACGCATGCTGAGTCGGTCAGCGGCGCGTCGTGCTCCACGGCGATCCGGGCATCGAAGCCGCGTCCGGCGACCGAGATCGCGAAGGAGTTCTGCCACTGGTCGCCGCAGGCGTCGACGCACTTGTAGCAGAGGATGCACTTGTCGTAATCGCGGACGTACAGGTCGTTGTCGACCCTCGGTTCCTCGTTCAGCCGCGCCGCGTCCGGGCCGAAACGATCCGGCTTCGCCTCGTACTCCTTCAGCCACCCGGCGACCTTCGGAGTCGTCGACAGGTCCACCGAGGACGCGAGCAGTTCCAGGACGACCTTGCGGCTGTGGCGGGCACGCTCGGTGTCCGTACGGACCTCCATGCCCGGCTCGGCCTTGCGGGAGCAGGCCGGGACGAGTGTCCTGGCCCCCTCGACCTCGACCACACACACCCGGCAGGCGTTCTTCGGGCGCAGGGTGTCGCCCTCGCACAGGGTCGGGACGTCCTTCCCCGCCGCCCGGCAGGCGTCCAGGATCGTCGAGCCCTCCGGGACCCGGGCCTCCTCCCCGTCGAGGGTGAACTCCAGCATGCGGCGCGGGATCCCCAGCGGTGTGACGGTCATTCGTACGCCCCCAGACGGTCGATGGCGGATTCCACAGCGTTCCACGCGGTCTGTCCCAGACCGCAGATCGAGGCGTCCCGCATGGCGCGACCCACCTCCCGCAGCAGCGCGATGTCACCGGCTGCCTCCGCGCCCGTGCGCTCCACGATCCGGTGCAGCGCCTCCTCCTGCCGTACCGTCCCGACCCGGCAGGGCACGCACTGCCCGCACGACTCGTCGCGGAAGAACTCCGCGATGCGCAGCAGCAGCCGGGGCAGGGGCACGCTGTCGTCGAAGGCCAGGACGACCCCCGACCCGAGCGTCGTGCCTGCCTCCCGCGTCCCTTCGAAGGTGAGCGGCACGTCCAGCTCGTCGGCCCGTACGAAACCGCCGGCCGCACCGCCGAGCAGCACCGCCCGCAGCCCGTCACGCACCCCGGCCAGGGTGAGCACGTCGCCCAGCGTCGCGCCGAACGGCACCTCGTAGACACCGGGCCGCTCCACACTCCCGGACACGCAGAACAGCTTCGGACCGGTGGAGCGCCCGGTGCCGATCGCCGCGTACGCCGGGGCGCCCAGGGTGAGGATCGGCAGGACGTTGACCAGGGTCTCGACGTTGTTCTCGACCGTCGGCTTGCCGAACAGACCCTTCTCCACCGGGAACGGCGGCTTGGAGCGCGGCTCGCCCCGGTAGCCCTCGATGGAGTTGAACAGGGCCGTCTCCTCACCGCAGATGTAGGCGCCCGCGCCGCGCCGGATCTCGATGTCGAAGGCGTAGCCCTGCCCGAGGACGTCGTCGCCGAGCAGTCCGCGCGCACGGGCCTGCGCGATCGCGTGCTCCAGCAGGCGCAGGGCGCGCGGGTACTCGCCGCGCAGATACAGGTAGCCCCGGTGCGCGCCGGTCGCGTACCCGGCGATCGTCATCGCCTCGACCAGCGCGTAGGGGTCGCCTTCCATCAGCACGCGGTCTTTGAACGTGCCAGGCTCCGACTCGTCGGCGTTGCAGACGAGGTAGTGCGGACGGTCGGGCTGGGACGCCGTGGCCTGCCACTTGCGGCCGGTGGGGAAGGCGGCGCCGCCCCGCCCGACCAGGCCCGAGTCGGTGACCTCGCGGATGACCCCGGCGGGCCCCAGCTCGAAGGCCCGGCGCAGGGCGGTGTAACCCCCGTGAGCGCGGTAGTCGTCGAGGGACGAGGGGTCGACCACGCCGACCCTGTGCAGCAGCATCAGCCCCTCCTGCCCCGTCTGGGGCACGGCCAGCGCGGCCGCCGGCTCCTCGGGCGCGGAGTCCGGGGAGCTCGCGGCGAGCACGGCGTCGTGGACGGTCGCCGGTGCCGCAACCGCCGTGCGCACGGGGTCCCCGGCCTTGATCGCCAGTGCTGCCGGGGCCCGTTCGCACAGGCCCAGGCACGGGCTGCGCTCGACACTCACCCCGCTGCCGAGGCCGAGCCGCTCCTCGATCCCGGCGCACAGCTCCGGCGCACCGGCCGCCGCGCACGCCAGGTCCGTGCACACGTGCAGCACGGTCGCGGGACGGGGCTTGACCGAGAACATGGAGTAGAAGGTGGCGACCCCGTACGCTTCCGCCGGCGGCACCGTCAGCCGCCGGCACAGGTAGTCGAGGGCGCCCTCGCTGATCCAGCCGATCCGGTCGTTGACGGCGTGCAGCCCCGGCAACAGCAGGTCGCGGCGGTCCCGGGCCTCGCGCCCGCCCCGCGCCCACCTCAGATCGGCGGCTCGCATCTCGTCACGGGCCGCGCCCTCCCAGGAGGACTCGGGAGGCCCGAGGAGGGCGTCGACAGCCGCTCGTTCCTCGTCCGTCGGTTTGCTGTCACCGAAGTGCAGGTCCACGTGCTTTCACCCCACGATGGTCGCGATGGGCAGCTTCTCGATCCGGATCGCCGACGCCTTGAACTCCGCCGTCCCCGCGATCGGGCAGTTCGCCTCGATCGTCAGCGCGTTGGTGTCCACCTCGTCGGGGAAGTGCATGGTCATGAAGGCGAGCCCGGGCCGCAGCGCCGTGTCCACCCATACGGGCGCGGTCACCGAACCGCGCCGCGAGGTCACCTGGACGTGCTCGCCCACCACGACCCCGTAGCGCTCGGCGTCCTCCGGGCTCAGCTCGACGAACTCGCCGCGCCGGAGCGGCGAGGCGTAACCGCCGCTCTGGACCCCGGTGTTGTACGAGTCGAGCCGCCGCCCGGTGGTGAGCCGGATCGGGTACCGCTCGTCGGTGAGGTCCACGGGCGGGTCGTGCTGCACGATCCCGAACGGGGCGAGCGGGCCACGCCTGGCCGGGTCGGCCTCCCACAACCGGCCGTGCAGATAGGTCGGTTCGATCCCGTCCGTGCTCGGGCAGGGCCACTGGATGCCCTGGTGCTCCTCCAGGCGCTCGTACGTCATGCCGTAGTGGTCGGGCGAGACGGACCTCAGCTCGTTCCACACGGACTCGGCGTCGGCGTACTTCCAGTCGTGGCCGAGGCGGGCCGCCAGGTCGCAGATGATGTCGATGTCCTCGCGGGCCTCGCCGGGCGGGGAGACGGCCTTGCGGACGCGCTGCACCCGCCGCTCGCTGTTGGTGGTCGTGCCGTCGGTCTCCGCCCAGCCGGCGGTCGCCGGCAGGACGACGTCCGCGAGCTCGGCGGTCTTCGTCAGGAAGATGTCCTGCACGACCAGGAAGTCCAGCGCCTTCAGCCGCCGCACGGCCTGTGCGCTGTCCGCCTCGGACTGGGCCGGGTTCTCGCCGATGCAGTACACGGCCTTCAGCGAGCCGTCCTCCATCGCCTCGAACATCTCCGTGAGGTTCAGGCCGTAGTGCGGCTGGATGACGGTGTCCCAGGCCGACTCGAACTTCAGCCGGACGCTCGCGTCCAGGATGTCCTGGAACCCGGGGAGACGGTTGGGGATCGCCCCCATGTCGCCGCCGCCCTGCACGTTGTTCTGCCCGCGCAGCGGCTGCAGGCCCGAGCCGTAGCGGCCGACGTGCCCGGTGAGCAGGGACAGGTTGATCAGGGCCCGGACGTTGTCGGTGCCGTTGTGGTGCTCGGTGATGCCCAGGGTCCAGCACAACTGGGCCCGCTCGGCACGGGCGTAGGCGTGCGCCAGCTCCCGGATCGCCGCCGCCGGTACACCCGTCACCTTCTCGGCGAGGGACAGCGTCCACGGTTCGACCAGGGCCCTGTACTCCTCGAAGCCGCTGGTCGCCCGCTCGATGAACGCCTCGTTCGCGAGCCCCGCGTGGATGATCTCGCGGCCGATCGCGTGCGCCATCGGGATGTCTGTGCCGACGTTGAGCCCCATCCAGCTCTCCGCCCACTCGGCGGTCGAGGTCCGGCGCGGATCGACCGCGTACATCCGGGCGCCGTTGCGGATCCCCTTCAGCACGTGCTGGAAGAAGATCGGGTGCGCGAACCGGGCGTTGGAGCCCCACATCACGATGACGTCGGTGTGCTCGATCTCCTCGTACGACGACGTCCCGCCGCCCGAGCCGAACGCCGCCGACAGGCCCGCCACGCTCGGGGCGTGGCAGGTGCGGTTGCAGGAGTCGACGTTGTTGGTGCCCATGACGACCCGGGCGAACTTCTGCGCCACGTAGTTCATCTCGTTGGTGGCACGGGCGCAGCTGAACATCCCGAAGGCGTCGCGGTGGCGCCCGAGGCCGGCGGCGGCCCGGTCCAGGGCCTCCTCCCAGGTGGCCTGCCGGAACGGCCCGTCGCGGGAGTCCCGCACGAGCGGGTGGGTGAGCCGGGTGTAGGTCTTGGGGGTCCGGTCGCGTTTCCTCATGCGGCGCTCCTCAGCGCGAGCAGGTCCGAGATGGCGTGCACGGTGCGCAGGGTGGGCACCTCCACGCCGGTGATCTCCGCCAGCTCGACGACCGCGGCGAGCAGCACGTCGAGTTCGAGCGGCTTGCCGCGCTCCAGGTCCTGGAGCGTGGAGGTGCGGTGGTCGCCGACGCGCTCGGCACCGGCGAGCCGGCGCTCGATGGAGACACCGACCTCGCAGCCGAGGGCCTGGGCCACCGCCAGCGTCTCGGTCATCATGATCTCGATGACCCTGCGGGTGCCGCCGTGCAGGCACATCTGCCGCATGGTCGCGCGGGCCAGGGCGCTGATCGGGTTGAAGGAGATGTTGCCGAGCAGCTTGACCCAGATGTCGCCCCGCAGGTCCGGTTCGACCGGGCACTTCAGACCGCCCGCCTGCATGGCCTCGCTGAAGTCGAGACAGCGGGCCGAGCGGCTGCGGTCGGGTTCGCCGATGGAGAACCGCGTGCCCTCCAAGTGCCGGACCACGCCCGGGCCTTCGAGTTCGGTCGCCGCGTAGACGACACAGCCGATGGCCCGTTCGGGCGCGAGCACCGCACTGACCGCGCCGTCGGGGTCGACACTCTCGACACGGTGGCCGTCGTACGGACCGCCGTGCCGGTGGAAGTACCACCAGGGGATGCCGTTCTGGGCCGCGACGACCGAGGTCGTCTCGTGCAGCAGCGGCGCGATCAGCGGCCCGCACGCCGCGTACGCGTTGGCCTTCAGGCCCAGGAAGACATGGTCGACCGGGCCGACTTCGGCCGGGTCGTCGGTGGCGTGGGGGCGCGCGGTGAAGTCGCCGCGTGGGCTGCGCACCCTGACTCCGTGCTGCCTCATGGCCGCCAGATGCGGTCCACGGGCGATGAGATGCACCTCGGCGCCCGCGCGGTGGAGCGCGGCGCCGACGTAGGCGCCGATGGCACCGGCGCCGAGAACTGCGACTTTCACGGGAACACTCCGTTCGGTTTGAGGGATACCGCGGAGGTGGCTGCCGTCCGGCCGCTCACGGGTCGCGTATGGCTCGCGGACGGCTTGTGTCGACGAAATATTGTCTACAGTATGGAGGTTGGGTGGGCAAGAGTGCGTGCGCCGACCGTTCGGCGCATGCCGGATACCGTTCACCGCATACGGTCGACGTGCCGCCTTCCCAACTGCCTTGCGGATCCCTACCGTCCGGGGTTCATGAGTCCCCCAGTCGCGCCCCCGGGCTGGAGCCGCTGGCTCGTTCCGCCCGCCGCTCTCTCCGTACATCTCTCCATCGGCCAGGCCTACGCCTGGAGCGTGTTCAAGCCGCCCCTGGAGTCCGCGCTCGGCCTCAGCGGCACGCAGAGCGCGCTGCCCTTCCAGCTGGGCATCGTCATGCTGGGCCTGTCCGCCGCGTTCGGCGGCACGCTCGTGGAGCGCAAGGGCCCGCGCTGGGCGATGACCGTCGCCCTGATCTGCTTCTCCTCCGGCTTCCTGCTCTCCGCGCTGGGGGCGTCCCTGGAGCAGTACTGGCTGATCGTCTTCGGCTACGGCTTCGTCGGCGGCATCGGTCTCGGCATCGGCTACATCTCGCCCGTCTCCACCCTGATCAAGTGGTTCCCGGACCGGCCCGGCATGGCCACCGGCATCGCCATCATGGGCTTCGGCGGCGGCGCGCTCATCGCCTCGCCCTGGTCGGCCCAGATGCTGGAGTCGTTCGGCGGCGACAGCACCGGCATCGCCCTGGCCTTCCTCGTGCACGGGCTGTCGTACGCCGTCTTCATGCTGCTGGGTGTGCTGCTGGTCCGGGTTCCGCGCACCGCCCCGGAGACGCGGGCAGCCAAGGCGGCGGCCCCCACCGGCCCGCAGGTCTCGGCGAGACAGGCCATCCGCACCCCCCAGTTCTGGCTCCTGTGGATCGTGCTCTGCATGAACGTCACCGCCGGCATCGGCATCCTGGAGAAGGCCGCGCCGATGATCACGGACTTCTTCGCCGACACCTCCACCCCGGTGTCGGTGACCGCCGCCGCCGGTTTCGTCGCGCTCCTGTCCGCCGCGAACATGGCCGGCCGCATCGGCTGGTCCTCCACCTCCGACCTCATCGGCCGCAAGAACATCTACCGCGTCTACCTGGGCGCCGGCGCCCTGATGTACGCCCTCATCGCCCTGTTCGGCGACTCCTCCAAGCCGCTGTTCATCCTGTGCGCGCTGGTCATCCTCTCCTTCTACGGCGGTGGATTCGCCACGGTTCCCGCCTATCTGAAGGACCTGTTCGGCACGTACCAGGTCGGTGCCATCCACGGGCGGCTGCTCACCGCGTGGTCCACGGCCGGGGTGCTCGGCCCGCTGATCGTGAACTGGATCGCCGACCGGCAGGAGGAGGCGGGCCGGCACGGCGCGTCCCTGTACGGACTGTCCTTCGTGATCATGATCGGGCTGCTCGTCGTCGGCTTCGTCGCCAACGAACTGGTCCGGCCCGTCGACCCCCGCCACCACGTCCCCGCCCCGAAGGAGGCCGCCCGTGCCGAGCGACAGCAGTCAGAGTCCGCCTGACCAGGACCGCCGGTGGCTGATCGCCCTCGCCTGGATGTGGGTGGGCGTACCGCTCGCCTACGGGCTCTACGAACTCGTCCGCAAGGCCACGCAGCTCTTCACCGGGTAGGCGCACCGGCGCGCCGGGTGGGCGTTCGACAGGTGTCCGGGCGTCCGAGCTCCTGACCGAAGCTGACAACACCGGCGCCCGTTTCCTGTCACCTTGGCTGCCGTCGTACCCGTGAGTCACTGATCAGACTGGTGGATCCGCTACCCAAGGCAACGAGGGGGATCCACCCAATGAACGGCTCGCGCATCGCCGCCGTCGGCCACTACCAGCCCGCCAAGGTGCTCACCAACGAGGACCTGGCGGGCCTGGTGGACACCAGTGACGAGTGGATCAGGAGCCGGGTGGGCATCCGCACGCGTCACATCGCAGGACCCGACGAGCCGGTCGACGAACTGGGCGCCCACGCCGCCGCCAAGGCGCTGGCCGCGGCCGGGCTGACCCCGGCGGACATCGACCTGGTGCTCGTCGCCACCTCCACCGCCGTCGACCGCTCGCCCAACATGGCCGCCCGGGTCGCGGCCCGACTGGGCGTCCCGCAGGCCGCCACCATGGACCTCAACGTGGTGTGCGCCGGGTTCACCCACGCCCTGGCCACGGCCGACCACGCCGTGCGCGCGGGGGGCGCGAGCCGGGCGCTGGTCATCGGCGCCGACAAGATGTCCGAGGTGACCGACTGGAGCGACCGCAGCACGTGCGTGCTCGTCGGCGACGGGGCCGGGGCCGCGGTGGTGGAGGCCGCGGGCGAGGCGGCCATCGGGCCGGTGCTGTGGGGCTCGGTGCCCGACATGGGCCACGCGGTACGCATCGAGGGCACCCCGCCGCGCTTCGCCCAGGAGGGCCAGAGCGTCTACCGCTGGGCCACCACCCAACTCCCGCCCATCGCACGCCGGGCCTGCGAGCGGGCCGGGCTGGAGCCGGCCGACCTCGCGGGGGTCGTACTGCACCAGGCCAACCTGCGCATCATCGAACCCCTCGCGGAGAAGATCGGCGCGGTCAACGCGGTCGTCGCGCGCGACGTCACGGAGTCCGGCAACACCTCGGCCGCGAGCATCCCGCTGGCCTTCTCGAAGCTGGTCGAGCAGGGGGCGATCACCACGGGCGACCCGGTGCTGCTGTTCGGCTTCGGCGGGAACCTGTCGTACGCGGGCCAGGTCGTCCGCTGCCCCTGAACCCGCCCGGCCCGGCCCCTCGCGGTGTGACGCGCTCAACTCCCCGGAACCCTGGCTCTTGTGCGCCGTAGACTGTAGACGAAAGACAATCAATACTGACTCTGCGGCGATACCGGCTCGCGCCGCGTTGTGCACGGCCCTGCCGAGGAGGGGGACCGCGATGCTGTCGACAGGCCTGCCCCAAGGGGCGGTACCCAAGCTGGAACGCCCGGGTCCGCTGCGCGACCGTGTCTACGAGGCACTGCTCGAACTCATCACCACCCGTGCGCTGCAGCCCGGTCAGCATCTCGTCGAGAGCGAACTCGCCGGGCATCTCGGCGTCTCGCGGCAGCCGGTGCGCGAGGCGCTGCAGCGGCTCAACACCGAGGGGTGGGTCGATCTGCGGCCCGCCCAGGGCGCGTTCGTGCACGAGCCGACGGAGGAGGAGGCCGACCAGCTCCTCACGGTCCGTACGCTCCTGGAGGCCGAGGCGGCCCGGCTCGCGGCGGCGGGCGCGGACAGCGCGGGCATCGCCGCCCTGGAAGCGCTGTGCGCGGAGGGTGAGAGGGCCGTCGAGGCGGACGACGTGGACGGGGCCGTCGCCATGAACGCCCGCTTCCACGCCAAGATCATGGAGCTCGCCGGCAACGCGGTCCTGGCCGAACTCGCCGCCCAGGTCGACCGGCGCGTGCGCTGGTACTACACGCCGGTGGCCCGGCAGCGTGGCAGCCAGTCCTGGATCGAGCACCGCGAATTGATCGCCGCGGTCGCCGACCGGGACGAACAGCGCGCCACCCGGCTGATGCGCGCACACACCGAGCACACGCGGCACTCGTACCACGCGCGGGCGCGCGCCTAGCACTGCGGCACGTCATAACGCCGCGGCACGTCATAACGCCGCGGCACGTCATAACGCCGCGGCACGTCATAACGCCGCGGCACGTCATAACGCCGCGGCACGTCATAGCGTCGCAGTTCGTTCGTCACGCCGCCACGCCTGCCCTCTGATGCGGGGCAGACGTGGCGGCTTCTTTGTCCACTGAGTGGAAAAAGTGAGGGGCAATTCCTGCGCGACTTCTTCCCACCCTCGGCGGCCGCTGCTACGTTCCCTCCGAAAGCAAGCCACCGCGGTGGCGGGAAACCGGCGCGGACAGGCCGATCGAGGCGGGGAGGGGCTCGTGAGACGTATGACCGCACGACCCGGAAACGCCCACCAGGCCCGGCTGCTCAAGCTGTTGCGTAACGGCGGCCCCAACTCCCGTGCCCAGCTGGGCGACCAGGTCGACCTCTCGCGGTCCAAGCTGGCCGTGGAGGTGGACCGGCTGCTGGAGACGGGGCTGGTCGTGGCTGACGGACTCGCCGCCTCGCGCGGCGGCCGCCGCTCCCACAACATCCGGCTCAACCCCGAACTGCGCTTCCTCGGCGTCGACATCGGCGCGACCTCGGTCGACGTCGCCGTCACCAACGCCGAACTGGAGACCCTCGGGCACCTCAACCAGCCCATGGACGTGCGCGAAGGCCCCGTCGCGGTCTTCGAGCAGGTCCTCGCCATGGCCGCGAAGCTGAGGGCCTCCGGGCTCGCGGAGGGGTTCGACGGCGCCGGCATCGGCGTCCCGGGGCCCGTCCGCTTCCCCGAGGGCATCCCGGTGGCGCCGCCGATCATGCCCGGCTGGGACGGCTTCCCCGTGCGGGAGGCGCTCAGCCAGGAGCTCGGCTGCCCGGTCATGGTCGACAACGACGTGAACCTGATGGCGATGGGGGAGCAGCACGCGGGTGTCGCCCGCACCGTCGCCGACTTCCTCTGCGTCAAGATCGGCACCGGCATCGGCTGCGGCATCGTCGTCGGCGGCGAGGTCTACCGCGGTACGACGGGCAGCGCAGGCGACATCGGGCACATCCAGGCCGTCCCCGACGGCCGCCCCTGCGCCTGCGGCAACCGGGGCTGCCTGGAGGCCCACTTCAGCGGCGCTGCCCTGGCCCGGGACGCCACGGAGGCCGCCCAGCAGGGCCTTTCGGTCGAACTGGCCTCGCGGCTGGAGACGAACGGCGGCCTCACGGCCGTCGATGTCGCCGCCGCGGCCGCCGCCGGTGACGCCACCGCCCTCGACCTGATCCGCGAGGGCGGCAACCGCACCGGCCAGGTCATCGCCGGCCTGGTCAGCTTCTTCAACCCGGGCCTGGTGGTGATCGGCGGCGGGGTGACCGGCCTCGGCCACACCCTGCTCGCCGCGATCCGCACCCAGGTCTACCGCCAGTCGCTGCCGCTGGCGACCGGCAATCTGCCCATCGTCCTGGGTGAGTTGGGGGCCGCCGCCGGAGTGACCGGCGGGGCCCGGCTCATCAGCGACCACCTGTTCTCCCCCGCGTAGCCCCGCACGACAGCCCGCAGTCACCGCACAGCGCCCCGCACCACAGCACGGCTCACCGCACAGCGCCCCGCACGACAGCCCGCAGTCACCGCACAGCGCCCCGCACCACAGCACGGCTCACCGCACAGCGCCCTGCTCTGCCCTGCCCTGAAACCGGCCCGCACGCCCGCCAAGGGGACCTCATGGCACCAGAACCACCGCTGCTCAGCATGTCCGGCATCACCAAGTCGTTCCCCGGAGTCCGGGCCCTCGACGGCGTCGACCTCGAGGTCCAGGCCGGCGAGGTGCACTGCCTGCTCGGCCAGAACGGGGCCGGCAAATCCACCCTCATCAAGGTGCTGGCCGGCGCCCACCAGCCCGACACCGGCCGGCTCCGCTGGCGCGGCGAGGAGGTCATCCTCCGTTCGCCGATCGCCGCCATGCGCCTGGGCATCGCCACCATCTACCAGGAACTCGACCTGGTGGAGCACTTGTCGGTCGCCGAGAACGTCCACCTCGGACATGAGCCGACCGCCGCGGGGTTCGTCGTCCGCGGCAAGGCGGCCAGGGCGTCGACGGCCGCTCTCCTCGCACGGCTCGGCCATCCCGAGATCGATCCTGGCCGGCTCGTGGGGGAGCTGCCCGCGGCGCAGCAGCAGATCGTGTCCATGGCGCGGGCGCTCTCCCACGACGTGCGGCTCATCGTGATGGACGAGCCGTCGGCCGCCCTCGACCCGGACGAGGTCGACAACCTCTTCCGTATCGTCGGCGACCTGACCGCCGCCGGAGTCGCCGTCGTCTACATCTCGCACCGTCTGGAGGAGATCCGCCGCATCGGCGACCGGGTGACGGTGCTCAAGGACGGACGGGCCGTCGCGCACGGACTCCTGGCGAAGTCGACGCCGACCCGCGAGGTCGTCACCCTGATGACGGGCCGCAACGTCGAGTACGTCTTCCCCGACCGGCCTCTCGCACCGCCGCCCGGCGAACCCGTCCTGACCGTTCAAGGTCTGACCAGGCGAGGGGAGTTCGAGCCGCTCGACCTGGAGGTCCGCCCGGGTGAGATCGTCGGCCTCGCGGGACTCGTCGGCTCGGGCCGCTCCGAGATCCTGGAGACCGTCTACGGCGCCCGCAAACCGACGGCCGGTCAGGTGCTGGTCGGGGGGACGGCGTTGAAGCCGGGCAGCGTGCGGGCCGCCGTGCGGGCCGGACTCGGGCTCGCCCCCGAGGAACGCAAGGCGCAAGCCCTGCTGATGCTGGAGTCCGTCACCCGCAACGTGTCTGTCTCCTCCATGTCCCGCTTCTCGCACGGCGGCTGGATCGACCGGGGCGCCGAACTCGGTGCCGCCCGGGCCGCCACCCGCGAGCTGTCGCTCCGGCCCGACAACCCGTCCGTGCCCGTGCGCACCCTGTCCGGCGGCAACCAGCAGAAGGCCGTCCTGGCCCGCTGGCTGCTGCGCGGCTGCAAGGTGCTGCTGCTCGACGAACCCACCCGCGGCGTCGACGTGGGCGCCCGCGCCGAGCTCTACGCGGTCATCCGCCGCCTCGCCGACGAGGGCCTCGCCGTGCTGCTGGTCTCCAGCGAGGTCCCCGAGGTGCTCGGCCTCGCCGACCGCGTGCTGGTGCTGCGCGAGGGCCGCGTCGTCCACACGGCTCCCGCGCGCGAACTCGACGAACACCGCGTACTCGACCTGGTCATGGAAGGAAGCCCGGCGTCATGACGCAGCCCGTCTCCCCGCCGCGGGACAGCACCACGAAGGTGCCCGAGGCCCGGCCCCCGGCCTGGCGCGGCCCGCTGGCCCGTGCCGACGTCCGTACCCTCTCCCTGCTCGGCGTGCTCGCCGCACTGATCGTCGTCGGCGGCATCACCAAGCCCGACGAGTTCCTCGACACCCGCAACCTGCAACTGGTCCTCACCCAGGCCTCCGTGGTCGGCGTCGTCACCGTCGGCATGACGTTCGTCATCGTCTCCGGCGGCATCGACCTCTCGGTCGGCGCGATCGTCGCCCTCGCCTCGGTGTGGGCCACCACGGTCGCCACCCAGGAGTACGGCTTCGCGGGCATCCTCTTCACGGCGATCGTCGTCGGAGTCGGCTGCGGCCTGGTCAACGGGGTGCTCATCGCCTACGGCTCGATGGTGCCGTTCATCGCCACCCTCGCCATGCTGGCCTCCGCCCGCGGCCTCGCCCTGCAGATCACCGACGGCAAGACACAGATCGTCACCGTGCCCTCGGTCCTGGACCTGGGAGAACGCGACGCCTACGTCCTCGGCATCCCGCCCCTGGTCCTGGTGTTCGCCGTCGTCACGGTCATCGGCTGGCTGGTGCTCAACCGCACCACCTTCGGCCGCCGCACGGTCGCGGTCGGCGGCAACCCGGAGGCGGCCCGGCTCGCCGGCATCGACGTCCGCCGCCAGCGGCTCTACCTCTACCTGCTGTCCGGGCTGTGCTGCGGCATCGCGGCCTTCCTGCTGATCGTCCTGTCCGGCTCCGGCCAGAACACCAACGGCAACCTGTACGAACTCGACGCCATCGCCGCCGCGATCATCGGCGGCACCCTGCTCACCGGCGGCCGGGGCACCATCACCGGCTCCGTGCTCGGCGTCCTGATCTTCTTCACGATCACCAACATCTTCGCCCTGAACAACCTGCAGAGCGACGTCCAGCAGATCGCCAAGGGCGCGATCATCGTCGCCGCCGTGCTGGTCCAGCGCCGTACCGCGAGCACGACCTGAGGAAAGGGTTGACCGCCATGCCAGAGATCACGAGCCGCAGAGGCCTGCTCTTCGGAGCCGCCGCCGTCTCCGCCGGTGCCCTCCTCACGGGGTGCACGAGCAACGAGCCGTCCGAGTCCGGGGACGAGCCGGCCGGCAACGACCAGCCCGCCGCCGACGACAAGCCCGGCAAGAAGGTCACCATCGGCTTCGCCGGACCGCAGGCCGACCACGGCTGGCTCAACGCCATCAACGACAACGCCAAGAGCCGCGCCGAGAAGTACTCCGACGTCACCCTGGAGATCACCGAGGGATCCAACGACACCGCCCAGCAGATCGGCCAGATCGAGACCCTCATCAACAAGAAGGTCGACGTCCTGGTGGTGCTGCCCGCCGACGGCAAGGCCCTCACCCAGGTCGGCCTCAAGGCGATGCGGGCCGGCATCCCGGTCGTCAACCTTGACCGCATCTTCAACACCCCGCAGGCCTACCGCTGCTGGATCGGCGGCGACAACTACGGCATGGGCCTCAACGCCGGGCACTACATCGGCGAGAAGCTCAAGGGCAAGTCGGGCGCCCGCGTCATCGAACTGGCGGGCCTGGACAACCTGGAGCTCACCAAGCAGCGCACCCAGGGCTTCGACGACGCCCTGAAGAACTACCCCAACATCAAGAAGGTCGCCCGGCAGGCCGCGGAGTTCACCGTCGAGTCCGGGCAGGCCAAGATGGCGCAGCTGCTCCAGGCCCAGTCGAGGTTCGACGCCCTGTGGAACCACGACGACGACCAGGGCGTGGGCGCCCTGCGCGCCATCGAGCAGGCCGGGCGCGACGACTTCCTGATGGTCGGCGGCGCCGGTGCGCTCTCCGCGTTCCAGGCCATCAAGCAGGACGACGGTGTCCTCAAGGCGACCGTGCTGTACCCGCCGACCATGGCCGCCTCCGCGATCGACCTGGCCCGCGCCCTCGGCCAGAGCAAGGGCATCGGGGGCCTCGCCGAGTTCGAGATCCCGTCGTCCCTCACCCTCTACTCGGCCGTCGTCGACAAGGCCAACGTCGACCGGTACATGTCCACCGGCTTCAAGTGAGCCGCCCCGCACCCCCCACGTGCGCCATCCCGACCAGGACGAGGAGGACACCCGTATGGGACAGCCGCAGGAGCAGCCGGAGGGGACCGAGGCAGGCAAGCCACCCCTGCGCGTGGGGATGGTGGGCTACGCCTTCATGGGCGCCGCCCACTCCCAGGGCTGGCGCACCGCGGGCCGTGTCTTCGACTTGCCGCTGAACCCCGTGCAGGCGGTGATCTGCGGCCGCGACGGCGCCGCCGCCCGGGCCGCGGCCGAGCGGCACGGCTGGGAGTCGACCGAGACCGACTGGCGGGCCCTCGTCGAACGGGACGACGTCGACCTCGTCGACATCTGCACCCCCGGCGACAGCCACGCCGAGATCGCCCTGGCCGCCCTGGCCGCGGGCAAGCACGTCCTGTGCGAGAAGCCGCTCGCCAACACCGTCGACGAGGCCACCTCGATGGCACGGGCCGCCGAGGAGGCCCACGCGCGCGGCCAGGTGGCGATGGTCGGCTTCAACTACCGCCGGGTGCCCGCCACCGCCCAGGCCCGCCGCATGGTCGCAGAAGGCCGCCTGGGCAGGCTGCGGCACGTGCGCGTGACGTACCTCCAGGACTGGCTGGTCGACCCCGCGTTCCCGCTGACCTGGCGGCTGCGCAAGGAGCAGGCCGGCTCCGGCTCGCTCGGCGACCTGGGGGCGCACATCATCGACCTCGCGCAGTACCTGGTGGGGGAGCCGCTGGCGGGTGTCTCCGCGGTCACGGAGACCTTCGTACGGGAGCGGCCGCTGCCCACCGGTGCCACGAGCGGGCTGTCCGCCGTCACCTCCGCCGGCACCGGACAGGTCACCGTAGACGACGCCGCCCTGTTCACGGCCCGCTTCCCCTCCGGCGCCCTCGCCTCCTTCGAGGCCACCCGCTACGCCACCGGCCGCAAGAACGCCCTGCGCATCGAACTCAACGGGGAGCGCGGCTCGCTCGCCTTCGACCTGGAGCGGCTCAACGAGCTGTCCTTCCACGACGCCACCGGCCCGGGCGCCGAGGCCGGATTCCGCCGGATCCTCGTCACCGAACCCGACCACCCCTACCTGGAGGCCTGGTGGCCGCCCGGTCACGGCCTCGGCTACGAGCACACCTTCGTCCACCAGGCCCGCGACCTCGTCCACGCCATCGCCGAGGGACGCCGCCCCGAACCCTCCTTCGCCGACGGGCTGCAGGTGCAGCGCGTGCTCGCGGCGGTCGAGGAGAGCGCCGAGAAGAACTCCGTCTACACACCGATCGCGGTCTGAGGAGGGCCTGTACCGATGCCCCGTACCTTCACGCTCTTCACCGGCCAGTGGGCGGACCTGCCCCTGGAGGAGGTCTGCCGCCTGGCCCGCGACTTCGGCTACGACGGCCTCGAACTCGCCTGCTGGGGCGATCACTTCGAAGTCGACAAGGCACTCGCCGACCCGTCGTACCTGGACGGCCGCCGGGCCCTGCTCGACAAGTACGGCCTGAAGTGCTGGGCCATCTCCAACCACCTGGTCGGGCAGGCCGTCTGCGACGCCATCATCGACGAACGCCACCGGGCCATCGTGCCGGGGCAGGTGTGGGGCGACGGAGACCCGGAAGGCGTCCGGCAGCGGGCGGCGGACCGCATGAAGGACACCGCCCGGGCCGCTGCCGCCTTCGGGGTGAACACCGTCATCGGGTTCACCGGCTCCGCCATCTGGCACCTGGTCGCCATGTTCCCGCCCGCGCCCGAGGCGATGATCGAACGCGGCTACCAGGACTTCGCCGACCGCTGGAACCCGATCCTGGACGTCTTCGACGCCGAGGGCGTGCGGTTCGCGCACGAGGTCCACCCCAGCGAGATCGCCTACGACTACTGGACCACCCAGCGGGCTCTGGAAGCGGTCGGCCGACGCCCCGCCTTCGGCCTCAACTTCGACCCCAGTCACTTCGTGTGGCAGGACCTGGACCCGGTCGGCTTCCTCTGGGACTTCCGCGACCGGATCTACCACGTCGACTGCAAAGAGGCCCGCAAGCGCCTCGACGGACGCAACGGCCGGCTCGGCTCCCACCTGCCGTGGGGCGACCCGCGGCGCGGCTGGGACTTCGTCTCCGCCGGGCACGGCGACGTCCCCTGGGAAGACGTCTTCCGGATGCTGCGCTCCATCGACTACACGGGCCCGGTCTCCGTCGAATGGGAGGACGCCGGCATGGACCGGCTCCAGGGCGCCCCCGAGGCGCTGACCCGCCTCAAGGCCTTCGACTTCGAACCGCCCAGCGCGTCCTTCGACGCCGCGTTCAACAGCTGAGCCACGGGTCCACCACACCCGACCTGCCTTGACGCGCTCAAGGCTCAGCACACACCTCCGGGGTGACGGCGCACCCCGGCGCCCGCACCGCACGCTTCGCACCCACCCCGTACGGCCCACCCCGTTCCCGGAGGGACTTTCGTGCACAGAACCGGACCCAGAAGTACCCGCAGCCCCAGGCGGCCCGCACTGCGCGCCACCGTCGCCCTGTTCACCGGCCTGCTCCTCGCCGTCGGCACCCCGGCCACCGTCGCCGGCGCCCACCCCGGACACCCGGAACACGACGCACCCGCAGCCGCGGAGGGCCAGTTCCAGCAGGTGCCGCTCGCCAAGGGCGAGCCGGAGACGGGCGAGCCGATGTCGCTCGCCGTGCTCCCGGACCGCAGCGTCCTGCACACCTCGCGCGACGGCACGCTGCGCCTCACCGACCAGGGCGGCGTCACCAGGATCGCCGGCAAGCTCGACGTGTACAGCCACGACGAGGAAGGTCTCCAGGGCGTCGGGATCGACCCGGACTTCAAGAACAACCGGGCGATCTACCTCTACTACGCCCCGCCGCTCGACACGCCCGTGGGCGACGCCCCCGAGACCGGCACCGCCGACGACTTCAAGAAGTTCGACGGCGTCAACCGCCTCTCCCGCTTCGTCCTCAACCCCAACGGCACGCTGAACCTGTCCAGCGAGAAGAAGGTCCTGGACGTCGCCGCCTCCCGGGGCACCTGCTGCCACGTCGGCGGCGACATCGACTTCGACAAGGACGGCAACCTCTACCTGTCCACCGGCGACGACACCAACCCCTTCGCCTCCGACGGCTACACCCCGATCGACGACCGGCCGAACCGCAACCCGGCCTTCGACGCCCGCCGCAGCGCCGGAAACACCAACGACCTGCGCGGCAAGATCCTGCGCATCAAGGTCGCCGAGGACGGCTCCTACACGATCCCGCAGGGCAACCTCTTCGCCCCGGGAACCGAGAAGACCCGCCCCGAGATCTACGCGATGGGCCTCCGCAACCCGTTCCGCATGAGCGTCGACGACAAGACCGGCACGATCTACGTCGGAGACTACGGACCCGACGCCGGCGCCGCCGACCCCAAGCGCGGCCCGGGCGGACAGGTCGAGTTCGCCAAGGTGACCAAGGCCGCCAACTTCGGCTGGCCCTTCTGCACCGGCGACAACGACCCCTACGTCGACTACGACTTCGCCACCAAGGAGTCCGGCGAGACGTTCGACTGCGACGCCCCGAAGAACACCTCGCCGCACAACACCGGCCTGACCGACCTGCCGCCCGCCCAGGCCGCCTGGATCCCGTACGACGGCGGCTCCGTGCCCGAGTTCGGCAGCGGCTCCGAGTCCCCGATGGCGGGCCCGGTCTACCGCTACGACCCCGAGCTGAACTCCGGCGTGAAGTTCCCCGAGGCCTACGACGGGGACTTCTTCGCCGGTGAGTTCGGGCGCCGCTGGATCAAGCGGATCGAGGAGAACGCGGACGGTTCCGTCGCGAAGATCAACGACTTCCCGTGGACCGGCACCCAGATCATGGACATGGAGTTCGGCCCCGACGGCGCCCTCTACGTCCTCGACTACGGCCTGTCCTGGTTCCAGGGCGACAAGGACTCCGCGCTGTACCGGATCGAGAACGCCGAGGACGGCTTCTCCCCGATCGCCGAGGTGAGCGCCGACAAGACGTCCGGAGCGGCCGGCCTGAAGGTGAAGTTCACCGCCTCCGCCAAGGACGCCGACTCCACGGACCTCACCTACAGCTGGGACTTCGGCGACGGCACCAAGGGCGAGGGCCTCAGCCCCACCCACAGGTACAAGAAGGCCGGCACCTACAGCGCGACCTTCACCGCCACGGACCCCGAGGGCAACACCGGCAACGCCAGCGTCCGGATCGTGGTCGGCAACACCGAGCCGAAGGTGACGATCGAGACCCCGGGCAACGGCAGCATGGCCGCCTTCGGCAAGCCCGTCCCGTTCAGGGTGAACGTCACCGACCCCGAGGAGACCGTCGACTGCTCCAAGGTCAAGGTCACCTACAGCCTCGGCCACGACTCCCACGCCCACGAACTGACCAGCGAGATGGGCTGCGAGGGAACCCTGACACCGCCCCCCGGTGACGGCGGCCACGACCCCAACGCCAACATCTACGGCGTCGTCGGCGCCAGTTACACCGACAACGGGGCGAACGGCCAGGAGTCCCTGACCGGCACCGCCCGCACCGTGCTCCAGCCGCTGCACCGCCAGGGCGAGCACTTCACCACCCAGTCGGGCGTGTCGGTCATCACCAAGACCGGCGCCAACGGCGGCAAGACCGTCGGCGACATCAACGACGGCGACTGGATCTCCTTCAGCCCCTACCGGTTCGACGGGCAGAAGAAGATGACCGTACGGGCCTCCTCCGGCGGCGCCGGCGGCTTCATCGAGCTGCGCACCGGCTCACCCGACGGCCCCCTGCACGGCTCGGCGTACATCCCGCCCACCGGCGGCTGGGAGACCTTCCAGAACGTCAACGTGCCGCTGCGGTCGCTGCCGAAGAAGACCACCGACATCTACCTGGTCTTCAAGGGCGGCGAGGGCGCGCTGTACGACGTGGACGACTTCGAATTCTCCAAGGAGCCGTTCAAGGGCGGCAAGAAGGTCCTGGTCTTCTCGAAGACCGCCGGCTTCCGCCACGACTCCATCCCGGCGGGCATCACCGCCCTGAAGGAACTCGGCGGCCCGGCCGGCATCACCGTCGACGCCACCGAGGAAGCGCGGCAGTTCACCACCACCAACCTCGCCAAGTACGACGCGGTGGCCTTCCTGTCCACCACGGGCGACGTGCTCAACGCCGAGCAGCAGAAGGCGTTCGAGGACTACGTGGCGGGCGGCGGCGGCTACATGGGCATCCACGCGGCGGCCGACACCGAGTACGACTGGGAGTTCTACGGCGGCCTCGTCGGCGCCTACTTCCAGTCCCACCCGGCCATCCAGAAGGCCACCGTCCGCGTCGAGGACCACGACCACCCGTCGACCGCGCACCTGGACGACGCCTGGGAACGCACCGACGAGTGGTACAACTACCGCACCAACCCGCGCGAGCAGGCCAAGGTCCTCGCCACCCTGGACGAGACCACCTACCAGGGCGGCACCATGAAGGGCGACCACCCGATCGCCTGGTGCCAGAGCTACGGCGGCGGCCGGTCCTTCTACACCGGCGGCGGCCACACCAAGGAGTCCTACGCCGACCCCGCCTTCCGCGCCCACCTGCTCGGCGGCCTGCAGTACGCCACCGGCCAGGTGAAGGCGGACTGCAAGCCGGGCAAGGACTACCGCAAGATCTTCAACGGCCAGACCCTGGACGGCTGGAAGCAGGCCGGCCCCGGAAAATTCGTCGTCAAGGACGGCGTGATGGAGTCCGAGGGCGGCATGGGCCTGCTCTGGTACCAGGCCAAGGAGCTGAAGTCGTACTCGCTCAAGCTCGACTGGAAGATGCGGGGCGACGACAACTCCGGCGTCTTCGTGGGCTTCCCCGCCTCCGACGACCCCTGGTCCGCGGTGAACAAGGGCTACGAGATCCAGATCGACGCCACCGACGCGGCCGACCGCACCACAGGCTCCGTCTACTCCTTCAAGTCGGCGAACCTCAAGGCCCGTGACCAGGTCCTGCGGCCGCCCGGCCAGTGGAACTCCTACGAGATCAAGGTCCGGGGCGAACGCCTCCAGGTGTTCCTCAACGGAGTCAAGATCAACGACTTCACCAACAAGGACCCCCAGCGGAGCCTGACCGACGGCTACATCGGCCTCCAGAACCATGGCGCCGACGACCAGGTCTCCTTCCGCAACATCCAGCTGAAGGAACTGCCCGCCCAGGGCAACTGAACGGCGGCGGGCGGGGGACGCCGGACCCCCGCCCGCCGTCTCCACATCTCTCCCCCCGTGACTCGCGCACGATCAGGAGGCTGCCCATGTCCGCGTCCCTCTCCCGACCGCGTGTGGGGGTGTGGCTGATCGGAGCCCGAGGCTCCGTCGCCACGACCGTCGTCACGGGGTGCGCCGCCGTCACCGCGGGACTGCACCCGCCCACCGGCATGGTGACCGAGACAGCGGCGTTCACCGGCAGCGGCCTTCCCGCGCTGTCCGACCTCGTCTTCGGCGGCCACGACACCCACGACTGCCCGCTGCCCAAGCGCGCCGAGTCCCTGACCGCCGGCGGCGTCCTCCCACCCGGCGTGCACACCGCCGTCGCCGCCGAACTCGCCGTCGCCGACCGGGAGATCAGGCCTGGCGGCCCCGCACCGGGGGACACCAGGGGCGAGACCGAATTGATCACGGCCTTCTCCGACGACCTGCGCGACTTCCTGCACCGCCACGAACTGGAGCGGGCCGTGGTGGTGAACGTCGCCTCCACCGAACCCGCCTCCCCAGGGCCGGACGCCCCGCTGCCGGCCAGCACCCTGTACGCGCTGGCCGCCCTGCGCGCGGGCTGCCCCTACGTCAACTTCACCCCCTCCGAAGGCATGCACCACCCGGTCGCCGCCCGAGAGGCCCAGCGCGACGGCCTGCCCCACGCCGGCCGGGACGGCAAGACCGGGCAGACCCTGCTGCGGGCCGTCCTCGGCCCGATGTTCGCCCAGCGCGCGCTGACGGTCCGCGCCTGGTCGGGTACGAACCTGCTCGGCGGCGGCGACGGCGCCGCCCTCGCCGACCCGGCCGCCGCCGCGGCGAAGAACGCCGGCAAGGAACGCGTCCTCGCCGACACCCTCGGCACCGTCCCCGAGGGCGAGGTCCACATCGACGACGTCCCCGCCCTCGGCGACTGGAAGACCGCCTGGGACCACATCGCCTTCGACGGCTTCCTCGGCACCCGCATGATCCTCCAGACCATCTGGCAGGGCTGCGACTCGGCCCTGGCCGCACCCCTGGTGCTGGACCTGGCCCGCCTGACCGCCCGCGCCCACGAGGCGGGGATGTCCGGCCCGCTCGGCGCTCTCGGCTTCTACTTCAAGGACCCGGTGGGCGACGGGCCGTCGGGGCTGGCCCAGCAGTACGAGGAACTGGTCCGGTTCGGGCGACGCCTCGGGGAGGCCGACGCAGACGGCCCCGGCACCCGCGCGATGCGGGACACGCAGGAGACCGGGGGAGCACGATGACGCCGCGCGAGCGCCCTGGCGGCGGCCCCGGCGGGACTCCCGCAGCCGCCCCGGGAGACACCGCCGCGGCGGCCCCCCACCCACGCACCGGCGGCTCCGACCGGCGCCGTGCCCGCGCCTGGGCCGAACTGCTCCGTCTGCCCGCCCTGTTCACCGTTCCCGGCGACGCCCTGGCCGGCACGGCAGCCACCGGCGCGCGGCCCACGCCCCGCACCCTGCTCGCCATCGCCTCCTCCCTCTGCCTGTACGAGGCCGGCATGGCCCTCAACGACTGGGCCGACCGCGACGTCGACGCCGTCGAACGCCCGCACCGCCCCCTGCCCTCCGGCCGCATCCGCCCCACCGCCGCCCTCACGGCGGCCGGAACCCTCACCGCAGCCGGACTGGCCCTGGCCGCCCGCGCCGGACGCCCCGCCCTCGCCGTCGCCGCGCCCCTGGCCGCGACGGTCTGGGCGTACGACCTCGGCCTCAAACACACGCCCGCGGGGCCCCTGGCCATGGGAACGGCCCGCGGCCTCGACCTGCTCCTGGGAGCCGCGGCCACGACGGGCCGTACACGACCGGCCCTGCCCTCCGCCGCCCTCCTCGGCACCCACACCCTGGCCGTCACCACGGTCTCCCGCCAGGAGGCCCAAGGCGGATCACCCGTGGCCCCGCTGGCGGCCCTCGCAACGACCGCGCTGCTCACCCGACTGGTGACACGCCGCTCCGCGACCTTGACGCCACGCCCCGGGCAGACAACCGCCCACGCGCGGACCGGCGGCCCCCGAGCCCCCTGGAACCCGGACCGGACACCCGCGGCCCCGCTCACCACCGTCCTCGCAGCCGCCTACGCCGCGACGACCGCCCGCGCCTACGTCCACGCCACCCTGAACCCCTCACCTCCCCTCACCCAACGCGCCGTCGGCGCAGGCATCCGCGCCACCATCCCGCTTCAGGCCACCCTCACCGCCCGCTCCCACGGCACGGCCACCGCCCTCCTCGTCGCAGCTTTCGCCCCCCTCGGAGCCCGGTTCGCGAAGAAGGTGAGCGTCACATGAGCCCCGACGCCAACGCCCACGCCTCCACCACCCGTGCCGGCGCCGCCCCCGCCCTCCGCTTCGGCTACGGCACCAACGGCCTCGCCGACCTCCGGCTCGACGACGCCCTCGCCCTCCTCGCCGACCTCGGCTACGACGGCGTCGGACTGACCCTCGACCACATGCACCTCGACCCGCTCGCCCCCGACCTCGCCGCCCGCACCCACCGGGTCGCGCACCGGCTGGACGAACTCGGGCTGGGTGTCACCGTCGAGACGGGTGCCCGCTATGTGCTCGACCCGCGCCGCAAGCACGGCCCGTCCCTGCTCGACCCGGACCCCGGCGACCGGGCCCGCCGCGCCGACCTCCTCGTGCGGGCCGTCCGGGTCGCCGCCGACCTCGGCGCGTACGCCGTCCACTGCTTCAGCGGAGTCACACCGCAGGGCACCGGCACCGACACCGCGTGGAAACGCCTCACCGAGACCCTGCCCCCCGTCCTGGACGCCGCCGCCGAAGCGGGCATCCCGCTCGCCGTCGAACCCGAGCCGGGCCACCTCCTGGCCACCCTGGCCGACTTCCACCACCTCCGCGGCGCCCTCGGCGACCCCCAACAACTCGGCCTCACCCTGGACATCGGCCACTGCCAGTGCCTCGAACCCCTGCCCCCGGCCGACTGCGTGCGGGCCGCCGCGCCCTGGCTACGGCACGTCCAGATCGAGGACATGCGGCGCGGTGTCCACGAGCACCTCCCCTTCGGGGACGGGGAGATCGACTTCCCACCGGTCCTGGCGGCCCTCGCGGCCACCGGCTACCAGGGCCTGACCGTCGTCGAGCTGCCCCGCCACTCCCACGCCGGCCCGCACTTCGCCGCACACTCCCTCCCGTTCCTCCGCCACGCCGAGCGGAGCGCGGCCTTCGCGCCGCCCGTCTCCGCACCGGCCCGCCGGCAGGCCGCGCCACCCCACGGCGCTCCCTCCACCACCCATGAGGGGAGCAGCACCAGATGACCCACCCTCGCACCACACCAGCGGCCAGAGCCGAGAACACCGAGCGCAGCCCGGACGCCCAGAGCCACGAAGAGCCCGACCCGACCGCCGCCCAGGACCCGACCGCCGCCCAGGACCCGACCGTCGCCCAGGGCCCGGGCGACGCCCGCACCCGCGCCCGCTTCTCCACCGGGGACACCGCCCCCACCCCCTCGCTCGCCGATGTCCGTCACCACCTCACCACCCACCTCGACCCGCCCGCCCGCACCTGGCTCGACCACGCCCTCGACGAGGCCGCCGCCCACCCCGGCCTCCACGGACCCATCTCCGTCTGGGAACTGCGCCTCGCCGAAGCCGGCCGGCGCTGCGGCCCCGCCTACGCCGACGCCGCCCGCGTCCTCATCCTGGCCGCGGCCCGCGCCGGCACCGACGCCCTGACCCGGGTGTATTTCCAGGGCACCGCCGACGAACGCCGAGCCGTACTGCACGCCCTGCCCCACCTCGTGTCCGGCCCGGGCGCCCTCCCCCTGGTCGAGGACGCCCTGCGCACCAACGACACCCGGCTCATCGGCGCCGCAGTCGGCCCCTACGCCGCCCGGCACCTGACCGCCCACGTCTGGCGCCACGCCGTGCTGAAGTGCCTGTTCACCGGTGTCCCCGTCGACGACGTGGCGGACCTGCCCCGGCGCGCCGCCGGCGACGGCGAACTCGCCCGCATGCTGGGCGACTACGCAGCCGAGCGCACCGCCGCCGGCCGCACCGTCCCCGAGGACCTGTACCGCGTCCTGGACCTGACCGAGTCCGTCACCCCGGCCCCCGGCACGGACCACCCCCACGGCAAGGAGTCCTGATGCGCATCTTCGACCCCCACATCCACATGACGTCCCGGACCACCGACGACTACGAGGCCATGTACGCCGCCGGTGTCCGCGCCCTCGTCGAGCCGTCCTTCTGGCTCGGCCAGCCGCGCACCTCGCCCGCCTCCTTCCGCGACTATTTCGACTCCCTCCTCGGCTGGGAGCCCTTCCGCGCCGCCCAGTACGGCATCGCCCACCACTGCACGATCGCCCTCAACCCCAAGGAGGCGAACGACCCGCGCTGCCGTCCCGTCCTCGACGAACTGCCGCGGTATCTCGTCAAGGACCACGTCGTGGCGGTGGGGGAGATCGGCTACGACTCGATGACCCCGGCGGAGGACACCGCTCTCGCCGCACAGCTCCAGCTCGCCGCCGACCACGGCCTGCCCGCCCTCGTGCACACCCCGCACCGCGACAAGCTCGCCGGGCTGCGCCGCACCCTCGACGTCGTGGGTGAATCCGACCTCGCCCAGGACCGGGTCCTGGTCGACCACCTCAACGAGACCACCGTGAAGGAGGCCAGGGACAGCGGCTGCTGGCTGGGCTTCTCCGTCTATCCGGACACCAAGATGGACGAGGAGCGCATGGTCGAGATCCTGCGCACCTACGGGACTGCGCAGGTGCTGGTGAACTCCGCCGCCGACTGGGGCAGGAGCGACCCCCTCAAGACGCGTAAGGTCGGCGACCTCATGCTGGCGGAGGGCTTCGACGAGGACGACGTCGACCAGGTGCTGTGGCGCAACCCCGTCGCCTTCTACGGGCTCAGCGGACGCCTGAACCTGGACGTCACCAGCACCGACACCACCCACGAGGGAAACTCCGTCCTCCGCGGTGCCCCGAAGGACCCGCACGAGGCGGACACCGGCCCGGGGGAGGGCGACGAGCCGGCTCGCGTCCCCGCCGCGGAGGCGTGAACCATGCGCTTCCGCCACCCCGACGGGTCCACCGTCCACCTCGCCTACTGCACCAACGTCCACCCCGCCGAAACCCTCGACGGTGTCCTCGCCCAGCTCCGCGACCACTGCGAACCCGTCCGCCGACGCCTGGGCCGCGACCGGCTGGGCATCGGGCTGTGGCTCGCCAGGGACGCCGCCCACGCCCTCGTCACCGACCCGTCCGCCCTGCGCGGCCTGCGCACCGAGCTCGACCGCCGCGGCCTCGAGGTCGTGACCCTCAACGGCTTCCCCTATGAGGGCTTCGGCGCCGAAGAGGTCAAGTACCGCGTCTACAAGCCGGACTGGGCCGATCCGCAGCGCCTGGACCACACCGCCGCCCTGGCCCGCGTCCTCGCCGGTCTCCTCCCGGACGACGTCACCGACGGGACCATCTCCACACTGCCCCTCGCCTGGCGCACCGCGTCCGACGACCGGCGCGCCGAAACCGCCCACGCCGCCCTGCGCACGCTCGCCGAACGCCTCGACGCCCTCGAGGAACTGACCGGCCGCTCCATCCGCGTCGGCCTGGAACCGGAACCCGGCTGCGTCGTCGAGACCACCCACGACGCCATCGCCCCGCTCACCGCGATCGGCCACCACCGCATCGGCATCTGCGTCGACACCTGCCATCTCGCCACCTCCTTCGAAGATCCGCACACCGCCCTGGACGCGCTCGTCGCAGCGCGCGTCCCCGTCGTCAAATCCCAGCTGTCCGCCGCCCTGCACGCCGAGCACCCCCACCTCCCCGAGGTGCGCGAAGCACTGGCCGCCTTCGCCGAACCCCGCTTCCTGCACCAGACCCGCACGGCGACCGCCACCGGCCTGCGCGCCACCGACGACCTCGAAGAGGCCCTCGCCGGACACGCCCTGCCGGACGCCTCACCCTGGCGCGCCCATTTCCACGTCCCGCTGCACGCGGCCCCCGCCGCGCCCCTCACCTCCACGCTTCCGGTCCTGAAGTCCGCACTGGCCCGACTGGTCGGCGGCGCCGCCCCGCTCACCCGCCATCTGGAGGTCGAGACCTACACCTGGCAGGCCCTTCCACCCGAGCTGCGCCCCAAGGGCCGTGCCCAGCTCGCCGAGGGCATCGCCGCCGAACTGGCGCTCGCCCGCGACCTGCTGACGGACCTCGGACTGAAGGAGCTGCCATGAGCACCGGCCCCCATGGGCACCCCGACCCGGCCGCCACGGACACGCCCACCCCGCTTCCGGCCGCCACGGACCGCCCCACCCCGCTCCTCGTCATCGACGTCGTCGGCCTCACCCCCCGTCTCCTCGACCACATGCCTCATCTCAAGGCGCTCGGCCAGTCCGGCTCCCGCGCCCCGCTGGGCACCGTCCTGCCCGCCGTCACCTGTGCCGCCCAGTCCACGTTCCTCACCGGCGCCATGCCCTCGGAGCACGGCATCGTCGGCAACGGCTGGTACTTCCGCGAACTCGGCGACGTCCTGCTGTGGCGCCAGCACAACGGGCTCGTGGCCGGTGACAAACTCTGGGACGCCGCCCGCCGCGCCCACCCCGGCTACACCGTCGCGAACATCTGCTGGTGGTACGCCATGGGCGCCGACACCGACATCACCGTCACCCCCCGTCCCGTCTACTACGCCGACGGCCGCAAGGAACCCGACTGCTACACCCGCCCGGCCGCACTCCACGACGAACTCACCGACAGGTTCGGCACATTCCCCCTGTTCCACTTCTGGGGTCCCGGCGCCGACCTCGTCTCCAGCCGGTGGATCATCGACGCCACCCGCCACATCCTCACCACCCGGCATCCCGACCTGACGCTCTGCTACCTCCCTCACCTCGACTACGACCTGCAGCGCTTCGGCCCCGACGACCCGCGCTCGCTGAAGGCGGCCGCCGACCTGGACGCCGCCATGGCCCCGCTGCTGGACGACGCCCGCGCCGAGGGCCGTACCGTCGTCGCCCTGTCCGAGTACGGCATCACCCGGGTGAACCGGCACGTCGACATCAACCGCGCCCTGCGCCGCGCCGGACTGCTGGACGTGCACACGCAGGACGGCATGGAGTACCTCGACCCGATGGCCTCTCGTGCCTTCGCGGTCGCCGACCACCAGATCGCCCATGTCTACGTGCGACGCCCCGAGGACCTCGACGCCACCCGAGCGGCGCTCGACGGTCTTCCCGGCATCGCCCAGCTCCTGGACGACGAGGGCAAGAAGGCACACCACCTCGACCATCCGCGCGCAGGCGAACTCGTCGCCGTGGCGGAAGCCGACGCCTGGTTCACGTACTACTACTGGCTCGACGACGACCGCGCGCCCGACTTCGCGCAGCTCGTCGAGATCCACCGCAAACCCGGCTACGACCCGGTCGAGCTCTTCATGGATCCCCTCGACCCCTACGTCAAGGTCAAGGCGGCCACCGCACTGGCGCGCAAGAAGCTCGGCATGCGCTACCGCATGGCGGTCGTGCCCCTGGACCCCTCACCTATTCGCGGCAGCCACGGCCGCCTTCCGCAGAGCGACGACGACGGTCCGCTCCTCATCTGCTCCACCCCCCGTGCTGTCGGCGACCGCGTCGCGGCCACCGATGTGAAGTCACTGCTGCTCCGACTCGCCGGTCTCGCCTGAGGTCACAGCCCTCAGCACCGACCGCTCACAAGTGAAGCACTCACCACTGACAACGCCCCGCGATCACGAGGAGTTCCCCGCATGAGCCGCTTCTCCCAGCCCGACCCCGGACTCGGCCACCGCCTCAGCAGACGAGGCATGCTAGGCGTGGCCGCCGGTGCCACCGCGGCCGCCCTGCTCGGCGCCGCGGCCCCGGCGAACGCCGCCGCCGGCAACGCGACCGCCGCCGGCGACGCCACGCCCGCCACCGCCTCCGGCGCCAAGGGCCGCGGCCGCCCCGTCCTACCGCCGGGCCGCCTGGGCATACAGCTCTACAGCCTGCGCGACAAGGTCTCCACTCTCGGCTTCGGTCCCGTCTTCGCCGAACTGGAACGGTACGGATACGACGAGGTCGAGTTCGCCGGCTACACCCAGGGCTCCGCAGGTCCCATCACGCTCGCCCAGCTCAAGCGGCTGGCCCGCAATCACGGCCTGAACCCGATCGGCAGCCATGTCGGCTACTACTCCGGCGACCCGAACGCCTACACCTTCGCCCAGAACCTCACCAAGGTCCTCGACGACGCCCAGGCCCTCGGTCTGAAGCACATCGGCACGGCCGCCGGCCCGTTCCGCTACGGCTCCACCGTCGACGCCTGGAAGCGCGCCGCCGAGGACTTCAACACCTACGGGGCGGCGGCCAGGGCCCGGGGCATGAAGTTCTACCAGCACAACCACTCCGAGGAGTTCTCCTTCGCCACCGACAACCCCAAGGTCCGCCTCTACGACATCCTGCTCGAGGAGACCGACCCCGACCTGGTCTTCCTCGAGATGGACATCTACTGGGCGTACGTCGGCCAGTTCCGCTTCTCCCAGCGGCCCGACGGCAGGCCCGCCCCCTTCGAGCCGCTGGACTACGTCCTGCGACAGCCCGACCGGTACCCGCTCTTCCACGTGAAGGACGGCGAGAGCGACCCGTCCGACCCCTACGGCTACCGCATGACCGACGTCGGCGACGGGGACATCGACTACCGGCGGTTCATCTCCGCCGTGACCCGGCTGCGCGGCCACCGCATGGCCCACCACTGGCAGGCCGAGCACGACGACCCCGCCGAGTCCTTCACCTTCGCGCGCCGCTCCAGCGCGCACCTGCACTCCCTGAGGGAGAAGTGCTGACCGCTGCCCGGGCATGAGGAGGCCCCTCCCCGAACGCGGGGGAGGGGCCTCCTCATGGGTGCCGGGGTTGTCGGCCCGCGGTCCGTGCCCGGGCCGGTGTGCGACCCGGCCGGCGCAACAGGAGGGCCGCCACAGCGGCGAGCATCGACACGCCCCCGGCGAGCGCGTACGCGCCGTTGCAGCCCCAGGCCGCGACCATCATCGACAGGAACAACCACTCGCTCCTCAGGTCGCCCGCCCGGCTCACGCCGACTTGCGTGAGGCCCAGCACGACGATGACGAAGACGAGGGTGGTCTTGCGCCCCCACCGGTCGTACAGCCGGGTAAGGAGGAGGCGCGTGGTGCGTACGGATCTGCCGTCATGTCAGGCTGTGTCCTCGCCGAGCGGTTGCGGGTTGGGGGAGATGCGGCCCGTCTTCCTGTCGCGTCCCGGCGGACTCAGGAACAGCGCCACGCAGCCGGCGAAGAGGGAGATGGAGCCGGCCAGGATGAAGGCCCCGGAGTGCCCCCAGGCGCCGACGACCACCGCGCCCATGCCGGCGCCCAGGCCGGAGACGAGCTTGGCGCTGTAGACCATGCCGTAGTTGGAGGCGTTGTTGTTCTCACCGAAGTAGTCGGCGGTGAGCGCGGCGAACATCGGGAAGATGGCGCCGCCGCCGAAGCCGGAGATCGAGGAGAAGACCAGGAACAGAGGAAGGTTCTCGGCGTTCGCCGACCAGAGGATGCCGTACTGGGACAGGCCGAGGATCACGCACACGACGAGCAGGCACCGCTTGCGGCCGTACAAGTCGGAGAGCCAGCCGATGACACCGCGGCCGGTGCCGTTGACGATGGCCTTCAGGGACATGGCCGTGGCCACGATCCCGCCCGCGAACCCGGCCTCCTCGCCGATCTCCACCTGGAAGGCGATGCCGAAGATGTTCACGCCGGACGTGCAGGCCAGGCAGAACCACATCAGGGCGACCCGGCCGGTCTTCCACGCCTCCTTGGGGGAGTACTGGCGCACCGCCGGCGGGTTCATGCGCATCGAGCGGGCCGCGCGCGGGTCGTCCGGCGGGTTCAGCGGGTCGATCGTCGAGGGCCACCAGTTCTTCGGCGGGTCCTTGAAGAAGTAACCGGAGACAGCGACCATCCCGGCCAGGAACAGACCCACCGAGACCAGCACCCAGCGGAAGTTGGTGAGGTCCATGTAGCCGTTGAAGAGGAACACGAAGGGCACCGAGCCGTAGGCGAAACCGCCGTTGACGAAGCCGGTCTTGCCGCCCTTGCGCTCCGGGTACCACTTGCCGACCATGTTGACGCAGGTGGCGTACACCATGCCCGCGCCCATGCCGCTGAACATGCTGAAGCCGATGTACGCGAAGACCACGTGCGGCGCGAAGGCGAGGGACAGGTAGCCCAGCAGGGTGCCCGTCGCGCCGAGCATCATGGCCCAGCGGGCCGGCAGTTTTCCGCTCTCACGCAGTTTGCCCGCGGGGAAGGCCACCGCGGCCTGGAAGAAGACCCAGACGGTCATCATCCAGAAGATGTGCATGCTGTTCCAGCTGTGCGCCGTGTGCAGGGTCTCCTCGGCGGACGCGAACGCGTACTCGGCGGAGGAGATGCCCATCATGCCGATCCAGGGCAGGATCACCATCCACTTGCGCTTGCGGCCCATGATGTCGATGTCGGTCTCACCGAGGCGGTAGACGCGGCCGTTCGCGTCGGTGACCTCCCGGTAAGGAACCGTTGTGGGCAGATCGGTCGTTGTCATGTCGTGTCGCACCCCTTGCGTCGAAAGATCTGGCCAGCGCCCCCTGTCCCATGCCTTTCGTGCGCGCGCGGGTCCCGGGGCCGGCCGACGCGCACCGTCAGCCGGCCCCCCGCTCACTCACCTCATGTACCGCCCCCCAGCCGTCCCGCCTCCCGCGCCCAGCGGTACTTCGCGCCGAGCACGGCCACCGGCTTCTCGGTCGTGTACGGGTACGCCACGACCCCGCGTTCGAAGAGGTACTGGCAGGCCTCCTCGACCTCCACGTCCCCCGCGAGCGACGCCACCACGGGCTTCTCGATCCCACGCTCCCGGAACTCGGCCACCACGCGCGCGGTGAGCTCCGCGAAGACCATGGGAGGAGTGACGATGGTGTGCCAGTAGCCGAGGACCAGCGCGTGGATACGCGGATCCTCCAGACCCAGCCGGATCGTCGCCTCGTACGTCGACGGCGGCTCGCCCCCGGTGATGTCCACCGGGTTGCCCGCGGCCCCGAAGGGCGGGATGAACTTCCGGAACGCCTCGTCCAGGTCCGGCGGGATCTCCATCAACGACAGTCCGTTGTCCGTCACGGCGTCGGAGAGCAGCACACCGCTGCCGCCGGCGCCCGTGATGATGACGACGTTGTCGCCCTTGGGCGCGGGAAGCACCGGCAGCGCACGCGCGTACTCCAGCATGTCGTTCAGCCCCGGCGCGCGGATTACCCCGGCCTGCCGCAGGATGTCGTCGTACACGGCGTCGTCACCGGCGAGGGCGCCGGTGTGCGAACCGGCCGCCTTGGCGCCGGCCGCGGTCCGCCCGGCCTTCAGTACGACCACCGGTTTCTTCGGCACGGTGGCGCGCGCGGCCTCGACGAAGGCCCGGCCGTCCTTGAGGTCCTCCAGGTGCATCGCGATGCAGTCGGTGTGCGGGTCCTCGCCGAACCAGGTCAGCAGGTCGTCCTCGTCCAGGTCCGACTTGTTGCCCAGCCCGACGATCGCCGAGACGCCCGTCTTCGTGGTGCGTGCGAAGCCCAGGATGGCCATCCCGATGCCGCCCGACTGCGAGGTCAGCGCCACCCCGCCTTTGACGTCGTACGGCGTGCAGAACGTGGCGCACAGGTCCTGCCACGTCGAGTAGTAGCCGTAGATGTTCGGCCCCAGCAGCCGTACGCCGTGCCGCTCGGCGATCGCCACGATCTCTGCCTGGAGTTCGTGCTCGCCGGTCTCCGCGAACCCGGAGGGGATCAGCACGGCGTTCGGGATCTTCTTGCGTCCCACCTCCTCCAGGGCCGAGGCCACGAACTTGGCGGGGATCGCGAAGACCGCCACATCCACCTCACCGGGAACGTCCGTGACACTCTTGTACGCCTTGCGGCCCAGGATGTCATCGGCCTTGGGGTTCACCGGGTGGATCTCGCCCGCGAAGCCCCCGTCCAGGAGGTTGCGCATCACCGAATTGCCGATCTTGCCCTGTTCGTTGGAGGCGCCGATCACGGCGACCGAGCTGGGCTGCATCAGCCGGCGCATCGAGGTGAGGATCTCGTCGCGCGAGTACTTCCTGCGGGGAGCCGGCTGCGACTCGGCGAGGATCACCCGGATGTCGGCCGCGACGGCCCCCTCCGCCGTCGCGATCACCGGGTTGAGGTCCACCTCGGCGATCTCGGGGAAGTCCGCGACGAGTTCCGAGACCCGGCGGATCTGCTCGGCGACGGCCCAACGGTCCACGCCCGCCTGGCCGCGCACCCCCCGCAGGATCTCCGCCGACCGGATCGAGTCCAGCATGGACAGCGCCTCGTCGGCGTTCACCGGCGCGAGCCGGAACGTGACGTCCTTCAGGACCTCGACGAGCACCCCGCCGAGCCCGAAGGCGACCACCTTCCCGAACGTCGGGTCGGTGACCGCGCCGACGATGACCTCCTGTCCCTTCGGCAGCAGCTCCTGCACCTGCACGCCCGAGATGCGGGCGTCCGCGTTGTAGGCGCGTGCGTTGTCGATGATCGTGTGGAACGCGGCCCGTACGTCGGCCGCGCCCTCGACCCCGACGATCACCCCGCCGGCGTCGGTCTTGTGCAGGATGTCCGGCGAGACGATCTTCATCACGACAGGTCCGCCGAACCGCGCCGCGAACGCCACGGCCTCGTCGACGTCCGTCGCCAGCTCCTCGCCCGGTACGGCGATCCCGTACGCGTCGGCGATCACCTTGCCCTCGGGCGCGGTGAGCGCGGTCCGCCCCTCGGCCCGCACGGACTCCAGGAGGGACCGCACCCGCAGGACCCGGTCATCCGCCATCACGTCAGATCACTCCGTTCGACTTGAGCAGGCGCACTTCCTCGTCGCCGAGGCCGAGTTCGCCGACGTAGACCTCTTCGTTGTGCTCGCCGAGCAGGGGTGAACTGGTCACGTCCACGGGGGAGTCGGACAGCTTGAGCGGACTGCCGACGGTCACGAAGTCGCCGCGCTCGGGGTGCGGGACGGTGACGACCATCTCGTTGGCGACCAGCGAACGGTCCTCGATGATCTCCCGGGTGGACAGGATCGGCCCGCACGGGATGTTGTGCGCGTTGAGCCGCTCCAGCACCTCCCACTTGGGCAGCGTCGAGGACCACTCCTCGATCAGCTGGAACATCTTGCCGAGCTTGGGCAGCCGCGCCTCGGGCGTCGCCCACTCGGGGTCGGCGGCCAGCTCGGGCCGGCCGATGAGCTCGCTGATCGGCTGCCAGCCGACGGGCTGCACGATGACGTACACGTAGTCGTTCGGGCCGCCCGGCGCGCACTTGACCGCCCAGCCGGGCTGGCCGCCGCCGGACGCGTTCCCGGACCTGGGAACCTCGTCGCCGAAGTCGTCGTTGGGATATTCAGCGAGCGGCCCGTGTGCCAGACGCTGCTGATCCCGCAGCTTCACCCGGCACAGGTTGAGTACGGCGTGCTGCATGGCCACGTTGACCCGCTGCCCGCGCCCGGTGCGCTCCCGTTGGTAGAGCGCGGCGAGGATGCCCGCCACGGCGTGCACACCCGTCCCCGAGTCCCCGATCTGGGCCCCCGTCGCCAGCGGCGGTCCGTCCTCGAAACCGGTGGTCGACATCGACCCGCCCATGGCCTGAGCGACGACCTCGTACGCCTTGAAGTTGGTGTACGGGCCCTCGCCGAACCCCTTGATGGAGGCATAGACGATCCGTGGATTGATCTCCTGGATGCGGTCCCAGGTGAAGCCCATCCGGTCCACCGCGCCCGGTCCGAAGTTCTCGACCATGACGTCGGAGCGCCGGATCAGCTCGGTGAGGATCTCCTTGCCGCGCTCGGTCTTGGTGTTGAGGGTGATGCTCCGCTTGTTGCAGTTGAGCATCGTGAAGTAGAGGGAGTCGACGTCCGGCAGGTCACGCAGCTGCTTGCGCGTGATGTCGCCGGTCGGAGCCTCCAGCTTGACGACGTCCGCGCCGAGCCAGGCGAGCAGCTGGGTCGCCGACGGCCCGGACTGGACGTGGGTCATGTCCAGTACACGGATGCCTTCGAGGGCCTTGGTTCCTGTCATGGCGGGCACCTCACTTGTACATGGTCTGGTTCATGGTTCCGGGGGCGTAGGCGTCGGGGTCGACCCAGACGTTGATGAGCGACGGCTTGCCGGACTCGCGGGCGCGCTGCAGGGCCGGGCCGATGTCGGCGGGGTCGCGAACCTCCTCGCCGTGGCCTCCGAGCATGCGGGCGAACTCGTCGTAGCGGACGTCGCCGAGGGTGTTGCCGATCCGCTCGCGTTCCTTGCCGTACTTGGCGGCCTGGCCGTAGCGGATCTGGTTCATGGAGGAGTTGTTGCCGACGATGCCGACGAACGGGAGGTCGTAGCGGACGAGCGTCTCGAAGTCCCAGCCGGTGAGGGAGAACGCGCCGTCGCCGAAGAGGGCGACGACCTCCTTGTCGGGCCGGGCCTGCTTGGCCGCGAGCACGAAGGGGACGCCCACGCCCAGCGTGCCGAGCGGACCGGGGTCCATCCAGTGCCCGGGCGACTTGGGCTGCACGACCTGCCCGGAGAAGGTGACGATGTCGCCGCCGTCGCCGATGTAGATCGAGTCCTCGGTGAGGAAGTCGTTGATCTCGCTGACCAGGCGGTAAGGGTGGATGGGTGAGGCATCCGACTTCAGGTTGGGCAGCCGCTTCTCCAGAGCGGTCTGCTCGGCCGCCCGCAGCTCGTCCAGCCACTCCTTGCGCTTGGACGCACCGCCGTTGATGCGTCCGGAGGCCGCCTCGGTCACCGACTTCAGCACCAGCCCGGCGTCGCCCACGATGCCGAGGTCGATGTCGCGGTTCTTGCCGACCGTGCGGTAGTCGAGGTCGATCTGCACGACGGTCGCGTCCGGGGACAGCCGCTTGCCGTACCCCATGCGGAAGTCGAAGGGCGTGCCGACGATGACGATGACGTCGGCGTTGGAGAACGCGTAGCGGCGCGAGAGCTGGAAGTGGTGCGGGTCGCCCGGCGGGAGGGTGCCGCGTCCCGCTCCGTTCATGTAGGCCGGGATGTTGAGGGTCCTGACGAGCTCGATGGCCGCCTCGGTGCCCCGGGTCGTCCAGACCTGGCTGCCGAGCAGGACGGCCGGCTTCTCGGCGTGGACCAGCAGGTCGGCGAGCTTCTCGATGGCCTCGGGGTCGCCGGCCGAGCGGGTCGAGGCGCGGTAGGCGCCTTCCTGCGGCACGCGTGCCTTGGCGGCGGGGACCTTGGCGTCCAGCACGTCGCGCGGAATCTCGAGGAAGGAGGGGCCGGGCGCGCCGTGGAAGCACTCGCGGAACGCCATGGACACCATGTCCGCGGCGCGGGCCGTGTCCGGCACCGTCGCCGAGAACTTGGTGATGGGGTTCATCATGTCGACGTGCGGCAGGTCCTGCAGGGACCCCATCTTGTGCTGGGTGAGGGCCCCCTGACCGCCGATCAGCAGCATCGGGGACTCCGCGCGGAAGGCGTTGGCGACGCCGGTGACGGCGTCGGTCGTGCCCGGGCCCGCGGTGACCACCGCGCAGCCGGGCTTGCCGGTGATACGGGCGTACCCGTCGGCGGCGTGGGCGGCGACCTGCTCGTGGCGTACGTCGACGACCTCGATGCCCTCGTCGACGCAGCCGTCGTAGATGTCGATGATGTGGCCGCCGCACAGGGTGTAGATGCGGTCGACCCCCTCGGCCTTCAGCGCCTTGGCTACGAGATGACCACCGGAAATCAAGTCCTGGGTGTCGTCGGGCATGGCGAAGTCCTGTCCCTTCGTAGGGGTTTGGAGCGGCTCGCAGTACATTGCATACAGTCGACGAATACTGTATGAAGCTTGTTATCCCGCATCCGGTGGGTGGTGTCCAGGGGGCGTGCGGCACTTTCAGTCAGGAGCCGAAATGGACCTGTACGAACACCAGGCAAGACAACTCTTCGAAGAACACGGCATCTTGGTGCCGAGGGCCGAGGTGGCCGACTCGCCCAGGAAGGCGCGCGAGATCGCACGCCGGCTCGGCGGCCGGGTCGTGGTGAAAGCCCAGGTGAAGACCGGTGGGCGGGGCAAGGCTGGCGGTGTGAGGATCGCCGCCGACCCGGCCGCCGCCGAGCTGACCACACGCCGGATCCTCGGCATGGACATCAAGGGACACACGGTCGGCACGGTCATGCTGGCCCAACCGGTGGACATCGAAACCGAGTTCTACGTGTCCTACGTTCTCGACCGCGCGGCGGGCCGCTTCCTCGCGATCGCCTCCGCGGAGGGCGGCATGGAGATCGAGGAGGTCGCGGCCACCCGTCCCGAGGCCGTGGCCCGTGTCCCCGTCGACCCAGCCGAGGGAGTCACCACCGCGAAGGCGGGGGAGATCGCCGAGGCGGCCGGACTGCCGCAGCAAACCGTGGACGTCCTCGTACGCCTGTGGGAGGTCCTGGTCCGTGAAGACGCCCTCCTGGTCGAGGTCAACCCGCTCGTCCGCACGAAGGAGGGCCGGATTCTGGCCCTCGACGGCAAGGTCACCCTTGACGACAACGCCCGCTTCCGGCAGGCACGCTGGGGCGCGGACGACACGGAGCACGACGACGCGCTGGAGGCGGCCGCCGCGGCGAAAGGCCTCAACTACGTCAAGCTGGACGGTGAGGTCGGCATCATCGGCAACGGCGCCGGTCTCGTCATGTCGACCCTGGACGTGGTCGCGGGATGCGGCGCGCGACCTGCCAACTTCCTCGACATCGGCGGTGGAGCGAGCGCCCGCGTCATGGCGGACGGCTTGTCGGTCATCCTCTCCGACCCGGACGTGAAATCCGTTTTCGTCAACGTCTTCGGCGGGATCACGGCCTGTGACGCGGTCGCCGACGGCATCGTGCAGGCCCTGGAATCCGTGCGGTTGACCAAACCGCTGGTCGTCCGTCTGGACGGCAACAACGCGGCACGGGGCCGGGCCATCCTCGACGAGCACGCGCATCCGCTGGTCCAGCAGGTCACCACCATGGACGGCGCCGCCGCCCGTGCCGCCGAACTCGCCACCACGGCCTGAGGAGAGGGAACGCCATGGCCATCTACCTCACCAAGGAGAGCAAGGTCCTCGTCCAGGGTATGACCGGCGGCGAGGGCATGAAGCACACCCGGCGCATGCTCGCGGCCGGCACGAACGTCGTCGGCGGCGTCAACCCGCGCAAGGCCGGCCGCACCGTCGACTTCGACGACCGGGCCGTACCGGTCTTCGGCTCCGTCGCCGACGGCATGCGCGCCACCGGAGCCGACGTCACCGTCGTCTTCGTCCCACCCGCCTTCGCCAAGGCGGCCGTCGTCGAAGCCGCCGACGCCGGCATCGGCCTCGCCGTCGTCATCACCGAGGGCATCCCCGTCCACGACTCCGTCGCCTTCACCGCGTACGCCGAGGACAAGGGCACTCGCATCGTCGGCCCCAACTGCCCGGGCCTCATCACCCCCGGCCAGTCCAACGCGGGCATCATCCCAGCCGACATCACCAAGCCGGGCCGCATCGGGCTGGTCTCCAAATCGGGCACGCTGACCTACCAGCTCATGTACGAGCTGCGCGACATCGGCTTCTCCACCTGCGTCGGCATCGGCGGCGACCCCGTGGTCGGCACCACGCACATCGACTGCCTCGCCGCCTTCCAGGACGATGCCGACACCGAACTGATCGTTCTCATCGGCGAGATCGGTGGCGACGCGGAGGAGCGTGCGGCGGCGTACATCCGCGAGCACGTCACCAAACCCGTCGTCGGCTACATCGCCGGTTTCACCGCACCCGAGGGCAAGACCATGGGGCACGCGGGCGCGATCGTGTCCGGCTCCTCCGGCACGGCCGCCGCGAAGAAGGAGGCCCTGGAGGCGGTCGGGGTGAGCGTGGGCAGCACACCGACCGAGACGGCGAGGCTGGTGCTCGCCCGACTCGAAGGGCGCTAGCCGAGCCACCACCCTGTGCTTGCGCGATGCGTAGGGCGGCCCGCCGGCCGGGCCGCCACCGTGTGTTTGCGCGATGCGTAGGGCGGCCCGTCAGCCGGGCCGCCACCGTGTGCTTGCGCCACGCGCCGGACGGCCCGTCAGTGGGCCATCAACAACGCCCCTCCCCGCCCCCGACTGTGCACCGAGAGCGGAGCAACCCCATGGCACCCACCCTCACCCTCAAGACCGGCACGTCCTGGCCCGACGCGTGGCAGCGCTGTCTCGCCGTCGCACCCGAGGCCTTCCGTGACGACCGGGTCCTCAACCTCTGGAACGGCACCTGGCAGCAGGACGGACGGGTTCTGCCCGCCGTCAGCCCGGTCGACGGCAGCCCGATCGCAGGCCCGCCCCGCCTGGACGGGACCACCGCACACCGGGCGGTGTGCGCCGCACTCGACCAGCACCGCGCCTGGCGACACCTCCCCCTGGAGGAGCGCCGGGCCCGGGTCGCGGCCACCCTCGACGCCCTCACCGAACACCGCACGCTGCTCGCGCTTCTGCTCGTCTGGGAGATCGGCAAGCCCTGGCGGCTCGCCCAGGCGGACGTCGACCGGGCCATCGACGGGGTCCGCTGGTACGTCGACGGCGTCGAACCGATGCTCGCCGGCCGGTCTCCGCTGGAGGGCCCGGTATCCAACATCGCGAGCTGGAACTACCCGATGAGCGTGCTCGTTCACGCATTGCTGGTCCAATCACTGGCAGGCAACGCGGTCATCGCCAAGACCCCGACCGACGGCGGTGTCGCCTGTCTGACCCTGGCCTGTGCCCTCGCCGCCCGCGAGGGAGTTCCGGTGACCCTCGTCAGCGGCAGCGGGGGCGAGCTGTCCCAGGCGCTGGTGCGGGCGCCCGAGATCGGCTGCGTCTCCTTCGTCGGCGGCCGCGACACCGGCGCCGCCGTGGCCACAGCCGTAGCCGACCTCGGCAAACGACACGTACTCGAACAGGAGGGACTCAACACCTGGGGCATCTGGAACTTCTCGGACTGGGACGCCTTCACCGCGGTGATCCCCAAGCTCTTCGACTACGGCAAGCAGCGCTGCACGGCGTACCCGCGCTTCGTCGTCCAGCGGCACCTGTTCGACGCGTTCCTGGCGGCGTACCTCCCGGCGGTGCGCACGCTCAGGGTCGGGCATCCGCTCGCCGTGGAGCAGCCCGACGACCCGTACCCTGAGCTGGACTTCGGGCCGGTGATCAACGCGGCCAAGGCGAAGGAGCTGCAGGATCAGGTCGCCGTGGCGATCGAACGCGGCGCCGTACCGCTGCACCGCGCCACACCCGACGACGCCCGCTTCCTGCCCGGCCAGGACACCTCCGCCTACGTCCAGCCGGTCACGCTCCTCAACCCGCCCTCGTCCTCCCCGCTGCACCACGCGGAGCCGTTCGGCCCGGTCGACACGATCGTCCTGGTCGACACGGAGGCGGAGCTGCTGGCCGCGATGAACGCCTCCAACGGCGCGCTGGTCGCCACGCTGTCCACGGACGACCGGGCGACGTACGAGCGGCTCGCCCCGCACATCCGCGCGTTCAAGGTCGGCCACGGCACGCCTCGCTCCCGGGGCGATCGCGACGAGCTGTTCGGGGGGCTCGGCGCGTCCTGGCGCGGCGCGTTCGTCGGCGGCGACCTGCTCGTGCGGGCGGTGACTCGAGGACCGCAGGGGGAGCGGCTGCCGGGAAACTTCCCGGAGTACCAGCTGCTGCCCTGACGCAGGGGGGCGCGTCCGGCGCCGGTCCCCCGCGGGGTTCGCGATGAGGGGGGCCGGCGTCGGACGCCGGAGCGGTCCGAGGGCCGGCAGAGGGCCGGTACGTGGGTGCGGCCCGACGTGGCGCGGCCCAGCGCTTCGAGACGTCGCTCAGCCGATGCCCTGCCGGTCCGGGCGCAGGGCGAAGTCCCGGTCCGGCACGGTCGCCGCCGCGAGATCGACGGCCTGCCGGAGCAGTTCGCGATGGCGCAGCAGCGGCTCGCGGCGCTCCGGCGGCGCGAGCAGGAGCAGGTCGTCGAGACCTGCCAGCATGCGCCGGGAGACCTGTGGGCTGCCGATGGCGCACCCCCGTGCCTCGGTGAACCCGAGATCCACCAGCTCGGTCCAGCCGGGCACGGGCTGCACCAGCCGCACCGCACCGGCCCGGTCCCGGTGCAGGGCGGCGTCCAGCGGGCGCCGGCTCAGCGCGGCCAGGAACTGGACGATGCGGTCCAGCGCCTGGACGGCGGTCGTCGGATCGTTGACCGCGGGGGACAGGCCGCGCAGCGCGATGTCGGACAACTGCCGCAGCCCGAAACCGAGATCCTGGTGGTAGGTCCGCTCCACCCCCACCGAGATCGCGTGGCGCAGCGCCCGGCGCGGCGGTACCGGCCCGCCGTGCACCGCCAGCACGGGCATGCCGGGCACCATGAAATCCCCGATCCGAGGAATCAGCCGCAGCACGACCCCGTGCTTGCGCGCCGCCCGCACCAAGCGCGCGATGTGCACGTCCCGCAGCACCCCGGCCCGGCCTTCGTGCGGCACCCACGCCGTCTCCGCGCCGAGCACCGCGGCCTCCTGCCCGCTCACCGGCACGGGCATCGAGGCGACCACCCGGAACGACTCCGAGGCGATCCGCGCGATCACATGGCTGATCCGCATCAGCCGCAGGGTCGCGTTCACGTACAGCACGAAGAGCAGCAGGCTCAGGGCGACCATGCAGAGCGTGAGAACCGACTGCACCAGAGGCACCGTCGTGACGGCCCGGGGATCGTCGACGGTGTCGAAGCTCGTCAGGACCAGGAGGGTCAGCACGAAGGTCGACAGGAAGACCGCGAAGGTCGCCTTGGTGATCCGGCTCCGCACGAAGAGCCGCACCACGCGCGGGGTGAACTGCCCGCTCGCCATCTGCACGGCCACCAGCGAGATGCTGAAGACCACACCGATGAAGGTCATCATCGCCGAGCCGACCGCGCTCACCACGGCCTTCGCGTCCTCGGCGAACCGCAGCAGCTCGCCGAGCGTGTCGTAGTCACGGTCCTGCCGGAGCGCGTCGACGATGGCCGTGTCGAGTGCCTCGGCCCCCACCCAGACCACGAAGACACTCACCATCGCCGCGGTGGGAGCGAACCAGAACGTGTCGCGCAGATGTTCCCTGAGCGGCGACAGCGCACGCGGTCGAAGCCCGCGCGGGGAGCCCTGCGTAACCATCCAGTCGCTCATGGTGTGACCCTAGACGCATCGGAGCGCAAGGTCCCGGACCCCCGCCAGGCGCACGGAAACGCAGGTGAAAGGCACTCCGAAAGCTTGGTATGGTTGTCCATGTCGCCGCGGGGAACACCCCTGGCACGGCGGCAGGCACCTGGTCCGGGTGGCGGAATGGCAGACGCGCTAGCTTGAGGTGCTAGTGCCCTTTATCGGGCGTGGGGGTTCAAGTCCCCCCTCGGACACAGAACAGATCAGCTCGGGCGGGTCGAGATCTTTCTCGACCCGCCCGAGCTGTTGTGTATCGCCCCCGGGCCGAGGGATCAGCGCCGGTACCCCCGCAGCTTGCGGTACAGCGTCGCCCGGCCGATCCCCAGCGCGGTCGCCGCGCGCGCCTTGTTGCCGCCGTGGCGGCGCAGCGCCTCCAGGATCGCGGCCCGCTCGGCATGTTCCATCGGGCTGAGCGGACGAGTGGCCGGTCCTTCCCGGACGGCGTCCGGCAGCTCCGCCCGGCGGACCGGCCCGGACACCCGCCGGTGCTCCGCGATGGCCCGTACGACATGGGCCAGCTCGGTGACGTTGCCGGGCCACGGGTACCGTTCCAGCGCGTGCAGGGCGTCCAGGGTCCAGGTCAGCGGGGGCTGCCCGGGTGCGGGGCGGGGAGTGAGGACCGGCAGGAGTTCCCGTACGTCCTCGGAGCGTTCCCGGAGCGGTGGCAGGGTCACCGAGCGGGCCGACAGTTTGTCCAGCAGGCGCTGCAGGCAGGGGCCGACGGGCGAGCCGGGTGTGTAGGTGATCAGCAGCCGGGTGTCCGGGTGCTGGTCGAGCAGGGAGTTGAGCGCGGCCACGCCGGGCTGCGCGAGGCGCTCGGCGTGCCGGAGCAGGAACGGGCGATCGGAGCGCCACGCGGGCAGGGCCTGGTCGAGGCCGGTGTCCCGCGCTGCGTCGGCGACCTGGACGGGGCCCGGCCCGAACAGCTCCCGCGCCAGCGCGGACTTGCCGGTACCGCGCTCACCGGTGAGCAGCAGCGGCTCCCGGGAGCGGGCCAGTTGCACGGCCCGCCCGACGGTGTGCCGCCAGGGGACCGAGGAGCCGGTCAGGGCGACCGGCGGGGACGAGGCCGAGGCCTTGGGAGCCGGATCGTCGAGCGGGTCCAGGGCGGCCAGGATCCCGATGGTCCTGCCGTCCACACGCACCGGAGTGACGCGTGCGGTGCACCCGGCTCCCTCCGGCAGCTCCGCGTAGCCCGTGACGTCCGATCCCCGCGCGTGGAGCGCCGTACGCTCCAGCACCCCGAGTACTTCGGGCGTCACCAGTCGCTGCGCCGCCTCACTGACCAGCCGGTTGCGGCCGTCGAGTGCCGTCACGGCCCGGTCCGGCCCCCGCGCCGCCCGCACATAGGCGTCCAGCAGCACCGATTCGTCCCACCCGGTCCGTGCCCGCAGTTCCGTCTCGATCGCCGTGACCGTCGCCTCGGCGAAGGCCGCCTGCGGGTGCGGGGTTCCGGCGGCGCACAGGGGTGTCGCGACGGTCAGGGTGCCCAGCACCTGACCGCTCTCCGGCCCGAGCACCGGGACGCTGACCGCTGACACGTCCTGCCACCGGTCGAGGAAGTGCTCGGGACCGTGCACCTCGGCCCGGCCCCGGGTGCGCACGGCGAGTGCCGCGCTGTTGTTGCCGACCTCCTGCTCCGACAGGACGGGGCACGTGCCGAACCCCGGTGCGCTTCCCGCCTTCCACAGCACACGCAGTCGCTCGTCGGTCAGGACGAGCAGCGCCCCGCCCCCGCCCAGTGCCGGGACGATCCGGTCGAGCACCGGCCGGGCGACGCCGAGCAGCGTCGGCTCCCCGGTGAGCGGGGGGCCTGCCGCCGGCTCCGCCAAGTCGTGGGGCACGCCGAAGAATCGCGCCCGCCGCCACGCCGCGACGACCTCCTCCGGCACGCCCCGGGGCAGCGGACGCCCCGACAGGAACCGCTCGCGGGCCAGGCGCAGCGAGGGCCGGGCGGTGGCTGTGGGGGAAGGGTCTGTGGTGGTCACGGCACGGCCCACCGTAGCGGGTTCGGTTGAACAGGAAACAACTGCGGTCCGGGTGCCGCCTTGGCAGGCGCCGCGGTGCCCCGTCATGGAGGAACAGGTGCCGTCTTCGCAGGCTCCGCGGTGCCCCTTCATGAGAGGAACCGGCGCCGCCCTTCGCAAGCTCCGCGCTGCCCGGTCGTAAGGAACCGGCGCCGCCCTTCGTCGGGATCCGGTGTCTCGTAATGAGACACCCGCGCGCGGCCGGAGCACTCCATGATCATGCACGTCCCGCAACCGTCGCCCGACCCCTTCTCGCAGGAGCGCCGCATGGCCACCGTCGTCCAGACCGACGTCCTGATCGTGGGCAGCGGCCCGGCCGGTGCCGCGGCCGCGCTGGCCCTGAGCACCTACGGCGTCCCCAACATCGTCGTGACCCGCTACGCGCGCCTCGCCGACACACCCCGCGCACACATCACCAACCAGCGCACCATGGAGGTGCTGCGCGACCTCGGCGTCGAGCAGGAGGTCGTCGCGCAGGCCACCCCCCAGCACCTGATGGGCAACACGACCTTCTGCACCAGCCTGGCGGGCCAGGAACTGGGCCGGGTGCGCTCATGGGGCAACGACCCGCTCGTGCAGGCCGAGCACGAACTCGCCAGCCCCACCCGCATGTGCGACATGCCGCAGCACCTCATGGAGCCGGTCCTCGTGAACGCGGCCGTCGCTCGCGGCACCCGGCTCCGCTTCGAGAACGAGTACCTCTCCCACACCCAGGACGCCGACGGCGTCACCGCCACCGTCCGCGACCGGCTGCGCGGGGACACGTACGAGATCCGCGCCAAGTACCTGATCGGCGCCGACGGCGGACGGTCGAAGGTCGCCGCGGACGCCGGGCTGCCGATGGACGGCCGGATGGGCGTGGCCGGCAGCCTCAACATCGTCTTCGAGGCGGACCTGAGCAAGTACACCGCCCACCGCCCCTCCACCCTCTACTGGGTCCTCGCCCCGGGCGCGACGGTCGGCGGCATCGGCGCCGGCCTGGTGCGCTGCGTGCGCCCCTGGAACGAGTGGCTGATCGTCTGGGGCTACGACGTGAGCGCCGGCGCCCCCGACCTGACGACCGAGTACGCCGAGTCGATCGTCCGGAAGCTCCTCGGCGACGACGACATCCCCGTGACCATCACGTCGTCCTCGGCGTGGACCGTCAACGAGATGTACGCGCAGACGTACGCGAACGGCCGGGTCTTCTGCGCCGGTGACGCCGTCCACCGGCATCCGCCGTCCAACGGTCTCGGCTCCAACACCTCGATCCAGGACGCCCACAACCTCGCCTGGAAGCTCAAGCTGGTCCTCGACGGCACCGCCCACCCCCGGCTGCTCGACAGCTACACCGCCGAACGCGCCCCCGTAGGGCGGCAGATCGTCACCCGCGCCAACCGGTCCATCCGCGAGACCGCCCCGGTCTTCGAGGCCCTCGACGGGCTCTCCCCGCAGACCCCCGAGCAGCTCTGGGCCAACATCGCCGCCCGCAAGGACGCCACCGAGGCCGCCGAGAAACAGCGGGAGAAGCTGCGCGAGGCGATCGCCTTCAAGGTCTACGAGTTCAACGCACACGGCGTCGACCTCAACCAGCGCTATCCGGCGGAGGCCTCCGCCGCCATCGTCCCGGACGGCACGCCCGACCCCGGCTTCAGGCGTGACCCCGAGCTGCACCACCAGCCGTCCACCCGGCCCGGCGCCCGGCTCCCGCACGCCTGGATCACGAGCGGCACCCGCACGCTCTCGACCCTCGACACCGTCGGCCGGGGCCGCTTCACCCTGCTGACCGGCATCGGGGGCGAGGGCTGGGTGCGGGCGGCCTCTGCCCAGGACATCGAGATCGCCACCGTGGTGATCGGCCCCGGCCAGGAGTACGAGGACCCCTACGGCGACTGGGCGCGCCTGCGTGAGACCTCCGACGCGGGCGCCCTCCTCGTCCGCCCGGACGGCTTCGTCGCCTTCCGTCACGCGTCCATCGCCCCGGACGCCGGGAAACTGCTCGCGGACGCGCTGCGGCGCATCCTCGGGCACGGGTGAGCGCGCCATCATGGAAGAAGCGGACGCCGACGACGAGGAGCCGGGATGACCACCGAAGCGACCAGGGCCGGCGTCACCGAGCAGGTCCTTGCCGGCCTGCGCGGGACCGCCGACCCGCGGCTGCGTGAACTGCTCACCGGCCTGGTCCGCCATCTGCACGACTTCGCGCGCGAGACCCGACTCACGCAGGAGGAGTGGGAACGGGCGATCGCCTTCCTGACGGCGACCGGCCGGGCCTGCACCGACACCCGGCAGGAGTTCATCCTGCTGTCGGACGTGCTGGGCCTGTCCATGCTGGTGGAGACCCTGAACGGCGACCGCGCGGCAGGGACCACCGAATCGACCGTGCTGGGCCCCTTCCACATGACCGAGTCGCCGCCGCGCGCGCTCGGCGACGACATCGACCTGGTGGGCGGCGGTGAGAGGTGCGTCGTCAGCGGCCGGGTGCGGTCCGCGGACGGCACCCCGCTGCCCGGCGCCGTCGTCGACGTCTGGCAGGCCGACGACCAGGGCTACTACGACGTCCAGCAGCCCGGCGTCCAGCCCGCGGGCAACGGACGCGGGCTGTTCACCGCCGACACCGGGGGCCGCTTCTGGTTCCGCACCTGCGTCCCGGCGGCGTATCCGATCCCCACCGACGGTCCCGTGGGCGAGCTGCTGCGCGCGACCGGGCGGCACCCCTACCGCCCCGCGCACATCCACTTCATCGCCGCGGCCCAAGGCCACATACCCGTCACCACGCACATCTTCGTGGCCGGCGGCGACTACCTCGACTCCGACGCGGTGTTCGCCGTGAAGCAGAGCCTCGTCCAGGACTTCACGGTGACCGACGACCCGGCCCTGGCCCGGGAGTTCGGCGTGGAGAACCCCTTCCGCCACGCCTGCTTCGACCTCGTGCTGGAGCGGACCGCATGACGTTCCAGGACGAGTTCAGCTACGAAACCCGGCCCCAGCGGGTGGTCTTCCGGCCCGGCGCGGCCGTCACCGCGACCCCGGGCGAGGCGGCGCGCCTGGGTCTCGGGCGGCTGCTCGTGGTGTCCGGCAGCCGGGGCGAGCGGGTGGCGCGGGCGGTCGCGGACGCGCTCGGCGACAGCTGCGCCGGGCTGCACGCCGAGGCGCGGATGCACGTGCCCGTCGAGGACGCCGACCGGGCCGTCGCAGCCGTCCGGGCGGCCGGGGCGGACGGCTGCGTCGCGGTCGGCGGCGGCTCGGCGATCGGGCTCGGCAAGGCGATCGCCCTGCGCACCGGACTGCCGCTGATCGCCGTACCGTCCACCTACTCGGGCTCCGAGATGACCCCGGTGTGGGGCCTGACCGAGCAGGGCACCAAACGCACCGGCCGCGACCCGGTCGTCCAGCCCCGCAGTGTCGTCTACGACCCCCGGCTCACCCTCTCCCTGCCCGTGCAACTGACCGTGACCAGCGGGATCAACGCACTCGCGCACGCCGTCGAGGCGCTGTACGCCCCGGACGTCTCACCGCTGGTGACGGTCATGGCCGAGGAGGGCGTCCGGGCGATGGCCGGGGCGCTGCCGCGGCTGGCCACCGACCCGGCGGACCTCGACGCGCGCAGCCGGGCGCTGTACGCGGCATGGCTGTGCGGCGCGTGCCTCGGCGCGACGACCATGGGGCTGCACCACAAGTTGTGCCACGTCCTCGGCGGCAGCTACGGCCTTCCCCACGCCGAGACCCACACCGTCGTGCTGCCCCACGCCCTCGCCCACAACGCCCCCGCCGCCCCGGAGGCGTTGACGGTCCTGCGCCGCGCCCTCGGCACCGACGACGTGCCCCGCGCCCTGTGGGACCTGGCCGGCCGCCTGGGCGCCCCGCGCTCCCTGGCCGAACTCGGCCTCACCGAGGCCGACCTCACCCCGGCGGCGACCCGGACCGCGGGCGAGCCGTACGCCAACCCGCGTGAGGTGACGGCGGAGGGGGTTCGCGGCGTACTGCTCACGGCGTACGAAGGAGGGCCGCCCGACTCCGGCTCGCGGACAGAAGGTGACCGCAAGCGTTCCTAGGGTCGTGGCATGACTCAGACGCAGAAGATCCTCGTCACCGGCGCCACCGGAACCGTCGGCCGTCAGGTCGTCGCCGAACTGCTCGACCGGGGGCACGAGGTGCGTGCCCTCACCCGTGACGCGGGGAAGGCCTCCTTCCCGCAGGGCGTCGAGGTCGTCGAGGGCGACCTGACCGAGCCGGACGGCCTGGCACCGGCTCTGGACGGCGTCACCGGCCTCCACCTGATCACCTTCGGGGGCGCCGCCTTCAGCCCGTTGGAGACCGGCCCCCGGATCCTGGAGCTGGCCCGCTCCGCCGGTGTCCGGCGCGTCACCGTGCTGCACGGCGGGGGCCCCACCCCGCTGGAGGACGCGGTGCGTGCCGCCGACGGAGTGGACTGGACCGTGCTGATGCCGGTCGAGTTCATGGCCAACGCCCGGGAGTGGGCGGACGGGATCGTGGCCGCGGGCGAGGTGCGGGAGCCGTTCGTCGACCGGCTGAGCGCCATGGTCCACGAGGGCGACATCGGGGCCGTCGCCGCGGTCGCGCTCACGGAGGAGGGACACGGCGGACAGGAGTACGTGATCACCGGGCCGGACGTGCTCACCGTCGGCGACAAGGTGAAGACGATCGCGGCGGCCGCCGGCCGGGACATCACCCTGATCGAGCTGACCGAGGAGGAGGCTCTCGCGGGGTGGCGGGCGGCGGGCCTGCCGGAGGACGTCATCGGCTTCCTGCTCATGGCGTACGGGAACACCCCCGAGGTGGGCCGCACGGTCTCGGACACCGTGGAGAAGGTCACGGGCCGGCCGGCGCGCACCTTCGCCGGGTGGGCCGCCGAGCACGCGCGTCTCTTCGGGGGACGCTCGTGACTGTCTCGTATTGAGACACCCGTACCCGGGCCCGGCCCGTCAAGATCGACAAGGGGGTGTGACCGCAGCAAGGTGCGGCCGTCGGCATGCGCTGAATCGCTGACCGCACGGCCGCACACCCGAAGAAAGGTGACCACCATGGCCCTCGCACTGCTCCGGCGCCGGTGGCTCAAGAACACCTCCGCCGCAGCGGCGGGCCTCGCCCTCCCCCTTCCCGACGGCGCGGGCTCCGTGGCCCGCGAGGTCGTCGACCCGATGGGCGCGCCCCTGGCGGCCGCGGACGTCACCGTCACGGCCCTGGACACCCACCGCGTCGCCGCACGCGGCACCACCGATCCGTACGGGTACTTCCTCGCGGCGCTGCCACCCGGCCGGTACAGCCTGCTCATCTCGGCGGAAGGCCTGCGGCCGCACCGCGAGACGATCGAGACGGGCCCGGGCGCCCCGACGGTCCCCGAGCGCGTCTGGCTGCAGGCCGCCGAGGCGCTCCAGTTGCCGACGCCCGGAACCTGGCTCTTCGACCCGCCGCACACGGCGATCCGGTTCATCGCCAAGCACGTCGGGATGGCCCATGTGCACGGCCGCTTCGAACGCTTCGAGGGCGGCATCCGGGTCGCCCCGGACATGGCCGACTCCCGCGTGCACGTCCGGATCGACGCCTCCAGCATCACCACCGGCAACACCACCCGCGACAACCACCTGCGATCCGCCGACTTCCTCGACGTCGAGCGCTTCCCGTACATCGACTTCACGAGCGCCCGCTTCGCCTACCGGGGCGGCACCAAGTGGACGCTGCAGGGCTCCCTCACGATGCACGGCGTCAGCCGCTCGGTGGCCCTGGACACGACGTACCTCGGCACCGTGAACGGCGGCTACGGCCAGGAGCTGCGCTGCGCGGCCCTGGCGACGGCGGAGCTGCACCGCGAGGACTACACGCTGAACTGGCGTTCCATGCTGGCCCGGGGCATCGCGGTCGTCGGCCCGACGGTCCAACTGGAGCTCGACGTCCAGGCCATGTACCGCACCCACGACACCCCGACCCCGCCGGAATAATCCCTCGCCTCCTTCCCTCCGGTCTCCCTACACTCACGGACGGACCCGGCGCCGCCCACTACCGAGCGCCGGGCGTCAACGCGACGACGAAGGGGGACGGCCATGCGTGACCACACCGCTGTCGCCGTCTCCCTGCCGCGCTACCAGGTGATCCTCGTGTCCTGCGTCGCTCCGGTGCCCGCCGCGCGGCGGCACCGGACGCCCGGGGCGAACGCCTGACCCCCGACGACCACTGACGAAAACGTCAGGTCCGGGTGCCGTCCGCCCGTCTCGCACCGGTAATCGCGCTGCCCCTTTCCTGAACCGCACCGAAAGGCCCCGGGCCGTGCGCACCCACTTCAACCCGCTCTCCGTCGTCCGCAACCTCGGCATCCTCGCCCACGTCGACGCAGGCAAGACCACCGTCACCGAACGGATCCTGTTCGCCACCGGCACTACCCACAAGCGCGGTGAGGTCCACGACGGCACCACCGTCACCGACTTCGACCCGCAGGAGCGCGACCGGGGCATCACCATCTTCGCCGCGGCGGTCAGCTGCGCCTGGGACGGTCACCGGATCAACCTCATCGACACCCCGGGGCACGTCGACTTCGCCGACGAGGTGGAGCGTGCCCTGCGGGTGCTCGACGGTGCGGTGGCCGTGTTCGACGCGGTCGCCGGGGTGGAGCCGCAGAGCGAGTCGGTGTGGCGGCAGGCCGACCGGTACGGCGTGCCGCGGATCGCGTTCGTCAACAAGATGGACCGTGCCGGGGCCGACCTCGACGCGGCCGTGGCGTCGGTCCGGGAGCGGCTGCACCCGGCGCCCCTGGTGGTGCAGCTGCCGATCGGAGCGGAGGACACCTTCACCGGCGTCGTCGACCTGGTGCGTATGCGCGCACTGCTGTGGGCCGATGACGGAACCGCCGAGGACGTGCCGGTCCCCGAGGGCCTGCGGGGCGAGGCCCTGGCGCGCCGCCGGTCGCTGGAGGAGGCCGTGGCGGAACTGCACCCGGGCGCGCTGGAGGAGTTCTGCGACACGGGCACACTGGGCGAGCGGACCCTCGTCTCGGCGTTGCGTCAGGTGACCCGTGACGGTGACGGCGTGGTCGTGCTGTGCGGCTCCGCGTACCGCAACCGCGGTGTCGAGCCGCTGCTGGACGCCGTCGTGGCCTATCTGCCGTCGCCCCTGGACGTGCCGCCGGTCAGGGGCACGCACGAGGGTGAGGAGCAGGAGCGGGCCGCCGACCCCGCGGCACCGGTGGCCGCCCTCGCGTTCAAGGTGCACGCCACCTCGACGGGACGGCTGACCTATCTGCGCGTCTACTCGGGCACGATCGAGAAGGGAGACACCCTGTGGGACGCGAGTGCGCGGCGCACCGAGCGGATCGGGCGGATCCTGCGCGTCCAGGCCGACCGGCACGCGCCGCTGGACCGGGCGGTCGCCGGGGACATCGTCGCCGTGGTCGGACTGAAGTCCGCCCGCGCCGGCGCGACCCTGTGCGCGCGGCACACCCCGCTCGTCCTCGAACCGCCCGGTGTGGCCGAGCCGGTGGTGTCGGCTGCGGTCGAGTCCCGCCGGGCCGGTGACACCGACCGGCTCGCGTCGGGGCTGGCGCGGCTGGCCGACGAGGATCCCTCGCTGGTCGTACGGACCGACCCGGAGACCGGGCAGACCGTGCTGTCCGGCATGGGCGAACTGCACCTGGAGGTGGCGGTGGAGAAGCTCCGGCGTGAGCTGGGACTGGAGGTCAACGTGGGCCGCCCACGGGTCAGTTACCGCGAGACCGTCGGTCGGGGCGTCTCCGGCCTGGTGTTCCGGCACGTCAAACAGGACGGCGGCGCGGGGCAGTTCGCCCATGTGGTCCTCGACGTGGAGCCGTACGAGGAGGGAGGTTTCGCGTTCCGCTCGGCCGTGGTGGGCGGGCGGGTGCCGCAGGAGTACGTGCGGGCGGTCGAGGCCGGCTGCCGGGACGCCCTGGCCGAGGGGCCGCTCGGCGGTCACCCGGTCACCGGGCTGCGCGTCACGCTCACCGACGGGGCGACCCATGTGAAGGACTCCTCGGACACGGCGTTCCGCACGGCCGGCCGGCTCGGCCTCCGGGAGGCCCTGCGCGCCTGCGCGATGGTCCTGCTGGAGCCGGTCGTCGAGGTCACGGTCACCGTGCCCGAGGACGCGGTCGGCGGTGTGCTCGGCGATCTCGCCGCCCGGCGGGGCCGGGTGACCGGCTCGGCCGCCCGCGGGGGTGCGGCGGTCGTCACCGCCACCGTGCCGCTGGCCGAACTGTTCGGCTACGCGACCCGGCTGCGCAGCCGCACCCAGGGCCGCGGCACCTTCACCGCCCGGCCCACCGGCTACGCGCCGGCGCCGGTGGCGACACCGGCCCGGTAGACCGGCCCGGCCCCTCCCTCCCCGACCGGAAGGGAGGGGCCGGTTCCGTCATGGGTACGACACCACCGGCCTCCCTCCCCGACCGGAAGGCAGGACCCGTTCCGTCACGGATAGGACACCACCGTCGACGGCACCGTGGACGTCCCCGACGTCGGCGATCCCGTGTCGTTGATGACGCGCTCGTACTGCCCGTTGCCGCCGAGCGAGACCACGAGCAGGTCGTGGAAGCGCACCCCGGGACGGTTCGGCGCGGCGAAGCCGTGGTGCTGCACGATGCCCGGGTCGACGTTGTAGTAGCAGTAGCTGCCCAGGCCCCAGCCCTCGTGGGTGGTAACGCCGTCCCCGACCCGGTAGGCGGCGTAGCCCTTGACCGGGCTGTTCTGGATCGCGGCCTGGTTCGGGGCGTCGTACGCCTTCTCGTTCTGGTAGAAGATCGTGCGCCCGCGCTCGCCGAACCACTGCACGTCGTACTTGTTGAAGTGCTCTACGAGCAGCCCGGTCGCCAGCACGTCGTGCCCGTTGACGACCACGCCGTAGTCCGCACGGTTGGTGTCCCAGCCCACGCCGTCGCCGTGGTCGGCGCGCCAGACCCAGGTGTGGTCGACGATGGTGTGCCGGCTGTTGACGACCATGCTGGTGGTGGCCTTGCCCGGGCCCGCCCCGCCGATGCGGACGAACACGTCCTGGACTTTCGTCGGGTTGTCCGCATGGTCGCGGGAGGCGCCGCGGGGGCCGATCTCCAGCAGGGTCGCGGAGTTGACCGGCCCGGCGTCGATGAGGAACCCGGCGAGCCGTACGCCGTCGACGTCGGCGACCTTCAGCGCGGTGACGCCGTTGCCGGGGATGAGCGTGGCGTATCCCAGGCCCAGCACCACCGTGCCCGCCCGGTCGACCCACACCGGCCCCGCACGTCGAGGATGCGGGCCTCCTCACCCGAAATGGTGATGCGCCGACCGCGCCCCTGCCTGCGTTTGAACGCGAAGCTCTCCTCACGGGAAAGGGCGTACGTGAGTCGCTTGCCGTCCCGGTTCGCCGGTAGGGACCGTCGCCGAATGGTGAGGTTGTATTCGTCCGGGGCGTTGAGGGTGGAATTGGTCGTCCAGGTCGCCTTGAGCTGGATCCGCATGGACGTCGGCGGCTTGTTCCCGCCCCAGAAGGCCACCTCGTCGAACCCGCCGCGCGTGTCGAGAGCGGGCTGGAGGTCGGTGCGGATGATGTCGGCAAGGAAGTCGAACACCTTCAGCACATTGGACTTGCCCGCGCCGTTCGGGCCCACCAACACCGTGAGTGGACCGAGCGGCACGGTCACGTCGCGCAGGCTGCGGAAGTTCTCGACGTGCAGTTCGAGGAGACGGCCAGGCATGGGACGAAACCTATCGGGTCGGTGATCGCGGTGCGGGCGCGTGCGGCGAATGCGGCTCCGCGCGGCTGCGTCCTCCGTCCTGTCCGCGCGCGGTCCGGTGGCGGGGCGAACGGACACGAGGAGCAGATCAGGCCGAGTCACTGACATCGGGCCCGGGATTCGACCTCCGGTGATCCGTCGTCGACGATGAGGTTCAGCGCCCTGTGCCAGAGAGCGGACACGCAGCCGAACTGCCATGGGACGGTATGTCAATCGCCACCGAAAGGCCGGGCGTCGAGCCGTAGACTTCGGCAGCGAACGCCGACGACGTATGGCCGTTGTGCGTCCTCGTGGGGAGGAAACCGAATGCAGGCCCCTTCGGAATCGGCGGAGACCGCCGCACCTGGGCAGAACGGTCAGAGCGATACCGCCGACTCAACCGTCGTGGACGATCCGACACCCGACTCGGACACCGACTCGACGACCGTGTCGACGGTCCTGGCCGAGGTGCTCCCGGGGGTTGCCGTCGTCCTCGGTGAGGTCCCGGCGGAGCTCGAGTCCGATCTGGTCGACTTCGGGCTCGTGCCCTCTGCCGACCGCGAGAAGATCTCCACGGTCCTCGCCTCGATCGGGAACGCGGCGACCGTGGCCGGCAACGTCGCCAACGCGTTCGCCGGTGCGCAGGGGCTCTACAGGATCAGCAGCGCGACGCAGGCCGTGTTGAAGGCAGGCGGAACGCTCGCCGTCAAGGACGGCGCGAACCTCGGAGCAGTGTTCCTCAATGGCAAGATCGTCGCTCAGGCCCGCCTCATCCCCGTGACGTCTGTGAGCACGGCACAGACCGTGGCGACGCTCGGGCCGGCGCTCACCATGGTGGCGTTGCAGATGCAGCTGAGCGAGATCACGGGCCTCGTGAGGACCAACATCGCGCTGACGAGCCAGGTGCTCACCACCATCCGCAACGAGCAGTGGGCCGAACTGACAGGGCTCGTCACCACCATCGAGCGCGCGATCGACCAGGCGCGGGCGGTCGGATCGGTCCCGGCCTCCCTGTGGGAGAACGTCGCGGGTAACGAGGCGTCGCTGAGCAAGCAGCTCGACCTGTACGGACGCAACGTCCGGGGCCACGTGGGGCAGATCGACCAGGCCGACGCACGCCGCCTGCGTGAGTACCTTCAGACGAACGCCGAGGCGATCCTCTTCGACGCCCACGCCCTGCTGTCCTCCCTCAAGGCATGGACCGGGTATCAGGCGCTCCGCGCCGGAAAGGCGAGAGCCGCGGGACGCGATGACGCCCACGAGGCACGGCTCGTGGACGTCATCGCGCACGACACCCGCACGGAGCTGGAGTCCTCCCTCGCCGAGACGACGCGCCTCGTCGAGGCGCTGACGCGAGAGCTGCGCATCATCGCCGAGCTTCCCGGACGCGAGACCCTGGCACCCTCACTGCCGGGGAAGCGGAAGGACGCGAAGGCGGCCCGCCAGACCTCCGCCCGTCTTCTGGAGGCGATCGAGCCTCTTGCCGACGCCCTTCGTCCGCCGGCCCCTCCACTCGAAGCTCCGGAGGTCGTCTGCGCCCCCGAATCGCTGAAACTCGAGCCGTACCTCCGCATCCTGCGGTGGTACGTCGAGGACGGTGAGACGCTGAGGGTGCTCGGGTTCCCCGACCAGCTCGACGCCCTCGGCCCGATCTCCGCCATCATCGGCGGGGCGAAGGAGAAGCTGGCGGCGGCGAGGGACAAGGCCGCAGCGAAGACACTCGTCGCCGTCACGGACCGCCGCATCATCATCAGCCAGACGAACGCCTTCCTCGAGCAGGGCGCGATCCGTCAGGACATCCCGATCGACCGAGTGCGATACGTCCGAGCAGCGACACAGGACAAGAGCGAGCGCCTGGCGATCGACCTCATCACGCGCGACGAAAGCATCCGGTGGCTCTTCCGCGCCGACATCGACAACACCCGAGTGGACGCGCTCGCCGCCGTGCTGGCCGAGTCGATGACGATTCCGGACGAGGAGCGGGAAGCACTTCGCCGGCGACGCCACGCTGCCCTTGAGGCGGGCGAGAAGGGCGAGAGTACCGGCACGAAGCCTACGGAGCCGCATGCCTAAGGGCCCGAACCAGGTCGCTTCCGGTAAGGAGTGCGCACAGCTCTACACCAAGCCCTTGACCGGCGGCACGTGGGGACCCGTGGGTGGGGCGCCGTCGCCCCGCCCACGGTCGCGGTCGCGGTCGCGGACGAGGGTGGGCGGGAGCTCAGTCCAGCAGGGGGCAGGTGAGGGGGAGGACGCGTTCGGTCAGCCGGCCGATGAGGTGGGTGTCGGTGAGGGCGGCGTCGGTGAGCCAGTCCGCTGCGGTCAGCCGGTCGGTCAGGTCCCGCAGTTCGCCGGAGCCGACCGGGACCCGGGTGGCGAGGGCGTTCAGGGTGACGCCCCGGCCGCCGGGTCCGAGGCGCCCCGCGTCGTCCGTCCACGTGGCCAGCGTCACGGCGAGCAACCGGGCGCCGGCGGGAGCCTTGGCCTTGCGGAGCTTCTTGTCCGAGACGACTCTCTGGGCCCAGCCGGAGAGCTTCGGGCGTGTCTTCCTGCCGAACATGAACGGGCCCGTCCCGTTCTCGTCGGGCACCAGGGAGGGGACGGTGACCGGGGTGGGGTTCTCCGGCCGGGAGGCGAGCAGGTCGCCGACGGTGCCGGGGAGGGACAGCCAGCCGCAGCCGGTCAGCTGCTCGACCAGGTCCTCCGGGTCGGTCAGGCCCAGCGCGTCGACGTCCTGGCCGACGAGATTGCCGGTGCCGGTGTGCGCGGTGCGCAGGGTCAGCATCAGCGCCAGCAGCCGTGCTTCCGCTCCGGGCAGCGGCGTGTGGCCGGCCACGTGCGCGAGGACGGAGCGCGCGTACTCCCACTGCGTCGGCACGGTCAGCAGGCGCGCCACGCCCGGTTCGTCGCCGTCCGGGACGCAGCCGGTGCGGTGCTGGTGCTGGCGTTGGATGACGGCGGCAGCCTGTTCGGCACGCTGGGCCTCCAGCCGCAAGGTGACGTCGCAACTGACGTCGGACCAGGTGAGAAAGGCGCGGGCCTTGCGTTCCTGGAGATCGGCCAGCAGCGCCAGGTCGGGCTCGGGGCGCTTCTGGTAGGCGCGGAAGAGGTCACCGAGCTCGGTGAGTTCGTCCCGCAGGGACACGGGCCGCAGGTCGTGCGGAATGACACGCCGGCCGATCCTCGCCTCCGGCTGGCGGCGGCGCCGAGCGGGTACGGGGCGGGGTGCGGGTACGGGGAGAGGCGCCGGACATCCCGTCCGGGTGGTGACCTGCTGGTGGGAGAACTGCGGCGTGCCCGCGCCGGTGCTCGCCGCTGCGGGGGCCGGGCGGCCGGTGGTCCGGGACGCTGAAAGAAGGGAGGTGGCCGCGGTCCGGGCCCCGGGAGTGGCGGCGGCACACCGTGAACAACACTCCAGGGCCTGCCACCAGCGTCCTGCCCGGTCGCTGATCACGGCCAGGACGACCGGTCCGCCGCACCGCCAGGGTTGTTCGGTACGCGCATGCCTGCTGGTGTCGGGCAGGTGGGTGCGGCAGCCGTCGGCCCGGCAGGCGCAGTAGGTATCGGCTCTGGGTGCGGGGGTGGCGCGCAGGTGCGCCTTCAGGTGGGCGATCGCGGCCCTACGGCCTGCCGCAGCGGAGGGCAGACGCCGCTCGGCACAGGCGGGTCGGCTGCACGAGACGCGCACCTCCGCGCTGCCTCGGCCGACGGGGTCCAGACGCACGATCCACCGGCGCCCCGGCACCCGGTCGTCCAGCTCGCTCCCTGCGGCGGCCTGTGTCATTCCGTTCTTCCTCCGTCTCCCGTGACCTGCGTGTCGCCGCCGCTTGTTGTTGTGCCGAGAGGTGTTCGGGCGGCGGGTTCACGGTATGCGGCACAGACGTGAGGGGGGATGAAATCGCACAGGGTGACGGCTTTCGGGTGACAACGCCGTCCGTTTCGGTGAACCCGGGCGCGACGGCCGTCACGACGACGGAGACGGGTCTGAACCGGTCGTTTCGTGAGCGTACTTGGGCGGCTGGGGGGGGACTGAGCTGTCGGTCAGCTGCCCTGGTAGATCGCGGTGCACAGCAGCGTGGCGCCGTCGTCCACCAGGTCAGCCCAGTAGTGCGTCGGGTCGCCCGCCGCCCGGCGGCAGTTGTTCGCGTTGGCGCCCGCCGGAGCGCGGTAGACGCCTGTGATGTGCATGATCTGGTTGTACGGGGCGGGTACCGGCCCGCGTCGGCAGGTCACGGCCGCCATCAGGGCGAGGGAGATCGAGTCGCCGGACTGCCGGCCGAGCATGCAGTAGTTGGCGTGGTAGACGCGGGTGAGGCCGGGCCGTCGCAAGGGGAGCCGCCATCACCGCCGCCGAGATCGACGGTCTGATTCCCGAGACGACCATCTCGGTGGCCACGAGTCACGACCTCGGCCTGTCCTTCGAGGCAGGAGGCCGGAGAGGATTTGCCCCGCTCATCCCCCGGTACTCGACACTTCCGGCGCGAGGGACACGTAGCGCCATGCCGGCGGTACGCGGAGCGTCCAAGGTCGTCCTCGAGATCGTGGAGGGCGACGGAGAGCGTGCCGCAGACGACCAGCGGACCTTTCCGCTGGCCCGGCTGGAACTCCCGGTGCCGCAGCCGAACGCGGAGCCGTCGAGCAACGTGTTCGACGTCGACTACCACTATGACCGCAGCGGCATCCTCAAGGTGCACGCCAGAGCACGGCACACAGGCACCGTCATGCTCGACGAGGAACTGGACTGCTTCGGTCCCGACGGGACGCCGATCGCACTAGGAGCCGACAGAGAACTGGAGCGGTTGCTCCGGCGCATCGACGAGCCCGCCCCAAGCCTCGCCTCGTCCGCCCCGCCGGAAACGGGGGCACCGACGATCGAGCCGGAGACGTGGGAGGAACCGGCGGGCGAGGGAGCTCCGGCACTGGTGGTCGACGGTCGCGGGATCATGACCGCAGGCCGCAGCGCCGCCTCTCCCCGGCCGCCGAGCAGGCGGCTTCTCGGCTCGGCTCTGCACGAGATCCGACGGCGCTACCCACAGCACCATGTGGTCGCCGTGATCGGCACGGACCTTGTGGATCTCGTCGAGTACGACGAGCAGGAGCTGCTGGAACGGGCCGTCCAGGAAGGGCTGATCGTCACCGTTCCGTCGGCCTCTCCCCAGGCGGTGCTCAGCGTGGCGCAGCAGCTCGACGCCGTGGTCGTATCCATGGACGACCTGCGCCGCCTGCGCCTTCCGTCCCCGTGGGTCGCGGAGAAGGAGCGGTTCGTCAAGGTGGCGCGGGTGGAACGCCACTGGGTGTTCACGTAGGCACCCGGCGGGTGCCGAGCTCAGGACCGGCACCCGCGGCAGGCATGCCCCTGGTCGGAGCCGCTTTTCATCAGTGTCCGATGAACGAGGACCCGCCTTCTCCTGACCGGGCTGCGTAAGGCGGTATGCGACGGGCCGGTTCTCCACCTTCACCAGCAGGCCCTCGCCGGCGAGGCCCCCGGAGGATCTGCCGGGTGTACTTGTCTTGCGGGTCGTGCCCCGCGTCGCGCAGTGCGCGACGCCCGCGTTCGGTGTCCCAGAGGCCGCCGCAACTCCGCACGGCCTTCTCAAGGTCGGCGCGCCGGCTGCCGACCGGTTCAGTCAACGCTCCGCTCCCTGTGCCTGCTCGCGGACCGCGACGGCGTGCGCCTTCCTCGTGTGGTTGGCGATGCTCGCCGGTGCGCCGACGTAGTCGCATGACGGACACTTCCGCCACACCCCTTCGGACACGGCACGCGCGCTCACCGAGTGTCCGGGCCCGTAGCCGTGGCCGTGCAGCAACTGGGCGACGGAGGAACCGTACTCGGCCGCGAGCAGTGCGGCTTCCGCCACTTTGTCGTGGCCGGGAGCGAAGAACGATCCGGCTCCGACCTTCTTGGCACAGCCGCACCAACAGGTTCCGGTCGCAGTGAGGTTGGGAAGAGGCTTCGTGGTCATGCCGTCACAGTAGGTCAGCTCTCGGTGGTGTAGGGGGCGTTCGTCGTGTTCGGTGCCTTCACCGAGCCCGCCGTGAGAGCACCGGAACCGGAGCCGCATGGCCTTCCGGCCATGCGGCCTCTACCCCCGAACCACGGCAGCCGTTGCGTCTTCCTCCGTCCCGAAGCCTGGCCCGGATGCGCTGAGATCGGGTTCGCCGAACTCACTTCGCAATGCCTCGAAAGCCGTCACCTTGTCCTCACCGAAGCGGCGGATGTAGGCGGCGTACTCGTCGGGGCAGAGGTATGCCTTGGGCTGGGACTTGGTGTGGAACTTGTCCGCGTACATCACGAGCCTCTCCTCCTCGGTCACCGCCACATAGTCGGCGGGAGGGAGGGGCAGCCCCTGGCTCACGATGTCGTGCCGGGTGAGTCCCACTCCGGTGTGGTGGGAGCAGAAGCGGCCGAGAGCTTCGGGGAAGCCCTCCGCTTCGAGGATCTCGTGGCCGAGCAGACCGTGCCGGATGTAGTTCCGGTGGTCCAGCCGTCCGTCGTCCTCGTAGAGGCGGTAGACGCCGATGTCGTGGAGGAGGCAGCCGGCGCGGACCAGCTCCACGTCGAGGTGCGCGAGGTGGGGCGCCGAAAGGAGCTGCTCGGCGATTCCCCAGACGATCTCGCAGTGCCTGTGGACGAGGGTGAACGCCTCGGTCGTGGGCGCGTACTTCTCGTGCAGCGCCCGGATCTCTTCAGGGTCCGGAATCCTCATCGGGGGAGCGTAACAACCGCTCGTCCGGCTGAGCCGGGAAGTTCCCGCGGCGGCCCGTTTCACGCGATCGGATGGTGCCCCGGATGGCGGGCACCTGCCCGGCCTGCGGGCCGTTCGAGCTGATGACGGGACTTGTCGTCCATTCTCAGCGCGATGACGGGAGCACACGAAATGGGCCTGCACTTCCACCGCAACGCCGACGGCACGACGACCGGGCGCAACGAGGCCAACGGCTTCACCGTGACACATGCCGACGAAGAAGAGGTGAAACGGCAGTTGTACGAGGACGCGGGGTGGGAGTACACGCCTCCTCCTCCGCCGGTTCCGCCCGGGTTCCATCGGTTCTCCTTGGTGCACGACGAATTCCGGGCCTCCGGGTTCGAGGACGAGAGGTACGCGCGGCTGAGGGAGCGTCCGCCGGAGGGGTGCGTGCCGGTCGACTGGGGGTGCTTCGCCCTGGAATGCGAACGGCCCGGGAAGACGCTCCTGGACGCGGTCGCCGGTACCGTCGCGGAGGTCCGCAGAGAGCACGGCCTGGTGATGAACAGCCTGGGTGTCGAGAAACCACAGGAATGGTTCGACGCGGACAGCAAGAACGGGCACGCCGCCACGATCGTCGCGCACTTGGTACTGATGGCGGCCGACCGCGCCCGACTGCTCGGTTACGGGCGCAAGGACGTGGCCCGGCTACTCGATGCCACGGGGATCGAGTAGCCGGAAGAGGTGTGGTCGGTGGGGTGCGCCTCAGGCCAGGGCGGTCGGCCCCGGCGCATAGGTGGGGTCCACCTGTGCCGCCAGGCCCTCGCCCGTACGCGCGTCCGCCCAGGCGTGGACGTTGCGCAGGTGGAACTCGACCGCGTGGCGGTGGAGCCGATTCCAGTCGCGGACCTCGGCGTCGACCGCCTCGCGCAGGACCGTGAGGGCGTGGCGGTTGTGCGGCTCCAGCGACGCCAGTGCGTCCGGGCCGGACACGGTCCTGCCCTGTTCCGCCGCGCGGATCCAGGGGGAGTGCACGAGGTGGGTCAGCAGGTCGTCGCCTACCTGCTCCTTGAGGAAGAGCAGATCGTCCTCGCCGGTGACCTTGTTGCCCACGACGGCGATGCGGATACCGAACTGTTCCGCGTGGTCGCGGTACTGGCGGTACACGGAGACGCCCTTGCGGGTCGGTTCCGCCACCAGGAAGGTGATGTCGAAACGGGCGAACAAGCCCGAGGCGAAGGCGTCCGCGCCGGCTGTCATGTCGACCACGACGTACTCGCCGGAGCCGTCCAGCAGATGCCCGAGGTACAACTCGACCGCGCCGAGCTTGGAGTGGTAGCAGGCCACGCCCAGGTCGGACTCGTCGAACTCGCCCGTCACCATGAGGGGCACACCCCCGGCCCGGCCGACGTGCCGCGCGTGCAGTTCGTCGTCGCCGAGCGGACGCAGCAGGCGGGATCCGCGGCCCGGCGGCGTCGTCTTGATCATCGCCTCGGGGGAGGGGATGCGGGGGTTGTCGCCCCGTAGGTAGTCCTTGATCTCGGCCATGTACGCGCCCAGGGGTGGGGCGGACTTCTCCTCGCCGCCCAGCGCCTCGGCCAGGTGCTGGTTGATGTCGCCGTCGACGGCGAGGACCGGGGCGCCGGAGCGCGCCAGGTGGCGGGAGAAGAGCGCGGACAACGTGGTCTTGCCGCTGCCGCCCTTGCCGACGAACGCGACCCTCACGACAGTCCCACCTTGTTGAAAATGGATTTCATGTGGCTAGGTTTAGAGAGTGCCCGTCGCCACTGTCAAATCGGCTGAGCCGATCGGGGGTTCACCTTGCTGCCTAGGATGTGCAGGTGCGTGTATTGAGCATCAAAGGTCCTCTTCGGTTCCTCCTCCCCGTCCTCCTCCTCCCCGGGCTGACCGGCTGCTTCGTGTCGCCCGAGGGCGCGTCGTCGCCGGGCGGCGTGACGTCGGGGTCGCGGTTGCGTGTCGCCCTCGCCTTCCCGCCCGCCGAGAACCTCTCGCCGTACGGAGCCGACGCCACGCTGCTCAGCCGGCTCGGCGTCACCGAAGGAGTGACCGCCCTGGACGCCAACGGTGCCGCGGCCCCCGCGCTCGCCCGGTCCTGGCGCCGGCAGAGCGATCGCACGTGGAGTTTCACTCTCCGCGAGGCAACCTTCCAGGACGGCACGGAGGTGACCCCCGCCGCCGTCGCCTCCGCCCTGACCCACGCCAAGAACGCCGAGCCCGCACCCGCCGCGCTCGCCGGGGTCACCTTCGACGCGAAGGCCGACGGCGACCACGGCATCCGCGTCACCACCGCCACGCCGGACCCCGTCCTGCCCCTGCGCCTGTCCAGTCCGAGCCTGGCCGTCCTTTCTCCGCGCGCATACGAGAAGAGGGCGCGCGGGAAGACGGCCGCCCCCACCTCGGTCGGCACTGCCACCGGGCCCTTCGAGATCACCGAGGTCAGCGGCGGCTCCGCCGCCCTCGACCGCTACGACGACCACTGGGGCGGACTCGCCCACGCCTCCGGCATCGACGCACGCTTCGTCAAGGACGGCACCGCCCGCGCCAACGCCGTGCGAACCGGCGACGTCGACATCGCCGAGGCGATCCCCGTCGCCCAGGCCGCCACACTCGACAAGGGCACCCTCGAGGAAGCCGGCACCACCCGGACCACCAGCCTGCAACTCAACACGGATAGCGGGCCCTTCAAGGACCCGCGGCTGCGCGCCGCGGCCCGCACGGCGATCGACTCCTCCGCCCTCGTCGAGGGCGTCTTCGAGGGGTACGCCGACCCGGGCGCCGGCCTCTTCGGACCCGCCGTCACCTGGGCCGAGAGCAAGCGGGTGAAACCGGCCGGGCGCGCGGAGCCCGCTCGCCCCGGCGGGGCGTCGATCACCCTCGCCACCTACGACAACCGGCCCGAACTGCCCGAGGCCGCCCAGGTCGTACAACAGCAGCTCCAGAAGGCCGGTTTCACGGTGAAGCTGGAGGTGCGCGAGTACTCACGGCTGGAGAGCGACGCGCTCGCCGGAAGGTTCGACGCGTTCATCGGCGCCCGCAACAGCCTCCTGGACACCGGCGACCCCGTCGGCGTCCTCGGCAGCGACTACACCTGCGACGGCGGCTACAACCCGGCCCGGCTGTGCGACAAGCGGGTCGACCGGGCCGTCACCGAGGCCATCGGGACCGACGGCACCGAGCAGCGGCAGGACGCCGCCATGGCCGCCGAGGCCGCGATCCTCGGCACGGACGCGGTCGTGCCGCTGGCCCACCAGCAGATCATCGCCGGTGTCTCCACCAAGATCCGGGGTGTGCTGCTCGACCCCTACGAGCGGACCCTCGTGGGTGCCGGAACGCGTCGCTGAGCGGACGGTTCAGGCGGGCAGCTTCGTGTCGATCACGCAGCTGATCTCGACGAGCTGCCCGGGGAAGGTCAGTTCGGTGACGCCGAGGGCCGTGCTGACCGGGCGGTGGGTGCCGAAGTACGCCCGGTTGCCCTTCGCGGCCACCTCGGCGTTCCGCACGAGGTCCACCGCGTACAGCGTCTGGGAGACGATCTGGTTGCGGGTGGCACCGTAGTGGGCCAGGACCTTGTCGAGGTTGGCGTGGGTCCCCTCGAGCTGGGCGGCGAAGTCGTCCTCCGGGTGGAAGGCGCCCGCCTCGTCGAACGAGAGCTGCCCGGAGACATGGACCAGGTCACCGGACCTGATCGCCTGGGCGTAGCCGAAGTGGCCCTCGGCCGGTATGCCGTGGTCGTAGACGTCGAGCGTGGTCATGTGCGGGTTCCTTCCGTCGGGCACGGACCGCGGGCAACGGGTCCGTGCTCTCTTGCGGTTACTCGGAAACCGTAGGAGAGTGACCGCCGACCTGGAAGAACGCACTTTTCGGTGACTGGGGAACCACATGGTGACCAAGCAGATCAGAGATTTGCCCGAGAACGCGGACCTGCGGAGGGCGGACTCCCTGGCCCGTGAGATCTTCTCCGACGTGGCCAACAAGTGGGCGCTGCTGATCATCGAGGCGCTCGGGGAACGCACCCTGCGCTTCAGCGAGTTGCGCGACGAGGTGGAGGGGGTCAGCCACAAGATGCTCACGCAGAACCTTCGGATGCTGGAGCGCAACGGCCTGGTCGACCGGAAGGTGCACCCCACCGTGCCGCCCAAGGTCGAGTACACGCTCACCGAGCCGGGCCGCGCGCTGCGCGCCACGGTCGACGCGATCTGCGGCTGGACCAACCGGTACCTCGGGCACATCGAGGCGGCCCGAGGGCGCTTCGGTACCTGACCGGCGAGGGCGGCCGGGCGTCAGCTCGCGACCAATTCCCGCACCTGACGGGCGGCCGCCGGCTCCTCGACCCGCGAGGTCCGGTACAGCCACAGCACATCCCGTCCGAACGACCAGACCAGCAGGCCCAGTGCCAGGGCCGCGACGCCGAAGTTGGCCGCGTAGGGGAGGAGACCGGCGCCCGCCAGCAGCAGGAGCACGCCCTGGAGCGCGGCGACGGTCTTGCGGGCGGTGCTCGGCGGGAGCGCGGCGGTCAGCCAGGGCCACACCTTGGCCGCGGCGACGAAGACGTAGCGCATGCCGCCGATCAGCAGGACCCACGGTCCCAGTTGCATCGACACGTACACGCTGAGCACCAGGATCAGGAAGGCGTCGACCTCCATGTCGAAACGCGCGCCCAGCGGGGTGGAGGTGCCGGTGCGGCGGGCGACCTTGCCGTCGACGCCGTCGAGGATCAGCGCCACCGCCGTCAGACCGACGAACAGCGACACCGGCGGTGAGCTCTGGAACGAGTCGGCGACCAGGGCCGTGACCCCGCCGACGAGAGTGGCCCGGCCGAGGGTGACCCGGTTCGCCGCGCCGAAGGAGCGCAGCCGGGAGCGGTGCAGGGCCCGGGAGAGCACCGCCCAGGTGGCGATCGCGAACGCGAGGCCGCTCAGCCAGCCCGCCGGCCCCATCCCGATCGCCGTGCCGATCAGGGCCAGCAGCAGGACCTGCACGCCCGCCCCCAGGGCGGTCTCCTGCTGTACGAGCCTCGCGTCGTAAGTGTTGTTCAGGGCCACCGAACACCCTCCGGCCGTGTGACAGAGTCGATCAACGCCGCTACGTTGTGCGCGGCCTGTGCACCCCTCGGTACGCAAGCAGCTTCCCGATCGTTCAGGAGGACTTCGATGAAGCACACCGGACGCGCGTTCTGGACCGACTCGCCTGGGCGAGGCGCGATCCGGGACGTCGCCCTGCCGGCGCCCGGCGAGGGCGAGGTGCTGGTCCGCACGCTGTTCTCCGGCGTGAGCCGCGGCACCGAGACGCTCGTCTTCCGCGGTGGCGTCCCCGTCAGCCAGCACACGGCCATGCGCGCGCCGTTCCAGGAGGGCGACTTCCCAGGCCCGGTGAAGTACGGCTACCTCAACGTCGGCGTGGTGGAGGAGGGGCCCGAGGAGCTCACCGGCCGCACCGTGTTCTGCCTCTACCCGCACCAGACGCGCTACGTCGTCCCGGCCGCAGCGGTCACCCCGGTGCCGGACACCGTGCCCGCCGAACGGGCCGTGCTCGCCGGGACCGTGGAGACCGCCGTCAACGCCCTGTGGGACGCCGCGCCCCTGGTCGGAGACCGCATCGCCGTGGTCGGCGGCGGCATGGTCGGCTGCTCGGTGGCCGCCCTCCTCGCCCGGTTCCCCGGGGTCCGCGTCCAGCTGGTCGACGCCGACCCGACGCGCGCGAAGACCGCCGAGGCGCTCGGTGTCGGCTTCGCCACCCCCGAGGACGCCGACGGGGACCTCGACCTGGTCGTGCACGCCAGCGCCACGCAAGCGGGCCTCACCAGGTCCCTGGAGCTTCTCGCCGCCGAGGGGACCGTGCTCGAGCTCAGCTGGTACGGCGACCGGCAGGTGAGCCTCCCGCTCGGTGAGGCCTTCCACTCCCGCCGGCTCGTCATCCGCAGCAGTCAGGTCGGCACCGTCTCCCCGGCCCGCCCGAACCGCACCTACGCCGACCGGCTGGCCGTCGCCCTCGACCTGCTCGCCGACCCCGCCCTCGATGCGCTGATCACCGGCGAGTCCTCCTTCGAGGACCTGCCGGACGTGCTGCCCCGGCTCGTCTCCGGCGAGGTTCCGGCACTGTGCCACCGCGTCCGTTACGACGAGAGCGATTGACGCATCGGCTGACGATTCGTTCCATCCGGTACGAGTTGGCCACGACAGGAGCGCCTGACCTGAGAAAAGACGTACGACAGGCTGAACAGGGGAAGGCAACGGGCCGTACTACTCGGCATCCCCGGCACCGAGAGCGGGGAACAGACGCGCCGCACCTGGAGGGTCGTCCGTTGTTCAGCATCACCGTCCGCGATCACATCATGATCGCCCACAGCTTCCGTGGCGACGTCTTCGGACCCGCGCAGCGCCTGCACGGGGCCACGTTCCTCGTGGACGCCACGTTCCGGCGCGAACAGCTGGACGAGGACAACATCGTCGTCGACATCGGGCTGGCCACCCAGGAACTCGGCGCCGTCGTCAGCGAGCTGAACTACCGCAACCTCGACAACGAGCCCGACTTCGCCGGAGTCAACACCTCCACGGAGTTCCTCGCCAAGGTCGTCGCCGACCGGCTCGCCGAGCGCATCCACAAGGGGGCGCTGGGCGAGGGCGCCAAGGGCATCGCGGGCCTGACCGTCACCCTGCACGAATCGCACATCGCCTGGGCGAGTTACGAGCGTGCGCTGTGACCGACACGACCGTCGAACGGCCCGAACACATGGGTCCGGCACCGGCACGGCTGAATTATGTTCCCGTGCAGCACGCCTCCCTGAAGAACGCCGAGATCATCCCCATGTCCCTGCGTACCGTGCACTTCGTACTGCCGGGCGGCATCGACGACCCGACGGCCCCCAGCGGCGGCAACGCCTACGACCGGCGGGTGTGCCTGGACCTGCCCGGCTTCGGCTGGCAGGTGACCAAGCACGCCGTGGCCGGTGACTGGCCCCAGCCGGGGGCCGACGCCCGTACGGAACTGGCACGCGCCCTGGCCGCGTTGCCCGACGGAGCCGTCGTGCTCCTCGACGGGCTGGTGGCCTGCGGCGTGCCGGAGATCGTGGTCCCCGAAACGGAACGCCTGCGCATGGCGGTCCTCGTCCACCTCCCGCTCGGCGACGAGACGGGCCTGGACGCCGCGGTCGCCGCCGAACTGGACGCCAGGGAGCGGACGGTGCTGCGGGCGGTGCCGGCCGTGATCGCCACCAGCGACTGGGCGGTCCGCCGCCTGGTCTCCCACCACGGCCTTCCGCCCGAGCGGGTGCACGTCGCCGCCCCGGGCGCGGACATCGCGCCGCTCGCGCCCGGAACCGACGGGGTCTCGCGCCTGCTGTGCGTGGCCGCCGTGACTCCGCGCAAGGGCCAGCACCGGCTGGTGGAGGCGCTGGCCGAGGTCGGCGACCTGCCGTGGAGCTGCGTGTGTGTCGGCTCCCTGACCCAGGACCCGGAGTACGTCGACCATCTGCGGTCCCTCATCGGCAGGCACGGACTCCAGGGCCGGCTGGAGCTGGCCGGGCCGAAGTCCGGCCCCGCGCTCGACGCGAGTTACGCCACGGCCGACCTGATGGTCCTCACCTCCTACGCCGAGACGTACGGCATGGCGGTGACCGAGGCGCTGGCCCGGGGCATCCCGGTGCTGGCCACGGACGTCGGCGGGCTGCCGGAGGCGGTCGGCCGCGCTCCCGACGGCGGGGTGCCGGGCATCCTCGTCCCGCCGGAGAACCCCGCCGCCATCGCCGCCGAACTGCGCGGCTGGTTCGGCGAGGCGGACGTGCGACGCCGCCTGAAGGCCGCCGCCCGCAGCCGCCGTGCCGCCCTCGACGGCTGGGCGACGACCGCACAGAGCCTGGCGGCGGTACTGCGCCGGCTCCCGACCGAACCCCGGAGGGCCGCATGACGAACCCGGCGACGACGACCCAGCAGAGCGGGGCGATCCCGGCACAGCCCGGGCCGAGGGAGATCACGGGCGTGACGGGCGGCGTGCTCCCGGGCGGCAAGCCCGGCCCGGGGCAGGCGGCCGCGACGGGCGTCACGGGCGCGGTTCCCGCCGGGAGCACGGGAACCCCGGGGCTGGGCTCCGGCGTGGAGTTCGTCCCGGGGTACGCCCCGGACGCCGTCATCCCCGGCGCCGGCCCCAGTGGCAGGCCCGGCTCGCGGCCGACCGTCAAACTGCGTGAGGCCGACCCGGACGACCCGCCCCGGTACGCGCCCGAGTGGCTGGAGCTGCGCGAGCCGGCCGATGCCGCCGCACGGGCGCACGACCTGCTCGACCCGCTGCGGATCCGGCTCGCCAACCTGCCGGGCAAGTCCGGCGTCGTCATCCACGACCTGGGCTGCGGCACCGGCTCGATGGGGCGCTGGCTCGCACCCCGGCTGGACGGCGCCCAGCACTGGATCCTGCACGACCGTGACCCCTACCTGCTGCACTTCGCCGCCGTCTCCTCCCCGCGCTCGGCCGCCGACGGCAGCCGGGTCACCGTGGAGACGCGGCGCGGTGACGTAGCCCGCCTCACCCCGGACGCCCTGCAGGGCGCGTCCCTGGTGACGGCGTCGGCCCTGCTGGACGTCCTCACGCGTGAGGAGATCGACACGCTCGCCGCGGCGTGTGCCGGAGCCGGCTGCCCCGCCCTGCTGACGCTGTCCGTCGCCGGGCGCGTGGAACTGACCCCGTCCCACCCGCTGGACGCGGAGATCGCCCGGGCGTTCAACGACCACCAGCGTCGCGACGGCCTGCTCGGACCCGACGCGGTCACCGTGGCGGCCGAGGCGTTCTCCGAGCACGGCGCGACCGTACGGCTGCACCCGAGCGCCTGGCGGCTCGGCCCCGAGCAGGCCCGGCTCACCGAGCAGTGGCTGCGCGGCTGGGTCGGCGCCGCCGTCGAGGAGCGCCCCGAACTGCGGGCCGAGGCCGACGTCTACCTCACCAACAGGCTGGCGGCCTGCGCGGCGGGCGAGCTGCGCGTCACCGTCCACCACGTCGACCTCCTCGCCCTGTCCCGCCCGGTGGGCGGAGCGTCATGAGCCCGCAGGCGACGGGAACGCGCCCGCCCGCCACGCTCACCGAGGCCCTCCGGTTGCCCGCGACCACCGGCGGCCTCCGGTTGCCCGCGCCTTCCGGCCCGGTGGTGGACACGGACCGGGGTGATGCGGCCATGCCGTGCCCGGTGGTGGGCGACAGCAGCGAGCCCGCCGCCTCGGCCCCGCCCGGCCCCACCCGGACGGCCGACGTCCCGACGAACCGTCACTACCGGGACCGCGAACGCCCGGACGACACCGGCCCGAACGGCATCAGCCCGGAGGACGCCGGTGGCCTGAACGGCACTGCTCCGGACGACACCGCCCCGAACGGCATTGCCCTGGACGGCATTGCCCTGGACGGTACGGCCCCGGAGGGCACCCGTGCCCCGGACGGCAGCGGCCTGGAGAGCGCCCGTGACCTGGACGGCTCCGGTACGCCGGCGCCAGGCCCGGTCCGCAGGGCCCTGGCCCGTCTCGGCTCCCCGAAGGTCCGTACGCACCTCGGCACCCTCGCCGGAGTCGCCATCCTGGGCGTGCTGTTCTGGCGCCTCGGTACCGGCGTCTTCCTGGACGGACTGCGGCGGATCGACGGGGTGTCGCTGCTGCTCGCGCTCGGCATCGGGCTCGTCACCACCGTGTGCAGCGCGTGGCGGTGGGCGATCGTGGCCCGGGGGCTCAGGATCCGGCTGCCGTTCGGGCCGGCCGTCGCCGACTACTACCGGGCGCTGTTCCTGAACGCGGCCCTGCCCGGCGGTGTCCTCGGCGACGTGCACCGGGCCGTGCGGCACGGGCAGAGCGAGGGGGATCTGCGGCGGGGCGTGAAGGCCGTCGTCCTCGAACGGACCGCCGGGCAGCTCGCGTTGTTCGCCGCCGGGGCCGTCGTCCTGCTGTCCATGCCGTCCCCGGTGCTGGACCAGGCCCGGAACATCGCCCCGCTCGCGGCCCTGACCTCCCTGGGGGCGCTCGCCGTCGTGCTCGCCCTGCGCATGAACCGCGCGGCACCCTCGCCCCGCGGCCGTAGGCTGCGCGCGTTCCTCGCCGAGGCCCGCGAGGGGCTGTGGTCGCGACGGAACGGGCCTGGAGTGGTTGTCTCCTCCGTGGTCGTGCTGGCAGGTTACGTCGCGATGTTCGTACTCGCCGCCCGGGTCGCCGGGACCACCGCCTCGGTGGCCGTCCTGCTGCCCCTCGCCGTCCTCGCCCTGCTGGCGATGGGCCTGCCGCTGAACGTCGGCGGCTGGGGGCCCAGGGAGGGCGTCACGGCCTGGGCGTTCGGCGCCGCCGGCCTGGGCGCGGGCCGGGGGCTCGCCGTCGCGGTCGTCTACGGCGTGCTCAGCCTCGTGGCGAGCCTGCCCGGCCTGATCGTGCTCGTCGCCCGCTGGTACGCGGGCCTGCGGGCCGGGGCCGGGGCGCCCCCCGGGGCCCCGGCGCCCCGGGCGCCCCGGGCGGACTACGCGTCGGAGGTCAGCATCGAGAAATACGCACCGAAGGAATCCGCCAGGCTCGCCAGCAGTTCCTTCCCCTTTTCCGCCGAACCCAGCGAAGGACGGCCGATGACACCGGAATCGGTATAGCCGGACATGCCGAGGGTGAGCAGATGACGCCGGTCGTCAGCGACGAAATCGGAAGTCTCATAACCGGGTCGGAGCATTTCGGGATGAGCGTGCAGAAGGATGGAGGTCTCGATTTCCCCCGCGTGCATGTCGGTGAGCAGCGAGGTGACCACACCCGCCCGCTCACGCGCCGCCTCCCAGTCCTCCGCGGCCGGGAAGAGCGCCATCCGCTCGCCGCGGGCGGAAGATTCCTGAACCACGTTGCCCAGTACGTAGTTGCCGCCGTGCCCGTTGACCACCACCAGGGCGTCGACACCGGACCGGCGCAGCGAAGCCGCAATGTCCCGTACCACCGCATGAAGGGTCACCGAGGAGATGCTGACGGTCCCCGGCCAGGCCGCGTGCTCGTGCGAGCACGAGATCGTCACCGGAGGAAGGAGGTGCACCGGATACGCGCCGGCTATCTCCCGCGCGACGGCACAGGCGACGAGCGTGTCGGTCGCCAACGGAAGAAACGCGCCGTGCTGTTCGAAGCTCCCCACGGGAAGCACCGCGACCTGCCGTGAGACGCCGGCAGCTCGCGTCCGTACGTCTTCCGTGGTGTCCGCCGGCACCAGATCACTCATATCGTCACGGCCTTTCGTCTCTGCTTAGGAACTCGAGAATCATGACAGACAACATTGGCGTACTCGGCAAGAAGGCACCGCAGCGGACCGGCGTGGAACGCGTCGTGAATGCCCCCTTGCCCACCGTGTACGGGAAATTCCAGGCGATCGGCTACATGGACCACGACCGCGGTGACGAACAGGTCGCGCTGGTCTACGGCGAGATCGGCGCGGACGACGTCCTCATCCGGCTGCACTCGGAGTGCCTGACCGGCGACGCCTTCGGCTCCCAGCACTGCGAGTGCGGCGACCAGCTCGACGCGGCGCTGCGCGCGGTCGTCACCGAGGGCGCCGGTGTCGTGGTCTACCTCAGAGGGCATGAAGGCCGCGGCATCGGCCTGCTCGGCAAGCTGCGCGCGATGGCCCTGCAGGCGGAGGGCCTGGACACGGTCGAGGCCAACCTCGCCCTCGGCCTGCCCGTGGACGCCCGCGACTACGGCGTCGCCGCACGGATCCTGCAGGACCTGGGTGTGCGGTCCGTGCGCCTGATGTCGAACAACCCGCGCAAGCGCGAGGCGCTGGTGGACCACGGCATCACCGTCGCCGAGCAGGTGCCGCTGCTCATACCGCCGTGCGAGAACAACATCACCTATCTGCGCACCAAGCGGGAGCGCCTGGACCACCACCTGCCCCATCTGGACGCGGTGGTCAGCTCTTCCTGACGGCCTCGAACCGGTTCCGGTCCCCCGACGTGACCTGGGCGAATCCGTACGCGACCCGGAGGCGGGCCGCGTACGCTTCGTGGCGTCCGCCCCAGAAGCGTCGGCCGTCGGCGGCCGACGCCTCACGCCGGAGGCCCACCTGGTATGACCGAGCTCCATCTGTGGCTGCGCCACGAGGCCCGAACGACCGAGCGACGCACTCCGATCGTGCCCGACGACGCCCGGCGGCTCGTCGGGCACGGAGTGGAACTGACCGTCGAGGAGTCCCCGCAGCGGGTCTTCCCGATCGAGGAGTACGAGGCGGCCGGCTGCCGGGTCGCGCCCGCGGGCTCCTGGACGACGGCGCCGCGGGACGCCGTCGTGCTCGGCCTGAAGGAACTGCCCGGCGATCCGGCTGAACTGACGCACCGGCACATCTTCTTCGGCCACGCCTACAAGGGGCAGCCGGGCGCGGCGGACCTGCTGGGCCGGTTCGCCGCCGGGGGCGGGGCGCTGTTCGACCTGGAGTACCTGGTGGACGACACCGGGCGGCGCCTCGCGGCCTTCGGATTCTGGGCCGGCTATCTGGGCGCCGCCCTCGCCGTGCTCCGCCACCGCGGCCGGCTGCGCGCACCGCTGACCCCGACCACCAAGGAAGACCTGGACGAGACACTGAAGCCGGACGCCGCCGACGCCGCGTTCACCGGCCTCGTCATCGGCGCCCTGGGCCGCAGTGGCCGCGGCGCCCGGGCGGCCTTCGCCACCGCCGGCGCCGATCCGACCTGCTGGGACCTCGCCGAGACCCGGGACCTCGACCGTGCCGCCCTGCTGCGTCACGACGTGATGGTCAACGCGGTGCTCGCCACCACCCCCGTCCCGCCCTTCCTGCGCGCACAGGACCTCGATGTCCCCGACCGCCGCCTGCGCACCCTGTGCGACGTCACCTGCGACGTCGGTTCCCCGCTCAACGTCCTGCCGGTGTACGACGACACCACCTCCTGGGACGAGCCGGTACGCCGGCTGCGCGACGATCCCCCGCTCGATCTGATCGCCATCGACAACCTGCCCTCCCTGCTGCCGCTGGAGTCCAGCACCGACTTCTCGGCCGCCCTGCTGCCCCAGCTGCTCGACTTCGGCGTCTCGGGGGCCTGGGGGCGCTGCCTGGACCGGTTCCATGACGCGTCCCGCGCGCACGGCCTCGACAAGGGGGAGCCCCTTGACCACTGAACCGGCACCGGCGAGCGGCCGCCGCGGAGACGGCCGCCCGGTCCGAGCAGTGGCTGCGTGAACTCGCGCAGGAGGGAGTGCAGTTCACTCTCCGCCCGGACCAGTGGCGGACCTTCGGTCCGTCAGGGCCTCGTGGACCAGCCGCTTGAGGTCTTTGAAGACCGTGTGGGACGTCCTGGGCCGCACCTGCGTCATGAACTGCACCGTCAGGTCGCGGCCCGGATCGACCCAGAACGTCGTCGTGGCCACCCCGCTCCAGCCGAAGGCGCCGAGCCCGGACGGGACGAGGGTGCGGGACGGGTCGATCACCACGGAGCAGTTGAGGCCGAAGCCGAGTCCCTCGTTGCCGGGCTCGTCGTGGGCGGGGCGGCTGCCGAAGGCCCGCAGGTCGGCGCCGCCGGGCAGGTGGTTGCGGGTCATCAGCTCCACGGTCCCCGGTTCGAGCAGCCGCACGCCGTCCAGTTCGCCCCGGCGGCGCAGCAGTTCCATGAAGCGGTGGTAGTCATGGGCCGAGCACACCATGCCGCCGCTGCCCGACAGGAACCGCGGCCGGCCGCGCAGCGGCAGCCCCGGGATCGGCTCGATGCCGCCGCCCTCCTTCTCCCCGTACATCTCCGAGAGCCGGGGCGCCTGTGCGTCCGTGACGTGGAAGCCCGCGTCCGTCATGCCGAGCGGTCCGAACACACGCTCGGCGCAGAACACGTCGAGCGGCTGCCCGGACACGACCTCGATGATCCGGCCCAGGACGTTGCTGGCCACCGAGTAGTTCCACTCGGTGCCCGGCTCGAACTGCAGCGGCAGACTCGCGTACACCTCGATGGTCTCGGCCAGGTCCGCACCCGGCGCCACCGACGACTCCAGGCCGGCCTCGCGGTACAGGGCGTCGACGGGGTGGGTGTGGTAGAAGCCGAAGGTCAGACCCGAGGTGTGGGTCATCAGATGCCGGACGAGTATCGGTCCGTCGGCCGGGCGGGTCTCGACGTCCGCCCCTGTGCCGCCGACGTAGACCCGCGGCTCGGCGAAGGCGGGCAGATGGTCGGCGACCGGGTCGTCCAGCGACAGCCGGCCCTCCTCGACCAGCAGCAGCGCGGCGACCGCGGTGACCGGCTTCGTCATGGAGTAGACCCGCCACAGCGTGTCCGGCTCGACCGGCAGCCCGGCCGCGATGTCGCGCAGGCCGTGGGTCGTCAGGTGCGCGACGCGTCCGGCGCGGGCGACGGACACGAGGAAGCCCGGCAGGCGCCCCTCGTCGACGAGCCGGGCGAAGTTCCGGTCCAGGCGGCCCAGCACCTGCGGATCCAGCCCCGCCTCACCCGGATCGACCTCTTGTCGCAGCTGTGCCATGGCTCGTCTCCCGTCGCGCTGGTCGAGGTGAGATCCGGCCTACCCCGCCGGGGCCGCCTCAGACCCCCATCGTGCTGCAGGAACGGTTCGATGTGCGCGGCAGCAGCGGGGCCGTGAGGCCAGGGAACCAGGACCGATGGCCGATGGCCGAGCGGGCGGCGGCTCCCTAGGCTCGGGACGCCGCCCCGGACACCAGGAGTACCGGGCCGGGACGACCAGGAGAAGAGGTCATGATGCCCGTGAACGGTCGCAGCCACATCCGTATCGCCCGTCCCTCCCGGGACCTCGCGGCGGCCGAGCGGTTCTGGGGCTCAGGGCTCGGGCTCGGTGTGCTGTGGCGGGCCGAGGGCGGTGACGGGCCCGGGGAGCACGATCTGCTGATGCTCGGCTGGCCCGACGCCGACTGGCACCTGGAACTCGTCCACGAGCCCGCCCGCCCGGTCGAGCCCCGCCCCACGGAGGAGGACCTGCTGGTCGTCTACGTGGACGGTCCCGTTCCGGACGACCTGGTCGCCCGCCTGGAGGCACACGGCGGCAAGAGGGTCGAGTCTCCCAACCCCTACTGGAACGAGTGGGGAGTCACGATCCAGGACCCGGACGGCTACCGCCTGGTCCTGTGCCGCCGAGCCTGGTCCAACAGCTGAAAGGGCGCCCCGAGGGACGCGGGGAACTGCGCGACCAGCGCCCCTGCACCCGCACAGGAGAGCCGCCGGTGGCAAAGGCTCGCGCGCCGGGCGTTCAGTGGACCGTACGCTCCGCCGTCAGATACGCGATCACCATGTCGCCCAGCATCGCCCGGTAGTGCGCGCGCTGCGCCCCGTCGAGCAGGTCGCGGCCGAACAGTGCGCCGAAGGTGTGCCGGTTGGCGACCCGGAAGAAGCAGAAGGAGGAGATCATCGCGTGCAGGTCGACGGCGTCGACGTCGGCCCTGAACAGGCCCGACTCCTGCCCCGACGCCAGGATCCGGCGGATCACGTCCAGGGCGGGGGAGCCGATCTTCCCGAGCATCTCGGAGCCGGCGATGTGCTGCGCCTCGTGGATGTTCTCGATGGTGACCAGGCGGATGAAGTCGGGGTGCTGCTCGTGGTGGTCGAAGGTCAGCTCCGCCAGACGCCGGATGGCCGCCACCGGGTCCGGATGGCCGACGTCCAGTTGCTGCTCGGCCTCCCGGATCACGCCGTACGCGCGCTCCAGCACGGCCGTGAACAGCTGCTCCTTGCCACCGAAGTAGTAGTAGATCATCCGCTTCGTGGTGCGGGTGCGGGCGGCGATCTCGTCGACCCGGGCCCCGTCGTAGCCGGCCCGGGCGAACTCCCGGGTGGCGACGTCGAGGATCTCGGCCCGGGTGCGGGCGGCGTCACGGATGCGCTCGCCGGGTGGTGCCGGTTCTTCGACGCTGGTCATCGCGTTCCCTCGGGCTCGGGGCCGGTGCCGGTGATTTTAGAAGCAGGGGCCCGTCCGTCCGCCGGGACGTCCCGGGTCCGTGCTGGGCTGGGTAGGGCCAACGTACTGCTTCGTACATCGGTGGGCGCTCGCCGCGCAGGCGAAGGCGCCGGGCGCGGTCGGCACCGTCGTCCTCGAGGACGGCCGCGCGACGGGCCACAACACGGACGTCACCGGCTTCGCCGCGTCGTTCGCTCGCGGGCTGCCCGACGCGCCACCGGAGCGGGTCGTGCAGCCGGGCGCCGGCTTCAGCCGCCCCCTCCGGAAGACACCGTCAGCCGGCCTCACTGACGGCTGACGCTCCGGGTGATGCCGGTGACGACGGTGGTGGCGAGGATCCAGCCCATGAGCACGAGGGCGTACGAGAGCCACTGGTAGCCGTCGGTGGGGGCGAAGGCGGTCTCCTGCCCGAAGGAGATCACCGGAAGCAGCAGGTCGAGGGTGTAGAAGACCGGGTTGAACTGCGGTGCCTCGTCCGGCTTCAGCGGCGCGGGATGGTGCAGCGCGTAGACGAGGGAGCCGGCCATCAGCAGCGACACCAGCCAGCCCGCGGCCCGCAGGGGGCGGAAGCCGTACCCGACGGTGGCGTCCTGCACATGACCCCACAGCCGGCCGTACCAGGGCAGGGTGGCGCGCCTGCGGCGCTGCTTGGCGAGCTGGACGAGGCGGGCGGCGGGGTCGTCGCCGATCCTGCGGTAGGCGGCGGTCAACTGCTCGTAGGCGTGCGGGACATAGCCCTCGCCGTCCCGCTCCAGCATCGCCAGCCGCCGCTCGGCCGGCTCGTGCGGGGTGAGGGAGGTGTAGACGAGGCTGTTGAGCAGGACCTCGTCGGGTACCACCTCCGGCTCCAGGAACAGCACCTCCATCTGGGCCCGGCGCAGGTTGAGGGTGCCCTCCATCCGGGGCCCCCTGCGCAGCCACAGTTCGCCGATGGTGCAGCTGCTGGCCCGCAGTGCCGCGTCCCCCGGATTCGCCAGCCGGGCGTGCGACAGGTCGAGACGGCCCGCTATGTGGGCGCCGCGCAGACCGATCCAGCCCAGCACGTCCGCTTCGCGCAGCCTGGTGTCACCCTCCACCGTGAGGGTCTCCGCGTCGAGGGCGACCGCACCGGCACCGGCTTGCAGGCGCGCCCCGTTGAGGTCGATCGTGCCGGCCACGGATGCGCCCGACAGCCGTACCTCGCCGAGCGTGCGCAGCCCCGGCGCCGACAGACCGTCGCCGATGGTCACATGGTTGAGCTGGAGCGCCGGCTGACCGGCCGGCGGCTCGTCGATGGCGGCCCCGTCCAGGAACAGCGCGCCGGAGACCTGCGCCCCGCCGAGCCGCACGGGCCCGCCGAACCGGCAGTCCGACAGGCGTAGCACACCCTCCACGCGCAGTGTCTCGGCGCCCAGGGCGGGCAGGGCGGAGCCGCGCAGGTTCAGCTGCCGCAGGCGCGCCGCGTACAGCACGGGTGTGTCCTCGAAGAAGCAGTCACTGAGGCGCACGGCGTGGTCGACGTCGGCGTACTGCAGGAGCAGTTCCCCGGTGATCCGCGCGCCGGCCAGCCGGAGGGCGGCGGTCTCCCCGTCCTCCTGCGGCGCGCTCAGCAGGAGTGCCCGCACCACGGCCGCCCGTACGGTCCGTTCGGGGCCCCAGTCCGCGCCCCGTGCCGGGTCCTCGTCCGCCGACTCCCGGAAGTCCACGTCCTGCCCCCGCGGGAAGGCGCGCCACACCCGCTCCTCGGCGGGCGTCATGTCGTCGATCTCCATCAGCCGGGACTCTGACGTGCCCGGCCGGAGGTGTCAACTCACCTCCGGCCGGGGCCGGTTACGCCCGGGTGTTCCACTCCGCGATCACGGGCCGGCCGTGCTCGGTCGACAGCCGGCTGACCGTCCCGGTCTCCAGCCGGAACAGCCGGCCCTCCGCCGGGGACAGGCCCAGCCGGCGGGCCGTCAGCACGCGGAGGAAGTGGCCGTGCGCCACCAGCATCACGTCCCCGTCGGGCAGCGACTTCTCCGCCCGGGCCAGCACCCGGTCGGCCCGTTCGCCGACCTGCTCGGGGGACTCGCCCGGCTCGCCGTCGGGGCCGGGCGGACCCCCGTCGGTCCACAGGTCCCAGTCGGGGCGGGTGCGGTGTATCTCCTCGGTGGTGACACCCTCGTAGGCGCCGTAGTGCCACTCGTGCAGGTCCGCGTCCCGCACGGTCCCGGTCAGGCCCGCGAGCTCGGCGGTGCGCACCGCGCGGCCCAGCGGACTGGTGAGGACCAGCGCGAAGGAGCGGTCCGCGAGGAGCGGGGCGAGCGAGGCGGCCTGCTCCTCACCGTGCGGGGTGAGGGGCAGGTCGGTGAAGCTGGTGTGCTGTCCGCTCCGGCTCCACTCCGTCTCGCCGTGACGGACCAGCAGCAGATCACCCACGTCCTACGCCTTCTTCGCGGACTCGACGGCGTGGCCGCCGAACTGGTTGCGCAGCGCCGCGATCATCTTCATCTGCGGCGAGTCGTCCTGCCGGGAGGCGAACCGGGAGTAGAGGGAGGCGGTGATCGCGGGCAGCGGCACGGAGTTGTCGATCGCGGCCTCCACCGTCCATCGCCCCTCACCGGAGTCCTGGGCGTAGCCCCGCAGTTCCTCCAGGTGCTCGTCCTCGTCCAGGGCCTCCACCGCCAGATCGAGCAGCCAGGAGCGGATGACGGTGCCCTGCTGCCAGGAGCGGAACACCTCACGGACGTTGTCCACCGAGTCCACGGCCTCCAGCAGCTCCCAGCCCTCGGCGTAGGCCTGCATCATCGCGTACTCGATGCCGTTGTGGACCATCTTCGCGAAGTGCCCGGCCCCGACCCTGCCCGCGTGGACGTAGCCGTACGGGCCCTCCGGCTTGAGCGCCTCGAAGATCGGCAGCAGCCGGTCGACGGTCTCCTTCTCGCCGCCGACCATCAGGGCGTAGCCGTTCTTCAGGCCCCACACGCCGCCGGAGACGCCCGCGTCGACGAAGCCGATGCCGCGCTTGCTCAGCTCCTCCGCGTGCTTCTCGTCGTCCGTCCAGCGGGAGTTGCCGCCGTCGACCACCGTGTCGTAGGGCTTCAGCAGGCCCGCGAGCTGGTCGATCACGTGCTGGGTGGGCTCGCCGGCCGGGACCATGACCCAGACCGTGCGGGGCGCCTCCAGCTGGTTGACGAGGTCGGCCAGACTGCTCGCGTCCGACTTCTCGGGGTTGGTGTCGTAACCGATGACGGTGTGGCCGGCGTTGCGCAGGCGCTCGCGCATGTTGCCGCCCATCTTGCCGAGACCCACAAGACCGATCTGCATGTCAGTTCACTTCCCGAAGTTTGCGGTAGGCGGCCACCAGGGCGGCCGTGGACGGGTCGAGACCGGGGACATCCGCGCCCGCGGTCAGGGCGGGCTCGACGCGCTTGGCGAGCACCTTGCCGAGCTCGACGCCCCACTGGTCGAAGGAGTCGATGTTCCACACGGCGCCCTGCACGAACACCTTGTGCTCGTAGAGGGCGATCAGCTGGCCGAGGACCGACGGGGTCAGTTCGGTGGCCAGGATCGTCGTGGTGGGGTGGTTGCCCCGGAAGGTGCGGTGCGGCACCTGTTCCTCGGGCACGCCCTCCGCGCGCACCTCCTCGGCGGTCTTGCCGAAGGCGAGGGCCTGCCCCTGCGCGAACAGGTTGGCCATCAGCAGGTCGTGCTGCGCCTTCAGTTCGTCGCTCAGTTCGGCGACGGGCCGGGCGAAGCCGATCAGGTCGGCCGGGATGAGCTTGGTGCCCTGGTGGATCAACTGGTAGTAGGCGTGCTGCCCGTTGGTGCCCGGCGTGCCCCACACCACCGGACCGGTCTGCCACTCCACCGCGTTGCCGTCACGGTCCACCGACTTGCCGTTGGACTCCATGTCGAGCTGCTGGAGGTAGGCGGTGAACTTCGACAGGTAGTGGCTGTAGGGCAGGACGGCGTGCGACTGGGCGTCGTGGAAGTTGCCGTACCAGATGCCCAGCAGGCCCAGCAGGAGGGGGGCGTTGGCCTCGGCGGGGGCGTTGCGGAAGTGCTCGTCGACGATGCGGAAGCCGTCGAGCATCTCCAGGAAGCGGTCCGGGCCGATCGCGATCATCAGGGACAGGCCGATCGCGGAGTCGTACGAGTAGCGGCCGCCGACCCAGTCCCAGAACTCGAACATGTTGTCGACGTCGATACCGAAGTCCGCGACCTTCTCCGCGTTGGTCGACAGCGCCACGAAGTGCTTCGCCACCGCCTTCTCGTCGCCTCCCAGGCCGTTCAGCAGCCAGGAGCGCGCGGAGGTGGCGTTCGTGATCGTCTCGATCGTGGTGAAGGTCTTGGAGGCGACGATGAACAGCGTCTCCGCCGGGTCCAGGTCGCGCACCGCCTCGTGCAGGTCCGAGCCGTCCACGTTCGACACGAAGCGGAACGTCAGCTCCCGCGCGGTGAACGGCCGCAGCGCCTCGTAGGCCATGGCCGGACCGAGGTCCGAGCCGCCGATGCCGATGTTGACGACGTTGCGGATCCGCTTGCCGGTGTGGCCGGTCCACTCCCCGGAGCGCACCCGGTCGGCGAAGCCGGCCATCTTGTCGAGCACGGCGTGCACGGCCGGGACGACGTTCTCGCCGTCGACCTCGATCACCGCGTCCCGCGGGGCGCGCAGCGCGGTGTGCAGCACGGCCCGGTTCTCGGTGGTGTTGATCTTCTCGCCGCGGAACATGGCGTCCCGCAGCCCGAACACGTCGGTGGCCGCGGCCAGCTCCTGCAGCAGGGCCAGTGTCTCGTCGGTGACCAGGTGCTTGGAGTAGTCGATCCGCAGGTCGCCCACGTGCACGACGTAGCGCTCGGCGCGCCCCGGGTCCGCCGCGAACAGCGCACGCAGGTCCGGCCGCGGCAGGGTGTCGGTGCGGTGGTCCTCCAGGGCGGTCCACTCGGGGCGCCGGCTGAGCCTGGGGGAGTCGGAGGGGGAGTCAGACATGAGCAGGGGTCTCCTCGGTCGCCTCGCCGTTCAGGGCGATGGCGTACATCTCGTCCGCGTCGAGGCGCCGCAGCTCCTCGGCGATCAGTTCGGAGGTCGCACGGACCTTGAGCGCGAGGGTGCGCGGCGGCTGGCCCGGCAGGGTCAGCGTGGCCAGCGGCCCCTCGGGGCGGTCGATGACGATCTCGCCGTGCTCGGTGCCCAGGCGCACGGCGGTCACGACCGGCCCGGCGGTGACCACGCGGTCCACCCGGACGTGCAGCCGCGCCTCCAGCCAGCGGGCCAGCAGCTCGGCGGCCGGGTTCTCCGCCTCGGCCTCCACCGCCGCCGAGACGATCCGCGCCCGGGCCTGGTCCAGCGCCGCGGCGAGCATCGAACGCCAGGGCGTCAGCCGGGTCCAGGCGAGGTCGGTGTCACCGGGCGCGTAGGAGCGGACCCGGGCCTCCAGGGTCTGCAGGGGGTTCTCGACGGCGTACAGGTCGGTGATCCGCCGCTGGGCCAGGGCGCCGAGCGGATCCTTCGAGGGCACTTCGGGGGCGTCCACCGGCCACCACACCACGACCGGCGCGTCCGGCAGCAGCAGCGGCAGCACCACCGAGTCGGCGTGCTCGGACACCTCGCCGTAGGTCCTGAGGATCACCGTCTCGCCGGTGCCCGCGTCGGCGCCCACCCGGACCTCGGCGTCCAGCCGGGAGGACTGGCGGTCGCGCGGGGTGCGGGCGTGCCGCTTGATGACGACCAGGGTGCGCGAGGGGTGCTCGTGCGAGGCCTCCTCGGCCGCCTTGATCGCGTCGTAGGCGTTCTCCTCGTCCGTGACGATCACCATCGTCAGGACCATGCCCACGGCGGGCGTGCCGATGGCGCGGCGGCCCTGCACCAGCGCCTTGTTGATCTTGCTTGCCGTGGTGTCGGTCAGGTCGATCTTCATGGCCTGCGCCAGCTCCGTCCGTCTCGTGCGAGCATCTCGTCGGCTTCCTCGGGTCCCCAGCTGCCCGAGGCGTACTGCGCGGGCCTGCCGTGCGTGGCCCAGTACTGCTCGATCGGGTCGAGGATCTTCCAGGACTCTTCCACTTCCTGGTGACGGGGGAACAGGTTGGCGTCGCCCAGGAGCACGTCAAGGATCAGCCGTTCGTACGCCTCGGGGCTCGATTCGGTGAAGGACTCGCCGTAGGCGAAGTCCATCGTGACGTCCCGGATCTCCATCGACGTCCCGGGCACCTTCGAGCCGAAGCGGACCGTCATGCCCTCGTCCGGCTGGACGCGGATGACGATCGCGTTGGAGCCGAGCTCCTCGGTGGCGGTGGAGTCGAAGGGGGAGTGCGGGGCCCGCTGGAAGACGACCGCGATCTCCGTCACCCGGCGGCCGAGGCGCTTGCCGGTGCGCAGGTAGAACGGGACGCCGGCCCAGCGGCGGTTGTCCACCTGGAGCCTGATCGCGGCGTAGGTGTCGGTCGTGGAGGAGGGGTCGATGCCGTCCTCCTCCAGATAGCCGCGCACCTTCGCGCCGCCCTGCCAGGCCGCCGCGTACTGCCCGCGCACGGTGTTCGCCCCGAGGTCCTGCGGAAGCCGCACGGCCTTGAGGACCTTCAGCTTCTCGGTGAGCAGCGAGGGGGCGTCGAAGGCGGCCGGTTCCTCCATCGCGGTGAGCGCCATCAGCTGGAGCAGGTGGTTCTGGATGACGTCCCGGGCGGCGCCGATGCCGTCGTAGTACCCGGCACGGCCGCCGATGCCGATGTCCTCCGCCATGGTGATCTGCACGTGGTCGACGTACGACCGGTTCCAGATCGGCTCGAACATCTGGTTGGCGAAGCGCAGCGCCAGGAGGTTCTGGACGGTCTCCTTGCCGAGGTAGTGGTCGATGCGGAAGACCTGCTCCGGATCGAACACGTCGTGCACGATGCGGTTGAGCTCCTCGGCCGATGACAGGTCGTGCCCGAACGGCTTCTCGATGACGGCGCGGCGCCAGGAACCCTCGGGGGCGCTCGCCAGCTTGTGCTTCTTCAGCTGCTGGACGACCTTCGGGAAGAACTTCGGCGGCACCGAGAGGTAGAAGGCGTAGTTGCCGCTGGTGCCACGGGAGGCGTCCAGCTCCTCCACCGCGGAGCGCAGCTGCTTGAACGCCGTGTCGTCGTCGAAGTCACCGGGGATGAACCGCATGCCCTCGGCGAGCTGCTGCCAGACCTCCTCGCGGAACGGGGTCCGGGCGTGCTCGCGGACCGCGTCGTGCACCACCTGCGCGAAGTCCTGGTCCTCCCAGTCCCGGCGGGCGAAGCCCACCAGGGAGAAGCCCGGCGGGAGCAGACCGCGGTTGGCCAGGTCGTACACCGCCGGCATCAGCTTCTTGCGGGACAGGTCGCCGGTGACGCCGAAGATGACGAGGCCGGACGGGCCCGCGATCTTGGGCAGACGGCGGTCGCGTGCGTCGCGCAGGGGGTTCTCGAAGTGGGTGTCGGCGTGCGCCGTACGGGGGGCGTGACCGCTCACCCCGCTCTGTTCGACCCCCGCCGCCTCCTGCGCGGCCAGGGCCTCCTTCTCCTCCTTGGTCCCCTTGGTCTCCTGTTCGGCCGTCTGGGGGATGCCCTCGATGCCCTCGCTCATTCCGCGTCAACTCCCTCGCTGTTCAAGGACTTGGTGACCGCGTCCAGCAGCTCCTGCCAGGCCACCTCGAACTTGGCCACGCCCTCGTCCTCCAGTTGCCGCACCACCTCGTCGTATGCAATGCCGAGCCGTTCGACGGCCGCCAGGTCCGCGCGCGCCTGGGCGTAACCGCCGGAGACGGTGTCGCCCTGGACCTCGCCGTGGTCGGCGACGGCGTTCAGCGTGGCCTCCGGCATGGTGTTGACCGTGCCCGGGGCGACCAGCTCGTCCACGTACAGGGTGTCCTTGTAGGCAGGGTCCTTCACACCGGTGGAGGCCCAAAGGGGGCGCTGCCGGTTCGCGCGGGCCCCGCCCAGCGCCTGCCAGCGCGCCCCGGCGAAGACCTGCTCGTACGCCTCGTACGCGAGCCGCGCGTTGGCCAGGGCGGCCCGGCCCTTCAAGGCGAGGGCCTCCTGGGTGCCCAGCAGCGTCAGCCGCTTGTCGATCTCGGCGTCCACACGGGAGACGAAGAACGAGGCGACCGAGTGGATCGCGGACAGGTCCCAGGCCTGCCGCCTGCGCCTTCTCCAGCCCCGCGAGATAGGCGTCCATCACCTCGCGGTACCGCTCCAGCGAGAAGATCAGGGTCACGTTGACACTGATACCCGCCCCGACGACTTCCATGATCGCGGGCAGGCCCGCCCGCGTCGCCGGGATCTTGATCATCACGTTGGGGCGGTCCACCAGCCAGGCCAGCTGCCGGGCCTCGGCGACGGTCGCCCGCGTGTCGTGGGCGAGGCGCGGGTCGACCTCGATGGAGACCCGGCCGTCCCGGCCCCCGGTCGCGTCGTACACCGGGCGCAGGACGTCGGCGGCGGCCCGGACATCGGCGGTCGTCATCATCCGCACGGCCTCGTCGACCGTCACCCCGCGCACCGCCAGGTCGGCGAGCTGCTCCTCGTAGCCGGCACCGGAGCCGATGGCGGCCTGGAAGATGGACGGGTTGGTGGTGACGCCGACGACGTTCCTCGTGGCGACGAGCTCGGCCAGGCTGCCGGACTCGATCCGCCGGCGCGACAGGTCGTCGAGCCAGATCGACACGCCCTCGTCGGATAGGCGCTTGAGTGCTCCCGCGTGCGCGGTCGCTTCGGACACAGTGATCATCTTCTTTCGGGCGGTCGGTTCAGCCACGGGCGGCGGCGAGGGACTCCCGCGCGGCGGCGACGACGTTCTCGGGGGTGAAGCCGTACTCGGCGAACAGGGTCTCGGCGTCGGCGGAGGCACCGAAGTGCTCCAGGGAGACGATGCGTCCGGCGTCCCCCGTGAACCGGTGCCAGGTCAGGCCGATTCCGGCCTCGACGGCGACCCGGGCCGTCACGGACGGCGGCAGGACGCTGTCCCGGTAGGAACGCGGCTGCTCCTCGAACCACTCCACGGACGGCATCGACACCACGCGGGTGGGCACGCCGGCGGCCTGGAGGAGTTCGCGCGCACCGGCGGCGACGTGCACCTCGGAGCCCGTGGCGATGAGGATCACCTGGGGTGTGCCGCCCTCCGCCTCGAACCGCACGTAACCTCCGCGTGCCGCGTCCGGGTCCGGCTCGTAGGTGGGCACGCCCTGGCGGGTGAGCGCGAGGCCGTGCGGGGCCGGAGCGGTGCCGTGCCGCTTGAGGATCTCGGCCCAGACGACCGCGGTCTCGTTGGCGTCCGCCGGGCGCACGACGTTCAGGCCAGGGATGGCGCGTAGCGCGGCCAGGTGCTCCACCGGCTGGTGGGTCGGGCCGTCCTCGCCCAGGCCGATGGAGTCGTGCGTCCACACGTACGTCACCGGCAGCTGCATCAGGGCCGACATCCGCACGGCGTTGCGCATGTAGTCGGAGAAGACCAGGAAGGTGCCGCCGTAGACGCGGGTGTTGCCGTGCAGGGCGATGCCGTTCATCTCCGCGGCCATGGAGAACTCGCGGATGCCGAAGTGCACGGTGCGGCCGTAGGGGTCGGCCTCCGGCAGCGGGTTGCCCGCGGGGAGGAAGGAGCTGGTCTTGTCGATGGTGGTGTTGTTGGAACCGGCCAGGTCCGCCGAGCCGCCCCACAGCTCGGGGACGACCGGGCCGAGCGCCTGAAGGACCTTGCCGGAGGCGGCACGGGTGGCGACGGCCTTGCCCGGCTCGAACACCGGCAGCGCGTCCTCCCAGCCTGCGGGCAGCTCGCCCTTGCTGACGCGGTCGAAGGTGGCGGCCCGCTGCGGGTTCTCGACCCGCCAGGCGGCGATCCGCTTGTCCCAGGCGGTGTGCGCCTCGGCGCCCCGGTCCAGGGCCAGGCGGGTGTGGGCCAGCACCTCGTCGGCCACCTCGAACGACCGCTCCGGGTCGAAGCCGAGGAGGCGCTTGGTGGCCGCGACCTCGTCCTCGCCGAGCGCCGAGCCGTGGGAGGCCTCGGTGTCGCGCGCGTTCGGCGCGGGCCAGGCGATGATCGTGCGCATCGCGATGATCGACGGACGCTCCGTCTCGGACCGGGCCGCCCTCAGCGCCGCGTACAGCGCGTGCACATCGACGTCGCCGTCCTCCCGCGGCTGGATCCGCTGCACGTGCCAGCCGTAGGCCTCGTAGCGCTTCAGCACGTCCTCGGAGAACGCGGTGGCGGTGTCGCCCTCGATGGAGATGTGGTTGTCGTCGTAGAGGAAGACCAGGTTGCCGAGCTTCTGGTGGCCGGCGAGCGAGGAGGCCTCGGCGGAGACGCCCTCCTGGAGGTCGCCGTCGGAGACGATCGCCCAGATCGTGTGGTCGAAGGGGGACTCGCCCTCGGGGGCCTCCGGGTCGAACAGGCCACGCTCGTAACGGGCGGCCATCGCCATGCCGACGGCGTTCGCGACGCCCTGGCCCAGCGGGCCGGTGGTGGTCTCCACACCGGCGGTGTGCCCGTACTCGGGGTGACCGGGCGTCTTGGAGCCGTGCGTGCGGAACGCCTTCAGGTCGTCCAGCTCCAGCTCGTAGCCCGCGAGGTAGAGCTGTGTGTAGAGGGTCAGCGAGGTGTGGCCGGGGGAGAGGGCGAAGCGGTCACGGCCGGTCCACTCGGGATCGACGGGGTCGTGCCGCATCACCTTCTGAAAGATCGTGTAGGCGGCAGGCGCCAGACTCATCGCCGTGCCGGGGTGGCCGTTGCCGACCCGCTGCACGGCATCCGCCGCCAGCAGACGGGCGGTGTCGACCGCACGCCGGTCGAGTTCGGTCCATTCGAAGCTGTCCGCTGTCTGCGTGCTCATCTTCAAGAAGTCCTCGATCGGTGCGGAGGTGCTGGCCTGACGCGTTCAAAATTAAAAGTCTGACTTTTATGCCGGAAGGTCGCCGTGTGCCAGCCTGTGGTGAAAGTGGGACACCCACCGGCAGCAGGGCGCACACACGGGGCGGGACGAGACGGACATGGCGGACAGAACCATCCAAGGCGGCGACGGAATCGATACGTTCCCCTTCCCGGTCGAGCTCAGCGTCGGCGGCGTCGGCATGCAGGTCGCCCCGATGGGCGACACCTGGCCGTCCGGCGTGCCGCTGGAGCGCGTGCACCGCATCGACTTCCACATCGTCCTGCTCTTCGGCGCGGGCCCGGTCCGGCACATGGTCGACTTCACCGAGCACGAGGCCGCGGCCGGGGACCTGCTGTGGATCCGCCCGGGGCAGGTCCACCGCTTCTCGCCCACCAGCGAGTACCGCGGAACCGTGCTGACCATGCAGCCCGGCTTCCTGCCCCGCTCGACCGTCGAGGCCACCGGCCTCTACCGCTACGACCTGCCACCGCTGCTGCACCCCGACCCGCCCCAACTCGCCGCCCTGGAAGCCGCGCTGACGCAGTTGCGGCGCGAGTACGAGGACACGGCCACGCTCCCGCTGAGCCTGCACACCGCCGTCCTGCGCCACACGCTGACGGCGTTCCTGCTGCGGCTCGCCCACCTCGCGGCGAGTTCGCCCGAGGCGCGGCGGCAGCGGTCCGACTCGACGTTCACCCTCTTCCGGGACGCCGTGGAACGGGACTTCGCCACCAACCACAGCGTCAGCGCCTACGCCGACGCGCTCGGCTACTCCCGCCGCACCCTGGTCCGTGCCGTGCGCGCCGCGACCGGGGAGACGCCCAAGGCCTTCATCGACAAGCGCGTGGTTTTGGAGGCCAAACGGCTCCTCGCCCACACCGATCTGCCGATCGGCCGGGTCGGCGTGGCGGTCGGCTTCCCCGATGCCGCGAACTTCTCCAAGTTCTTCCACCAGCACACGGACCAGACCCCGGCGGCGTTTCGCGCGGAGCTGCGCTGAGGACGGCGAAACGGGGCTCCGCGCACGCGCGAAGCCCCGTTGCACAACTCATCAGTGCCCGAAGGTGAACCAGTTGACGTTCACGAAGTCGGCCGGCTGGCCGCTGGTGAAGGTCAGATACACGTCGTGCGTGCCCGTCACGGCGCTGATGTTGGCGGGGACGGTCCGCCACGACTGCCAGCCCCCGGTGTTGCCGACCGCGAAGCTGCCGACGGGCGCGTTGCCCCGGCTGTCCAGCCGCACCTCGACCAGCCCGCTGACGCCGCCCGCCGCTCCGCTCGCGACCCGGGCGCTGAACTGCCGTGCCGCCGAGGAGCCGAAGTTCACGCCCTTGAAGTGCAGCCAGTCGCCGCCTGCCAGCGCTCCGACGTTCTGCCCGCCCCCGGAGTCGGACGTCGTCTCGGTGATCACCCCGGACTGGCCGTCGTAGGACTCGGCCTGGATGGTGCCGTAGGCGTCGCGGTCACCGGTCGGGGGAGGCGTGGTGCCGCCGCCGGACGACAGCACCTGCACGTAGTCGACGACCATCGCGTGCCCCGGCTGCGTCCCGGCGTCCGGGCCGCCGCCGAACGCGTCGGGGAAGCCGCCGCCCATCGCGACGTTCAGGATGACGAAGAAACCGTGGTCGGTGGCGTTCTTCCAGGTCGTCGCGTCGACCTGGTCGGCGCGCACCGTGTGGTAGTTGACACCGTCGAGGAAGAAGCGGATCTCCTCGACGCTCGTGGAGCGGTCCCACTCCATCCGGTACGTGTGGAAGCCGGCCTGGCAGGACGTGCCCTGGCAGGTGGTCGAGCCGCCGATGCCGCTGGTCTCGTTGCAGGGGCCGCCCGGGGACGTGCCGCAGTGCATCGTGGCGAACACCGTGTTCATGCCCTGGGTGTTCTCCATGATGTCGAGCTCGCCGATCGCCGGCCAGTTCCAGTAGTTGCCGCGGTAGGGGCCGCCCAGCATCCAGAACGCCGGCCAGTAGCCCTTGGCGGCGGCGCCGGTGACGTTCGGCACCTGGATGCGCGACTCGACGCGGAGCTTGCCTCCCGCCGGGGGTTGGAAGTCGGTGCGGTTGGTCTCGATCCGGCCGGAGGTCCAGTTGCCGGCGGCGTCCCGCCGGGGCGTGATGCGCAGGTTGCCGTTGCCGTCGAGCGAGACGTTGTCCGTGCTGTTCGTCATCGTCTCGATCTCGCCGGTGCCCCAGTTCGCGGGGCCGCCCGGGTAGCCCTTGCCGGTCGCGTACTGCCAGTTCGAGGTGTTGACGCCGGAGCCTGCGGCGCCGTTGAAGTCGTCCACGAACAGTTGCGTCCAGCCCGACGGGGGTGGGGGTGCGGACGCGTTCGCGGACGGGGTGGCGACCGCGGAGGCGGCCGCCGCGAGCCCGAGGGTGCTGACCACGGCGACGAACGCCCGCCGCAGCGGACCCCGTCTGGGGGAGGTGCCGGTGGTGTCGCTCATGTGGGGATGCCTCTCGGATGGGAGACGGGTGAGAGCAAGCCTGAGAGCGCTCTCAAAGTGCCGTCAATGTGCTCCACGTGCTCTGGGGCGTCAAGAGGTAAAGCCGGGATTGGTGCGGGGCGGTGCGTGAGTGCACTGCTTGAAGGGGGCCGCCGGATCAGGCCCTGCCCGGCCGCGTGCTGTTGAACAAGGGGTTCCGGGGCACTCGGGGCGACGACGGACTACCGGTCGAGGCAGCAGGAGGCATCCGTGGCCGTTCGCCATCACCTGATCCGAGTCGGCCCGGGCGCCGTGTGGGACGTCCTGGCCGACGGCGACCGCTACTCCGAGTGGGTGGTGGGCACCTCCGCGTCCCACCCGGTGCGCGGACACTGGCCACGCACCGGAGCGGCGATCCGCTACGAGGTCCCGCTCGGCCCGGTGCGGCTCACCAACGAGACGACCGTCCGCTACTGCGAGGAGGGTTCCCGGCTGGAGCTGGAGGCCCATGCCGGTCCGCTCGGCACGGCCCGCATCGCGATCGAACTGCGGCCCTGGGGCGAGCACTGCCTGGTGATCGTGGACGAGCATCCGCTGCGCGGCGCGGGAGGCCGGTTGCACAACGTCGGCTTCGAGGCGCTGATCCAGCTGCGTCACCGCGCCATGCTGGCCCGGCTGGCCCGGCTGTGCGAAACGGAGGCTCAGGTCCCGGGAGGCACCCGCCGCGGCCTCGGCCAGGTGACGGTCGGGACCGACACGGGTGGGGCCCGCGATGCCTGACGCCGTGGTGATCGGCGCGGGCCCCAACGGCCTGGTCGCCGCCAACGTCCTCGCGGACGCCGGGTGGCACGTCGAGGTGCTGGAGGAGCAGCCCGAGCCGGGCGGCGCCGTGCGCCACGACCGGGGCGTCGACCCCGCCTTCGTCAACGACCTGTTCAGTTCCTTCTACCCCCTCGCCGCCGCATCGCCCGTCCTGGCCGGGCTGCGCCTGGAGGAGCACGGACTGCGCTGGAGCCACGCGCCCAGCGTGCTGGCCCACCCCCTCACCGACGGCAGCTGCGCGGTCCTGGACCGGAACGTCGACGCCACCGCCGCGTCCCTCGACGCCTTCGAACCGGGCGACGGAGCCTCCTGGCGACGGCTGCACGACGTCTGGCAGGGCGTGCGCCCCGGCATCCTGGACGCCCTGTTCACCCCGTTCCCGCCCGTCCGGGCCTCGGCGCGGCTCGCCTGGCGGCTGCGGGCCGCGGGCGGACTGCGGATGGCCCGCTCCCTGGTGCTGCCGGTGCGCCGCCTGGGCGAGGAGGAGTTCCGCGGCCAGGGCGGGCGCCTGCTGCTGGCCGGCAACGCCCTGCACGCCGACCTCGCCCCCGAGTCGGCGGGCAGCGGCGGCTTCGGCTGGCTGATGACCATGCTGGGCCAGACCTACGGCTTCCCGGTCCCCGCCGGCGGCTCCGGCGCGCTCACCTCGGCCCTGGTGCACCGCCTGGAGAGCCTGGGCGGCCGGGTGCGCTGCGGGCAGCGCGTGGAGCAGGTCCTCGTCCGCGACGGGCGGGCCGTCGGCGTGCGCACGGCGGCCGGTGACGCGGTGCGGGCCCGCCGGGCGGTGCTGGCGGACGTGTCGGTGCCCGCCCTGTACGGCGACCTCCTCGACCCCGCGCACCTGCCCGCCCAGGTCCTCGACGACCTGCGGCGCTTCCAGTGGGACTTCGCCACGTTCAAGGTGGACTGGGCGCTCGACGGCCCGGTGCCCTGGCAGACCGAGCAGGCCTCCCGGGCCGGTACCGTCCACCTGGCCGACGGCATGGACGAGCTGACCCGGTTCGCCGCGCAGATCGCCATGCGGGAGGTCCCCGACCGGCCGTTCGTGATCTTCGGCCAGATGACCACCTCGGACGCCTCCCGTTCCCCGCAGGGCACCGAATCGGCCTGGGCCTACACCCACATCCCGCACGAGATCCGCGCCGACGCCGCCGACGAGGGCATCACCGGCCGCTGGGACACCAAGGACCAGGAGCTCATGGCCGACCGCGTCGAACGCCAGGTGGAACGCTTCGCGCCCGGTTTCCGCTCGCTGATCCGCGGCCGCCGCATCCTGGCTCCCCCGACCCTGGAGGCGCTCGACGGCAATCTCGCGGGCGGCGCCATCAACGGGGGCACCACCGCCATGCACCAGCAGCTCGTCTTCCGGCCGCTGCCCGGCACCGGTCGCCCGGAGACGCCGGTGCCGGGTCTGTACCTCGCCTCCTCCGGAGCCCACCCGGGCGGCGGGGTGCACGGAGCGCCCGGCGCCAACGCCGCCCGGGCCGCCCTGCGCCGCAACCGGCCCCCCGGCCTGGCCCGCGCCCAGCGGCTCCTGGCCCGCCGCGACCGCACCGGAGCCAAGCGCTGACTCCGTCTCCCTGCGAGGGACGGGCCCGGCGCCGCAAGGAAGGGCAGCCCATGCACAGCAGTCCGCTCGCCGAGCGCACGATCGTCGTCACCGGAGCCGCCCGCGGCGTGGGCGCGGCACTGGCCCGCGAAGTCGCCCGGCGCGGTGCCCGGGTGGCGCTCGTCGGCCACGAGAAGACCGCCCTGGACGCGGCGGCCGCCTCGCTGCCGGGCCCCGCCCTCGCCCTGGAAGCCGACGTCACCGACCTCTCCGCGCTGGAAGACGCGGCACACGCCGTGCGGGCCCGCCTCGGCCGCCCCTCGGCCGTGGTGGCGAACGCAGGAATCGCCGAGGGCGGCTCGCTGCTGGACTCCGACCCGGCGGCCTGGCGCCGCGTGATCGACGTCAACCTCACCGGCAGTGCCCACACCGCCCGGGCGTTCCTGCCGGACCTGCTCGACACGGCCGGCTACTTCCTCCAGGTCGCCTCCCTGGCGTCGATCGGCGCCGCCCCGCTGATGAGCGCCTACTGCGCCTCCAAGGCGGGGGTCGAGGCCTTCGCGCACTCCCTGCGGGCGGAGGTGGCGCACCGCGGGGTCGGGGTCGGCATCGCCTACCTCAACTGGACGGACACCGACATGATCCGCGACGCCGACCGGTACACGGTCCTGCGGGAGCTGCGCCTGCACATGCCTGCGCCGGCCCGCCGCGTGTACCCGGTGGAGGTCGTCGCCGCCCGCCTGGTCGGAGGCATGGAGCGGCGGCGTACGGCCGTCTACGCCCCGCCCTGGCTGCGACTGGCCCAGCCGATCCGGCCCGCCATGCCCCCGGTGGTCCTGCGCGTGGCGCGCCGCGCGCTGCCCCGTCTGGAGGCCGCGGGACCGGTCCGCTACACGGGCCCGCTCGGCGCCGGCGGCCTGGCCGACCGCGCGGCGGCCGGCGAGCGGAACTGACGGGGGTCGTCCGGCCACATCCGGATCCGCACGGTCATGCCGGACACTGGTCAGCAGGGGAAGGGAGGCCGACCGTGCTGACCGGAGTCCGAGAACAGCTGGGCCAGGCCCTGTTCCGCCGCGTCGCGGGGCCGGGCGGGCCGGCGACCCGTGCCCGTATCCACCACACCCCCGGCCCGCGCTGGTTCGGGCCGGACCGGCCGATCCGCACGGTCCACGGCGACGCCTCGATGTTCATCGGCGGGCTGACCGCGCTGCTCCTGCAGTCGCTGCACCCCCTCGCGATGGCGGCCGTCGCCGGCCACTCCGGCTTCCGCGGCGACCCGTGGGGCCGGCTGCAGCGCACCAGCACCTTCCTTGCCGTCACGACGTACGGCACCGCCGCAGACGCCCGGCAGGCGGTCGACCACGTCCGCGGCATCCACGAACGGATCCGCGGCACGACGGCCGAGGGCGTGCCGTACCACGCGGCCGACCCCCACCTGCTCGGCTGGGTGCACGCCGCCGAGACGGACAGCTTCCTGCGCGCGCACGAACGCTACGGGGCCCGGCCGCTGGACGCCGCGGGGTACGACGCCTACGTCGCCGACACCGCGCGCGTCGCCGAAGCGCTGGGAGCGGCCGACCCACCGCGAAACCGCACCGAACTGGCCGAGCGCCTGACGGCCTACCGGCCCGAACTGCGGGCCACCGCCGAGGCCCGGGCGGCCGCCCGCTTCCTGCTGTTCCAGCCTCCCCTGCCCCTGGCCGTCCGGCCCTTCTACGGCGGGCTGGCCGCGAACGCCGTCACCCTGCTGCCGCCCTGGGCACGCGGCATGCTGTGGCTGCCCCGGGTGCCGGTCGTCGAGGACCTCGCCGTACGCCCCGCCGGCCTGGCCCTGACCCGGACCATCCGCTGGGCCATGACCCCGGCCCGGGAAGCCTGAACCCGGGGAACCTTCCCGGCCGGTCGAACCCCGGCGTCGTTCAAGGCTGCCGTCCCGGCGCCCGCGAGATCCCCCGCGCCGCTCAGGGCTGCCACCCCAGCGCCCGCGAGATCCCCCGCGCCGCCATCCGCACCGCCGGGCCCAGGACCGGTACCTGGGCGTCGGCGTGGGGCACCACGATCGACACGGCGGCGGTCACGCTGCCGTCGGCGCCGCGCACCGGAGCGGCCACCGACAGGGCGTCCTCGGTGACCTGGCGGTCGCTCACCGCCATGCCCGACCTGCGCACCTCGGCGAGGACCCGCCGCAGCCGCTCCGGCTCGGTGATCGTGTACGGGGTGAAGGAGGCGAGGTCGCCCGCGCAGTACTCCTTGCGGAACACCGGGTCCCCGTGGGCCAGCAGGGCGAGGCCGACCCCGGTGGCGTGCAGCGGCCAGCGGGCGCCGACGCGGATGTGCACCCCCACCGCCGACCGCCCCGACAGCCACTCGATGTAGACCACGTCCCGGCCGTCCCGCACGGCCAGCTGCACGTTCTCGTGTGTCGCCTCGTACAGGTCCTCCAGGTACGGCAGGGCGATCTGCCGCAGCGCGAGGCCGCGCGGGGCCAGCGCGGCGAGCTCCCACAACCGCAGGCCTACGTGGTAGACGCCGGACTCGTCCCGCTCCAGGGCGCCCCACCCGGTGAGCGCGCCCACCAGCCGGTGCGCGGTGGTCAGGCTCAGCCCGGCCCGCCGGCTGATGTCCGTCAGGCACAGCGCCGGATGCTCGTGGTCGAAGGCCGCGAGCACGGACAGCAGCCGGTCGGGCGCGGTGGGGGCGGTCATGGCCGGGCGGCTCCCGGGTGAGCGAGGTCGTAGGGGCGGGGGTAGGTGCTCGGACGGTACGGGAGGTAGCGGGGCTCGGTCGTCGGATCCTCCGCCCTCGCACGGGAGTTGAGGGCGCCCGGCGAGGTGTCCCAGCGGCCGGTGTCCAGGCGGTGCTCCAGGGTGTGCAGGGCGGCCAGTGTCTCGCCCGGGCCGAAGGTGCAGTGGCCCGGGGCGTCCACGTAGGCCTGGCGCAGGAGCCCGGCGGCGCCCGAAGCGGTGGCGGCCCGCCGGTAGGCGCTCTGCGACTGCACCGGGATCAGGGCGTCACCGGTGGTGTGGATGGTCAGCTGGGGGTCGGTGAGGCGGCCGGAGAGCACGCTGGTGTTCCGCATCCACCGCACCGCCGACGGGTCGGCGGAGACCCGGGGTGCCCGGTCCAGGGCCATGAGGTCCGTGCGCAAGGACAGTCCCGCCTCCTTGTAGAGCTCCGTCACCTCTTTGTACAGCGGGGACCGGGCGAGCATCGAGGAGTAGTCGACGCCCGTGTTCCAGGACGGGTTGCCGCCCGCCCGGCTCTCGGCCTCCTGCCGCCAGGCGAACGCGGGCCGCTGGAGCAGACCCCGTACGGCGGCGTACTGGTTGGACTGCGCCGTCTTCCAGTCGCCGGGCCCCGGTTCGGTCTGAGCGGGGTCGTTGTGGCCGGGGATGTTGTGCAGGGCCGCGGCCAGGGCGATCCGGGCCCGGCCCCCGGGCGTCTGCTGGGCCGCGTCGACCTTCGAGGTGAGCGCCTTGCCGGCGGCGACCGCCTCGGCCTGGTCGGCGAAGCCAGCGAGCCGCACACCGGAGTCCGGGGCGAGCAGGGTGCGCAGCGCGAACACCGGGTCCAGGGTGCTGTTCCAGTTGGCGATTCCGCCCTGCACCAGACCGCACATCGACAGCGAGCCGTCGAACCGGCCGCCGTGCCGCTCGGCGAGCATGCTGGTGACGAAGCCGCCGTACGAGGTGCCCCAGGCGAGCGTCCGCCGGGCCGTGCCGAACTTTCGGGTGAAGAGGTCCAGCGTGGCGAGCTGGTCGGGCACCGCCTCGGTGATCGCCCAGCCGTTCGTCGCGTACGAGGAGCCGATCAGGGCGTAGCCCTGGGCCAGCAGCGTGTCGCGGGCGACGGAACGGGGGGCGTTCTCGGGCGGGTTGGGGGCTCCGGCCGGGGTGTAGCCGTGGCTGTAGAGCAGGACCGTGCCGTTCCAGGACGCGGGGACGTCCATCACGTACGCGGCGCCGGACGGGAGACGGCCCTCCAGGTGGGTGTCCGTGGTGGCGGCCTGCGCGGGCAGGGCGGTCGCGGCCAGGGGCAGGCAGGCGGTGGTGGCCGTCAGCAAGGCGAGGCGGATCCTCAACGCGGGGTTCCTTCCAGGGCGGGGGCGGCGGCGGGGGAGTCGAGGGTGTCCGTGTGCGTCTCGCGCAGCCGCCACACCGTGATCGCGGTGACGGCCGCGCCCGCGCACAGCAGCAGCGACACCGGGGTGCTGCCGCCGCCGAAGGAGGCCAGCAGACTGCCGGCGATCAGCGGGGAGAACCCGGCGCCGATCAGGGTCGCCCCCTGGTAGCCGAGGGAGGCGCCGGTGTAGCGGACGCGGGTGCCGAACATCTCGGTGAGCAGGGCGCCCAGGGGGCCGTACATCGTCGACTGGGCGACGCCGTGGCCGAGCGCAAGAGCGAGGATCAGCAGGCCGGGCGAGCCGGAGTCGACCAGGGCCAGCACCGGGAAGGCGAGCGCCGCCGAGCCGACGGCACCGGCGAGCACCACGGGCCGGCGCCCGACCCGGTCCGACAGGGCGGAGGCGGCGGGCAGGACGACGAGGGCCACACAGGAGGCGACGGTCACCGCGGTCAGCACCTGCGGCCGGGTGTACCCCTGGTCGACGGCGTAGGAGATCATGAAGCTGGTGAGCAGCGACTGGGCGGTGAACGCGCCGATGCCCACGCAGGCGGCCAGCAGCACGGGCTTCGGGCGGCGCAGCACCTCCACGATCGGGGGCCGGTCCACCGGCTCCCTCCTGACCTGCGCGAACAGCGGACTCTCGGCGACCTTCAGACGCACGAACAGGCCGACGCCCAGCAGCACGATGCTCAGCAGGAACGGCACCCGCCAGCCCCAGGAGCGGAAGTCGTCGTCCGGCAGGGTGGCGACGAGCGTGACCACCCCGGCCGACAGCACGGATCCGAGCGGGGCGCCGAGCTGGGTGAAGCTGGACCACAGGCCGCGCCGGGAGCCTCGGGCGTGCTCGGCGTGTTCGACGACCATCAGCATCGCGCCGCCCCACTCGCCGCCGATCGCGATGCCCTGCACCACGCGCAGGGCGACCAGCAGCACCGGCGCCCAGACGCCGATGGTGTCGTACGTCGGGAGCAGGCCGATGAGGAAGCTGCCGGAGCCCATCAGGACCATGGTCAGCAGCATCATCGACTTGCGGCCGATCCGGTCGCCGAAGTGCCCGAAGACGATGCCGCCGAGCGGTCGCGCGAGATAGCCCGCGGCGAACGTGCCGAACGCCGCGACGGTGCCGACGGCCGGGTCGGCCCGTGGGAAGAACAGTTCGCCGAAGACGAGCGCGGCGACGGTGCCGTAGACGAGGAAGTCGTAGAACTCGACGGTCGTGCCGAGCAGGCCGGACACGGCGACCCGGCGCAACTGCCGGGAATCGGGGGAGGGTTGGGGACTGGACGGAGTTGGCTGCACGGTGGGCTCCCTGGGGACGGGGCGCGGTTGGCCGTGAAGTTATGCATCCATCGTGCAGCCGTCAATCATTTGCACAACATCAGTTGCGGCCGTCCTCCGCGATCCGCAGCAGCAACGCGTGCAGCGTCTCCCGCTCGGCCGGGTCCAGCGGGCCGAGCAGTTCACCGGTCACGCGCAGGCCGTCCTCGTCGGTGTCGCGCAGCACGTCGCGGCCGCTGTCGGACAGCACGACGATCCGGCTGCGGCGGTCGTCCGGGGAGGGGCGGCGCTCGGCCAGGCCCAGCTTCTCCAGGTCGTCGACCAGGCCGACGATCGCGCTCGGGTCGTAGCCGAGCCGCGTGCTCAGTTCGCGCTGCAGGGCGCCGTCGGTGGTGGCCAGGAAGCGCAGCACCGCGTAGTGGCGCAGGCGCAGGCCGGACTCCTGGAGGCAGGCGTTGAAGAGCTGCCCCGAGCGCAGACCCAGGCGGTACAGCAGGTAGCCGGTGTCGGCGTGCAGTCCGCGCATCCACGGCTCGTGGGCGTCGATGGGCTTCGGGGTGGCGTTCTGGCGTGCGATGGCGGGCTCCCTGGGCTCGGTGCTGCTTCCTGCTGATTCCAGCATCCCGCACCCATGGGTGGGGAACAACTATTGACGTCAACAATTATTGCTCTTAGCTTCGATCTCGCAGTCGACCCCGCGCGACGCCCAGTCGAACCCGTGTGAAGGGACCCACCCGTGCCCAGCATCGATCTCTCCGGCAAGGTCGCCGTCGTCACCGGCAGCGGCCGCGGCCTCGGCCTCGCCTATGCCCACGCCCTGGCCGCCCACGGCGCGTCCGTGGTCGTCAACGACGTCGACGAGGCGGTGGCCGAGGCGGCCGTGAAGTCCCTCGGGGAAGCGGGCGGCAAGGCCGTCGCCGAAGTCGTCCCGGTCGGCACCTCCGAAGCCGCCGAGCGGCTGGTGAACCGCGCGGTCGAGGAGTTCGGCCGGCTCGACGTCCTCGTCACCAACGCGGGCATCCTGCGCGACAAGGTGCTGTGGAAGATGACCGACGAGGACTTCGACGCGGTGATCACCACCCACCTCAAGGGCACCTTCACCTGCGCCCGCGCCGCCGCCGTGCGGATGCGGGAGCAGGGCGAGGGCGGCTCGCTGATTTTGGTCGGCTCCCCGGCCGGGCAGCGCGGCAACTTCGGCCAGACGAACTACGCCGCCGCCAAGGCCGGCATCGCCGCGATGGCCCGCACCTGGTCCATGGAACTGGGCCGCGCGAACATCACGGTCAACGCGATCGTGCCGGTCGCCGCCACCGCGATGACCGAGACCATCCCGGCCTTCGCTCCGTACGTCGCGGCCATGAAGAGCGGCAAACCGTTGCCGGACTTCCTGCGCAAGGGCGAGGGCTTCGGCACCCCCGAGGACTGCGCCGCCCTCGTGCCCTTCCTCGCCTCCGAGGCCGCCCGGGGCATCACCGGCCAGGCCATCGGCATCGGCGGCGACAAGGTGGCACTCTGGTCCCATCCGCAGGAGATCAAGGCGGCGTACGCCGACGGCGGCTGGACCCCGGACACCCTGGCCGACGCCTTCCCCACGTCGGTCGGGGCCGAGCTCCAGACGGTCGGCATCCCGGCGCCGAAGTTCCCGGAGGCGTGATGGACCGCTCGATGAACGTCGACGACCTGGTCGCGATCGACGTCCACACCCACGCCGAAGTGTCCTCCAAGGGCCACTCCTCCCTGGACGACGACCTGCACGACGCCTCCTCCGCCTACTTCAAGGTCGAGGGCAAGCGCAAGCCGACGCTGGAGGAGACCGCCGCGTACTACCGCGAGCGGAAGATGGCCGCCGTGATCTTCACGGTCGACGCCGAGTCCGCGACCGGCACCGCGCCCGTCCCGAACGAGGAGGTCGCCGAGGCGGCCGCCGCGAACTCCGACGTCCTCATCCCCTTCGCCTCCATCGACCCCTTCCGGGGAAAGGCGGGCGTCCGGCAGGCCCGCCGTCTGGTCGAGGAGTACGGGGTGAAGGGCTTCAAGTTCCACCCCAGCATCCAGGGCTTCTTCCCCAACGACCGGGCGGTGGCGTACGGCCTGTACGAGGTGATCGAGGAGACCGGCGCGATCGCCCTCTTCCACACCGGCCAGACGGGCATCGGTGCCGGGGTCCCCGGCGGGGGCGGCATCCGGCTGAAGTACTCCAACCCGCTGCACGTGGACGACGTGGCGGCCGACTTCCCGCACCTGAAGATCATCCTGGCGCACCCGTCCTTCCCCTGGCAGGACGAGGCCCTGGCGGTCGCCACCCACAAGCCGGGCGTGCACATCGACCTGTCCGGCTGGTCGCCGAAGTACTTCCCGCCGCAGCTCGTGCAGTACGCGAACACCCTGCTCAAGGACAAGGTGCTCTTCGGCTCCGACTTCCCCGTCCTCACCCCCGACCGCTGGCTCGCCGACTTCGGCAAGCTGACGATCAAGGACGAGGTCCGGCCGAAGATCCTCAAGGAGAACGCCGCCCGCCTGCTCGGGCTGACGAAACCGTAGGGGGCGTGACATGCGCAACGAGGGACTGGGGTCGTGGCCCGCACGCCGGGCCCGCAAGACCCCGCACCGCACCGCCCTGATCCACGACGGGTCCGCCACCGACTACGGCACCCTCCACGCCCGCACCACCCGACTGGCCCACGCCCTGCGCGCCCGGGGCGTCCGCCGCGGCGACCGCATCGCCTACCTCGGCCCGAACCACCCCTCCTACCTGGAGACCCTGTTCGCGGCCGGCACGCTCGGCGCCGTCTTCGTCCCGCTCAACATCCGCCTCGCCGGACCGGAGATCGCCTACCAGCTCGCCGACTCCGGCGCCCGGGCCCTGGTCTACGGCCCCTCCCACGCGGGGCTGGTCGCGGGCCTGCCCGGCAGCACGGACGTCCGCCTCTACCTGGAGGTCGGCGCAGAGTACGAGGCGGCCGTCACCGAGGCGCCCGGGGAGCCGATCGACGAACCCGTCGGTGCCGACGACACCTGCATCATCATGTACACCTCGGGCACGACCGGCCGGCCCAAGGGCGCCATGCTCACCCACGGCAACCTCACCTGGAACGCCGTCAACGTCCTCGTCGACACCGACCTGATCGCCGACGAACGCGCCCTGGTCTCCGCCCCGCTGTTCCACACCGCGGGCCTGAACATGCTCACGCTGCCGGTCCTGCTCAAGGGCGGCGCCTGCGTCCTGGTCGAGGCCTTCGACCCCGACGCCACCTTCGACCTCGTCGAACGGCACCGCATCACCTTCATGTTCGGCGTGCCCACCATGTTCGACCAGGTGGCCAGGCATCCGCGCTGGCCGGACGCCGACCTCTCCTCGCTCCGCATCCTCACCTGCGGCGGCTCCCCGGTCCCCACCCCGCTCATCGCCGCCTACCAGGAACGCGGACTGACCTTCCTCCAGGGCTACGGCATGACCGAGGCCGCCCCCGGCACGCTGTTCCTGGACGCCGAGCACGCCGTGAGCAAGGCGGGGTCGGCGGGTGTGCCGCACTTCTTCAGCGACGTCCGCGTCGTCCGGCCGGACCTGGCACCGGCCGATGTCGGAGAGGTCGGGGAGGTCGTGGTGCGCGGTCCGCACGTCATGCCCGGCTACTGGGGGCTGCCCGAGGAGACCGCCGCCTCCTTCGCGGACGGCTGGTTCCGCAGCGGCGACGCCGCACACGTCGACGAGGACGGCTACGTCCACATCGTCGACCGCATCAAAGACATGATCATCTCGGGCGGTGAGAACGTCTACCCCGCCGAGATCGAGGACCGGCTCCTCGCGCACCCGGACATCGCCGAGTGCGCGGTGATCGGAGTGCCGGACGACAAGTGGGGCGAGGTGCCGCGCGCCGTCGTCGTGCCCCGCGAGGGCGCCTCCCTCGACCCCGACGAGGTGCTCGCGTCGCTCGCGGGCCGCCTCGCCAAGTACAAGATCCCCAAGTCGGTGGTCCTCGCGGACGAACTCCCGCGCACCGCCTCCGGAAAACTCCTCAAGTCCCGTGTCCGTACGCGTTACGGCCAGAGCTAAGGATCCGCATGAGCATCACCGTCAACGGTCTCGACGAACTCAAGAAGCTCGCCGGCAGCGACCTCGGCACCAGCGAGTGGATCGAGGTGACGCAGGAGCGCATCGACACCTTCGCCGACGCCACGGGCGACCACCAGTGGATCCATGTGGACCCCGAGCGCGCCAAGGACGGCCCCTTCGGCGCACCCATCGCGCACGGCTACCTCACGCTGTCCCTCTTCATCCCCCTGTTCACCGAGCTGCTGGACGTCCAGGGTGTGACGACGAAGGTCAACTACGGCCTCAACAAGGTGCGTTTCCCCTCACCCGTCAAGGCCGGCTCCCGCATCCGCCTGGCGGCGAAGCTCGCCGAGGTCGAGGAGGTGCCGGGCGGGGTGCAGATCACCGTCGAGGGCGCCATCGAGATCGAGGGCGGCACCAAGCCCGCGGCGGTGCTCCAGAGCCTGTCGCGGTTCTACGCCTGAGGCCGCGTGGGCACCAGGTCCAGAAGGCGTTCCGAGGCGTCGCGCACGAGCGGTGAGAGCCGCTCGTGCACGGTCCGGAACGTCTTCTCGGCCTGTTCGGCCGGCCAGTCGTCCGGCAGGTGCCCCACGGGCAGCCGCGGATCGCGCCGGACGATCTGCAGCCACTCCGTCTGCAGCCGCAGCCGCAGCACGAGGGCGTCGTCGGCCTCCGGCAGGTCGTCCTCCCACCCCTGCCAGCGCCGCGTGAACCCCGCGTAGCGTCCGGCCAGGTCGGACAGCTCCCACGTCTCCTCGATCATCCGGCCGATGTCCATGCCGGCGTCCGCGTGCGCCCGGAAGACCTTCACATGCGCGGACAGGCCGAGCTCGGCCACCAGCGCCGACACGTCGACCTCACCGGGGGCGATCCACAGGCCGTTGAAGAGCGGGCCGAAGCCGCTCCAGGCCAGCCGGGAGCGCAGGTCGTGCCGCTGGCGCTGCCAGGACTCAGGCAGGGAGAAACCGAGCAGCGTCCAGGTGCCGTCCCACTGCCGGTTGACGGCACCCGCCTGCCAGATCCGCTGCGCGCCGTCGCGCAGCACCGCCTCCGAGCGCTCGGTCAGCCCGAAGTACATCCGGCGTCCCTCGCGCTGCCGGCGCAGCAGGTCGCGGCCCGCCATGCGGCTCAGCGTGGAGCGCGTCGCCTGCTCGCCGATCCCGGCCCGGGCGAACACGTCGATGACGCTGCCCGAGTACACGCACACCTCACGGCCGAGCACCTGGTCGCCCAGGAACGTCAGCATCAGGGACTGGGGCCGCAGCGGCTCTTCACCGGTCACGCGGCCCACGGTACCTCCGCTCCATCCGCCGGTGACCTGCTGGTACGCCGGGTCAGTACCCTTCGACGTCCACGAACACAGGGTTGGCGTAGAACCAGGTGTCCGCCCACGGATCACCGTCCCCCGGCGTGTGCGGGACCGGCCCGTGCGGGTCGACCGACGCGCCGAGGTAGCCGGGGCCGTTGTGGTTGCCGTCGCTGCCGCGCAGCCGGACGTAGAAGGACTCCTCCCCGGCGGTCAGCGGGATCCGCAGGGTGTAGGTGCCCTTCCGGCCGGAGACGTCCTCGGTCCGGACGACCCGCGTGTCCGGGGCCTTCCAGGTGTCGCGGTCGGTGACCGGCCCGCGCACCGCGCCGTGGATGACGTCCACATGCGCCAACTCGGGCAGGATCCCCTGAGGGTTGGGCCGGGAGGCGGTCGTCACCGTGACGTTCAGGGTGAGCCTCTCGCCCTTGCGGACCCGCAGCCGGCCGCCGAGCGTCACGCCCCGGCCCCGGTCGCGGTCCCGCGTGAGGCGCACGTCGAGCCCGTCGAGCAGATGCCCGTGGTCCAGCCAGACCCGGCCCGCGCGCATCCCCGACATGACCGCGCGGTAGCCGTACCGGGTCACGCCCACGTGGGTACGGCTGAACTGGCCGGGCCAGAAGTCGCTGCCCGGCTGCGGGGTGCCGGTGTCCACCGGGTCGGGCAGCTTGCCCGTGTTGTCGAAGTTCCGCCCGGGCTGCCAGTCGCCGTTCCTCCAGGTGTCGAAGACGATCCGATGGGCGTCGGAGTTGGTGGTGACCGAGAACAGCCGGCCCTCGGCGAGCAGCGAGTCCCACAGACCGCCGACGGTCGCGGTCGCCCAGTCGAAACCGCCGTAGGTGAGGTAGGCGTCCGCGGGGTAGCCGGGCCAGGACTGCGTGGACGGCTTGTTCTCGTACTCGCCGCGGATCGACGCGGCACCTCGCCATCCGGGGATGGCCGCGCCCTGGGCGCCGGGCGCGCCCTCCATGCCGATCACGATCCCGGGCGCCGTGTCCCGCCAGTTGCGCAGCTCGTGCGGGGAGTCGATGCCGAGACGCATGGGATGGTTCGCGAGCACCAGCACGTCGTCGATGTAGCCCGAACGCCGCTGCTCCGCCAGCCACTCGAGCCCCTTGAGGGCATGCGCCTCGTTGCGTGCGGTGTCCGCGTCGGCGGGACCGCCCTTGTCGTAGGCGAGGAGCTTGCCGTCGTAGGCGCTCTCGAAGCGGGTCAGCACGTCGACCTCGTGCGGGCCGGGCGCGGTGAACACCGTGCAGTGCTCGGCGGCCGGGATGTACCACTCCAGGCCCTGGAAGATCAGCTGACGCGGGTTCTGCGCCCGCGCCTTCACGATCTCCCGGTGCTCCAGCGCGGCCCCGAAGCCAGCGTGCCCGACGTTGGAGTGCTCGGTGAACACCATCCAGTCCAGGCCGTACTCCGCGCTCTTCGCGGCCAGCTGGGAGAAGGTGTACTTGGCGTCGTGGCTGTAGACGGAGTGGATGTGGTGGTCGCCGACGAGGTAGGCGAGGCGGGGGTCCTCACCGCCCAGCGGCCCGCCGTCACCGGCGGCGAAGGCCTGGGCCCGGCCGGTCGCCGCCGAGCCGAGGGCGAACGCGGCGCCGAACAGGCCCGCGCGGCGCAGCAGCCCCCGGCGGGACACGCCCTGCGGGTCGAGGGCGGCGGGGGAGACGGACGGATCGGCCCAGGTGGGCAGTTGCTGCTCGGTCATGACGGCCGGCCCTTCGGGATCTCAGTGGTTCATGAAGGAGGTGACGGGAAGTGCCCGGGCGACGATCCGGACGTCGCCGAGCCGGCCGTGGAGGATCTGGTCGATCTTCCCGCCGTACTCGTAGCCGCCCAGCAGCCACGGGAGGCCGACGGAGGTGATGCCGACGGAGGAAGCCTTGGGGTTGCGGACCACCGGACAGCCCTCGACGTACAGCGTGGTGTGCCTGCCGTCGTTGACGACCGCGAGGTGCCACCAGGTCTCCAGCGGCGTCTCCTGGCCCCAGTTGGTGGCGATGCCCTGCTGGTTGAGCGGGCGCATCGCCCACTGCGGCTCACGGTCGTTGGACAGCGACAGCGTGGCCAGCGGCTCGTCCGGGTCGTCGGCACTCTTCCCGGCGGCGCCGCCCGTGCCCGTGCGGGAGACCAGACCCGACCAGGCGTTGTGGTCGGGGTCCCAGTCGGCGGGCAGGCGGTAGAACGCCTCGATGGTGTAACCGTCCTCGAAGGTGGCCTTGTTCAGCGGGGCGCCGTCGACCGTGCGCAGGTAGGCGCCCTTCAACGGGGACTTGAAACCCTGGAACTCCAGGCTGCCGTGGCCCGGCTGGTCGGGGTGGTGGTCGGCCGACCAGCCCAGTGTGCCGCCGCCCACCGCGACGAGGGAGAGGTCGTTGCCCCGCCCGGACAGGTCACGGACCGTGCCGTCCACCGGCTTCTCGAAGCGCCAGTACGCCACGGTGCCGGGGACGAGCACCTGTGAGGCGGGCCGGGCCGGCCGTGCGGGCACGGGCGCGAAACCGGAGAAGCGCTCCTCGAAGTCGATCTCGACGGAGAACCGGTCGGCGTCGCCGCTCAGCTCCATCTCCTGCCGCTCCAGCTCGTTGAGCCCCTTCGCGGCCCGGCCCAGGATCCAGGGCGAGAGCGTCTCCACGTCGATGACCCCGCGGTCCAGGTCGAACCGGTAGAGACGAATCATCGCCGCACCGCCGAAGTAGCGGTTCTGGTAGTTCGTCAGATGCAGATGGACGTCATGCCCGGCCGCGTTCTTGCGCGTCGCCCGCCCGGCGGGCCAGTAGTGCCCGCCGAGGGCGAGGAAGATCTGGTCGTGGTCCTCGATCAGCTGGTCCCACAGCTGCTGCCCGTTGTCCGACAGCGTGTCGTCCTCGACGACCAGTTCGTGGGTCGTGAGGATCACCGGCGTCCTCGGGTGCTTCGCCAGGACGTCCCTCGCCCACGCGTACCCCTGCGGCGACAGCCGCCAGTCCAGCGCGAGCACCAGCCACTGACGGCCGCCCGCCTCGAACCGGTGGCAGGTGTTGTAGCCGTCCGGGGAGGCGCCGCCGAACGTCGGCTTCCCCTCGAACCGCCGCGGCCCGAAGGCGTCGAGGTACGGGGTCGCACCGCGCTGGTCGGTCGTCGACGACTTCACGTCGTGGTTGCCGGCCAGGACGCTGTAGCCGACACCCCGCCGGTCCAGCACCCGGAACGCCTCGCCGATCGCGGCGAACTCCTCCTTCGCACCGTTCTGCGTGAGGTCGCCGAGGTGGGAGAGGAAGACGATGTTCTCCTGGCCGCCGTGCTCCAGCAGATAGCGCAGCGACGCCTCCACCGGGGCCCTGTCGATGCTCGGACCGTCGAAGAGGTACTGCGTGTCCGGCATCACCGCGAGCGTGAAGCGGCGGCTGCGCGGGTCGGGGCGCCGGCTCGCGGGCGCCGCCTGCGCGGTGCCGCCCGGCAGCGCGGTCAGCGCGGCCGCCGTCGCGCCGAGCAGCGCGGTGGCGCGGAGGAAGCCGCGTCTTCCGGCACCGGCCTGGGGCGCTTCGCCCGGGTCGTGGTCATGCGAAACGCACATGGGGGCTCCATGGGGTGACTGACAGTCGGTGACTGGGAGGGAGGAAGAGAACTCAGAGGACGCGCAGCGTCCAGCTCCAGCGGTGGACACCGGACGGGACGAGGTGGGAAGCGAAGGTGTCGGGCCCGCACGAGGCCGTGCCGAGCCCGCGATGGGCCGCGTCGATGTGCACCACGCACCCGGCCCGCGGCACCAGTTCGTCGTGGTGCGCGACGGCGGCCAGGTCGGCTGCGCGATGCCGGGTCACGGAGACCTGGCGGGCCCGGTCCAGCCGCACCGCGAGGCCGGTGGCGTCGGGCGCGGACAGGGTGAACCGGCGCACGCCGTGCCGCCCACCGCTCTCCTGGGGCCGCAGATACGGCGTGAACAACTCGTCCACCGGCAGGCGGTGGTGGCCGACCGGCGCGCCCGCGGCCCGGTCCGGATACGACTCCCAGGGGCCCTGTCCGAACCACTCCAGGACGTTCAGCCCGGGGGCCGTCTCGAACACGGTCCCCACCCGGGCCACGTCGTACAGCGCCTCGGGCAGCTCGGCGCACTCCTCGACGAGCAGACCGTCCTCCACCGCGGTCACCACCTGCTCGTGCCGGACGGTCCCACCCGCGCACAGATAGCCGGAGACCACGGCCACCCGGCCCGGGGCACGCCGCACGGAGACGACCTCGCGGGCGGGCGCGTCCAGCCCCCAGTCCCGCCAGCGGGCCGCCATGCCGCCCAGCTCGTCGTTGTCCGTCGGTGCCCGCCACAGCGACAGCGTGGGAGCGGCCGTCAGCAGCGGATGGACCAGCAGCCCGTCCTCGTCGACCTCCACCGAACGGTCCGGGACGCGGGTGGGCCGGACCGGGAGCGCCGCCCGCAACCGCACCTGCGGCAGGCACACGACCGTGCCGCGCGGTGCCCACGGTTCGTCCCGGGCCGTCGTGACCCGCAGCGTCAGCCAGGCTTCGCCGCCGTTCTCGGGCAGCTCGAACGGCAGCGGCACGGCGGCCGTCTCGCCGGGCCGCAGATCGGGCAGCTCGGCCGGAGCCGTCAGGGTCGGGCCGTCGGCGAGGGACAGCTCCCACTCGCCGGACAACCAGTCCAGGCCCCTGAAGTGCTGGTGGTTGCTCAGCACCACGCCCTCGTGCCGGAAGCTGTCGATCCGTACCGGCGCCGCGATCTCCCGGTGCTCGAACATCACCGGCTTGGGCGTGCGGTCGGGAAAGACGACGCCATCGGCGATGAAGGCGCCGTCGTGGTCGGTTTCACCGAAGTCGCCGCCGTACGCCCAGCGATGCCCGGGCGCGGCGACACCGTTGTCATACAGCCCGGCGCCCCCACGCCCGGCCGGTCTGCCGTCGTTCACACGCTGGAGGATGCCGTGGTCCCAGAACTCCCAGATGAACCCGCCCTGAAGACCCGGGGTGGTCTCGATGGCCTCCCAATGGTCCGCGAGCGTGCCGTTGCTGTTGCCCATCGCGTGCGAGTACTCGCACTGGATGAGCGGCTTGGTCTGGGTGCCCGACATGGCGTGCGCGATGCACTCCTGCAGCGGCGCGTACATCGGGCAGGCGATGTCGGAGGCCAGGTCCGGATCGGCCCAGCCGCGCTTGGCCGCGCCCTCGTACTGCACCGGCCGGGTCGGGTCGTGGCGCCGCACCCAGCCCGCCGCCGCGTCGTGGTTCGCCCCGTAGTCGGACTCGTTGCCGAGCGACCAGACGATGACGGACGGGTGGTTCTTGTCCCGCAGCACCATCCGTGAGACCCGGTCCACGAAGGCGTTCAGGTAGCGCGGGTCGTCGGCGATCTCGTGGGCGTGGTCGTGGGACTCGATGTCCGCCTCGTCGACGACGTAGAACCCGAGCTCGTCGGCCAGGTCGTACAGGGCCGGGTCGTTCGGGTAGTGCGCGGTGCGGATCGCGTTGAAGCCGAACCGCTTCAGCAGGACGAGGTCCGCCCGCATGTCGTCGTACGTCACCGTCCGCCCGGTCAGCGGGTGGAAGTCGTGCCGGTTGACGCCCCGGATGAACACCCGCTCGCCGTTGACCAGCAGGTCCCGTCCGGCGATCTCGACGTCGCGGAAGCCGACCCGGTGCCGGGAGGTGTCGGCGACCGTGCCGTCGGCGCGGTGCAGGCGGACGGTCAGGCCGTACAGCTCGGGCGTCTCGGCCGTCCAGGTGCGCACCTCCGGTACGGAGGCACGCAGCCGGGCCTCCCCCAGGAAATCGGAGACCCGCTCGTCCTCGGCGTTGGCGCGGTCGAACTCGGCGTCCTGCGTGAGCAGGTGCCCCTCCAGCTCCCCGCTGACGTACCAGCCCTCGGGCAGCGCCCCGTCCGCGTCCCGCACCCGGCAGTCCACCAGCAGGCCGCCGTCCCGCCGGGCGCGCACGGTCACGTCCGCGAGGTGCAGCCGGTCGACGGCGTACAGCAGCACCGAGCGGGTGATCCCGCCGTGCCACCACTGGTCCTGGTCCTCGATGTGCGAGGCGTCCGACCACTTCACGACGGTCAGCCGTAGCGCGGCCCGCTCCCCGGGCCGCACCAGGCCCGTCAGGTCGAACTCGGCTGCCAGGTGCGAGTCCTTGGAGATCCCGACGGGCCGCCCGTCCACGTGCACCAGCAGCACGCTCTCGGCCGCCCCGACCTGGAGCACGATCCGCCGCCCGGACCACTCGGCGGGCACGTCCACGAAACGCTCGTACACCCCGGTCGGGTTGGCGGCGGGCACCTGCGGCGGGAACGCGGCGAACGGCATACGGACGTTGAGGTACCGCGGCAGGTCGTCCGTGCCCTGCACGGTCCAGACGCCGGGGACGTAGGACGACGACCAGACCTCCCCGAGCGGGGCGTCGGGCGCGGGCAGCAGCTGGAAGCGCCAGTCGCCGTCGAGGGTGACGGCTGCGGGGCGCCGGTCGACGGCGTTCATCGGCAGCCGGCGCCAGGAGGTCACCTCGGGCGCTTCCCAGGGGCGCAGGGCGATCAGGGGATCGGGACGTTCGTCGGTCATGACCCTTCCGGAGTCGGTGCGGTGGGGCGGGGCAGGACGCGGCCCTGCAGGCCCCAGGCGGGGTCGGCGGGGATGCCGAGACGGTCCAGGACGGTGGGGGCGACGTCGACGAGGCGGGGCGTGTCGAGCCGGGTTCCCCGGGGGTCTCGGCCGCTCCCGTGACCTCCGCCGCCTCCCGGCTCGGCGAGGATGACGAAGACCTCCCGTTCGGCACGGGAGTCGCCGCCGTGGCCGCCGGAGTCGAGGTGGCCGTGGTCGGTGGTGATCAGCACGGTCCAGCGCTCGGGGGCGCGTCGGGGATCCGCCGCCCTTGCCCCGATCGCGTCCAGCAGGTGTCCGAGGTGGGTGTCCTGTGCGTGGAGGGCCCGGTCGTAGGCGGGGGAGAGGGGCCCGGTGGCGTGGCCGGCCTCGTCGGTGGCGCCGAAGTACACGAACATCACGTCCGGGTCGCCCTTGCCGAGCCAGCGCAGGGCGGTGCGGGCGACGCGGCGGTCCGCGGTCTCGTACCCCCGGAATTCGCCGTTGTACCGCACCCGTCGGCCGATGGCCCGGCCGAGGGTGCCGCGGCGGACCAGGGCCGGCCAGGACACGGCGGCCGCCGTGCGCAGACCGGGCCGGGCGGTGGCGGCGCGGGTCAGGAAGTCGGGGTAGCGGGCGTAGGCGGCACCTTCGAAATCGTTGCCGGTGACGCCGTGGCGGTCGGGCCACACCCCGGTGAGGATGCTCGACCAGCCGGGGCCGGAGTCGGTGTAGGCCGTGCCGGTCGGGGGATCGTCGTTCGCTCTGCCGTAGGGCAGCAGGCTCGTGCCGACGGCGCCGTCGGCCATCAAGGTGTGCAGGACCGGGGCGTTGGCCGGGGAGCGGGTCAGGCGGTCGTAGCGCAGGCCGTCCATGCCGACGACGAGGACCTTGGGGTGTCGGGCCTCGGTGTTGACGTCCGTCACTGGGTGCCTCTCTTGAATGGCTGCCAGGAGAGCTCGGGACCGGCCGCCGGTTTCTGGCTGCGCGCCGTTGTGGCTGGTCGCGCAGTTCCCCGCGCCCCTTACGGGGCGCCACCCTTCGGGTTGTTCAGCTGCCCTGCACCGCCCCCTCCGTCGCGCCCGCGATGAAGCCGCGGGCGAAGAGCGTGAAGACGACGACCAGGGGCACGGACGCCATCAGGACGCCGGCCATGACCATGCTGTAATCGGTGGTGTGACCGACGTGGAGCTGGGCCAGTGCCACCTGGAGGGTGAGGTGGCTGGGGTCGTTGAGCACGACCAGGGGCCAGATGTAGTCGTTCCAGGCGCCGACGAAGGCGTAGATGGCGAGGAAGGACAGCGCGGGCCTGATCATCGGCAGCACGATGTTCCAGTACTGGCGGAAGAATCCCGCCCCGTCGATGCGCGCGGCGTCGAGCAGCTCGTCCGGCACGCCGTTCTCGATGTACTGGCGCAGCCAGAAGATGCCGAAGGCGTTGGCGAGGGCGGGCAGGACCAGGGCCTTGAGGGTGCCGACCCAGCCGATGTCGGACATGAGGATGAACTGCGGCAGGACGGCCAGCTGGAGCGGCAGCATCATGAACCCGACCAGCAGGGCGAACAGCGTCTTGCGGCCGGGGAAGTCGAACTTGGCGAAGGTGAACGCCGCCAGGGAGTCCACGAACAGGACCAGGACGGTCGTGACGGTCGCGACGACGAGCGTGTTCAGCATCGAGCCGAAGAAGTCGATGGTGTCCAGCACGTGCCGGATGTTCTCCAGCAGGTGGGAGCCGAAGGTCAGCTTGGGCGGGCTCTTGTAGATGTCCTCGGTGGTGTTCGTCGCCATGACGACGGTCCACACGAACGGGAAGACCGAGACCAGGACGGCCAGGACGAGGACGAGGTGCGCGGTCAGGCCCTTGGGGCGCCGGGACCGCCTCGGGACCACTGCGGTCATGACTTCCTCCCGCGCTGGACGACCCGCCAGTTGACGACGACCAGCACCATGATCAGTACGAAGAAGGCCCACACGATGGCCGCGCCGTAGCCGTAGTCGTTGTTGACGAAGGCCGACTGGTAGAAGTACAGAAGCGTGGTCAGGCCGGCCTGGCCGGGGCCGCCGAGGTTCGGGTTGGCGGCGTTGCTGCCGAACAGGACCTGGGGTTCGCTGAAGCTCTGCAGGCCGTTGATGGTCGAGATGATGACGGTGAACAGGATGATGGGCCGCATGATCGGCATGGTGATCTGGAAGAACGTCCGGATCGGCCCCGCCCCGTCGAGCCTGGCCGCCTCGTAGATCTGGGTGGGGATGGCCTGGAGCCCGGCCAGGTAGATGATCATGTTGTAGCCGGTCCACATCCAGGTCATCAGCAGCGCGATGACCAGCTTGATCAGCCACGGATTGCTCAGCCAGGGGACGGGTGGGATGCCGACCGTGCCGAGGATCGCGTTGACCAGGCCGAAGTTGTTGCTGAACACCGCACCGAAGAAGATCGACACGGCGACGATCGAGGTGACGTTCGGTATGTACAGGGCGATGCGGTAGAAGCTCTTGAAGCGGCGCACCGAATGCAGCAGCGTCGCCAGCACCAGGGCGCCGAACAGGGTGGGGACCGTGGACAGCACCCAGATCACCAGGGTGTTGCGGATCGACAGCCAGAAGACCGGGTCGTCCCAGAGGAACCGGAACTGCTGCAGGCCCACGAACTGCACGGTGCCCAGGCCGTCCCAGCGCTGGAAGGCGAGGTAGAGCGAGTAGAAGACCGGGAAGAACGAGAAGACGCCGAAGATCAGGAAGAAGGGCGAGATCGCCAGGTACTGCCGCCAGTGCGACAGCACCCGGCGACGCCCTGGCCGCACGGTGTCCGCGGGCGGCGTGCGCCGCGGGCGGAAGCGGGCCGGGCCGGGCCCGCCGAGGTGCCGGGGCACCGCGGCGGAACCGGTGACCGGGGGTGACGCCATCGCTCAGCTCACCCCCTGCCGCCGGGCGATCTGCTTGGCCTGACTGACCGCGTCCTTCCAGGCGTCGTCGGGCTTCTTGCCCTTCGCCTCGATGCTGGACAGCTCGGTCATGAAAGGCGCCATGACGGCGGCGTCGGCGGGTGCCTCGTAGGCGGCCGGGATGGCCTTGGCGGCCGGGCCGAAGACCTCGATGATCTTCTGACCGCCGAAGAACGGGTCACCGCCCGTCATCGCCGGCATGGAGTAGGCCGCCGGCGCGGCGGGGAAGATGGCGGCGTCGGTGAAGCCACGGGCGTCGTTCTCCGGGCTGAGGATCCAGCTGATGATCTTGAACGCCTCTTCGGGGTTTCGGCACTGCCGGGGCAGCGCCAGGTAGGAGCCGCCCTGGTTGGCCGGTCCACCGGGCATCGCGCAGACCCGCCACTTGCCCTTGGTCTTCGGGGCCGCCTGCTCGATGTCCAGGGCGTGCCAGGCGGCGCCGAGTTCGGTGGTCAGGGTCTTGCCTATCGCGGCGTTCCACGTGTTGTCGTTGATCTTGGCGTCGAGACCGAGGGTGTAGGGGCGGACGGCCGTGGTCCACGCCTTGCGGATGTGGTCCTGGTCGCCGATGAAGTGGTTGTCCTTGTCGATGAACCGCTCGGTGCCCTGCCCGACCGCCATGGTGAAGACAGAGCCGATGTTGTTCACCAGGTAGGTGCCGGGCACCTTCTTGCGCAGCTCGGTGCCGAGGGCGAAGTAGTCGTCCCAGGTCCCCGCCCGGGCGGCGACCTTGTCGGGGTCGGTGGGCAGCCCGGCCTTGTCGAACAGGTCCGCGCGGTAGAAGAGGGCGGTCGGGCCGATGTCGATCGGGAAGCCGATCTGCTTGCCGTCCTCGGTCCGGGCGAGCTTGGTCTTCCAGTCCAGGTACTGGGATGCGATCTTCTTGAAGCCCAGGTCGTTCAGATCGAGGAAGCGGCCGGCGTTGGGCAGGAAGGACGCCATGTCCTCGCCCTTGATGCCGGTGATGTCGGGCACCGAGGCGCCCGCCGCGAGGGTGGTGGTGAGCTTCTGCTTGAAGTCGCCGCCTATGGAGGCGGTGGTCAGTTTCACCTGGCCGCTGAAGTGCGTCTTCGCCTCGGCGACCACCTTGTCGCTGAGCGCGCCTCCCCAGTACCACATGGTGAGGTTCTTGCCGTTCTTGCTGCCGGTCGATCCCGATCCGCCGCCGCAGGCGGCGGTCAGACCGGAGGCGGCCGCGGTGAGCGCGGCTGCCTGGAGGAAGCCTCTACGAGAAAGGTCCACGGGTCACTCCTGTTGTTCCTGTTCGACGTACCGGAGGGGTGTGCGGGTCAGTGCGGCCCTTCGGAGGCGCGCGGACCGACGGGGGTGTGAGGGGCGGGCGGGGTGACGGGGGCGTGGTGCACGGGCGGCCCGGGATCGGCCGGGACGCGGTCGGCCAGGAAGCCGTAGGCGTGGCGCAGTTCCGGGTCGCTCAGGGTCCGCCACCAGTGGGCGACGCCGTACCAGCCGGGCGCCGCGAGGGCGCCGCCGTGGTGCCGGACGGACAGCCCGGCCGCGAGCACCGCGAACCGCAGCCGCTCCGCCAGCGGCCAGCCGCCGAGTGACGCCGCGACGAAGCTCGCGCCGAAGACGTCGCCGGCGCCCGTCGCGTCCAGGACCTCGGTGTCCAGCGCCGGGACCTCGGCGTACTCGCCGGTGATCTGGTCGACGGCGATGGCGCCGTCCCCGCCGCGGGTCACCACGGCGACCGGCACCAGCTCCGTGAGCGTGCCGAGCGCGGCCAACGCACTGTCGGTGCGGGTGTAGGCCATCGCCTCGGTCTCGTTGGGGAGAAAGGCGTGGCACAGGGCCAGCTGGTCGAGGAGGGCCCTCGACCACTCCTGGGTGGGGTCCCAGCCGACATCGGCGTAGATCTGCGTGCCGTTCGCGGCGGCCTTGGCGAGCCACTCGCGAGGCCGGGCCTCGAGGTGCACCAGGGCGGTCCGCGCGTCGGGCGGGTCGCCCATCAGCACGTCCTGCGAGTACGGCGGCTCCTGACCGTGGGTGAGCAGGGCCCGGTCGTGGCCGTAGGCGACGGAGACGGTGACCGGGGTCGGCCAGCCGTCCGCCGTGCGCGAGAGCGAGAGGTCGACGCCTTCCTGGCCGCCCAGGACGTCCCGGCAGTGCTCGCCGTAGAAGTCGTCTCCGAACACCGTGGCCAGACGGGTGCGCAGGCCGAACCGGGAGGCGGCCACGGCGAGGTTCGCGATGCCGCCCGGGCCGCAGCCCATGCCCCCGGTCCAGATCTCCTCGCCCGGTGTGGGCGGCCTGCCGAGCCCTGTGAGGACGAGGTCGAAGAAGAGCAGCCCGGTCAGCAGCACATCGGGCCGGTCGTCGTCCACGGATGCGTCCTCTCGCTCACGGCTTCGACGGAGATCGTCAAAACTCTTCATTTCGGTGACCGGAATCGTGCGCCGCTCGGCGAGATTGGTCAATACCCGAGCAGAAATAAGCATGGCGATGATTGGAGATGACGAGTAATGTGCACGCCGTGCTGGCTGAACGACGACACCAACTCATCCTGCGGGCCCTGCGTGCCGGCGGGCCCGCGGCCGTGACCGACCTCTCGGAGCAGCTGGGCGTGAGCCCTGCCACAATCCGGCGTGACCTGGTCAAACTGGAAGAAGACGGACTGCTCACCCGCGTGCACGGCGGCGCCGTCGTGGAGGAGGGCGACCAGCCCTTCGCCGAGGTCGCCGAGGTGCGCGTCACCGAGAAGGACGCCATAGCCGAACGCGCCGCCGCGATGGTCGGGGACGGTCAGTCGGTGCTGCTGGACATCGGGACGACGGCCTACCGGCTGGCCCGGCAGCTGCACGGCCGGCGGCTCACCGTGATCACCAGCAATCTGGTGGTCTACGAGGAGCTCGCCGACGACGAGGGCATCGAGCTGGTCCTGCTCGGCGGCATGGTCCGCCGCGAGTACCGCTCCCTGGTCGGCTTCCTCACCGAGGACAACCTGCGCCAGCTGCACGCCGACTGGCTCTTCCTCGGCACCAGCGGGGTCCGGCCCGGCGGGCAGGTCATGGACACGACGGTCGTGGAGGTGCCGGTCAAGCGCGCCATGATCAAGGCCGGCGAGAAGGTGGTGCTGCTCGCCGACGCGGCGAAGTTCCCCGGGCACGGGATGGCGAAGGTCTGCGGTCCCGAGGACCTGGACGCGGTGGTGACGAACGAGCCGGTCGACGCGGTGACGCTCACCTCCTTCCAGGAGGCGGGCGTCGAGGTGGTCGTGGCGGGAAAGGTGCAAGCTTGAACTCTCAGCCGGCCGACGGGCACCCGGACCGGGTCGCCCCGCCGTTGCGTGCACAACGGCCACTCACACTCCCGACACCGCCCGGGCTGGATCCGACCCGGGGTTCTGAAGCACGTACAAGGAGGTGGCGCGTGTCCGGTTCCCGCTCCATGCCGCGCACGGCCCGCCGAATCGGAGGAACCCGGTGAAGCTGACGATTCTGGGCGGCGGAGGATTCCGCGTGCCGCTGGTGTACGGGGCGCTCCTCCAGGACCACGCCGAGGGCCGGGTGACCCGGGTCGTCCTGCACGACCTGGACGCCGGGCGCCTGTCGGCGGTGACCCGTGTCCTCGCCGAGCAGGCGGCCGGAGTGGCCGACGCGCCCGAGGTGAGCGCCACCACCGACCTCGACGAAGCCCTGCGCGGCGCCGACTTCGTGTTCTCCGCGATCCGCGTCGGCGGCCTGGCGGGAAGGGCGAACGACGAACGCGTGGCCCTGGCCGAAGGGGTGCTGGGCCAGGAGACCGTGGGCGCGGGCGGCATCGCCTACGGCCTGCGCACGGTCCCGGTCGCCGTCGACATCGCGCGGCGGGTGGCCCGGCTCGCGCCCGACGCCTGGGTCATCAACTTCACCAACCCGGCGGGCCTGGTCACCGAGGCCATGTCCCGCCACCTCGGCGACCGCGTCATCGGCATCTGCGACTCCCCGGTCGGTCTGGGCCGCCGCATCGCCCGGGTGCTCGGCGTCGAGAACCCGGCGGAGGCGTGGATCGACTACGTCGGTCTCAACCACCTCGGCTGGGTGCGCGGCCTGCGCGTCGCCGGCCGGGACGAGCTGCCGCGCCTGCTCGCGGATCCCGACCTGCTCGGCTCGTTCGAGGAGGGCAAGCTCTTCGGCACCGACTGGCTGCGCTCCCTGGGCGCGATCCCCAACGAATACCTGCACTACTACTACTTCAACCGCGAGGCCGTCCGCGCCTACCAGCAGGCCGAGAAGACCCGCGGCGCCTTCCTGCACGACCAGCAGGCCCGCTTCTACGCCGAGATGGCCAACCCGGACGCCCCCGCCCTCACGGTCTGGGACCGCACCCGCGCCGAGCGCGAGGCCACGTACATGGCCGAGAACCGCGAGACCGCGGGAGCCGGCGAACGCGACGAGGACGACCTGTCCGGCGGCTACGAGAAGGTGGCCCTCGCGCTGATGCGGGCGATCGCCCGGGACGAGCGCACCACCCTGATCCTCAACGTCCGCAACCAGCGCACGCTGTCGGTCCTCGACACCGACGCCGTCATCGAGGTGCCCTGCCTCGTCGACGCCAACGGGGCCCATCCCGTCACCGTGGACCCGCTGCCCGGCCACGCCACGGGCCTGGTCTGCGCGGTCAAGGCCGTCGAGCGCGAGGTGCTGGCCGCCGCCGACTCCGGCTCCCGCGCGACCGCCGTCAAGGCCTTCGCCCTGCACCCGCTCGTCGACTCCGTCAACGTGGCCCGCAGGCTGGTCGAGGGCTATACCGAGGTCCACCCCGGGCTGGCGTACCTTAGGTGAGCACCGAGAGGTAAGCGCTTTCCCCGCCGCTCTTCCCCCGCTTCCTGGAGACACCCCATGCACGACGAAAGCCGCCGCATCGAGGAGCGCGTGCAGCGCCTTCACGACCAGCGCATCAAGTCCGCGATCTACGCGGCCACCGTCCCCTTCGAGGTGGAGGCCTGGCAGGCCCCGGGGGAGCCGGTCCCGTTCGAGGAGGCCGCCGCCGCCTCCTACGAGCCGTTCGCGATGGGCACCCCGTGGGGCCCGCCCTGGGGCACCACCTGGTTCCGGATGCGCGGACAGGTGCCCGCCGAGTGGGCCGGAAGGCGTGTCGAGGCCGTCATCGACCTCGGCTTCGTCGGCGACTGGCCCGGAAACCAGGCCGAGGCCCTCGTCCACCTCACCGACGGCACCCCCCTGAAGGCCGTCAACCCGCTCAACCAGTACGTGGCGATCGCCAACCCCGCGCAGGGCGGCGAGACGGTCGACTACCTGGTCGAAGCGGCCTCCAACCCGGACATCCTCGCGGACGACTTCTCCAAGGTCACCTGGCTCGGCGACAAGCTGACCGCGGGCGACAAGCCCCTCTACACCTTCCGCAGCGCCGACATCGCGATCCTCGACGAGGAGGTCTGGCACCTCGACCTCGACGTGCAGGTGCTGCGCGAGCTCATGCTGGAGCTCGGCGAGCACGACCCGCGCCGGCACGAGATCGCACACGCCCTCGACCGGGCGATGGACCTCCTCGACCTCGACGACGTCTCCGGCTCGGCCGCCGCGGTGCGCGAGGCGCTGAAGCCGGCCCTGTCCAGGCCCGCGCACGCCAGCGCCCACACGATCTCCGGCGTCGGCCACGCCCACATCGACTCGGCCTGGCTGTGGCCGATCCGCGAGACCAAGCGCAAGACGTCCCGCACCTTCTCCAACGTCACCTCGCTGGCGGACGAGTACGACGACTTCATCTTCGCCTGCTCCCAGGCCCAGCAGTACGAGTGGGTGCGCGACCACTACCCCAAGGTCTGGGCCCGCATCCAGGAGTCGGTCAAGAACGGCCAGTGGGCGCCGGTCGGCGGCATGTGGGTCGAGTCCGACGGCAACCTGCCCGGCGGCGAGGCGGTTGCCCGCCAGTTCGTGCACGGCAAGCGGTTCTTCATCGAGCACTTCGGCATCGAGACCAAGGGCGTGTGGCTGCCGGACTCCTTCGGCTACAACGCGGCCTACCCGCAGCTCGCCAAGCTCGCCGGCAACGAGTGGTTCCTCACCCAGAAGATCTCCTGGAACCAGACCAACACCTTCCCTCACCACACCTTCTGGTGGGAGGGCATCGACGGCACCCGGATCTTCACCCACTTCCCGCCGGTCGACACCTACAACGCCCGCTTCAGCGGCGTGGAGATGTCCCGCGCGGTCCGCAACTACGCGGAGAAGGGCGGCGCCTCCCGCTCCCTGGCCCCCTTCGGCTGGGGCGACGGCGGTGGCGGCCCCACCCGCGAGATCATGGAACGCGCCCGCCGGCTGGCGGACCTGGAGGGCTCCGCGAAGGTCGTCGTCGAGCACCCCGACGCGTTCTTCGCCAAGGCCCGCGAGGAGTACCCGGACGCACCCGTGTGGGTCGGTGAGCTCTACCTGGAGCTGCACCGCGCCACCTACACCTCCCAGGCCCGCACCAAGCAGGGCAACCGCCGCTCCGAGCACCTCCTGCGCGAGGCCGAACTCTGGGCGACCACGGCCGCCCTGCACGCGCCCGGCTACACCTACCCGTACGAGAAGCTGGACCGGCTCTGGAAGACGGTGCTGCTGCACCAGTTCCACGACATCCTGCCCGGCTCCTCCATCGCCTGGGTGCACCGCGAGGCCGAGGCCGAGTACGCCCGCGTCGCGCGGGAGCTGCACGCGCTGACCGCCGAGGCGGTGTCCGCGCTGGGCGCCGGCGAGACCCGCGTGTTCAACACCAGCCCCTACGACCGGGCCGACGTGGTCCGCACGGCCGACGGCGCACCGGTGTACGTGGAGGTGCCCGCGAACGGCTCCGCACCCCTCGCCGACTCCGCACCCCCGCAGCCGGTGACGGTCGACGGCCGCGTCCTCGACAACGGACTGGTCCGGGTGGAGGTCGCCGAGGACGGCACGCTGTCCTCCGTCCGTGACCTGCGCGCCGGCCGCGAGGTCCTCGCCGAGCCGGGCAACCTGCTCCGCCTGCACACGGACCTGCCCAACTGCTGGGACGCCTGGGACATCGACAAGCACTACAAGAACCGCTACACCGACCTGCTGGACGCCTCGTCCGTCACCGTCGTCGAGCAGGACCCGCTGATCGGCGCCATCCGCGTCGAGCGGTCCTTCGGCAAGGGCTCCACGATCACCCAGACGATCACGGTGCGCGCCGGCAGCGCCCGCATCGACATCGAGACGGACATCGACTGGCACGAGACCGAGAAGATCCTGAAGGCGGCCTTCCCGGTCGACATCCGCGCCTCGCACTCCTCCGCCGAGATCCAGTTCGGCCACATCCAGCGCCCGACCCACACCAACACCACCTGGGAGGCGGCCCGCTTCGAGGTCTCCGGCCACCGCTGGGTGCACCTCGGCGAGCCGGGCTACGGTGTCGCGGTCATCAACGACTCGACGTACGGCCACGACGTCTCCCGCACGGTCCGCGAGGACGGCGGCACCACGACCACCGTCGGCCTCAGCCTGGTCCGCGCCCCGCGCATCCCGGACCCCGAGGCCGACCAGGGCCGTCACCGCTTCACCTACGCGCTGCTGCCCGGCGCGACCATCGACGACGCCGTCGCCGAGGGCTACGCCCTCAACCTGCCGCTGCGGGTGGCCGACGCGGCCGGCGCCCCCGCACCGGTGGTCTCCGCCGTGGGCGAGGGCGTGACCGTGGAAGCCGTCAAGCTCGCCGACGACGCCTCCGGCGATGTCGTCGTCCGGCTCTACGAGTCCCGCGGCGGCCGCGCCACCGGCACCCTGCGCACCGGGTTCCCGCTCGGCGGCGCCCAGGTCACCGACCTGCTGGAGCGCCCGCTGCAGGACGCCGAGGTCACCGACGGGGCCGTCGCCCTCACGCTGCGGCCCTTCCAGATCCTCACCCTGCGCCTGCGAAGGGGCTGACGTCATGGCCCTGCAGTCGTGGTTCGAGGGCGCCAGGCTCGGCATCTTCGTCCACCGTGCTTGCCGGGCAGGGTGTCCGGCCCTTCAGGGCGGGCCGGGGTGGATGCCCGCTCCCCGGTAGCGGGGCAAGGGAAGCCGAATCGCCGCCAGGCGATTCGGCTTCTCGGGAGAGACGCAGGTGAGGCCGACCTCGAGCGCGCGCACCGCGCGCCCGGTACGTCCGGAACCTTGCTTGGTGGCACTGCGTTCCCACGCACTGTTGCCTCGGCAGTACGACCACCAGAAGGTCCTGGCGACCACAACAGTGGACGCCAGGGGCCGGGCCCTCTGGTTGATCTGCTCCGATGCGGAACTCCGGCCAAGTCGTTCGGCAGGCCCTACCCCCAGCCACACACCCGGCCCTACGACGCGCTCCTCGTCATCAATGCCGATCCGCGCAGTCATTCCGGTTTGGCCGTGATCACCGCTGCTCCTTCCGGTGCCGCGACGTTTGCCGTGCCGTCGGCCGTGGCGAAGGGATCCTGACCGGGCTGCCGTGCGCCGACGCATGCGAGGGCGAGCGTGGCGGTCACGGCCAGGACGACAACAGCGGCCCCCGAGAGCAGGAAGGCGTTCTCGACTCCGGCGAGGGTGATGGCGGTCGAGGCCACGAAGGGGGAGATCGCCAGGGCTCCTGCCACCCCGGCCTCCCACAGGCCGAGCGCCTTCGCCAGATGACGGCTCGGTATGCGCTGCTGCACCAACGCGATCAAGGGAATGTCCGTGAGGGCCGAGGCCAGCCCCGTGGCGGTCAGGAGAACGGCCGCCACAGCATGGGAGGTGACCGTTCCCAGCGGAGCCCGGAAGACCCCGAGCAGGGCCCACGCCAGCACCGCGGCCAGTGCGAGTCTGCGGATGCGCAGGCCGGCCAGGAGCAGGGCGCCCACCACTTCGGCGACCCCGGCGACGCCCAGCAACAGACCGTACTGGCCGCCCTGCCCCACGACCGCGACAAGCCCGACGGTCAGGAAACCGTTGGTCAGGGCGAGGGCGAGCACGAAGGTCACGATGACCACGAGTACGTCGGGAGCGGCCCGCACTGCCCTGAGCCCGGCGCCGAGATCGGACCACAGCCCCGTCTGACCGCTGGTCGGGGCGGGGCGGGTCACACGGATGGCGGCCACGGCGGCCGCCGACCCCAGGAAGGTGAGTCCGTTCACCACCAGCACAGACTGCAGCGAGCCGAAGGCCAGCAACGGCGCGAGCATCAGCGGGCCGACGAAGAAGGCGGCCCGGAAGGCGACTTGCAGCAGCCCGTTGGCCTGCTGGAGGCGGGCGTCCGGCACGATCTGCGGGACGATCGCGTTGCGGGCCGGGGCGAACGGGGCGCCGATCAGCGCCAGCAGCGCCGTGGTCGCCACGAGCAGGGACAGGTTCAGCAGGTCGAGGGAGAGCAGGACCGAAGCCACGGCCACCACGGCGACCCGGGCCAGGTCGGTGGCGATCATCAGCTTCCGGCGGTCGCGGCGGTCGGCGTACGAGGCGACGACGAAAGTGGCCACGAACGCGGGCGCGAACGCGGAGACGCTCACCACGGCGACGGCCGTGGGGTCCTTCGTCAGTGACCAGGCCAGCCAGGCGGTCGCGGCGGTGTACAGGCCGTCGCCGAAGCGCGAGATGCCCTGGCCGGCGAAGAGAAGCAGGAAGTTGCGGTCCCTCAGCAGTGACATGCGGCCACTGTCGGGTTCCGTCGCGGGCCTGATCCACTTATTAGGCAGATGGCTAATCAGTCGCCTCGCCGTCGTCGTGCAGGAAGCTCTCCAGGCTGGGGGTCAGGCCCGCCACCTGCCCGGGCGCAAGCCGGTACAGGACGTAATAGCCCTCACGGCGGCGCTCCAGCAGGCCCGCGTCCGCCAAGACGCGCAGGTGCTTGGACAGGGCGGCCTCGCTGACGCCGACGAGCGGGGCCAGCTCCTGTGTGCTGCGCGGGCGTTCGGCGAGCAGGCGCAGGGCGCGCAGCCGAGTGTCGTCGGCGAGCGCGCGAAGTGTGCCGACGAGCCTGGCCGGCGGAATCCGCGGGCGGGCTTCCCGGACGATCGAGGAGACGGGGAAGACGAGCCCGAGGGGCCACGGACCGTCGCAGTTGACGCGTACGTGCGGCCACACATAGGCGCTGGGGGCGAGCACGAGTGTGTCGTCCGGGCCGATGGCGACCTCGTGGTCGTGCGGCCGCTCCAGCCAGAAGCGTTCGGTCTGAGGATCGCTGCGCACCTCCGGCCACAGGCCGCGCAGCATCCCGTACAGACCGCGCTGCTCGATCTGGTGTCCGGCCTCGCTGACGCCGGCGGCGAGTTCGGGTTCGAGCCGTGCCCATTCCTCCTCGAACGCCTCCCGCCAGTAGCGCTCCAGCAGGCTCAGGAACCGTTCGAGCAGCGCGCGGGGGTCGTCGAGGAGCATCGCGGCCATCGCCTCGTCGCTTTCCCGTGCGAGGCGCTCCCGCAACAGGCGGCGTACCTCCGGTTCGTCCAGCATGTGCGGATCCCTGCCCTCGCCGCTGCCCGGCCAGGGCGTGAGCAGAGGGACGGCGAATTCCAGCCGGACCAGCTCCGGATCCGCCCCGCGCAAGCCGGCCAGTTCGTCCTCGAAGTCCGTCAGCCGGCCGATCGGCTGCGGAAAGAGAAACTCGGGAAAGTACGAGCGCACCGCATAGGAGAACGCCTCGATCTCCCGCTTCAGCGCCGGGGACAGCTTGCGCATCGCACGCACCCAGCCGTGCTGGACAGGGTGGTGCTTGGGCTCCACCAGCACATGGAGACTCAGCACGGCCTCCATCGTCGGCGAATAGGCGAACCCCACCCGCTCCGCACCGCCGGCAGGGACCCGGAACACGATCGTCATGACCCGTCATCCTTGCCGCACGGCGTCCACGACGGGAGTCGCGCCGCGCCGCCGGACCCTCTGCACCGCTGACCCGCACGCGCCGGGCGGCCAGGCGGCGAGTGTGAGTCGCCGCATGGACGTCCGGCGGCTCGAGTACTTCCGCATCCCGTCGATCACCTGACGGCGCTGAATTGACCCATGATTGTGGCCCCGGAATGCCCCCTGCCATGGGTCGCCCGGCTCCGTAGGGTCATTGTCATGACGACGACGCAGAACAAGACGGAAAACAGCAGCGGCTTCGCGCCGGTCCTCACCCGCGCCGCCGAGGCCGAGACGACGCGCGACCCCAGCAGTGTGATGACCCTGCTCGCGGACTCCGGGAACACCGGCGGGCGGCTCACCAGCTACCGGTCGACGTTCGCCGAAGGTGCCGTCGGCGCCCCCGCCCACCTGCACACCGAGGCGTCCGAGATGTTCTACGTCATCGACGGTGCGCTCCAGGTGCTGGTGGGCGAGGAGATCACCGTGCTGGAGGCGGGCGACTTCCTGCTGGTGCCGCCGCACACCCCGCACGCCTTCGCCGCCGCGCCCGGTGCGACAGCCGACGTGCTGTTCGTCTTCACCCCGGGCGCGGGACGCTTCGACTACCTGCGGCTCCTGGGCCGGGTGATGCGCGGCGAGGCCGACCCGCAGGAGATCAAGGACTCCTCGGAACGCTTCGACAACCACTACGTCGACAGCCCCGTCTGGCGCGAGGCGCTCGCGGCGAGGGTCTGACGGCTCAGAGGGGCAGCGCCTGAGCGGCCGCCCCGAGGGAGCCGGCCTGCTCGGCCGGGGCGGGGGCGGGTACCGCCGGGAGCGGTTCCGTCGTCTCGGACCGCTGCTGCGGCAGCAGCGACACCGGCCGCAGCGGACGCGGCCCCGACACCACCGTGTAGTCCTGGCCCAGGAACGGCGGGACCATCTCGCCCGGGTCCTCGCCGAGCGCCAGCTGCACGGCGGCCCAGGGGGCGTTGACTCCGCACTGGGACAGCTGGTGCAAACCGCCGGCCGGGCGGGTGTTGACGTCCATGAGCACCGGCCGGTCGCCGAACATCCGGAACTGGATGTTGGACAGGTAGTGCAGCCCGAAGCCCTCGGCGATCCGACGGGCCGGGTCCAGCCACTGCTCGTGCAGGGTGAAACCACGGCGGCGGCCGTTCTTGGTGCGGCCCACCGCCAGCCGGACCCGGTTGTCCGGGCCGGTCAGGCAGTCGACCGACACCTCGGGCTGCTCCAGGCGCGGCATCACCAGCCAGTCCACCGGCTCCTCGCCCTGCCGCAGCGCCTCCAGCACCAGATCGAGCGGCACGTACGGGCTGGGGAACCCGCTCAGATGCATCAGCGAGAACGGCGTACGCGTGATCACGCGGAAGCCGACGCCGCCGGCCCCGGACGCGGGCTTGAAGCAGGCCTTGTGCCCGCCCGCCTCCAACTCCTCGACCGCCGCGACGAGTTCGTCCTCCGAGCGGACCCGGTACCACGGCGGCACCGGCACACCGATCGACCGGACCGCCTCGTAGGCGATCACTTTGTCGTGGAAGACGGCCACCGCCTCGGGCGGCGGCGCGAGCAGCGCCGTGCCGGCCGCCTCGAACTCGGCGCGGTGCGCCACGATCGCCGACTGGTGCAGCCGGGGCACGAACACATCGATGCCCCGCCGTGCGCACTGGTCCAGCGCGTACTCGACGTACCCGGCGGGGGAGAGGTTCCCGGGCTCCAGCTCGGCGGTGTCGGCGGCCGCCAGCACCGGCGAGTCGGGGTCGCCGTGCGTGGCATGGATCTCGACCGCCCGGTCGCCGGGATTCCTCCGCAGCTGATCCATGAAGAACACGTTCTCCGCGTACGTGCGGTTGAGCCAGACGCGTACGCGAGAGACCATGCAGGCCGCCTTTCACGGTTCGCGGGCAGGGCTGAGCAGCCCGTGCCCGGGCAGGAGAAGGGAGGGACACCAAACCGCCCCTGCGGAAGGGACGTTCGTAGCGGTGGTGTTGGGCCAGATCATACGGCTTCGGCGGGCCCTGTCGTGCAACGCGCGTGTGAAGGAATTCTCCCGCCGCGGCCCTCGGGCCGCTCTTGTCCCGGTCGGCCGGATGTGATCTCTTAATGACCTCCGGGGCGCGCTACAGGGGGGCGAGAGGTGACGTCGAGGGCCGGTGGCGCCGCGCAACTGCTGGCCATCAGCGATCTGCACATCGGCTACCCGGAGAACCGGGCCCTGGTCGAGGACATGCGGCCCGGGACCGACGACGACTGGCTGCTCGTCGCCGGGGACGTCGCGGAGACCGTGGTGGACATCCGCTGGACCCTGAAGACGCTCGCGGGCCGCTTCCGCAAGGTCGTCTGGGTGCCCGGCAACCACGAACTGTGGACCCATCCGAGCGACGCCGTCACGCTGCGCGGCCTCGCCCGGTACGAGCACCTGGTCGAGATGTGCCGCGAACTCGGCGTGACGACACCGGAGGACCCCTACCCCCTCTGGGAGGGCCCCGGCGGCCCGGTTGCCGTCGCCCCGCTGTTCCTGCTGTACGACTACTCGTTCCTGCCCGCCGGCTGCACCACCAAGGCGCAGGGCCTGGAGTACGCGCGCAGCACCGGGATCGTGTGCACCGACGAGCACCTGCTGCACCCCGATCCGTACCCGAGCAGGGAGGCATGGTGCCGGGCCCGGGTCGCCGCGACCGAACGCCGGCTCGCCGAACTGCCCGGCGACCTGCCGGTGATCCCGGTCAACCACTATCCGCTCCACCGGCATCCGATGGATGTGCTGTGGCACCCCGAGTTCGCCATGTGGTGCGGCACGGACCTGACCGCGGACTGGCACCGCAGATTCCGCGTGCACACCATGGTCTACGGCCATCTGCACATCCCCCGCACCACCTTCCACGAGGGCGTGCGCTTCGAGGAGGTGTCCGTGGGCTATCCACGCGAGTGGCGCAAGCGGTCCCGGCCGCCGGGACGGCTGCGGCGGATCCTGCCCGGGGCGGGCGGACAGCGGTGATCGAGGAACTGCTGCCGCAGACGGTGGTCGGTGTGGAGGCGTACGGGTACGAGGACGCGGACACCCCGCTGTACCCCGAGGAGGCGGCCCTCCTGACCCGGGCGGTCGACAAGCGCCGCAGGGAGTTCGCCGTCGGGCGTTCCTGCGCCCGCAGGGCCATGGAGAAGCTCGGAGTCGAGCCGCAGCCGATCCTGCCCGGGGAACGCGGCGCCCCCCGTTGGCCGGAGGGGCTGACCGGCAGCATGACCCACTGCGACGGCTACTGCGCCGCCGCACTGGTCCGCGTCACCGACCTGGCCTCGCTCGGTATCGACGGCGAGGTCCACGCCCCGCTGCCCGAAGGCGTCCTGCCGTCCGTCTCCCTGCCGGCCGAGGCCGGCCGGCTGCGACGGCTCGCGGCCGAACACCCCGACGTGCACTGGGACCGGCTGCTGTTCAGCGCGAAGGAGTCCGTCTACAAGGCGTGGTTCCCCCTCACCGGGAAGTGGCTGGACTTCATGGAGGCCGACATCGAGCTCACCGCCGACGGCACCTTCCGCGCTGAACTGCTCGTCCCCGGTCCATGGGTGGGGGACCGCCGCCTCGGCCACTTCGACGGCCGCTGGACGGTGGGACGTGGCCTGATCGCGACGGCGATCGCCGTACCGCACACCTGACCCCGCTCCCCGGCACCCGCCCGGTGGCACCCCGGGTCAGGGGCCCGGCTCCGGACACCAGTTCTCCAGGAGGCGGAAGAAGGCCTCCTCGTTGCCGGTCAGTCCGGCCCGCCCCAGGGCCTGCTCCGCCTCGGCCAGCACCGCGGGCGGGACGAGCGGCGGGCCGCCCTCCACGTCGAAGGCGGCCCGGACGGTGTGCAGCAGCCGCAGATAGGCCTGGACGGCGGAGCGTTCACGATCGGTCAGAACGGCGGTGGGCATCGGTCGGCTCTCCCCGTGTCGGCGTCGTCGGTCCCGCGCCCTCGCGGCGCGTGCGCGCCCCGCACAGCGATGGCGCACCTCCAGCTTGCCGCCCACCACTGACAATCCGGTCCCGTCGCCCTCCGGTTCGCCCGCTCGGCGGAGGCGGTCCGCGCCTCGCGCCGCGCGTGCGGCCCGTCAGCCCTGCGGTCCGCGGTATCCCAGCGACGCCTCGATCCGCCCCGCCAGATGGTCTCGCTGCACCGGCCCCCGCGAGGAGGAACCGGCCAGCCACGCGCGGCACTTGCTGGCGAGCAGCAGGCCGAAGCTCTCGGCGTCCCGCTCGTCGTCGAGGTCGAAACGGGTGCGCGCGGCGACCTTCAGCACGGTCGCCTGGAGATCGGCCCCGTTCTCGAGCAGCCTGGCCGCGACGGCCGCGCCCTCCACGTGGTGGGAGCAGTGTCCCGCCTTCATGTGCCACAGCTCATGGCCCAGGATCACCAACTGGTGGTCGGGGGCGGTGCGTTCCTCGATGACGACCAGGTCCTGCTCGGCCATGTCCAGCCAGAGCCCGCTGGCGGTGCCGGGCGGGAACGCGGCCGTGCGGAAGCGCACGGGGCGGCCGCGGCGTCTGCTCATGCCGTCGCACAGGGCGGCGTACAGCTCCTCGGGCGGAGCGGGCGCGGGGAGGGTCAGCTCCGCGACCAGCTCGCCGCACAGACGGCGCATTTCCCTACCGATGCCCACAGTTCTCCCCACGGTCACGACTCGGGCCGCTTGACGCTCTCCAGGAGCATGTCCAGCCACTCCGCGACCTTGTCGCGGTGCTGGTCGGTGGGCAGTTGCGCGGCACGCCAGGCGATGCCGCGCACGCCGTGGTCCTGCAGCAGCCGCTCCAGCGGGTCGTCCTGTGCGGCGGCCGCCTGCCGCTCACGGTCGGCGAGCTTCTGCAGCAGGTCCTGCTCGGTGTGCTGGAGGGCGCTGACGAGTGCCTCGGGGTCCTCGGCCGTCAGGAAGCCGGCGTGCACCCGGAAGAACCGCTGGAGGGCGTCGCAGTGCTCCATCGTCGGCCGGCGGTCGCCGTTGATGAGGGCACCGGCCTGCTGGCGGGACATGCCGGCGCCGTCGGCGATCTCCTGCTGGGTGTACTTGCGGCCGTTGGGCTTGAGCCGGGTCCGGCGCAGCAGGTCCAGCCGCTGCAGGAACCGGGCCTGCACATCGGGCTCGCCCGCGGGCCTGCCGCACAGCAGGGCCTTCACCACCGGCTCCGGGACACCGGAGGCGACGGACAGCCGGCCGGTGTCGAAGACCTCGGCGTGCGGCACGCCGAGCCGGTCGGCGAGCGCGCCGACACGGGAGACGACGGCCGGCAGCACGGCCGTCGGCGTGACGCCCGGACCTTCGACGAAGCCACCCGTCACCGACAGATCTCCTACGTATCTCACAGGCTTCTCACAAGTGGATGCCGTGACCTACCCCGGCGTGAACTTCCCGGAGCGTAGCCGGTGGTTCGAACTCACATCCAGGTCTCGCCACAACTGTGGCCAATTTCAGCCGTCAACAGGCATGAAATGCCACGATAGTTGACACGCCTCCGCCCGGGGCAGCAGGATCGGGGCGCCGCGTCAAGGCCGCACAGGCAAGAGGGGTGACCTCCGGATGGCATATCAGGCAGGAGGGCAGCGGCCGGCACCGCGGCCCCTCCCCGAGACTCCCGAGGCCCAGGCCTACCTGGAGGACTACGCCGGGCTTCTGGAAGGTGTCCCCTTCCCCGCGCTCGTCGTCGACCACTGCTGGGACGTGGTGCTCAGCAACGGCGCCTTCCGGTCACTTTTCCGTGCGGCCGGACCGCACCCGACGGCGATGCCGGACGACAACTTCCTCAGGTTCGTCCTCTTCCACCCCGACGCCCCCGCGGTCCTCGGCGATCACGAGGCGAGCTGGTGCCTGCCGATGCTCGCGCACTTCGCGCGGACCGTGGAGAGCCACGGACCCGACCACGGCCTGCAGGCCATCCGCCGGGACATCGCCCAGGACCCGATCATGGAGGCCGCCTACCGGCACGGCCTGCCGCACTGGATCCGCGCGGTCGGTGAGAGCGCCGTCGAGCAGGACGGTGCGGTACGGCCGCTGCTGCACCCGGACCCGCACCGGGGCGCCACGGAGTGCCGGGTCGTCGTCGAGACGTCCAGGACGCTCGAGGAACTGGGCTGCGCCCGGGTCACGTTCGTGCTGCGCGAGGCCCGCCGCGCCGCGTCCCGGGAGCGCCGCACCCGCCGTACCGCCTCCCACCTGAGGGTCGTCCCCACGGCCGACTGACCCACCGGGTGCCCGCCCGCTCTGTCGGCCCCCTTCCCGGGCGGTGTGGTGTGTGACATAGTACTGGCGTGAGCGAGTCGCTGACCTGCGATGTCGTGGTGGTCGGAGCCGGAGCGGTCGGTGCCGCCGCCGCCCTGTACGCGGCCCGCGCGGGACTGGACGCCGTCGTGGTGGACCGGGGCCCGGTGGCCGGCGGCACGACCGGAGCGGGGGAGGGGAACCTCCTCGTCTCGGACAAGGAACCCGGGCCCGAGCTCGAACTGGCCCTGTTGTCCGCCCGGCTGTGGGCCGACCTGGCGCAGGAGGGACTGGGCGGGGCCGTCGAGTACGAGGCCAAGGGCGGTGTCGTCGTCGCCCGCACGGACCGGGCCCTGGCCGGGCTGGAGAAACTCGCGGCGGAGCAGCGTGCGGCCGGCGTGGAGGCCCTCCCGGTGCCGTCCGACCGGCTCACCGACCTGGAGCCGTACCTGACCCCGGGCCTCGCGGGCGGCGTGCACTACCCGCAGGACGCCCAGGTGATGCCCGCCCTCGCGGCGGCGCACCTGCTGCGCGCGTCGAAGGCCCGGGTGCTCACCGGCCGGGAGGTGACCGGAGTCCTGCGCGGCCCGGGCGGCGCCGTGCGCGGTGTGCGGACCGACCGGGGCGATGTCCACGCCCCCGCGGTCGTCAACGCGGCCGGAACCTGGGGCGGTGAGGTGGCGGCCCGCGCGGGAGTGTCCCTTCCCGTGCTGCCCCGACGGGGGTTCGTCCTGGTCACCGAGCCACTGCCGCCCCGCATCCGGCACAAGGTGTACGCCGCCGACTACGTGGCCGACGTCGCCAGCGACTCGGCGGCACTGCAGACCTCCCCCGTGGTCGAGGGCACCCGGGCCGGACCGGTCCTCATCGGCGCCAGCCGTGAACGGGTCGGCTTCGACAGGTCGTTGCCGCTCCCCGCCGTGCGTGCGCTGGCGGCCGGGGCGACCGGGCTCTTCCCCTTCCTGGCCGGAGTCCGGGCGGTGCGGACCTACGCCGGCTTCCGGCCGTATCTGCCGGACCATCTGCCCGCGATCGGTGCCGACCCGAGGGCACCCGGCCTCTTCCACGCCTGCGGGCACGAGGGCGCGGGCATCGGACTCGCCACCGGCACCGGGCAGCTGATCGCCCAAGTGCTGACCGGGCGGACGCCCGGCCTGGATCTCGGCCCGTTCCGGCCCGACCGCTTCACCGAGGAGGCCGCATGAACCCACTGCAGGTGGCGGGGGCCGGGCCGGGCCCCGCCTTCACGGTCACCTTCGACGGACGGCCGCTGAGGGCGCTGCCCGGGCAGACGGCCGCCGCCGTGCTGTGGGCGGCGGGCGTCACGTCCTGGCGCACCACGCGCGGTGAGGGCCGTCCACGCGGGGTCTTCTGCGGGATCGGCGTCTGCTTCGACTGCCTGGTGACCGTCAACGGACGGCCCAACCAACGCGCCTGCCTGGTGCCGGTGCAGCCGGGGGACGCCCTGGGCACGCAGGAGGGGACGGGCCACGGGGACGTGAGGGCTACGCAGAGCGCGGCGGGCCACCGCGGGGACGCGATCGGCACGCCGGACGGCATGAGCCCGGGGGACGCGATCGGCACGCCGGACGGCATGAGCCCGGGGGACGCGATCGGCACGCCGGACGGTTCCGAGCCCGGGGAGGCGCGGCATGCGGACTGACCGGGGGGACGTGATCGGCACGCCGGACGGTTCCGGGCCTGCGGAGGCGCGGCATGCGGACTCACCCGCGGGACGTGATCGGCACGCCGGACGGGACGGGACGGGGCCCGGGGAGGTGCGGCGTGCGGACTGATCTCGTGGTGATCGGGGCCGGACCGGCCGGGCTCGCCGCCGCCCTGGCCGCCTCCGCGCGCGGCGTACGGGTCGCGCTGGTCGACGCCGCGTCAGCCCCCGGCGGGCAGTTCTACCGGCAGCCCGCCGCAGGGCTCGGCGCCGCGCGGCCCGAGGCGCTGCACCACGACTGGCGGACCTGGGAGCGGCTGCGGGACGGACTCGCCGCCAGTGCCGTGCGCGTCCTGACGGAACATCACGTGTGGTGCGTGGAGCGGACGCCGGAGAGCTTCACCGTGCACTCCCTGCTGGGGCCGGACCAGGAGGAACCCGCCGAGGTGCACGCCCGCGCCGTGCTCCTGGCCACCGGCGGCTACGAGCAGGTGCTGCCCTTCCCGGGCTGGACCCTGCCGGGTGTCGTCACGGCCGGGGGAGCCCAGGCCATGCTCAAGGGCGCGCTGGTGGTGCCCGGGCGCCGAGCCGTCGTGGCGGGGACCGGGCCGCTGCTGCTGCCCGTGGCGACCGGGCTCGCCGCGGCCGGCGTCGAGGTCGCCGCGCTCGTCGAGTCGGCCGCCCCGGGCCGCCTCGCCCGCCACGCCCCCGCCCTGGCCGGCAAGCTCCCCGAAGGCGCCGCACACGCCGCCCGGCTGCTGCGCCACCGCGTCCCGGTCCTCACCCGGCACACCGTCGTCCGCGCCCACGGCGACGACCGGCTCACCGGTGTCACGGTCGCCGCGCTCGACGCCGAGGGGCGTGTCCGGCCCGGCACCGAGCGGCACCTGCCCTGCGACACCCTCGCCGCCGGTCACGGCATGCTCCCGCACACCGACCTCGCCCAGAGCCTCGGCTGCCGCCTCGACGGGCTCACCGTGGCCGTCGACCCCGAGCAGCGCACGGACGTGCCCGGAGTGTGGGCGGCCGGCGAGGCCACCGGCATCGGCGGTGCCGCCCTCGCCCTCGCCGAGGGGCACATCGCCGGGTGTTCCGCCGCCGCCCACCTGCGGGGAACCGCCCCCGGCCCGGCGCCCGCCGCCCTCAAGGCCCGTACGAAGCTCAGACGATCCGCCGCCGCCCTCGAATCCGCCTACCAGCCGCCCGCGCACTGGACCGAGCAGCTCACCGACGACACCGTGATCTGCCGCTGCGAGGAGGTCACCGCGGGGTCCGTGCGCGAGGCCCTGGACCTCGGAGCGGGCGACGAACGCACCGTGAAGCTGCTCAGCCGGGCCGGGATGGGCTGGTGCCAGGGCCGCATGTGCGGCACCGCGATCGCCGCACTCGCCGGCCGCGCGCCCACCCCGGCCAGACGCCCCTTCGCCCGTCCCGTGCCGCTCGGCGTCCTCGCCCGGCAACATTCCCAGGAGGGACCCTCATGACCGAACCCCGCCCCTGGCGCGGCGTCCTCGTCGCCACCGCGCTGCCGCTGAACGACGACCTCTCGGTGAACCACGACCGGTACGCCGAGCACTGCGCCTGGCTGGTCGGCAACGGCTGCGACGGCGTCGTGCCGAACGGCTCCCTCGGCGAGTACCAGGTGCTCACACCCGAGGAGCGGGCCCGGGTCGTCGAGACGGCCGTCGCCGCGATCGGCGGGGAGCGCGTGATGCCCGGCGTCGCCGCCTACGGGTCCGCCGAGTCCCGCCGCTGGGCCGAGCAGGCCGCCGAGGCCGGGTGCCGCGCGGTGATGCTGCTGCCCCCGAACGCCTACCGCGCCGACGAGCGTGCCGTCCTCGCCCACTACGCCGAGGTCGCGCGGGCGGGCCTGCCGGTCGTCGCCTACAACAACCCGATCGACACCAAGGTCGACCTCGTGCCCGAGCTGCTCGCCCGGCTGCACGGCGAAGGGCACATCCAGGGCGTGAAGGAGTTCTCGGGTGATGTCCGCCGGGCCTACCGGATCGCCGAACTAGCCCCCGAGCTGGACCTGCTGATCGGCGCGGACGACGTCCTTCTGGAACTGGCCGTCGCCGGCGCCAAGGGCTGGGTGGCGGGCTACCCGAACGCGCTGCCGCGGTCCTCGGTCGAGCTGTACCGGGCCGCCGTCGGCGGTGACCTGGACACCGCCCTGCCCCTGTACCGGCAGCTGCACCCGCTGCTGCGCTGGGACTCGCGGGTGGAGTTCGTCCAGGCCATCAAGCTGTCCATGGACCTCGTCGGCCGCCACGGCGGTCCCTGCCGCCCGCCGCGGGTGCCGTTGCCACCCGAGCAGGAGGCCGCCGTCCGGGCCGCCACCGAGAAGGCCGTCGCGGCCGGACTGAGCTGAGGACCATGCGCAGCACACTCGTCCTGCACGCCGTCGACTCCCACACCGAGGGCATGCCGACCCGCGTGATCACCGGCGGCATCGGCACCATCCCGGGTGCCACGATGAACGAACGACGGCTGTGGTTCCGCGAACACCGCGACGACGTCAAGCGGTTGCTGATAAACGAGCCGCGCGGCCACTCCGCCATGAGCGGCGCGATCCTCCAGCCGCCGACCCGGCCCGACTGCGACTGGGGCGTCGTCTACATCGAGGTCTCCGGCTATCTGCCGATGTGCGGGCACGGCACCATCGGTGTGGCGACCGTGCTGGTCGAGACCGGCATGGTCGAGGTCGTCGAGCCGGTCACCACCATCCGGCTCGACACCCCGGCCGGTCCGGTCGTCGCCGAGGTGGCGGTCGAGGACGGGGCCGCGAAGGCGGTCACCCTCCGCAACGTCCCCTCCTTCGCCGTCGGTCTCGACCGCGAGGCCACCCTCGCCGACGGCCGGACGGTGACGTACGACCTCGCGTTCGGCGGCAACTTCTACGCCATCCTTCCGCTGGAGCGGTTCGGCCTGCCCTTCGACCGGTCCCGCAAGGACGAGATCCTCGCCGCGGGCCTGTCCCTCATGGCCGCCGTCAACGCCGAGGAGCCGCCCGTCCACCCGGAGGACCCCTCCATCCGCGGCCTCCACCACGTCTACCTGGCAGCCCCGGGCTCGACCTCCCGCCACTCCCGGCACGCCATGGCCATCCACCCCGGCTGGTTCGACCGCTCGCCCTGCGGCACCGGCACCAGCGCCCGCATGGCCCAGCTGCACGCGCGCGGTGAACTCCCGCTGCACACCGAGTTCGTGAACGAGTCCTTCATCGGCACCCGCTTCACCGGCAGACTGCTCGGCACGGCAGAGGTCGCCGGCCGCCCGGCCGTGCTGCCCAGCTTCACCGGCCGCGCCTGGATCACCGGCACCGCCCAGTACCTGCTGGACCCCGAGGACCCGTTCCCGGCGGGATTCGTCCTGTAGGCCCCCGCACACGCACACGAGAGGAACCCCGACCGTCATGGCTCCGCAGCACACCCCCGCCCTGCCCGTGCTGGGCAGCAGGAAGCCCAGTCACCGGGAGCGGGTCGCGGACGCGCTGCGGGCCGCCCTGATCGCCGGTGAACTGCGACCCGGCGAGGTCTACTCGGCCCCCGGCCTCGCCGCCCGCTTCGGCGTCTCCGCCACACCGGTGCGCGAGGCCATGCTCGACCTGGCCAAAGAAGGCCTGGTCGACACCGTGCCCAACAAGGGCTTCCGGGTCACCGCCGTCTCCGAGCGGCAACTCGACGAGTACACCCACATCCGGGCGCTGATCGAGATCCCCACGACGGCGGACCTGGCCCGCACGGCCGCCCCGGTGGCCCTGGAGGCGCTGCGCCCGGTCGCCCAGGAGATCGTCGCCTCCGCACGAGCCGGCGACCTCATCGCCTATGTCGAGGCCGACCTGCGCTTCCACCTCGGCCTGCTGGCCCTCGCTGGCAACGGCCATCTCGTCGACGTCGTACGCGACCTCAGACGCCGCTCCCGCCTCTACGGCCTGACGGCGCTCGTGGAGCAGGGGCGGCTGGAGGCGTCGGCCGAGGAGCACCTGGAGATCCTGGACGCGCTGCTCGCCCGCGACGAGGAGGCCGTACGCGCCGTGATGGCCCGGCACCTCGGACACGTCCGGGGCCTGTGGGCCGCGCCCTGAACAGCCCGGGCGGACAGGGCGGGGCCCTTCACAGGTCCAGGACGAGACGCTTCCCGCGGCAGCGGGACACGCAGATCATCATGGTCTCGCCGGCCGCGCGCTCGTCGTCCGTCAGCACCGAGTCCCGGTGGTCCGGCTCGCCGCCCAGGACATCGGTCTCACATGTGCCGCAGGTGCCCTCGGTGCAGGAGTACAGCACCTCGGCCCCGGCGGCGCGCACGGCGTCGAGCACGGACACGTCCGGCGCGACGGTGAGCGTCCGCCCGCTCCGCGCGAGCTCCACCTCGAACGCCGTGTCGCCGCCGGTCTGCCGCTCCTTCGGCCGGAACCGCTCGACGCGCAGCACCCCGGACGGGCACCGGGCCTCGACCGCGTCCAGCAGCGGCCCCGGACCGCAGCAGTAGACGAGGGTCCCCTCGGGTACGTCGTCCAGCACGGACGGCAGGTCCAGCAGGCCCGACTCGTCCTCGGGCACGATCGTCACGCGGTCGCCGTAGCGGGCGAGTTCCGCCGCGAAGGCCATGGAGTCGCGGGTGCGCCCGCCGTACAGCAGCGTCCAGTCGGCGCCCGCCGCCTCGGCCGCCGCCACCATGGGCAGGATCGGCGTGATGCCGATGCCTCCCGCGACGAAGCGGTACCGGGGAGCGGGCTCCAACGGGAAGTTGTTCCGGGGCCCGCGCACCCGCACCTTGGCGCCCTCGCCCAACTGCTCGTGCACATGGGCGGATCCGCCCCGCCCCGGTCGCTCGCGCAGTACCGCGATCCGCCAGGCCGACCGGTCCGCCGGATCGCCGCACAGCGAGTATTGCCGCTCCAGACCGGGCGCCGGCAGGACGTCGACGTGAGCGCCCGGGGCCCACGCCGGGAGCGGCTCGCCCAGCGGATGGCGCAGGGTGAGGGCCAGCACACCGTCGGCCGCGAACTCCCGGCGCTCGACGACGAGTTCGGACTCGTACATGCTCATGAACCGCTTCCTCGTGGCTCGTCGACCAAGTGTCCCTGCGGGTGGGCGAGCATCCACTCCCACATCTCGACGGGGTCCTGCGCGGTGTGCTCACGGCCGCAGTGGCACGTGCCGTGCAGGGTGTCGGTGCCCGGCAGCCAGGCGATGCGGTAGACCTCGCCGGTCGGTGCGGTCACCGGACCTGCTCCGCGGGCTTGTCGCCCTGCTCCACCAGCCGGGCGAGGATGCGGCGGGCGGCCAGGCCACCGGTGTCGATGTTGATGCTCAGCTCCTGGTAGCCGGTGCGTTCGGTGCCGAGAGTCTTCTGCAGCAGGTTGAGCGCGGTGACGTCCTGCATCACCACCGTGTGGTTGTTGCCCCGCAGGAACTCGGTGACCTCGGCGTCATCGGTCGCCCAGTCCCGGGAGACCGCCCAGAAGTCGTACACCGTGCCGTCGCCGGACGGCGTGATCGCGTACGTGATCTCGGTGTGGAAGCCGTTCGGGTCGCTGCCGTCCGCCTCGGGCAGCACCCCGACCGGGGCGATACGGCTGTGCAGCAGATACAGACAGGGGGCGTGGTACTCGATGTCCTGCCAGCGGGTGATCCGGCCCTCGATGCCGGTCGACCTGGCGTAGAACGGCGGGCACGCGGCGTCGTCCATGTGCCGGCTCACCCGGACGATCCCGGCGCCCTCGTCGACCTCGGTGGTGATCGGTGTCTCGGCGACCTCGGGGGTGCCGATGTAACCGCCGTGCAGATACGTCTCGTGGGACAGGTCGAGGAGGTTGTCGACGAGCAGCCCGTAGTCGCAGTCGATGGGCTCCATGCCGCGCACGGTGACCCAGCCGGGGGAGTCGAGGTGCCGGGCGCGGGGGATGGTCTGTGGATCGGCGAGCGCCGGGTCGCCGATCCACACCCAGATCAGCGAGTCCTGCTCGACGACCGGGTAGGAGGCGATCCGGGCGGTGCGCGGCACTCGCTTCTGCCCGGGCACGTACACGCACGTACCGGACGTGTCGTAGGTGAACCCGTGGTACCCGCACACGATCCGGTCCCCGTCCAGCCGCGTCGGCGCTTCCGACAAGGGGTAACGGCGGTGCACACAGCGGTCGTGCAGGACGACCGGCGTCCCGTCCTCCTCGGTCCGGTAGAGCACGAGCGTCTCACCGAGGATCGTCCGGCCGAGCAACTCCCGCCCCACCTCGTGGCTGTAGGCGGCGACGTACCACTGGTTCCTGGCGAAGGCGGTCATGTGAGGCATGGGGTTCCCGTCCCTGTCGGCGGGGCGTCGTCGCCCCGCGTGCCGTGGTTGGACTCAGGGTCCTGACGGGTGTGGCTGTCACGCAAGGCGGCTTCCGTCAGGCGGAAATCTCTCCGTGAAAGAGCTGGTCAGGGCGTGACAGTGAAACCGCGCAATCGCACTTGAGTCGCTGGACGGCGTTGTCGTGCGAGGCAATTGATGAGCACACACCCCTGCCCGGCCCGGACATCACCGAGAACCCGTCAGCTGCTCGCCCCCGCGCCGCCCAGGGTTTCACGCTGCTCCGCCCGACCGAGGCGAGGGCCACCGCGCCGGTCGAGGACTCCGCCACCCGCTTTCTGCGCGATCTGCATCTCGAACGCGGCCCGCTGTCACGGGAAGAGGCCGTCACCCGGCTGCGGACCTGGGCCGCGGAGCAGGAGTCGTTTCATGAGGACGTCAAGAATTCCGCCGCCGAGCATGGAATGGCGCGACAGGCGACGTTCTGTGACAGCTGGACGGGCCTCCCGCCGGGCGGATGCGGTTGCCGCGTCAAAGAGTGAAAGCGCAACGGATTCCCCCGACTTCTTCATCACTGGAAATGCGCTTAATCTGGACATATGGAAAAGAAACAGTTCTATGTGGTCAAGAGTGGTGACACCCTTATCAAGATCGCGTCCATGCACCATGTGACGCTCGACCAGATCCTCGAGTGGAATCCCGAGATCGAGAATCCCGACATCATCCATCCCGGTCAGCGAATCCGTGTGGCGGCACCGGACGTCCACGGGGATTTCGAACCGTTCCCGGGCGCCGACTTCTTCCAGTCCTCCGTCACCAGCCCCGTCATCGAGGCCATGGGCTTCCGCCTCATCGAGGAGGACTGTTCGGCGTACGCCGGCGGGCCCGACTCCCAGTGGAGCGAGGCGGACCGGAAGTCGTACGCGATGTGGCAGCGCAAGCTCGGATTCAAAGGCCACGACGCCGACGGCACGCCGGGCCGGAAGTCCTGGGAGAGGCTTCACGTACCCGCCGTCTTCGAGTGATCGGCCTCGCGTCGGGCCGCCCGCCGCGGACGGCCTGGCGCGCACGGGCGCGGGCGCGAATCGCCTATCTCGAAGCGGAACTGGAACACGAAAGTGCCAGAAGGGCTCGCGGCGACCGGGCGGCGCTCATCGAGGGGATGCGGGGGCATCTCGAGAAGGCCCGCGTGGCCGCGGACGAGGATTTCGGCTGGCGGAAACTGTGGTCGGGATCGGCTGCCCGTGAGGGCGTTTGCTCGAATATCCGCAACGCCGAGGTGTTGCTGATTCAACTGGTTTCCGACGAAGAAGCCGCAGGTCGCGTCAGTGAGATCATGGCGCTGGTCAAGGATCATCTGGACGCGGACGACCCCCGGCGGGTCCGGCTGGCCCTGCGCCTGCGTCCCATCATCTCCGGTGACGTCACCGCGAGCGACCGGGACCTCATGGCCCGGGCGCTCGACGCCGCGTACTGCAGCCTGGACGACGAACTGGCCCGGGTGCGCAGTCTGCGCAACATCCTCTGGGCCGCGACGGTCCTCGTGGTGATCGGGGTGGTGAACCTGGCCCTCTACGGCTGGCTCTCGCCCAGTTCGCTGAGCTTGTGCTTCTCGCCGCAGGGCGGCTCCGGAGACAAGGTCACCGTCGTGTGCCCCACCTCCGAGCACTACGGCCGGCCGGCCGACACCGACGTGAGCAAACTGGCCGGCGCGACGGACATCCTCACCGTGGAGATCGCCGGACTCGCCGGTGCCGCCCTCACCGTCATCGCGTCGCTGCGCCGCATCCGGGGCACCGACTCCCCCTACATGCTGCCCCTGGCGTCGGCGGTGCTGAAGCTGCCCACCGGCGCCCTGTCGGCCTTCCTCGGGCTGCTGCTGATCCGGGGTGCATTCGTCCCCGGACTGAGCGACCTCGACAGCAGGGCGCAGGTCCTCGCCTGGGCCGCGGCCTTCGGCGCCGCACAGCACCTGGTGACGCGACTCGTCGACGACCGCGCCCAGATGACGCTGTCGGAGGTCGGCCGGACCACGGACGCCGTGATCAATCCGGAGAGAGTCGCCGTCAGGGAAGGACCACCGGCGTCCGCCCCCGGCTCGCCCAACGGTGCCGGACCGCACGACGGGCTGCACGGGCCCGACGGAGACGGCGAACCGGTCCCCGACGGCGGATCACCTCACCGCCGCAGCGGCGCGTGAGCCGTCTCCGGCAGCCGCAGGTACACCACCGACGACACCAGGCAGATCACCGCCACGTACCAGGGGAACAGCCCCGCGTGGCCCTGCTCCTTGAACAGCGTGCCCACGTACGGGGCCGTGCCGCCGAAGAGGGCCACCGTCAGGGAGTAGGGGAAGCCGATGCCCGCCGCGCGGACCCGGGGCGGGAAGATCTCCGCGTTCACGGCCGCGCTGATCGAGGTGAACCCGGTCAGCAGCACCATGCCCGCGCACTGCACGAGCAGCAGCACGGTGAACGAGTCGCTCAGGAGGTGCAGCAGCGGCACCGCGAGCAGCGCGAAGCCCAGGCCGAAGAACAGCAGCAGGGGGCGGCGGCCGAAGCGGTCCGAGAGCAGACCGCCGAGCGGCTGCAGCAGGGCGAAGAACGCCAGTGAGATCGTGCCCGCGAGCAGCGCGTCCGACTTCTCGACACCTGCGTTCAGTTCGGCGTACGTCGGCAGATACGACGTCCACGTGTAGTAGGCGATGGTGCCGCCCGCCGTGATGCCGGCGATGAGCAGCGACTCGCGCGGGTGCCGGCGCAGCGCCTCGAACAGGCCCGGGCGCGGGCCCTGCTGCTGCTCGGCGCTGCGGGTCTCCTGCGCGCCCTGCCGGATCCAGAACCCGACCAGACTCAGCACGGCGCCGAGCACGAACGGCACCCGCCAGCCCCAGCCGTTCATCTGCCCGTCGCTCAGCGTGTCCACGAGCAGGGTGGCGACGGCGGAGGCGACCAGCTGCCCCACCGTCGTCGACACGTACTGGAAGCTGGAGAACAGCCCGCGCCGGCCGGGGCCCGCCGACTCCACCAGGAAGGTCGTCGACGCCGCGAACTCGCCACCCACGGAGAGTCCCTGCAGCAGCCGGGCGAGGACGAGGACCACCGGCGCCAGGACACCCACGGCCGCGTAGGTCGGGGTGAGCCCGACCAGCAGGCTGCTGCCGCCCATCAGCAGGATGGTGACCGTGAGGGCGGCCCGCCGCCCGTGCCGGTCCGCGACCGCGCCCATCAGCAGACCGCCCACCGGCCGCATGAAGAACCCCACCGCGAACACCGCGAACGTGGACAGCAGCGGCACCAGCGAGTTGTCCGCACTCGTGGGGAAGACCTGGGCGGCGATGTAGGTGGCCAGAAACGTGTAGGCGTACCAGTCGTACCACTCCACCGCGTTGCCCACCGAGGCGGCGAGGAGCTGGCGAACGGGCCGTTTCGTGGGCGGGGAAGCCGTCTGCGTCTCTGTCACGCCCCTCACCCTCCCCCGGCGACGCCCCGGCACACCGTCCGTACCGGCGACTTTCACACGAGTGTCACGTGCCCCTTCCTTGGCGTTTGGTGTCCCTGAAACACTCCTTCCGCGCAGATTCCGTCAGGTACCGGCCATCCCGCACCTCAGGATGAGAGGTCTGTCCTTCATGTCCGAAGTAAACCGGCGCCGCTTTCTCCAACTCGCGGGTGCCACCACGGCCTTCAGTGCCCTGTCCGCCAGCATCCAGCGCGCCGCCGCCCTTCCGGCGAACCACCGCACCGGGTCGATCGAGGACGTCGAGCACATCGTCGTCCTCATGCAGGAGAACCGTTCCTTCGACCACTACTTCGGCACCCTGAGAGGCGTCCGCGGCTTCGGCGACCCGCGTCCGGTCACCCTCGGCAACGGCAAACCGGTCTGGCACCAGGAGAAGGACGGCAAGGAGATCCTGCCGTTCCACCCCGACGCCGACGACCTCGGCATGCAGTTCCTGGAAGGCCTGCCGCACTCCTGGCCCGACGGCCACCAGGCCTACGACGGGGGCAGGTACGACCGGTGGGTGCCTGCCAAGGGCACCACGACCATGGCGTACCTGACCCGCGAGGACATCCCCTTCCACTACGCCCTCGCCGACTCCTTCACCGTCTGCGACGCCTACCACTGCTCGTTCATCGGCTCCACCGACCCCAACCGCTACTACATGTGGTCCGGGTACACCGGCAACGACGGCACCGGCGGCGGCCCGGTCCTCGGCAACGACGAACTCGGCTACGGCTGGACGACCTACCCCGAGCGCCTGGAGGGGGCCGGCATCTCCTGGAAGATCTACCAGGACATCGGCGACGGCCTCGACGCCCAGGGCTCCTGGGGCTGGATCCAGGACGCCTACCGAGGCAACTACGGCGACAACTCGCTGCTGTACTTCGACAAGTACCGGGACGCCAAGCCGGGCGACCCCTGGTACGACAAGGCCCGCACCGGCACGAACGCCAAGGCGGGCGAGGGCTACTTCGACCTGCTGCGCGCCGACGTCAAGGCGGGCAAGCTGCCGCAGATCTCCTGGATCGCCGCCCCCGAGGCCTTCTCCGAGCACTCCAACTGGCCCTCGAACTACGGCGCCTGGTACATCGCCCAGGTCCTCGACGCCCTCACCTCCAACCCGGAGGTCTGGTCGAAGACCGCCCTGTTCATCACCTACGACGAGAACGACGGCTTCTTCGACCACGTGGTGCCGCCGCTGCCGCCGAAGGACGCCTCCCGCGGCCTGTCCACCGTCGACGTCTCCCTCGACCTCTTCCCGGGCGACGCCAGGAACACGGCCGGCCCCTACGGACTCGGCCCCCGGGTGCCGATGCTGGTCGTCTCACCGTGGAGCAAGGGCGGCTACGTCTGCTCCGAGACCTTCGACCACACCTCGATCCTGCGGTTCATGGAGCGCCGCTTCGGTGTGCGCGAGACGAACATCTCGCCCTGGCGGCGCGCCATCTGCGGTGATCTGACGTCCGCGTTCGACTTCTCCCGCAAGGACGCGCGCCCCGCCCCGCTGCCCGGCACCGACGGCTACGAGCCGCAGGACCGCGAACGCCACCCGGACTACAAGCCGGTCCCGCCCGCCGACCCGCGCATGCCCCGCCAGGAGCGCGGCCTGCGCCGCTCCCGGCCGCTGAAGTACGCCCCGCACGTGGACGCCTCGGTCGACACCGCGGGCGGGAAGCTCACCCTCACCTTCGCCACCGGGGCGAAGGCCGGCGGCGCCTTCCATGTCACCTCCGGCAACCGCGCCGACGGCCCCTGGATGTACACCACCGAGGCCGGCAAGGCGCTCTCCGACACCTGGAACTCGGCGTACTCCGGCGGCTCCTACGACCTGACCGTGCACGGTCCGAACGGCTTCGTGCGCGTCTTCAAGGGCTCGAACAAGGCGGCAGGCTGCGAGGTCACCGCTCGCCACACCGGCGACGACATCGAGCTGACCTTCACCAACAAGGGCTCCGGCGCGGTCCGTCTGAAGCTCACCGACGCCTACGGCGGCAGGCCCGCGACCGTCACCGTCCGTCCGGGCGCGAAGGTGTGCCGGACCGTCGAACTCTCCGGCAGCCGCCGCTGGTACGACCTGACCGTCACCGCCGAGGGTGACAAGGCGTTCCTGCGGCGGTTCGCCGGGCACGTCGAGAACGGGCAGCCGGGGGTGAGCGACCCGGCGATCATCACCGCGTAGCGGGAGTGAGGTGCCCCGGATCGTGCGGCCGGGGCGCCAGCGCCGGTTCGGGCGTGGCCGAGCCGGCCTCCAGAGCCAGGACCGCGGCCACCGGATGGTCGTCGCCGGCCGGGACCGCCGGGGGTGCCGTCCGGGTCAGCAGCACCACGCCCCAGGACGCGAGGCCCGCCCCCGCGAGCGCGAGCAGCATGCCCGCGGGGCCGCCCTGAAGGCGTTCGCCGAGCAGCGACAGGCCGATCACCGCGGCGGCCATCGGGTTGGAGAGGGTCACCATCGCGAGGGGCCCGCCCAGACCGCCCCGGTACGCGGTCTGCGACAGCACCAGCCCGCCGGCCGCGAAGGCCGCCACCAGCAGGGCCACGCCGACCACCTGGACACTCAGCACGGAGCCGGACCGGTCGGTCGCGGCCACCGTCACGGTCTGTGTGAGGGCCGAGGCGACCCCGGAGGCGAGACCGGAGGCGGTCGCGTGCCGCAGCCCGGGGCGGGCGCCGGGCCGGGACAGCACCCCGATGAACGCCGCGGTGGCGCCCGCCACCACCAGTGCCTCGGGGACGCTCAGCACACCGCCGGGCGCCGGACCGGACGCCGTGACCAGGATCGCGCCCAGGCCCAGGAGGGTCAGGGCGGTGCCCTTCCACTCGCGCGCGCTCACCCGCCGTCCGGCCATCCGCGCTCCCATGGGCACCGCCGCGACCAGGGTGAGCGCGCCGAGCGGCTGCACCACGGTCAGCGGGCCGTACCGGAGGGCGACGACGTGCAGCAGGGCGGCCGACGCGTTCAGCCCGACCGACCACCACCAGGCGCCGCTGCCGAGCAGGGCCGCGGTGCCCGCGGCCGGGGAGCGGGAGGCGAGCCGCTCCTGGGCGACCGCGGCGGCGGCGTAGGCGACGGCGGAAACGAGGGACAGGGCGACGGCGATCACCACGGCGTTCATCGGCCGGCTCCCGCGAACGCCTGCTCGTCCCGCTGCGCCGGTACGAGGCGGCCCGGCGTCCGTCCGGCGGTGCTCGCCGTGCGGTGCGGCAGGTGGATGAACGCGAGGGCGAGCCCGAGCAGGGCTGCGGCCACGAGCGCGTCGAGCCAGTAGTGGTTGGCGGTGCCGACGATCACCAGCAGGGTCAGCAGGGGATGCGCCGACCAGAACCAGCGCCACCGCGAGCGGGTGGCGACGATCAGCCCGATCGCCACCATCAACGCCCAGCCGAAGTGCAGCGACGGCATCGCCGCGAACTGGTTCGACAGCGAGTCCGTCGTGGGATTGCCGTACACCGACGGCCCGTACACCCGCGCCGTGTCGACCAGGCCGGTCGCGGCCGTCATGCGGGGCGGGGCGAGCGGGAACAGCAGATGCAGCACCAGTGCGGCGGCCGTGACCGCGGCCAGGATCCGGCGGGCCCAGACGTAGTGGACCGGCCGGCGCAGGTAGAGCCAGACCAGGAAGGCGGCGGTGGCGGGGAAGTGGACGGTCGCGTAGTAGGTGTTCGCGAGGTGCGCCAGGCCGTCACCGTGCAGCAGGAGCGACTGCACCGCGCCCTCGCCGGGGAGATGGACCGCCCGTTCGAAGTCCCACACGCGGTGCGCGTTGCGGAAGGCCTCGCCGGTGTGGCCGGTGGCCGGCTGCCGGCCGAACTTGTAGACGAGGAAGAGCCCTGCGACGAGCAGGATCTCCCGGACGAGCGGCGGTCGCGCTACGGCGTCGGACCCCGCCGGTGCAGGCTCGGTGCGGGCATTCATCCCCCGGCCCCTTCGGTGACGGTGGTGCTCTTATCGGTACGAGAGCGTACCGATACGCCAGTGTACCGATACGGTGGCGTACCGGTACACTGGCGTATCGATAGACGTGGAACACACCGTCGGCCGGGAACGCTCCGGCCGCCCGAGGGAAACCAGGAGCCCCGCCCATGACGTCGCAGGCTGCGGACCGGCCCGAGCCGCTCGGTGCCACGCGCCGCTCCAAGATCACGCCCGAGCGTGAGCAGGAGTTCTACGACGCCGTGCTGGAGCAGCTCCGGGAGTTCGGCTACGACTCCGTCACCATGGAGGGGATCGCCGCCAGCACCCGGTGCAGCAAGTCCACGCTCTACCGCCAGTGGAAGACCAAGCCGCAGCTGGTGGCGGCGGCGCTGCGCTCGCACCGGCGGACGCGCCGCATCGACACCGGCTCGCTCGCCGGGGACCTGCGGGAGGCGGCCCGGGCGGCGGGAGAGCTGTCGGGCCGGGACACCAAGCTCCTCCAGGCGCTCGCGCACGCGGCCCCTCAGGACCCGGAGCTGCAGCGCGCCTTGCGCGAGGCGCTGGTCGAACCGGAGATCGCCGCGCTGAAGGAGATCATCCGGCGCGGGGTCGAACGGGGGGAAGTGCCCGCCGACCACCCGGCGCTGGAGTACATCCCGGCACAGATGTTCGGCGTCCTGCGCATCCGGCCCGTCCTGGAGGGCGAGTACGCGGACCCGGACTACCTGGTCCGGTTCGTGCAAGCCGCCGTGCTGCCGGCCCTGGGCCTGACCTGAAGCCCGGGCCGCCGTCCGCCGGATGACCGGACGGTGACCCGACCGCGCCGACCCGTGGGGACGGGGGCGGCGCGCACCCCCCGGCCGGGTGGGGCGCCCCTGTGAGCGGCGGGGGCGCCCCACCCGGCCGGCCGGGCCGCGGGGCGCCGGGCCTCAGACGTCCTGGCCGTTGCCGCTGCCCGTGGCCACCTTGATGCCCTTGGTGATGTCGTCGAGCACGGTCTCCTTCTGGTCCGCGTCGACGCCGAACCGCACGACCACCATCAGCTTCGCGTTCGCGGGGGAGGGGAACGCGAGCGACTCCACGATGCCGTCGGCGCCCTTGCTCGTGACGGCCTTCCAGCGGACCAGGTAGCCCTGCTGCCCGGCCACGGTCACCGCCTTGGAGTCCAGCACGTCGTGGGAGGTGATCCCGCCGTAGGACTTCCCGCCGTAGGACTCCTCGGCGTTCTTCGCGATGTCCGCCTTCGCGATCTCCTCGGCGGTGGCGCCCTTGGTGCCCAGCGCCAGGGCCGGGGCCGAGTAGGCGCCGCCCTTGGTGCAGGTCGAGGAGGTGTCGCCGGGGCACTTGTAGGACTCGTCGGACGTCACCTGGGCGCCGGCCTGGGCCTGCTGGCCGTACCAGCCCTTCGGGATCGGCAGACTGATGCCGCTGACCGCATCGGTCACCGAACCGCTCCTGATCTTCGGCGGCCGGGACTGCTCGGGCCGCGGACTCTGCCCACCGGACCCCCCGTCGCCGCCGTTGCCTCCGGACCCTCCCGGGCCGCCCGGTCCGCCCTGGCCTCCGGGGGCGCCGGGCCCGCCGGGCGCCTGCGAAGTGGGCGAACCGCCGCCGCCGTTGTCCGTCAACGCGTAGACGCCCACGCCGATGCAGGCGAGGACGACTACGGCAGCGGCGACGGCGGCACCTATCCGCAGCCGCCGCCCCTTACCGCCGGGAGGCGCGGTGGGGTAGGCGGGGTAGCCGGCATACCCGGCGGACCCGGCGAACGCGCCGGTCCCCGGCTGCCCGGCAGCACCCGCGTAACCGGCGGCTCCGGAACCCCAGGCCCCCGGGTGCTGCCCGGCCCCGGCCTGCCCGGCCGGGTGCGGCTGCGCGGCGGCCGGTGTCGCGGCGCCGGGCGGACCGGATTCCGCTGTCCCGGGGGCAGTCGGGGCTGCGGCCCCCGCGGTCCGCCCGGTTTCCGGCCCCTCGGCCCCGTTCCGGTCGTCGGCGGCAGCCGGCCGCTCCGCCGGTGCCGGGGTCTCGGCGGGCGGCGCGTCGGGTGCCGTCCGCCGCGGCGATGCGGAGCCGGCGGACGCCGGGCCCGTCGGGGGACCCCAGGTCGCGGGCGGCTGCGCCGGGCGGATGCGGTCCGTCCAGGCCCGGCCGTCCCACCAGCGCTCGGTGGCGGGCCCGTCACTTGTCTGTCCGGGATCGGCGTACCACCCGGGAGGAGTCTCCTGCGTCATGCCCCCACCGTATGAGGCGTCGGTGAAAGAGGCATGAGAGGAGTCGGAACCGGCTGTTCCGGCAGCGGTCGCGTCGGGCCGCCGGGCCGCCCCTGGCGGAAGCCCCGCGTCCCGGCCCGGGGGAAGCGCCACCGGCACACCGGCCCCCGTGCTCGCCGGTCCCGTGCCCGGCAGGCCGTGCAGCTCGGTGCCCCGGGTCCGGCGAAGCCGAATGCCTCCTCGGCGTCGGACGGCAGACCGAGGTCGTCCGAAGTGCGCCCGGCCGAAAAGCGCCGCCCTGACGGGACAGAGGAAGAGGACGAGGGCGAAGGACGCGTACGTCCTGACCAGAGGCCCGGCCTTGCTCCGCCCTCCGGTGTGCGCAACCTGCCGCGATGATCGTCGCGGAGCAGTCGTGGACGCCGAACCCGTACCACTCCGCAGGAGGGCCACCGCCCCGCGGCGATCCCCCGTGGGGCCGCGCCACGTGCGCCGGGTCGCTGACTGGACGTCACCTTTCGTGTGTTTACGAAGCGTTGACCCGAAGGTGGCTGGTGACAGGACAAGTGCGTCGCCCGGCCGCACCCGGTGTCACCCGTCACGGCAAGAGGTGCACCGACCACCCTCCACTCTGGCAATCGGACGGCTACGCTCGATGTCTGTACGTCGTTCGGGCGACTTGGGGAGGGAGCGGGATGACGGAGGTACGGCCCACGGCCGCGGCCTCGGCTTCCCTGTGGGAGCGCGACGAGGAGGTCGCCGCCGTCGAGCGGGCGGTCGACAGCCTGTGCGCGGACCGTTCCTCGTCCGGCGGGCTGCTGGTCTTCCGCGGCGAGGCCGGACTCGGCAAGACCGCCCTGCTGGCCGAAACCCGCCGCATCGCCGAGGCCCGCGGCTGCACGGTCTGGTCGGCACGCGGCGGCGAGACCCTCAGGTCGGTCCCCTTCAACGTGGTGCGTCAGTTGCTGCAGCCGGCGCTGGTGTCGATGCTGCCGGAAGAGGCGCGCGAGTACCTCGGCGACTGGTACGACATCGCCGGCCCCGCCCTCGGCATCGCCGAGCCCGGCGACCGGCAGGCGGACCCGCAGGGCGTGTGCGACGGCCTGGTCGCGGCCGTGCGCCGGCTCGCCCGCCGCGACTGGCCACTGGTGCTGATGATCGACGACGCCCACTGGGCGGACCAGGAGACCCTGCACTGGCTCGCGGGACTCGCCGAGCGCCTCGACGAGATGTCCGTCCTGGTTGTCGTCACCCGCCGCACCGAAGAGGTCTCCGGCGCGAGCGCCCGCCACCTCGACACCGTCGCCGCCGCCGCGCAAGGCCCCGCCACGACCCTGAGCGCCCTCACCCCAGACGCGACGGCCGGACTCACCCGCGCCACCCTCGGGGAACATGCCGACGCCGCGTTCTGCCGCGAGGTCTGGGCCGTCACCGCGGGCAACCCCTACGAGACCGTCGAACTCCTCGCCCGAGTGCAGGACAGCGAACTCGAACCGGTCGAGGCCCGGGCCGGTGAACTGCGCGACCTGAACCGCTCGGCCCGCGGCGGCGGCCTCGTCGCCCGCCTGGAGGAACTCGGCATCGACGCCACCAGGTTCGCCTGGGCCGCCGCCATCCTCGGCACCGGCATCTCCATCGACCTGGTGGCCAAGCTCGCCACCCTGCGGCCGGACGACGCCCGCCACTGCGCCGAACTGCTGCGCACCGCCCGGATCCTCACCGCGCCCGACCCCGCGACCGGCCACAGCACCGAGGGCGACCTCGAGTTCGTCCACCCGCTGATCGCCACCGCCGTCTACAACTCCATCCCCGACGCCCTGCGCACCGCCATGCACGGCATCGCTGCGCGGATCGTCACCGACGAGGGACACAGCGCCGCGACGGCCGCCCGCCACCTCCTGGAGGTCCACCCGGACGACGACGAGGAACTCGTCACGCAACTGCGCGAGGCAGCCCGCGAGCACCTCGCCGTCGGCGCCCCCGACGCGGCCCGCCGCTGCCTGGAACGCGCCCTGAAGGAACCGCCCCGGCCCGAGTCGCACCCGCAGGTGCTGTACGAACTGGCCGAAGCCACCTTCCTCACCGCGCCCGCCCGCACCATCGGCCACCTGCGGGCCGCGCTCGGCATGCCCGGCCTCCACGGCGGCCAGCGGGTCGACGCCGTCTTCCGGCTCTCCCAGGCGCTGCTCCACAACGACCAGCTGGAGGAAGCCGTCCGCACGGTCGAGGCGGAGGCCGCCCGGCTCCAGCCGGGCCCCGACCGGATGCGGCTGCAGGCCGCGCAGTTCATGTGGGAGGGGCTGCACGCCGGCGAGGCGGCCTCCCCCGGCCGCTCCCAGCGGCTCGCCGACCTCGCCCGCCCCTGCACCGGCCGGGACAACTCCGAACGCGCCCTGCTCATCCTGCGCGGCTTCGACGCCCTGATGCACGGCGAGAACGCCGAGGAGGTCGCCGAGCTGTGCGACCGTGCCCTCGTCAACGGCCGCCTCGCCCCCGGACTGGGCTGGACGGACACCGAGTGGGGCATCGAGCTGTTGCTCATGCTGGCCAACGCGTACGGCTTCACCGACCGCCTCGACCGCGCCGAGACCCTCTACAACGAAGCGCTGCGCGCCTACGAGACGGCAGGCTGGAGCGGCGGCCACCTCGCCCTGGCCCACGCCTACGTCGGGATCGGCCACCGCAGGCGAGGCCGTCTGAAGGAGGCCGAGGCGTCCCTGCGCGAGGCGCTGCGCCTGGCCGAACGCGTCGGCCGCGGCCTGCCCCTGTACTGGTCCGCGACCTGCAGCCTCGTCGACACCCTGCTCGCCCGCGGGCACGTCGAACAGGCCTGGGACGTCGCCGAACGGCACGGCTTCGCCCCGCCCTACCCGTCCACCATCGTCCTGCCCGATCCCCGCTCGGTGCGCGGCCGGCTGCTGCTGGCCGTCGGCCGCACCAAGGACGGCATCAACGAACTGGAGGCCGCGGAGAAGGCGGCCGCGGCGCGCGGACACCACAACCCCGTGCTGGTCCCCTGGGCGGCCGACCTCGCCCGCGCCCTGCGCACCGAGGACCCGGCCCGGGCCGCGCGGCTCGCCGTCGACGTACGCCGCCAGGCCGAGCGATTCGGCACGGACACGGCGATAGGGGAAGCCCTGCGCTGCGCCGCCGACCTGGAGACCGGCCAGCGGGCGGTCCGGCTCTACGGCCAGGCCGTCACCTACCTGGAGGCCTCGCCCTGCCAGTACGAACACGCGGCGGCCCGCATCGAGTTCGGCATCGCCGCCCGCTCGGCGGCCGACCTGCGCCGGGGCCTGGACCTGGCGGTCTCGTGCGGGGCCGACGCACTGGCGCAGCGGGCACGTGCCGCGCTCACGACGGGTGTCGGCCCGGCGTAGCGCGGGCGCGGTGCAGCGGGCCCGGCTCGCCGGCGGCGGAGACCTCCGGGCGGCTCAGAACGGGTGAGCCGGACGGCCTCCCCCGCACACCACCATCGCGGCAGCCGTCCGGGGCTCGCCTCCATGGCCGGGGCGGCGAGGCAGGAGCCTGCCGGACCGGCCGGGCTCATGACATGCGGGCTCGTGCTCCGGTCCTCACGAGGTGCCGTCCTCTTCCGCCAGGACCCGCTGGGCCGTCGCGAACGCCGAGTTCGCCGCCGGCACCCCGCAGTACACGGCCGTCTGGAGCAGCACCGCGCCGATCTCCTCCGGGGTGAGGCCGTTGCGCCGGGCCGCGCGGACGTGCATGGCCAGCTCGTCGTAGTGGCCGTGTGCGACCAGCGCGGTGAGGGTGATCATGCTGCGCTCACGGCGGGACAGCGTCGGATCGGTCCATATCTCGCCCCACGCGTAGCGCGAGATGAAGTCCTGGAAGCGGGCCGTGAACGGTGTCTGGCGGGCCTGCGCCCGGTCGACGTGCTGGTCGCCGAGCACCTCGCGTCGTACCGCCATGCCCAGGAGGGCGCCCTGACCGAAGTGAGCGCGCAGGGCGGTCAGCACCGCCTCCGGACACTGGGCGGGGGCCAGGTGCGAGGCGCCCGGCAGCTCCACGAGCGTCGCGCCCGGCACGGCGTCGGCGATTTCCCGCAGATGCGCGGGGGGCGTCGCGGGGTCCTCACGGCCGGCGACCAGCAGGGTCGGCACGGTGATCTCCGGCAACCGGTCGCGCAGGTCGAACGCGGCGAGCGCGTCACAGCACGCGGCGTACGCCTCCGGGTCGGCGTCCCGGTGGTCCCGGACCAGGCGCGGCACGGTGAAGTCGCCGGCGAACCAGCGCGCGCCGGCGTTGTCCGCCAGCCCGGCCAGCCCCTCGCGCCGTACCAGCGCGGCCCGCTCCTCCCACGGCCCGGACCCGTTGAAGTGGGCCGACGAGCAGATCGCGGCGAGCGACGTCAGGCGCTCCGGACGGTGCACCGCGAGATACAGTCCCACGGCCCCGCCCAGCGACACGCCCGCGTACGCGAACCGCTCGATGCCGAGCGAGTCTGCGAGCGCCAGCACCTGCGCGGCGAGGTCACCGACGCTCGCGCCCGCCCGGATGAGACCGGCCGCAGAACCGCCGTGCCCCGGCAGGTCCCAGCGCACCACCCGATGGGTGATCGACAGCTCGGGCGCCACGTCGTCCCACAGGGCGTACGACGTGCCGAGGGAGGGGCCGAGCAGCAGCGGGGGAGCGGAGGCGGGCCCTTCGGCATGGTGATTCAGAAGTGTCAACGTCGCTCCAGAGCACGGTCGGTGAGGACTCCGGCGGAGCCCGTGTAATGGGACGGATCGAGATCCACCCCGGCCAGCTCGGGCGCCTCGGCCAGCGGTTGCCCCTCCGAGGCCAGCCTGGTGAGGAGCTCCTTGGCGCCGGCGCGGCCGAGCACCGGGGTCAGTTCGGCGGACAGCCGCTCCGAGACGATCAACCCGTGCGTGATGTCCAGGTGTTGGCGCATGGCCTCGGGCCTGACCCGCAGCCCCTCGGCCAGTTCGGCGGCGTCACGAGCGGCACCGCCGGTCAGCCGCAGCAGATCCCGCAGCGGTTCCCACTCGGCGTGCCAGGCCCCGGCCGGGCGTTCGTCCTCCGCGGCCATCGCCCCGTACAGCGTCGCCGCGAGCTGGGGCGCCCGGCGCGCGACGGAGGCGATCAGGGTGGACCGTACGGGGTTGGACTTGTGCGGCATGGCGGACGAACCCCCGCCGCTGCCCTCCGCCACCTCGGCGATCTCGGTGCGCGACAGGGTGAGGACATCGACGGCGAGCTTGCCCAGCGCGCCCGCCGTGAAGGCGAGGCATCCGGCGAGGTCGGCGACCGGTGTCCGCAGGGTGTGCCAGGGCAGTCCGGGTGCCCGCAGGCCGAGTTCCCGGGCGTACGCCTCCGGCAGCCCGGCCGGATCGCTCGCGCCGTACGCCCCGAACGCCGCCAGCGTTCCGGCCGCGCCCCCGAGTTGGACGGGCAGCGACTCCCGGACGGCCCGCACCCTGTCCCGCGCGTCCAGGACCAGTGACCGCCATCCGGCCGCCTTCAGCCCGAAGGTGGTCGGCACGGCGTGCTGGGTGAGGGTCCGCCCCGGCATCGCGGTGTCGCGGTGCTCGGCGGCCAGCCGGGACAACGCCCGTTCGCCACGGCCGAGGTCGGCGAGGACCAGGTCGAGGGTCCGCGCGGCGACCAGCATCGTCGCCGTGTCCATGATGTCCTGGCTGGTCGCGCCCCGGTGGACGTAGGGCCCGTACGCCTCGCCCGCGGCCCTGGTCAGATCCCCGACCAGCGGGATGACGGGATTGCCGCCCGTGCGGGCGGCTTCGGCGAGAGCCCGTACGTCGAAGGCACCGGTGCGGGCGGCCTCGGTGACCGCAGCCGCCGCCTGGGCAGGGGCGAGCCCCATGGCGGCCTGGGCGCGGGTCAACGCGGCCTCCGCGTCGAGCAGCGCCCGCAGGTATGCCTCGTCGCCGGTGGCGGCCGCGGCCTCCGAGCCGGCCCAGCCGGGGGCGAGCAGGCCGGTGTCGCCGGGGTGCGCTGTCACGTGAACTCCAGGAAGACCGTCTCGCCTTCGCCCTGAAGACGGATGTCGAAACGGTACGTGCCGCTCCCTTCCTCAGCTGCGATCAGCGTGTCGCGCCGAGCGTCCTCCAGCCCGGACAGCAGCGGGTCGGCCGCGAGCACCGCCGCGTCGCCCGGCAGGTAGATGCGGGTGTACAGGTGCACGAGCAGCCCGCGCGCGAACACGCACACGCTGAGGTACGGGGCGCTGCGCCCCCGTGCGCCGGGCCGCAGCGTGCGCGCGTACCAGTGGCCGTTCGCGTCGGTCTGGATGCGCCCCCAGCCCGTGAACTCCACGCCGTTGCGCCCGAGGAAGCCGCCGGAGGCCGGGTCGCGCCGCATGGAGCCGTCGGCCGTCGGCAGGTTGCCGTCGGGGTCCGGCCCCCACAGCTCGATCAGGGCGTCCGGCAGCGGGTTGCCCTCGCCGTCGGTGACGTACCCGTGCACGGTGACGGTGTCCGGATGCCCGAGGGGCGCGATGTCCTCGCCGCCGCGGAACGGCAGGGCGTGGCCGTAGAACGGGCCGACGGTGTGCGAGGGGGTGGGCAGCACGGTGTCGGGCCGGCTGGTGTCGATCTTCGTCATGGCCGCTCAGCGCCCTTCTTCGATCCAGGTGGCCTGTGGGCCGTCCAGCACGATGTCCCAGTGGTAGCCCATCGAGAACTCCGGTACCGACAAGCTGTGGTCGTACGTCGCGACCAGCCGCTGCCGGGCGGCGTCGTCCGTCACGGACTGGATGATGGGGTCGTAGGGGAACAGGGGGTCGCTCGGGAAGTACATCTGGGTCACGAGCCGCTGGGTGAACGCCGTGCCGAACAGCGAGAAGTGGATGTGCGCCGGCCGCCAGGCGTTGACGTGCTGGCGCCAGGGGTAGGGGCCCGGCTGGACGGTGGTGAAGCGGTAGTGGCCGTCGTCGTCGGTGAGGGTGCGGCCCACACCGGTGAAGTTGGGGTCGAGCGGGGCGTCGTGCTGCTCGCGCTGGTGGGCGTAGCGGCCCGCGGAGTTGGCCTGCCAGATCTCCACGAGCTGACCGCGCACCGGGCGGCCGTCGCGGTCCAGCAGCCGTCCGGAGACGGTGATGCGCTCGCCGATCGGCTCGCCGCCGTGCTGCCGGGTGAGGTCGTTGTCGATCTCGGTGATGTCCCGCTCCCCGAAGGCGGGGGAGGACAGCTCCACCAGCTCCGGGTCCTTGCCGACGTCGATGGTGACCGGCGGCTGCTTGGGGTGCCGGAGCACCGAGGACCGGTACGGCGCGTAGTCGCGGCGCGGCTGGTGCTCGATCGGTCCCCCGTCCGCGAGCCGCTTCTCGTACGCGGCGCGCTCGGCCGCGATCTCCTGATCGATGTCGTGCTGAGTGAGAGTCATGGAAATCCCTCAGGTAACGGCTGCCGCGCCCCACAGCACCGCGCGCCGATGGCGCCACGCACCCCACGACGTCATGCCGCTTATTCGCGAAAACACCCGCGATTCCCT